>NZ_JAMXBJ010000044.1 GCF_023913755.1 Pseudarthrobacter cellobiosi
AGGGAGCCAACAATGCCTTCGTATCTGATGTCTTGCCGATGCTGAAGGACGTGGGGAAGGTGATGCCGGCTAAGCAGGGTTCCGGCTTGGTACGCGTGCTTATTCCATATGACTTTGGACCTGTTCGTCACGCTGCCTGCCGCTCTATCGATGCTGAATAGCTCCAGAATAGGCGCGCGAAATCGCTACGCACCGTTCAAGGAGTCTCTTCATCATCGCTGTGCCCTCGACCTCAGAGATTCTTCCCTTGGAGATGCTGTTGTAAACGCCATCCGAGTAGTGCGGGAACCCCGGGTTACGTTTGCTTTCCTCCTGAGCTGGCGCCAAAGGCACTCGCACTGAGGATGGGATTCTCTGCCACAAGCCGTGGCACAAAGTCGATGGGCCGTCGGCGGCACCCTAACGAACATGTGTGGGAGTGTCATCGGCGACACTGGAGCAGTCCTTGGGGGAGTACCCGTAGCTGGTCATCGAGCGGAATCTCAGACGGGTTCTCTAGCCCTGCGAGGAAGCTGTGCAGCGATAACGTCGGAGGCGACGAAGCGGCCATGCAGCGACCTGACGAGACACATTATGAAGGCGTGTGGAACAACCATGTGCACGGCGATAAAGTCTTGATATGCTCAAACTTGCTCTAGTCAGCACACCCACCCCTGTTGTGAACTATCTCTGGAGCCAACTGCAGCCTGGTCCTGGGTGCACTGCTGATCGCTGCACGCAGCCTCCGCCTGCACCGGCTCCCCGCGGCAGGACTGGCGCTGACCGGCCTGGCAATGTTTGTGGTGCTCGTGGGCCCGGACGCCAGCGTACTGCGCGCCGCGCTGATGGGGTCAATCGCCGTGGCATCGCTGGCAGGCGGCCGGACGGGCCGCGGACTCAGTTTCCTCTGCCTCGCCGTGATGGGCCTGCTCCTGATCGACCCCGGCCTCGGTACCAGCTTTGGGTTCCTCTTGTCAGTACTCGCAACCCTGGGCATCATCGTCCTGGGTCGACGGATGATTGACTGGACCCCGCCAGTTGTTCCACGCTGGGCAGCCGCGGCCTGGGCCGTCCCGCTGTCCGCGCAGTTGCTGTGCGGCCCGGTGATTGTGCTCCTGCAGCCCCAGTTTTCCACGTACTCGCTGCTTGCAAACCTAATGGCAGCCCCGCTGGTAGCACCGGTGACATTGCTGGGAACGGCAGCTGTCCCACTGGTGGTTGCCGCACCGTGGCTGGCCACCATCCTGATCGCCGTGGCAGGCACTTTCAGCGCCGGAGTGGCAGGAACCGCGCGGATCACGGCCGGATTGCCGGGGGCTGCGCTGCCCTGGCCCGAGGGCCCGTTCGGACTCCTGACCATGGTGCTGCTCTCCCTGCTGACCTTTGCCGGTGTGTGGCTTGCCGTCCGGCCGCGTCAGGTGTTCCCGTGGGTCCTGGCAGTGCACGCCCGGACGGAATCGGTGTTGGACCTCCTGGAACGGCACCTGGGGGCCCCGTTGTCCAGGCGCTGGCCGGACCGGCGCGGGCCAGGCCAGCGTGGCCCCGGCTTGGTGGCGGCGGCCCACCGTGGCAGGCTTAGACACTGCACCAGAATTTCCGGGAGGAATCCACAATGGCCGCAGCCCAGACCACACGAACCAGGACTCCGGCGTCCAACACGGCCACCTGGCGGGACGTGACGCCTGCCGAAATCGTCCTGGTGGGCGGACCGGAGGAATACCTCGGCATCCGTGCCATGGACCATATCCGCGCCCAGGTGCGCACGGCGTTCCCGGACGTGGAAGTCAGCCGCCTCACGGCCGGCACCTACGAAGCCGGGACCCTAGCCATGAACGTCAGCCCCTCACTCTTCGGTGAGCGCAAACTGATCGAAGTCGAAGGCGTTGAAGGCATGAACGATGCCTTCCTGGCCGACGCCCTGACCTACCTGGCCCGCCCGGAACCGGACGCGGTCCTCGTCCTGCGCCACGCCGGGGGAGTCCGCGGCAAGAAGCTCCTCGATGCCGTCAAAGCGGGCGGTTGGCCGGTAGTGGACTGCCAGCCACTCAAGAAAGATGCGGATAAGGCCACCTTCGTGGCAACTGAATTCAGGGCCGCAGGACGCAAGATCAGCTCGGACGCCGTACAGACGCTGGTCAATGCCGTCGGCGCCAACCTTTCGGAGCTCGCGGCGGCGTGCAGCCAACTGATCGCGGATGCCACGGGAGCAGTGACCCCGGAGATGGTGGACCGCTACTACGGCGGCCGGATCGAGGCCACGGCCTTCAAGGTCGCGGACGCAGCCATGGCCGGAAACGGGCCAGTAGCGCTCTCCACCCTTCGTCACGCGCTTGCCACTGGAGCCGATCCGGTTCCGCTGGTGGCGGCGCTGGCGGCCAAGCTGCGGACGGTGGCGAAAGTTGCCGGCGCCCAGGGGTCCCCGGCGCAGATCGCCCGGGAACTGGGCATGCAGCCCTGGCTTGTGGAGCAGGCCCAGCGCGATGTGCGCCGTTGGACCCCGGAGGGCCTGGTCCGCTCCATCCAGGCCACCGCCGAGGCCGACGCCCAGGTAAAGGGCCTTTCGCGCGATCCCGTCTATGCCGTTGAACATGCGGTGACCGTCATCGCAACCTCTGTGCGCGGGCACTGACTGACTTCAGCTGATCGCGGCTGCTGTTGGTGGCTCTGGGGCAGAGACGCTGACGGCTTAAAGATGTGTGGCCGGCACCCATCGGGTGCCGGCCACAATCATCAGTTCAGGTGAACTGGAAACCTTACAGCGCGTTGACCTTCTTGGAGATGGCCGACTTGCGGTTTGCTGCGTTGTTCTTGTGCAGAACACCCTTGCTGACAGCCTTGTCCAGCTTGCGGCCGGCAACAAGCAGGGCAGCGGCAGCTGCATCCTTGTCGGTGGACTCAACGGCGGTGTTGACGGCGCGGATGGCCGTCTTCAGCTCAGACTTGACTGCGTTGTTGCGCAGGCGGGCCTTCTCGTTGGTAAGGATGCGCTTCTTCTGGGACTTGATATTAGCCACGTGTGAACTCTCTTTTTAATGCGGAAATGGTCTAGAGGGCTTTCAGATTGGCCATTGACTGAGCGGCGTGGGGATACCTATGGCGGCCAACCATCAGTGGCCGTCGACCTGCACGGACACACAGCTATATAGAATAGCAGACCCCCCGGAAGCTGGCCATTTGGCGGGCTATTTCCAGCCGTGTCGCCGCCGGATACCTGCAGCCACCAGATCGAAGCGTTTCCGGTCCAGAACAGCACCTTCGCGCCGGATGGCGTCCGGGCTGACCTGAAGGATCCGCCCAAGGTTCGCCTCGCTGGGCCGCCGCTGGCGGTCCCAGCTGCCGGTCCCGATGTCCACGTACTCTCCGGTCCGGTTGCCGGCCTGGTCGTGGTCCTTGCTGGTGAGCATCACGCCCAGCAGGTACCGCCCGTTCTTTCCCACCAGCAGAACAGGACGGTCTTTACCCCGGCCGTGGTCCTCTTCATATGGAACCCACGCCCACACAATCTCGCCGGGGTCGGGACTGCCATCGGGCTGCGGGGCGTACCGGATGGTTGCTGTGCCGTTGAAGTCGCCAGGATAGGCGCCGGGCGTGGCCGGCTTGGAAGTCGGTGCGTGGCGGGCCGGCGTGGGCGTGGCCGGTCCGGCAGATCCGGTTGGACCTGAACGGAACTTCTGCAGGAACCTGACGGATATCCGGACGGCGTTGGCCAAGGAGCGGAGGTTGATAGGCATGGGGCAAGACTATCTCCGGGCCCTGGTACCGGTTTGACCTGAATGCAATACGATGCGCCCGGACGTGGGAGACTGGAAGTTCCAAATGTGCGGTACAGCCGCAGGGTGCCTTCGGTGCGTCCTGGCGGTGGCCGCGTGAATGCCAACAGTAAGGACCCTGCGTGTCTCCCATGGCCCGCACCGCCCCGGTGCCCGCCGCGACAGATCCGGCCATCATTCGGAATTTCTGCATCATCGCGCACATTGACCACGGCAAGTCCACCTTGGCCGACCGCATGCTGCAGTACACCGGGGTGGTTAAGTCCCGCGATATGAAGGCCCAGTACCTGGACCGCATGGACATTGAGCGCGAACGCGGCATCACGATTAAGTCCCAGGCGGTCCGTATGCCCTGGGAGCTCGACGGCACCAGCTACGCGCTGAACATGATCGACACGCCCGGCCACGTGGACTTCACCTACGAGGTGTCCCGTTCGCTGGCCGCCTGCGAAGGTGCAGTGCTGCTCGTTGACGCGGCGCAGGGCATCGAGGCCCAGACCCTCGCGAACCTGTACCTGGCGATGGAAAACAACCTCACCATCATCCCGGTGCTGAACAAGATCGACCTCCCGGCAGCCCAGCCTGAGAAGTACGCGGCCGAACTAGCCAGCCTGATCGGCGGCGACCCCGACGACGTGCTCCGCGTCTCCGGCAAGACCGGCATGGGCGTCGAGGTCCTGCTGGACAAAATCGTCCGTGACCTGCCGGCCCCCGTGGGTGACCCGAATGCCCCCGCGCGCGCCATGATCTTCGACTCGGTCTACGACACGTACCGCGGTGTGGTCACGTACGTCCGCGTCGTTGACGGCATGCTCCACCCCCGTGAACGCATCCAGATGATGTCCACCCGCGCCACCCACGAACTTCTCGAGATCGGGGTGAGTTCCCCGGAGCCCACCCCTTCCAAAGGCCTCGGCGTGGGCGAAGTGGGCTACCTCATCACCGGGGTGAAGGACGTCCGCCTGTCCAAGGTCGGCGACACCGTCACCAACCTTGCCAAGCCTGCCACTGCCTCCCTTCCCGGCTATGCCGATGCCAAGCCGATGGTGTTCTCCGGCCTGTATCCGCTGGACGGCACGGACTACCCGGTGCTCCGCGATGCGCTGGAGAAGCTGATGCTCAACGACGCCGCACTGGTGTACGAGCCTGAAACGTCGGCCGCGCTCGGCTTCGGCTTCCGCGTCGGCTTCCTCGGCCTGCTCCACCTGGAAATCACCAGGGAGCGGCTCGAACGCGAATACAATCTTGACCTGATCTCCACTGCCCCCAACGTGGAGTACGAGGTGACGCTGGAGGACAAGAAGGTGGTCCATGTGACCAACCCCAGCGAATACCCTTCCGGCAAGATCGCAGAGGTCCGCGAGCCGATGGTGGCTGCCACCATCCTGGCGCCGAATGAGTTTGTGGGCGCCATCATGGAACTCTGCCAGAGCCGCCGCGGTGTTATTGGCGGCATGGACTACCTGTCCGAGGACAGGGTCGAAATCCGGTACCGGTTGCCGCTCGCTGAGATCGTGTTCGATTTCTTTGACATCCTCAAATCCAAGACGCGGGGCTACGGCTCGCTGGACTGGAAGGCCGACGGCGAGCAGGTGGCCGACTTGGTCAAGGTGGACATCATGCTCCAGGGCGAACAGGTGGATGCCTTCTCCGCTATCACGCACCGCGAGAAGGCTTATGCCTACGGTGTGATGATGACCGGCAAACTGCGCGAGCTGATTCCCCGCCAGCAGTTCGAAGTGCCCATCCAGGCTGCCATCGGCTCCAGGATCATCGCCCGGGAAAGCATCCGGGCCATCCGCAAGGACGTTCTGGCCAAGTGCTACGGCGGCGACATTTCCCGTAAGCGCAAGCTGCTGGAGAAGCAGAAGGAAGGCAAAAAGCGTATGAAGATGGTGGGCCGCGTTGAGGTCCCCCAGGAAGCCTTCATCGCTGCGCTGACCACCGACGAGTCCAAGGACAAGGCCAAGAAGTAGTGATGACAGTGGCCGGCAACACCGGAGGTCCCTGCGGTGCCTAGCATTCTTCCGCTCGGCGACCCCGCGCCGTCGGACGGTCTGCTGCCCGCCCAGGCAGTGGACGGTGCGGCGGACCGGGCCTTCGGCCTGTACGTGCACATCCCGTTCTGCGCGGTGCGTTGCGGATACTGCGACTTCAACACGTACACGGCCACCGAGCTGGGCGGCGGAGCGTCGCAGGACGCCTACGCCACCACGGCCGTGTCCGAAGTGGATCTTGCGGCCACGGTCCTGCGGGACTCGGGTCTTCCGGACCGGCCCCTGAGCACAGTCTTTTTCGGCGGCGGCACCCCCACGCTGCTCCCTGCGGAAGACCTCGCCCGGATCCTGACGGCCGCCGTCGGACACTGGGGCCTGGAACCCGGCGCCGAAGTGACCACCGAAGCAAACCCGGACTCGGTCACCCCTGCATCCCTGCAGGTGCTGGCCGATGCTGGTTTCACCCGGGTTTCCTTTGGCATGCAGTCTGCCGTTCCCCATGTCCTGAAGGTCCTGGACCGCACGCACACGCCCAGCCGCGTGCCGCAGGTGGTGCAGTGGGCGCGCGATGCCGGACTGGCCGTGAGCCTGGACCTGATCTACGGGACGCCGGGGGAGTCCCTGGAGGACTGGCGGTTCTCACTGGAGACGGCATTGTCCTACAAGCCTGACCACATCAGTGCCTACGCGCTGATCGTTGAGGACGGCACCAAGCTGGCCGCCCAGATCCGCCGGGGTGAAGTCCCGGGAATCGACGACGACGACCACGCCGACAAGTACGAACTCGCCGACCAACTGATCGGCGCGGCGGGCCTCAGCTGGTATGAGGTCAGCAACTGGTCCCGGACGCCGGAGCAGGCATGCCGGCACAACCTTGCGTACTGGCGGGGGGACGACTGGTGGGGCATCGGACCAGGTGCGCATTCACACGTCGGCGGAGTGCGGTGGTGGAACGTCAAGCACCCCACGGCCTATGCCGGACGGCTCGCTCAGGGCCTGTCACCGGCCGCCGGTCGGGAAACCCTCGACGCCGGAACCCGCGACGTGGAGCGCGTGATGCTTGAGGCCCGGCTCGTGTCGGGGCTGGCAACGTCGACGCTGGGCGAACACGGCCGTCACGCCGTGGCCGGGCTCATTGCCGACGGCCTGGTGGAGCCGCCGGCTGCCTTCCACGGCAAGCTGGTGTTGACACTGAAGGGCCGCCTGCTGGCCGACGCTGTGGTCCGCAGGATCCTGCCGGACTGACTGGTGGGCCCACGCCCGCAGGGTTCCCTGGCCGGGCCTTGCGAGGTTAGGGTGCGGGTGGGGACTACTTGATCCAGCGCAGGTTGTACTGGTAGCGGTGCGGCTGGCCCTTATTGACGTGGATACCTGCGGCCACGGAGAAGCAGGTCAGGGCAATCCAGATCAGGGTGGCGATGACAGCGAAGATATTTCCCACCACCGGAATGAACACCAGGAGGTTGGCCACCAGCGCCGCAATGGTGGGCGGCAGGCTGAAGTTCAGCGCTTCCTTGGATTCCTGGGCGGTAAACGGCCCGCGCTCACGGAAAATCAGGTAGATCAGCAGTGACGGAACACAGCCGAGGATCCCCCCGAAGTGTGCCAGCGTGGCCCACTGGCGGTCTTCGCTGGCCGTCAGGGGCAGCGCATTTGCCGGAACGCCTTGGTACTCGGAACGGCCCTGGCCGCCGTGGTCGTCCCGGTGCTCGCGTGCGTTTTGTGCCACGGTTTTCTTCCTTCGAAAGTGCAATGGTGCTGGGTTGGAGAATGCCGGACTGAAGCAACTGCAGCCTCCGCAGTACCAAGAATACTGGTTCAGCCACCAAATGCCGCCGCCAGCAGCCGGATCCGGCGTTAAGGCACCGTCAGGAAGTCGATGACTTCCTCCACTCTCCCGAGCAGTGATGCTTCCAGGTCCGCGTAGCTTCGGACAGCGCCCAGCAGCTTTTGCCAGCCAAGTCCGACGTCTTCCTTGGTGGAGTGCGGCCAGCCGAACGCTGCCAGGATTCCGGTCTTCCAGTCCTGCCCGCGGGGCACCACTGGCCATTGTTCGATGCCCAGTACAGCGGGCCGGATCGCCTGCCACACGTCAACGTAAGGGTGCCCGACGATCAGGACATTCCCCGCCGCGCCGGGGGAGGCCATCACGGCAGCCGCGATGCGCCACTCCTTCGAGTCCGGCACCAGATGGTCCACCAGGACCCCCAGCCGCCGCCCCGGACCGGGACCAAATGCGGCTACCGCCCCCGCCAAATCATCAATGCCATGCAAAGGCTCGACGACGATGCCCTCTACGCGGAGATCGTCACCCCAGACTTTTTCCACGAGTTCGGCGTCGTGTTTTCCCTCCACCCAGATTCTGCTGGCTTTGGCCACCTGGGCACGCTGGCCGGCCACGCGGACTGAGCCCGACGCCGTCCGGCCGGCGACCACGGGGGCGGCCTGCCTGGGCGCCGGGGGAACGAGCCGGATGGGCTGCCCCTCCAGGAGGAACCCGAAGCCGAGCCGGAAGGACCGGGACTTGCCGCGTCGGTCTTCGAGGGCCACTACATGCATGCCACCGGACTTCTCCACCCGGGTCACCGCTCCCACCCAGCCTGACTGGGCATCTTCGAGAACCATGCCACGTTCCACGGGGACCTCAGGGAGTTCGCTTCTGACGGGCGCAGTGATCTCCTGTGGACCCCAGTTCTGGTACTGCATGGATTGATTCCACCTTGCCGCTAGATCCTGGCCCGGAATTTCGCCCGGAGCGGTACCAATGCTAACAACGGGGTGACTCATATTAGACTGTTAGCACTTAGGCATGTCGAGTGCTAACCCTGCAGTGACCACGGATGGAGGTGGAGTATGAGCGAGCCGCGCAAACTCGAAGTACTGCGCGCCATCGTGGAGGACTATGTGCACTCCCGCGAGCCAGTAGGTTCAAAAGCACTCGTGGAACGCCACCACCTCGGCGTGTCCAGTGCCACCATCCGCAACGACATGGCGGCCTTGGAAGACGACGGCCTGATCACGGCCCCGCACACCAGCGCCGGACGGATCCCCACAGACAAAGGCTATCGGCTGTTTGTGGACCAGATTTCAGCGGTAAAGCCGCTTTCCCAGGCGGAACGGCGCGCAATCCAGTCGCTGCTGGAGGGCGCAGACGATCTGGACGACGTCCTGGACAGGACCGTCAGGATGCTGTCGCAGCTGACCAACCAGGTCGCCGTGGTGCAGTATCCGCATCTGAGCCGCGCCACGATCCGCCACATCGAATTCGTCCTGCTCGCGCCCCGGCAAGTCCTGGTGGTCCTCATCGCCACCACCGGCAAGGTCGAACAGCGCGTGATCGACGTCGGCCAGGACCTCGGCGACGACGCCATCGCCGCGTTGCGGACACACTTCCTCGGATCACTCGCGGGCATCTCGCTGAGCCGGCTGACCCCCTCGCTTCCGGGAGTCGTTTCGTCCGTCAGCCCGGGCCAGCGCGCGGCGGCCCAGGCTTTGGCCCACGGGCTGGAAACGCTCGCCCACAACAGCCGCGAGGAGCGCATGGTCATGGCCGGAACGGCGAACCTCGCCCGCTCCAATGTGGATTTTCCGCTCAGTATCGGACCGGTCCTGGAAGCCCTCGAGGAGCAGGTTGTCCTGCTGCGCCTCCTGAGCGACATGGCGCAGGATCCGAGGGGCGTGGCAGTCAGCATCGGGCGTGAAAACCCGTACGACGGGCTCGCGGAAGCCTCCGTGGTGGCCACGGGCTACGGACCAGACAGCAATGCCAAGATCGGTGTGCTGGGCCCCACCCGGATGGACTATCCCACCACCATGGCCGCCGTCAGGGCAGTAGCCCGTTACCTTTCAAGAATTCTGGGTCCGTAACAGCACCGCGGTCCAGGCACAAAGAGCAGTGCCGGCAGCCCGGCTGCCGGCAGTACAACAAGGAAGAGATACGAACTTTGAGCAGCCACTACGACGTCCTCGGAGTCTCGCCGGAAGCCACCGGGGAAGAGATCAAGAAGGCCTACCGCAAGCTGGCCCGCACTCTTCACCCGGACGTAAACCCCGGGGACGATGCATCGGACCGCTTCAAGGCCGTGACCCATGCCTACGAGGTGCTTTCGGACCCTCAGAAGCGCCGGATCTATGACACCACCGGCAATGAGAACGGCACCGACAACGGGTTCGGCGGAGGCGGATACTCCGGCCAGGGCTTCGCGTTCCAGGACATCTTCGACACGTTCTTCGGGGCCGGCGGCACCTCCGGCCCCGCGTCCCGGGTCCGCCGCGGCCAGGACGCGCTGATCAGTGTACGGATCGAACTCCGCGATGCCGTGTTCGGCGTCAACCGGAAACTCGAAGTGGACACAGCCGTCACCTGCCCCACCTGCAACGGGTCATGCTGCCGCGAAGGCAGCAACCCTGTCCGCTGCGATATCTGCGGCGGCAGCGGCCAGGTCCAGCGCGCGGTGCGCTCCATCCTGGGCCAGGTCATGACGGCGGCCCCGTGTGGCAGTTGCGAAGGCTTCGGGACGGTCATCAAGGACCCCTGCAACGAATGCAGCGGCCAAGGCCGCATCCGCAGCCGGCGGTCGCTCACCATCAAGGTGCCGGCCGGTGTTGCCACAGGCACCCGGATCCAGCTCTCCGGGCAGGGCGAAGCAGGCCCGGCCGGAGGACCGTCCGGGGACCTGTACGTGGAACTCCGGGTCAACAACGACGCCACATACGCGCGCGACGGTGACGACCTGCACGCAACGCTGCACATCCCCATGACAGCTGCCGCCCTGGGTACCGAGCTGTCACTGGAAACCTTTGACGGGCTGCAGGAGATCGACGTCAAGTCAGGGACGCAGTCCGGGGAGATCATCACGCTCCGTGGACTCGGCGTGACGCACCTGCGCGGTTACGGCCGCGGTGACCTGATGGTCCATCTGCAGGTGGAGACTCCGGCCAAGCTGGATGCCGCGCAGGAGGATCTCCTGCGGCAGTTGGCGAAGCTGCGGGGCGAGCAGTTCACGGAAGGCAAACTGGCTGCCAGCGGCGGCGTCTTTGCCAAGCTGCGGGACCGGTTCGGTAACCTGTAACGGTGAGCAATCCCGTTTTCTTCAGCGGTGCCGGGTCGCTGGACGAGCTGGTGCCCGGTGCCCGATTTGTCCTTCAAGGGCCGGAGGCACGCCACGCCGTGACCGTAAAACGGCTATCTCCCGGAGAAGCAGTGGACATTGCCGACGGCGCCGGAAAGCGGCTGACAGGAACTGTTGTCTCGGCGTCGCCCGCGGAGCTCACCGTGGAATGCGACGCCCTCGTGGTGGAGGACCGGCCCGACATCCGGCTGGTGCTGGTGCAGGCCCTGGCCAAGGGGGACCGCGATGAACTGGCCGTGGAAACGGCAACCGAACTCGGGATCGATGCCGTAGTTCCCTGGCAGTCCGAGCGATCAATTGTCCGCTGGAAGGGTGAGCGCGCGGCCAAGGCCCACGCAAAATGGCAGTCCGTGGTCACTGCCGCCGCCAAGCAGGCACGCCGCGCCTGGATCCCCGAGGTGCGCGCCGCCGTCGAAACGCCAGGCCTTACGGCGGCCGTGGCGGCAGCGGATCTGGCCGTAATCCTGCACGAAGACGCGGTCCGACCGCTCCGGTCTGTCCTGGAATCATGGCAGGGCACCCAGGCTGACGCCGGACCCCTGGAAATTCTGCTCATCGTTGGCCCGGAAGGCGGAATCAGTCCTCGCGAAGTCACCCGGCTTTGCGACGCCGGTGCCGTGACGGCGCTCCTGGGACACCACGTCCTGAGGTCATCCACGGCCGGACCGGCAGCGGTTGTTCTGGCGAGCGATGTACTGGGACGCTGGACAGCCCCGGTATCCTGAGGCCGCCTGCTACCGGACGTTGAAGTTCCGCGTATCCACATTCAGCTCCTGGCTGGTGCCGGCCGCATCCACCTGCGAAACGCGGAGCTCGTAACTCCCGGCGGACAGGCTAAGGGCAAGCGTAAACACTCCGGACTGGGCCGCTTCGGCAGCTGCAGTGGTCTCCCCGGTGAGGTAGGGCGTCTTGTTCCCGTTCGCTTCGGCCTGCAGGATCTGCCAGCGGAGCTTACCGCCCGGAACGGTGCTGCGGCCGGTGATCTTGACGCTTCCGCCGGCCAGGTCCGTCCCTTCCTGCGGATCGATGATCCACACGGGCGCCACCATTCCGGCAGCTCGGGACATGGGGTCGCCAAGCTGGACGTGGTCGAAGGCAACGTAGTCGGTGTGGCTATCCACCAGGATCCTGACCTGGATCTGCTGGCCGGAATCGATCAGGCCGGAGCTCGCAGCCGCTGCCGTAGCGGTAAAGACCAACTGCTGAATGGCGCGGCCAGCCATGTCGGCGTCGAGATTGCTGTTAAATGCATCCTCCGAGATGTCGACGGTAATGACGTTCTTGCCGGAAATGGACGAGGCGAGTTTCTCGGGATTCTGCCAGGGCGTGAAGAAATCCGGGTCCAGCGGCTTCTCGGACATCATGGCCCGCAGGGCGCGGGTCACTGGATTCTCCTGCTCCGGCACGTCCCGGAACTCCCGGTACAGGAACGCGTTGCTGTTGCTTCGGCCAATCCAATAGACCGGTGCCTTATTCGAAGACTGTGTAGTTTCCAGGGGCGCGCTGGTGGAAGGTGCCCCGGGGGAGCTGGTGGCGGCAGCGCTGGAGTTTGCCGTCAGGTTGGGCTCAGGGCTGGGGTCCGCGATACAACCGGTGAGAAGGAGGAATGCTGGCAGTAGGCCCAGGAGACGTTGCGGACGGAAACGTGGCGCGGCGCGCCTGACACTGAGGGTGGTCGCTGTTTCCGGCACTCTCGTGGCCTGTCCTTTCCTGCTGTGAAATGGCGAGGCCTGGGCCCCGTGAGCCGGTCCCCGGACGGCTGTGATTTCCAGCATCGCATAGCCAGCTCCGCCAAAAGGACCGAATCCGGGCTGCCGGCCCAACTGCAACGGGAACGATATGAGCCCGATATGAAGTTGATACCTAATGACGCCAACCGTCCCGCAGCAAGCCGGTGACGGGCACCCTCGCCGGAGACCGCCGGACGCTGCCGGGAGGTGCCTCCTGGCGTAAGATGGAAGGACTCCGCTGGCTCCTGCGTGCCCGGCAACAGCCCCCACGCAGTAGCCGGCGCACTTAAATTTCGAACTGGAGGAGACCACGGGCCTGCGGGCCAGCACCATGACTGAATCAGCGAACGGAAAGCGCCGGCTCAATACTGACCGCGCCGCCGGAGAATTCCCCCATTCACTTCCCGGTGTCCGGACGGAGGTGGTTCTCTTTGACAACTCCGATCAGATGGTCCAATCGCTCGGCAGCCATGACGAGGCCCTGCGATACATCGAAGAGCAGTTCCCGTCCGTTAACTTCCACGTCCGCGGAAACGAACTGTCCATCAGCGGCCCTGCCAACGAAGTTCCCCGCATCATGCGGCTGCTGCATGAAGTGCGCGGCCTCGTGGCCCGCGGCACAGTCATCAGCCCTGCGGTGTTGCACCAGCTCGTCGCGTTGCTCCGCAGCCAGTCATTGCAGAACCCTGTGGACGTCCTCACCCATGACATCCTCTCCAGCCGGGGGAAGACCATCCGGCCCAAGACCCTGAACCAGAAGAACTACGTGGACGCGATTGATGCGAACACGGTGATCTTCGGGATTGGCCCTGCAGGCACGGGTAAGACGTACCTCGCGATGGCCAAGGCCGTCCAGGCGCTGCAGCAGAAAGAAGTCAGCCGCATTATCCTGACCCGGCCCGCAGTCGAGGCCGGCGAACGTCTGGGGTTCCTGCCGGGCACCCTGAGCGACAAGATCGATCCCTACCTGCGACCGCTGTACGACGCGCTGCACGACATGATGGACCCCGAGTCAATCCCGCGCCTGATGGCCGCCGGGACCATCGAAGTGGCGCCGCTGGCTTACATGCGTGGCCGCACGCTCAACGACGCGTTCATCATCCTGGACGAAGCGCAGAACACCACACCCGAACAGATGAAGATGTTCCTCACGCGTTTGGGCTTTGGGTCAAAAATGGTGGTCACCGGAGACGTCACCCAGGTGGACCTGCCCTTCGGCACCCGCTCGGGGCTGCGGATCGTGGAGGAGATCCTACAGGGAATCGAGGACGTGAACTTCACCATCCTGGACTCCACAGACGTAGTCCGCCACCGGCTTGTGGGCGACATCGTGCGTGCCTACAGTCTCTGGGACGATGTCCAGCGGAACAAAGTAAAACACTCGGTAAGCCGGGAAAAGCGGGGGGAAAACGCGTGAGCATTGAGGTAAACAACGAATCCGGCATCCAGGTTGAAGAAGCGGAGCTCGTGGCGCTGTCCCGGTATGTTTTCGAGCAGCTTTACATCCACCCGCAGGCTGAACTCTCCATTCTCCTGGTGGATGAACCTGCCATGGAAAAGCTCCACATCGAGCTTATGGACGAGCCCGGATCCACCGACGTGCTCTCGGTCCCCATGGACGAACTGACCCCCGGCACGCCGGACCGGCCCACTCCCCAAGGGATGCTGGGTGACATCGCCGTCTGCCCCCAGGTGGCGCAGGTGCAGGCCGTCAACGCCGGGCACTCCCTGCAGGATGAGATGCTGCTGCTGACCACACATGGGATCCTCCACCTGCTCGGCTATGACCACGCAGAGCCCGAGGAAAAGGAAGAAATGTTCGGCCTCCAGCGCCAGCTGCTTTCCGGCTTCACCGGCAAAGAAGCACCTGCCGAGACCACGCAGTGACGCCCCTGCTCCTTGTCGGCATGGCCCTGGCGTTCCTCGGTACCGCAGCACTCTTGACCGCAGCCGAGGCCGCGTTCACGTTCCTTTCCCGGCATGACGCCGAAGACGCCCTGCTGAAAAGCCGCGGAAACGCCATGAAGCGCATCCTGGCCCACCCGGTGGCACACATCCGGGCCTTGCGGTTCTGGCGGGTCTGGTTCGAGATGGCTTCAGCCGTAGCGGTGGCCGTCCTGCTCCACAGCCTGCTGGACAACGTCTGGCTGGCCGGGCTGGCCGCCACCGGGATTATGGCCCTGCTCGGCTTCGTCATCGTCGGCGTTTCCCCGCGGCAGCTCGGCAGGCTGCATTCGGCCGCAGTCGTCCGCTCCACAGCACCGCTGATCAGGTACCTGACGTGGGTCCTCGGACCCATCCCGGGGTGGCTCGTGGCGCTGGGCAGTGCCGCCGCTCCCGGCGCTCCGGCGGGTGATGACGCGTTCTTCAGCGAACAGGAATTCCGCGAACTTGTGGACCGCGCATCCGAATCGGACATGATCGAAGACACCGAAGCTGAAATGATCCAATCAGTCTTTGACTTCGGCGACACCCTGGTGCGCGCCGTGATGGTGCCCCGGACGGATATCCTCAGCATCGACGCCGGCTCCAGCCTCAGGCGGG
The DNA here is from genome assembly GCF_023913755.1 of Pseudarthrobacter cellobiosi. Classification (GTDB taxonomy): domain Bacteria; phylum Actinomycetota; class Actinomycetes; order Actinomycetales; family Micrococcaceae; genus Arthrobacter; species Arthrobacter cellobiosi. The sequence continues at coordinate 15,153 of NZ_JAMXBJ010000044.1, forward strand.
CCATGTCAATGTTCCTGCGGTCGGGCTATTCGCGGATCCCCGTGATCCGCGACAACACGGACCAGATCCTCGGAATCGTCTACCTCAAGGACGTTGCGGCGACGCTCCATGAGCTCGGGCCCGACGACGAACAGCCCCCGGTCGAAGCTCTGGCCCGCGAGGTCCGGTACGTCCCGGAGTCCAAGCCGGTGAGCGATCTGCTGCGGGAACTGCAGAAGGAGTCAACACACGTTGCCATCGTGATCGACGAATACGGCGGCACGGCCGGCCTTGTCACCCTCGAGGACCTCATCGAGGAAATTGTCGGCGAAATCGTGGACGAGTATGACACCGAAAGCGCCGAGGCCGTGGCCCTGGGCGGCGGTTCCTACCGGGTGAGCGCCCGGATGAGCATCGACGACCTCGGCGAACTGTTCGACATAGAGCTCGACGATGACGAGGTTGACACTGTGGGCGGGCTGCTGGCCAAGGCCCTGGGCCGCGTTCCCATTGTGGGCAGCCGCGTGGTGGTGGGCGGCATCTCGCTGCTCGCCGAACGGCTCGAGGGCCGCCGCAACCGCGTCAGCCACATCATTGCCTCAGCAGTACCAAAAGCAGACACTGACCTTGAAGACCTCCTCGACGAGGCGAAAGCAACCCAGCAGGGAGTTCCACGTGAGCAAGAAAAGTAATCGTCCGGCCAACCCGGATTCGGCCGCAGAAGACTTCGGCGGCTACAGGGCAGGCTTTGCGGTCCTCGTGGGGCGGCCTAACGCAGGAAAATCAACCCTGACGAACGCACTGGTGGGCCAGAAGGTGGCGATCACCTCCGCAAAGCCGCAGACCACGCGCCACACCATCCGGGGGATCGTGCACCGCGATGACGCCCAGCTGATCCTGGTGGATACCCCGGGCCTGCACCGCCCCCGCACGCTGCTGGGAAAGCGGCTGAACGAACTCGTCGCCGACACCCTCGCCGAGGTCGACGCGATCGGCTTCTGCCTGCCCGCCAACGAGAAAATCGGCCCGGGCGACAAGTACATCGCCGCCCAGCTCGCCGCCATCGGCAACAAGCCGGTCATCGCGATCGTCACCAAGGCGGACACAGTGGACCGGCAGGCGCTCACCGAGCAGTTGCTCGCCGTCGCAGCACTGGGCCGGGATGTCATCGGCGAGGACGGCTGGAAGGACATCGTCCCGGTCTCCGCCACCGACGGCTTCCAGGTGGACACCCTCGCAGACGTCCTGATCAGCCACATGCCGGCGTCGCCGCCCCTTTATCCGGACGGTCACCTGACGGACGAGCCCGAAGCCGTGATGATCGCCGAGCTCATCCGGGAAGCTGCCCTCGAAGGCGTCCGCGACGAACTGCCCCACTCCCTGGCCGTCGTCGTCGATGAGATTGTTCCGCGTGAGGGCCGGCCCGAAGACAGGCCCTTCCTCGACGTCCGGGTTAATCTCTATGTGGAACGTTCGTCCCAGAAGGCCATCATCATCGGCAAGGGCGGTGCACGGCTCCGGGAAGTCGGCACCAACGCACGCAAGGGGATCGAGGCGCTGCTCGGTGCCCGCATCTACCTTGACCTGCATGTGAAGGTGGCCAAGGACTGGCAGCGCGACCCGAAGCAGCTGGTCAAGCTCGGCTTCTGACGCTGCCCCTTTCGCTTTACCCGGCCGGTCGTCGGGAAGTTCCCAGACTGGGCAACTAAAATAGGCCGGATTCAATTTTTTCGAGGAAGGTACACCACACATGGGGCGAGGCCGCGACAATCGCGAGTACGGAGCTGACGCGTCAGCCGGGACCGGTCCGGTGTCCCGCCACGCTGATGCCACCGCCGTCGGCGTTGCCCGGCATCTCGGATCCCGGAGCCGGATGCCGGCCTGGCTGAAGGTGACCACTGCGGTGGTCACCATCCTGGTTGTCGGCGGTCTTGGCTTCGCAGGCTACTGGTATTTGCGGTTTCAGTCGAACATCACCACGGCACCGCTGAACGCCGGTGGCGCGGCGAACCCATCGGACGACAAATCGGGCCGGATGCAGATCCTGATCCTTGGCTCTGATACCAGGGACGGCGCAAACGCGGAGTACGGCGCTGTGGAGGACTCAATAGGTTACGGCAAATCCGACGTCATGATGCTGATGGACGTATCGGCGGACAACAAGCGCGTCAGCGTCATCAGCTTCCCCCGGGACCTGCTGGTCGATATTCCGGAGTGCACCGACCAGAAGACCAAGCGGACGTATCCTGCCCGCAGCGGTGTCATGATCAACGAGGCCATGAATGAAGCCGGCATCGGCTGCGCCGTAGACACTGTCAACAAGCTGACTGGCATGGAGATCGATCACTTCATGATGGCGGACTTCACCGCAGTGAAGGAACTCTCCAACACGGTGGGCGGCGTTGACGTGTGCATCAGTGACGCGGTCTATGATCCTGACTCCCGGCTGCGCCTGCCGAAGGGCACGTCCGCCGTTCAGGGCGAAATGGCTCTTGCCTTCCTGCGGACCCGTCATGCCTTTGCTGACGGTGGAGACCTGGGCCGGATCAGGGCACAGCAGGGATTCCTGTCCTCCCTCACGCGTAAGATCAAGGACGACGGCACACTGTCTGACCCCTCTAAGATGCTGACCATTGCCGATGTTGTGACCAAGAACCTCACGGTGGATGAGGGGCTGGCCTCCGTGCCGTCGCTCGTGAGTATCGGTAGCCGGCTCAAGGACATCGATATCAGCAAGGTGGCGTTTGTGGCCGTGCCCACCACGCCGGCAGTCACGGACATCAACCGCCTGCAGATTGCCGAGCCCGCAGGGTCCCAGCTCTTTGCGGCCCTCCGCGAGGACGTGGACCTCACGGATCCGACAGCACCCACCACGCCGTCCCCGGCGCCGACGGAAACAACAGCCACCCCAACAGAAACAGCCCCGGCGGTGCCGCGGTATGACAAGGCGCTGCAACCAGTCACCGTGGCCAACGGCAGCGGCGTCCCGGGACGCGCCCAGGAAATCGTGCAGGCGTTGATCACCGGTGGCTTCACCCAATCCGGGCCGTTTGAAGCCTCGGCGGTGGCGCAGAGCGTTGTCTACTACGGTACGGAATTCGCCGACGTCGCAACTGACGTGGCTGCGCTGCTGGGGATCCCGGCCGCGCAGGTCCAGCTGGCACCTCGCGTCGCGGGAGTCCAGGTCTACCTTGGAACTGACTTCACCACCGGGGCATCCTACGGAGCCGGTGCGGGTGCCGCCCTGCCCGAGGACATCGTCAACCAGACGGCCGGCGATACCGTGTGCCAGCAGGCCAACCCTGTGCTGATCGTCCAGGACTGACAGCCGCACCACAGAAGACAGCACCACAGAAGACAGCACCTCAGTCGACACACAAGAGGCGGGGCCAGACGGCCCCGCCTCTTGTGTGTCCTGGAGGGTGACTACCAGATGCTGACGCGAGCGTCCTGCGGCATCCACATGCCATCCTGGTCGGTCACGCCAAAGGCCTGGTGGAAGGCGTCCAGGTTCTTGGCGATGGCGTTGGTCCTGAATTCGTTGGGGGAGTGGGGATCCGTGGCGAGCCTCCTGATGGCCTCTTCGGACCGGATCACCTGCCGCCAGCCGGCTGCCCAGGACGCGAAGAACCGCTGCTGCCCCGTCAGTCCGTCCAGAACTTCCGGTTCCTTGCCGTCAAGGCTGAGCAGGTAAGCCTTGTAGGCGATGGTCAGGCCACCAAGGTCGCCGATGTTCTCCCCGAGCGTCAGCTTGCCGTTGACATTGTGCCCCGGCGCCGCATACGGGGACAACTCGTCGTACTGTGCCACCAGCTTGGCTGTGAGTTTCTCAAAGGCCGTCCGGTCATCCTCGGTCCACCAGTTCCGCAGCGCGCCGCCGCCGTCGAACTGCGACCCCTGGTCATCAAAACCGTGGCCGATCTCGTGGCCAATCACCGCTCCGATGCCACCGTAGTTAACGGCGTCGTCGGCGTCGGCTGTGAAGAACGGTGGCTGCAGGATAGCGGCCGGGAAGACGATCTCGTTCAGCATCGGATGGTAGTACGCGTTGACCGTCTGCGGTGTCATAAGCCACTTGTTGAGGTCCACCGGTTTGCCCACCTCATCCAGGTGGCGGTCGACGTCAGCATTGTGGGCCCGCTCAACGTTCCCCAGAAGGTCCAGCGGGTCGATTTCCACAGCGGAGTAATCGATCCACTTGTCGGGGTAGCCGATCTTGGCGCGGAAGGCCTCCAGTTTCCGCAGCGCCTCGGCCTTTGTTTCCTCACCCATCCAGGCAAGGCTGGTGATGGACTGCCTGTATGCCTCGATCAGGTTGGCCACCAGGGTCTGCATGCGGGCTTTGTGGGTTTCGGGGAAGTGCTTCGAGACGTAAATCTGCCCAACGGCCTCACCGAGTGCAGCTTCGACGACGGCGACGGCCCGCTTCCAGCGGTCCTTGTTCCGGGGCGTGCCGCTGATGGTTGTTCCGTAGAAGGCAAAATTGGCATCCACGAACTCGGAGGACAGGTACGGCGCGGCGCCGTTGACGACCCGCAGGGCCAGCCACTCCTGCCACACGGAGAGCGGCTCGGACTCCAGCAGGCCGGCGGCCCCACTGAAGAAGTCCGGTGTGCTTACTACGATCTCGTTGCGCTTGTCGGCGTCGATCCCGGCAGCTTCGAACCAGGTGTTAAGGAGCGGGAACAGGGTGGCCGCTTCCTCAGCGGACTTGAGGTTATAGGTCTTCCGCGGGTCGCGCAGGGTGACGTTGTCCCAGTGGTGGGATGCGAGGCTGGTTTCGAGGGCAACGACGCGTGCGGCCGCAGGCTCCGGATCGGCCACTCCGGCCAGGGTGAACATGGTCCTGACATGCTCGCCATAGGCCTTGACCATGGGGGCGAACTTCTCTTCCCGGTAGTAGGACTCGTCCGGCAGTCCCAGGCCACCCTGGCCGGTGTAGAGCAGGATGCGGTCCGGGTTGCCAGCGTCCGGAGCCGGGTAGATGTAGAAGAGCCCGGACACGTCTGACCGGAACAGCCGCCCGGCCAGGGCCACGAGATCAGCAACCGTGGTAGTGGCAAAAACCTCGGCAAGCCGCCCGCGGATGGGCTCCATGCCTTTGGCCTCCACAGTGGCTTCGTCCATGAAGCTGTTGTAGAGCTCGCCCACCTTACGTTCTATCCCGCTGGCGGCTTCACCCTTGGCGGCTGCTTCCTCGATGATGTCCCGGACCGCGATCTCCGCTCCGTCGCGCAGCGCGGTGAAGGTTCCCTCGAGTGGCCGGTCATCCGGAATTTCGGTGGCCTTGAGCCAGGACCCGTTCACGTGCTGGTACAGGTCATCCTGCGGCCTGACGGTGTGGTCAATGTTGGACAGATCGATCCCCGAGATGGGCACAGATGCTCCTTCGTGTGACGTGCCGCGGCCGGCGCTGGCACCGGCGCGGCGTCTGCATGTTGGACGATAAGGACGGTGGTGCCCTCTCATCTTACGCACGCGTGCTACCCTCAAATGGTGCGCGCAGAGCTCCTTCTTCTTAGCTGCCGCGGCGAGGCCTCAGACGCGATTTAGCGCAAGGCCCACCCTCGTCGCGGAGTTTGTGTTGCCCGGCCACCTTTCAGATAAGAACCATAGAAAAGGCCCCGATAGTAATGCGAAACGCACAGAAGCCCTCTGGAATGCCAGCCCACCGCTACCGTCCTTTCCAGGATCAGATCACCGTTGAACTGCCTGACCGCACGTGGCCGGACAAGGTCACCACCAAAGCCCCGCGCTGGTGCGCTGTGGACCTGCGTGACGGCAACCAGGCGCTGATCGACCCGATGAGCCCGGCCCGCAAGATGAAGATGTTCGATCTGCTGGTCCGCATGGGTTACAAGGAAATTGAAGTCGGCTTCCCTTCTGCTTCGCAGACCGATTTCGACTTCGTCCGCCAGCTCATCGTCGGCAACCACATCCCGGACGACGTCACCATCCAGGTCCTCACCCAGGCCCGCGAGCACCTGATCGAGCGGACGTACGAGTCCCTGGTCGGCGCCAAGCAGGCGATTGTCCACCTGTACAACTCAACGTCCGTCCTGCAGCGCCGCGTGGTGTTCAACCAGGACCAGGACGGCATTCTGGACATCGCGCTCCAGGGCGCCCGGCTGTGCAAGAAGTACGAGGAAACCCTCGTTGACACGCACATCACCTATGAATACTCGCCGGAGTCGTTCACCGGAACCGAACTGGACTACGCCGTCCGGGTCTGCAACGCCATCGCCGACGTGTTCGAAGCATCCGCCGACAGCCAGGTCATCATCAACCTGCCCGCCACCGTGGAAATGGCCACTCCGAACGTGTACGCCGATTCCATTGAGTGGATGAGCCGGTACCTGCACCCGCGTGAAGGCATCATCCTGTCCCTGCACCCGCACAATGACCGGGGCACCGGCGTGGCCGCCGCCGAGCTGGGGTACCTGGCCGGCGCGGACCGGATTGAGGGCTGCCTGTTCGGCAACGGCGAGCGGACCGGCAACGTGGACCTCGTCACCCTGGGCCTGAACATGTTCGTCCAGGGCATCGATCCCATGATCGACTTCTCCGACATCGATGAGATCCGGCGCACCGTGGAGTACTGCAACCAGCTCCCCGTCGCCGAGCGTTCCCCCTACGGCGGCGACCTCGTCTTCACCGCTTTCTCCGGCTCGCACCAGGACGCCATCAAGAAGGGCTTCGAGGCGCTGGAGAAAGATGCTGCCGCCGCCGGCAAGGACGTCGCGGACTTCACCTGGCAGGTCCCGTACCTGCCCGTTGACCCCAAGGACCTGGGCCGCAGCTACGAGGCCGTCATCCGCGTCAACTCGCAGTCCGGCAAGGGTGGCGTGGCCTACCTGCTCAAGAACGAACACAGCCTTGACCTGCCCCGCCGTGCCCAGATGGAATTCTCCGGCGTGATCCAGAAGAAGACCGATACCGTGGGCGGCGAGGTCAGCGGCGCCCAGTTGTGGCAGCACTTCCAGGACGAGTACCTGCCCTCCAGCGAAACGGACGGCCAGTGGGGCCGTTACTCGCTCGGTTCCGTCAGCACCGAAACCGATGACGACGGCGGGATGTCCCTGCACGCCTCGCTCACCGTTGACGGTGTCCAGGCCCGGCGCACGGGCACCGGAAACGGGCCCATCGCCGCGCTGTTGAGCATCCTGCGCGAGGACGGCGTGGATGTCCGGGTGCTGGACTACAGCGAGCATGCCCTTTCGGAAGGCGGCAGCGCGATGGCCGCAGCCTACGTCGAGTGTGCCGTAGGGGAGCGCGTCCTGTGGGGCGTCGGTATTGATGCCAACACCAGCATGTCCTCGCTCAAGGCCGTCATTTCCGCAGTCAATCGTGCCATCCGGGATTCCCGCGCCTGATTCGGAACATGTTGCGCGCCGGGGTTCCCGGCGCGCAACGCACCGGCATTGCCGGCTTTCCGGAACTCAGTGCGAAGATTAACCGTGGTCCAACAATCCTTTGCTGCCCGGTCCTACCGGGATGACGCCGTGGTGCTCCGTACCCACAAGCTCGGCGAGGCGGACCGCATCATCACCCTGCTGACCAAGCACCACGGCCAGATCCGCGCCGTCGCCAAGGGAGTGCGGCGGACCAGCAGCAAGTTTGGAGCGCGGCTGGAGCCGTTTATGGTTGCAGACCTGCAGTTGGTCTCAGGAAAGACACTTGACATCGTCACCCAGGCTGTTGCCAAGGGCGCCTACGGCAGCAACATCGCCGCAGACTATGGCCGCTACACCGTTGCCGCTGCCATGACCGAAACTGCGGAAAAACTGACCGACGTCGACGGCGAAGCCGGCACCGCCCAGTACAACCTGCTGGTGGGCGCGCTGGCCTCGCTGAGCCGGGCCGAACACGCGCCCGGACTGATCCTCGATTCATATCTCCTGAGGGCCCTCGCCACCGGCGGCTGGGCGCCGAGTTTTACCAACTGCGCCCGCTGCGGCCGGCCCGGCCCCCATACGGCGTTTTCGGCTCCGCTTGGCGGCATGGTCTGCGCTGACTGCAGGCCACCCGGTTCGCCTGCGCCGGCGGCGGAGACCGTCGTTCTTCTGGGCGCCCTGCTGACCGGGGACTGGACGACGGCGGATGGCTCGGACGTGCCGCACCGACGGGAAGCCGCGGGGCTGGTGGCCGTATACCTGCAATGGCACCTTGAACGTGTCCTGAAATCCCTCAAACATGTGGAGCGTGGCTGACTAGTGGCCTTGGGAAAAAAGAAGAGTCCTTCGCGGCAGCGGAGCGCCCCCGTGGTGGCACCGTATCCGCACCCGTCCGGCGCGGTTGCCCCGGCGATCCCCGCAGAATTCGTCCCCCGCCATGTCGCTATTGTGATGGACGGCAACGGCCGTTGGGCCAACCAGCGGGGCTTGCCGCGGATCGAGGGTCACAAAGCCGGCGAGCCCGCCCTGCTGGATGTGGTGGCGGGCGCAATCGAACTGGGCATCGAATATGTGAGCGTCTATGCGTTTTCCACCGAAAACTGGCGCCGCTCACCCGAAGAAGTCCGTTTCCTGATGGGTTTTAACAAGGATGTGCTACGAAGGCAGCGCAATCAGCTGGACGACTGGGGTGTTCGCGTGCGGTGGTCCGGCCGGCGTCCCAGGCTGTGGGGCTCGGTGATCCGCGAACTGGAAGAGGCTGAGGAATTTACCGCGGGCAACAGCACCTGCACGTTGAACATGTGTGTTAATTACGGCGGCCGGGCGGAAATCACGGACGCCGTATCGGCTATCGCCGCCGAGGTTGCCGCAGGCCGGCTCAAGCCCGGTGCCATCACGGAGAAAACCATCCAGAAGTTCCTGGACGAACCAGACCTGCCGGACGTGGACCTGTTCCTGCGGAGCTCGGGGGAGCAGCGGCTCTCCAACTTCCTACTCTGGCAGTCGGCGTACGCTGAGTTCGTCTTTATGGACACGCTGTGGCCCGACGTCGACCGGCGGACCCTGTGGGACGCCGTCGAAATCTACGCCCAGCGGGACCGGCGCTACGGCGGCGCCGTCGACGCCGCGCCGGGTTCGGCCGTACCGTAACCCCGGAGCCAGCGGGCGAGCCGCGCATAGGCGTCTGCCCGCACTTTGGCAGGGGAGAGGAAGACGTCGTGGAGCGCGCCGTCGATCCGTTCCACCGTGACGCTGCGCCCCAGTGTCAGGGCGCGGAGGGCGATGATGTTGACGTCCAGTACCGCGTCGGTGCGCCGCATTTCCTCGGACCAGAACGGCCCGGTGGCGCTTCCACGGGACAGCAGCACCAGGATGGGTATGTCAATGTCCAGGCCACGGGCCACCTTGGTGTGGCCGGCCAGGATGGCGCTGAGCCAGCCCGCGCGGAGCGGAAATGCCATGGGCGGACGGAACCTGTCGTCAAGCGGCCACTCGCCGTCGGCTGAACTGCTGATGGTCCGCCAATAAAACCCCCGCTCCGGCAGCCGCAGGACAGCCTCCGGCCGGAACCGCGCCACGGGTCCCACCATCGTGGACGCAGCACGGCGCACCAGCGAGCTGCCGTGCATCTCCAGCCAGGGACTATTCAATACCAGCTGGGCGGCTGCTCCGGGGTGGTTGCTGACCCAGAGGGCGGCCACCAGGCCGCCGGTGGAGTGGCCCATCAGCGTGAGGGAGGCCTTGGCTTCCAGTTCCGGCGTGTGCGTGTCGGCCCGGATGATGGCGATGGCCGCTTCGATCTCGGCGTCATAGTCCGCCAGGTTTGCCACGTAGCCGCCCGGCGTTTCCGGGCGCAGGCTGCGGCCGTGGTTGTGCATGTCCAGGGCGTAGAACTCGTAGCCCCGGCCCGTCCAGAACCGGGCGAGGTCCACATTGAAGAAGTAGTCGCTCCAACCATGGAGGAACAGTACGGTCCGTCGCCGGCCGGTGGCCGCCAGTTCGTTCGCCGGACGGAAGCGCACCAGCGTGGCGGTGCGCTTCACGCCGTCGTCGCCCGCGGCCTCGAATGTGCAGGCTTCGAAGCCAGCACCGAGGATATCTGGCTGCCACCTCATGGCTTTATGCTAGCCGGGGTCGCGTGTATGGCGGCCCGGTTTGGTCTGGACCGTCCGAGACGGAAAACTAGAACCATGCGCGTATATCCGACATTCTTCAGGCTGGCCTTTTCGTGGATGGACGCGGAACGCGCCCACAAGATCGGATTCAAGGGAATCAAGCTTGCCCATGCTTCCGGCGCAGGACGGCTGCTGCACCGGTTCACAGCGCCCGCGGCCTCACTGCAGACTTCTGCATTTGGGCTGACCTTCCCGTCCCCGTTCGGTCTCGCAGCCGGGTTCGACAAGGAGGGATTCGGCATCGAGGCCCTCACCGAACTTGGCTTTGGCCATGTCGAAGTAGGGACCATCACCGGGCAGGCGCAGCCGGGCAACGAGAAGCCGCGCCTTTTCAGGCTGATCGAGGACCGGGCTGTCATTAACCGGATGGGGTTCAACAACGATGGCGCGGCCGCCGTCGAACCGCGCCTCAAAGCGGCACGCGCCGCCCTGCAGCGCAGGTACCCCAACGTGCGCCCCGTGATCGGGGTGAACATCGGCAAGAGCAAGGTGGTGGAACTCGACGACGCCGTGGCCGATTACCTGATCAGCGCCCGGAGCCTGGCGCCGGCCGCGGACTACCTGGTGGTCAATGTCAGCTCACCCAACACGCCCGGGCTGCGCCTTCTCCAGGATGTCCAGACACTCCGCCCGCTGCTGACCGCGGTGGGGGACGAGGCGGACAAGGCGGCAGGCCGGCACGTCCCGCTGCTGGTCAAGATCGCACCGGACCTCAGCGATGAGGACATCGACGACGTCGCTCAGCTGGCCCTGGACCTTAAGCTGGACGGCATTATCGCCACCAACACCACGATCGGGCGTGAGGGGCTGGCGTCGCCGGCTGCGAAAGTGGTCGAATGCGGCGCCGGGGGCCTGTCCGGGGCACCGCTGAAGCAGCGTTCCTTGGAAGTCCTTCGCCGGCTCAAGGAGGCCACCGGGGGCGCGATCACGCTGGTGGCCGTCGGCGGCGTCGAGACGGCGAAAGACGTCCAGGACCGTCTGGATGCCGGTGCCACGCTGGTCCAGGGCTACACTGCCTTCCTGTACGAGGGGCCGTTCTGGGCGTCCCGGATCAACCGCGACCTGGCGAAAGCCCGACGCAACAGCTGATTACGCAACAAAACCCCGGCAGTCTGCCGGGGTTTTGCTGGCTTAGAAGGACTGCGCTGCCGGCGTTTGGTCCGGCGTGCGTATCAGGACGGGTATTGCCCGCGCTTCACAAGCGGCTTGGGTAGGCGCAGTTTGCGGAACTGCAGGGACCGCATGGAGCCGTACCAGACCGTGCCACGCTCAACCTCGCCGAACTTCTCGGTCAGCTTCTTGCGGAGCTGCCGGGACAGAATGAACACATCCACAAAGACGGCCAGGAACATCACCCAGAAACCGCCCAGGACATAAACCATCTGCCCGCTGGAAGCCGGAACGATCAGGGAAATGATGACAAATACCAGGGCGCCGAACATCAGGTATTCGCCCAGGCTGAAGCGCGCATCCACGTAGTCGCGGGCATAACGCTTCTGCGGACCCTTGTCGCGCAGGGGCAGGAACTTCTCATCACCTGTATCGAGCGCCTGGCGCATTTTGGTCCGCTGGTCCTGGATGGCCTGGCGCTCAGCGGCCTTGGACGCCTTGCGGTCCTCCGGCACCAGGGGCCGTTTGCGGGCGGCCTCCTGGGCTTTGCGCTTGGGCGTGGGCGCACCCTTGCCCAACGCGGCATCCTGCCGGGCTGCCGCTTCAGCGGCCTGCTGGTCTATTGATTGCTGCGCCGTTGGCGCTTCCTTTTTACGTCCGAACACGTGAACAGAATACCTTGCGGCCCAAGGAGATTCGGCGCGGGTATTGTGTTCGCCATGACTCCCACTCCAGCAGCCAACCCGTCCGACGCCAACACCCCCGGCTCCGGTCACCCTGCACCGGCCATCGACGCGGACGGACTCAGGCTCTCCGTCGCAGGTTCCTTCGATAGCACCCTCGACCGGCTCAAGGAACTTGTGGCCATTCCCGGCATCGCCTGGCCGAGTTTCGATCCTGCCCCCTTGGAAGCCAGCGCGCAGGCCGTTGCGGAACTGTTGCGCACCGCCGGAGTCGAGGATGTCCAGGTCCTGCGCAGTAACAAGGACGACGGCACCCCCGGCGGCCCAGCCGTCGTCGCACGCCGGCAGGCAGCCGAAGGAAAGCCGACCATCCTGCTGTACGCCCACCACGACGTCCAGCCGCCCGGGGACCCGGCGCTGTGGGAAACCGAGCCTTTCGCCGCCGTCGAACGGGATGGCAGGCTGTACGGCCGTGGGGCTGCTGACGACAAGGCGGGGATCATGGCCCATGTTGCCGCCTATGCTGCAGCGACCGAAGTTCTGGGCACGCAATTCGGCCTTGGTGTGACGTTCTTTTTCGAAGGGGAAGAGGAAGCTGGTTCTCCCACCTTCCGTTCGTTCCTGGAAACGCACCGGGAACTGCTGCGGGCAGATGTGATCGTGGTGGCCGACTCCAGCAACTGGAAGGTGGGCATTCCCGCCCTGACCACCAGCCTGCGCGGCCTTGTGGACGGAACCATCGAAGTTCAGGTGCTGGAGCATGCTGTCCACTCGGGCATGTTCGGTGGACCCGTGCTGGACGCACCAACCCTGCTGTCCCGTTTGATTGCCACCCTGCACGACGCCGACGGCAACGTGGCCGTCGACGGCCTGGTCTCGAATGATAACGTCGGAGTGGAGCTCACCGAAGCGGAGTACCGTGCTGATTCCTCCGTTCTCGACGGCGTCCGGCTCGCCGGCACGGGAAGCATCGCCGCACGGCTGTGGACCAAGCCCGCGCTGTCCATCATCGGCTTCGATGCTCCCGCCGTGGACGTGGCCTCGAACACGCTCCTGCCGCGGGCGCGTGCCAAGTTCAGCCTGCGGCTCGCACCGGGCCAGGATCCGGCGGCAGCGATGGAAGCCGTTCAACGGCACGTCCAGGCCAACGCGCCCTTTGGGGCGAAGGTGGTGTTCACTCCCGGGGAAAGCGGAAAGTCGTTCCTCGCTGATACATCCTCCAAGGCGGCGAAGTTCGCCATGTGGGCGCTGGGGGAGGCCTGGGGTGTTCCGGCGGTGGAGATGGGGATCGGCGGGTCGATTCCGTTTATTGCGGACCTGATGGACGTTTATCCGGACGTCCAGATCCTCGTGACCGGTGTTGAGGATCCCGATTCCCGGGCCCACAGTGCCAACGAGTCCCTTCACATTGGTGATTTCAAGAACGCCGTGGTGGCCGAGGCGCTGCTGCTCGCCCGGCTGAACGCAGAAGGCCTGGCCTGAATCCCCATGCCCCTCTGATACCGGTATTCCTCCACCGTTGGGAACAATCAGCGGACAGGCTTGGTTACGTCAGGAGTTAGAGCTACAGGGCTGACCGAAGTAGCATGTAGCTATAGCCCGTACCGTATCCGTAGGGGCAGGCACCGCTGAGGCGGGGCCGCCAGGACCGTCCTAAGGTAGGCCAAATGAGCACCGCAACCAACGAGAACATCACCGAGACCACCAGCGCTGCCAGCGATGAACTGGCCGCACACGAGGTCAAACTGACCGACGTCGCAGCCGGTAAGGTGCGCAGCCTCCTGGAGCAGGAAGGCCGGACCGATCTCCGCCTCCGCGTTGCCGTCCAGCCCGGCGGCTGCTCCGGCCTCATCTACCAGCTGTACTTCGACGAGCGCCTCCTCGATGGAGATGCCGTCCGCGACTATGACGGCGTCGAAGTTGTTGTGGACAAGATGAGCGTGCCGTACCTCAGCGGAGCCAGCATCGACTTCGAGGACACCATCTCCAAGCAGGGCTTCACCATCGACAACCCCAACGCCGGTGGCTCCTGCGCCTGTGGTGATTCGTTCCACTGACCCGGTTCTTTCGCCCGATGCCGGCGCCTGCTCTCCGTCCGCCAAAAACGGCACGGAGGCACGGCGCCGACATGTGGGCGAAACGCCCGGCAGAGCGGTAAGCTCTACACCGAGTAGTAAAACTTTTAGTGTGCCCGGACGGCCCCTTGGGTGGCCGGGCAACAGCAACAAGTAGGAAGGGCCGTCTGTGAGTTCGCAGAACCGAACCGGCAGCCGACGCAAAACGATCACTACGATCTCAGGCTTGGCAGTTGCCGGCGCGTTGGTTTTGACTGGATGTTCGCCAGAGGTAGAGAAGGGGTGGCTGCCCACCGAGCGTGGCACCACCAATCACACTGACCGGATCATGGACCTCTGGGTCAACTCATGGATTGCAGCCCTCGTTGTGGGCATCATCACGTGGGGTTTGATCGTTTGGTGCCTTGTCGCCTACCGCCGCCGCAAGGGCACCACGGGTTTCCCGCGGCAGACCAGCTTTAATCTCCCGCTGGAGGTCTTCTACCTGACCATCCCGCTGTTCATGGTCCTGGTGTTCTTCTACTTCACCGACCGCGACCAGCAGGCCATCGATGACCGCTCCAAGCCGGCCGACGTCGTTGTTGACGTCCGCGGCAAGCAGTGGGCCTGGGACTTCAACTACAAGTCCGGCGACGTCGTTACCGAGGACGTCCACGAAGCAGGAGTCCAGGCACACCTGACGGGCAACACCATCAATAAGGAAGCGCTTCCGACGCTCTACCTGCCGGTTGGAAAGTCAGTTGACCTCGAACTGAACTCCCGCGATGTCATCCACTCTTTCTGGGTTCCGGCCTTCCTGCAGAAGCGCGACATGATCCCCGGCAAGACCAACTACATCAGGTTCACCCCCACTAAAGAGGGAACCTACGACGGCAAGTGCGCCGAGCTCTGTGGTGAGTACCACTCCGAAATGCTGTTCCGCGTCAAGGTTGTCTCTGAAGCCGAATTCCAGGCTCACATGGACAAGCTCAAGGCAGATGGCAACACGGGACTTCGCGGCGAAGAGTATGACCGCAACCCGAACCTGAACGAAATTAAGTAAGGGGAGCGACGTGGCTACTTATACCCAGACCGCACCTGCCGGAACCCTTGAGGCTCCCGTAGTTCCTAAGTCCAAGGGACGCATCGTCGTCAACTGGATCACCTCCACCGACCACAAGACCATCGGGTACATGTACCTGATCGCGTCGTTTGTGTTCTTCTGCCTCGGTGGCGTCATGGCTCTGCTCATCAGGGCTGAACTGTTCGAACCAGGCATGCAGATCCTGCAGACCAAAGAGCAGTACAACCAGCTCTTCACGATGCACGGCACCGTCATGCTGCTGATGTTCGCGACGCCTCTGTTTGCCGGTTTCACCAACGTCATCATGCCGCTGCAGATCGGCGCTCCCGACGTCGCGTTCCCGCGGCTGAACGCACTGGCCTTCTGGTTCTTCCTCTTCGGCTCCACTATCGCGGTGTCCGGCTTCATCACCCCGCAGGGTGCGGCGTCGTTCGGCTGGTTCGCTTACGCGCCGCTGTCCAACACCACGTTCAGCCCCGGCATCGGCGGTGACCTGTGGGTCTTCGGACTGGCGCTGTCAGGCTTCGGCACCATCCTTGGTGCGGTCAACTTCATCACCACCATCATCTGCATGCGCGCTCCGGGCATGACCATGTGGCGGATGCCCATCTTCACCTGGAACGCCCTGGTGACGTCCATCCTCGTGCTGATGGCCTTCCCGCCGCTGGCTGCCGCACTGTTCGCGCTCGGTGCCGACCGCCGCTTCGGTGCCCACATCTTTGATCCGGAGAATGGCGGCGCGGTTCTGTGGCAGCACCTGTTCTGGTTCTTCGGCCACCCCGAGGTGTACATCATCGCGCTGCCGTTCTTCGGCATTGTGTCCGAGATCTTCCCGGTCTTCAGCCGTAAACCGATCTTCGGCTACAAGGGCCTGGTCTACGCGACCATCGCCATTGCAGCACTGTCCGTAACCGTGTGGGCGCACCACATGTACGTGACCGGTTCGGTGCTGCTGCCGTTCTTCGCCTTCATGACCATGCTGATCGCAGTGCCTACCGGCGTGAAGTTCTTCAACTGGATCGGCACGATGTGGCGGGGGTCCCTGACGTTCGAGACTCCGATGCTGTGGAGCCTCGGCTTCCTCATCACGTTCCTGTTCGGTGGCCTGACCGGGATCATCCTGGCTTCGCCGCCGTTGGACTTCCACGTGTCTGACTCCTACTTTGTGGTGGCGCACTTCCACTACGTGGTGTTCGGCACTGTGGTGTTCGCGATGTTCGCAGGCTTCTACTTCTGGTGGCCAAAATTCACCGGCAAAATGCTCAACGAGCGCCTCGGAAAGATCCACTTCTGGCTGCTGTTCCTCGGCTTCCACGGCACCTTCCTCATCCAGCACTGGCTGGGCGTTGAAGGCATGCCCCGCCGTTACGCCGATTACCTGGTGGAGGACAACTTCACCTGGATGAACCAGTTCTCCACCATCTCCTCGTTTGTGCTCGGTGCATCCCTGATTCCGTTCTTCTGGAACGTCTACATCACTTGGCGCAGCTCAGAGCGCGTTGAGGTGGACGATCCCTGGGGCTTCGGCGCCTCGCTTGAGTGGGCTACCTCCTGCCCGCCGCCGCGGCACAACTTCACCTCGCTGCCCCGGATCCGTTCAGAGCGTCCCGCCTTGGACCTCCACCACCCCGAGCTCTCGCAGGTACATACCGTTGAATCGCCTGCAGCCGCAGCAGCGGTGCTCGGTAACGCCGACCAGAAGGACACCGCCAAGTGAAAATCGAATCATGGATATTTGGAGCCGGAGTCTTCTTCTTCGTACCGGTTTCCCTGGTCTACGGTTTCCTGACCAACTGGCATGAGTGGGTCGGAACCCTCGGGATCCTCCTGGTGGGCGGACTCTCCGGAATGATCGGCGGCTACCTTGGCTTCACCGGCAAGCGCATCGGGATGCGTCCCGAGGACCGCAACGATGCCGAGATCCACGAGGGCGCCGGCGAACAGGGGCACTTCAGCCCCTGGAGCTGGTGGCCGCTGGTTCTGGGCCTCGCCTGTGCGGGCGGATTCCTGGGCCTCGCAGTGGGTTGGTGGATCCTGTTCATTGCAGCCGGCCTCGCAGTCGTAGCCCTCGTGGGTTGGGTCTTCGAGTACAGCCGTGGGGACCACGCCCACTAGAAGCCACTGAGCTTCAGCAAAGAATTGCACATTACGACGTCGGGCCCCACCAGAAGGTGGGGCCCGACGTCGTTCTTGTCCGTTCGATTTCGCACGGGGAGTTGTGGGGCAATGCCCTCTGGGAGGGGCTAGCTGGCTCCCTGTGACTCCAGGAGCTTTGCCAGCATCCGCAGGGCCGCCTCGGCGTCGCTGTGGCTGACAGGGCCGTTGAGGGCGCCCTCGGGGACTGAAAGCTCTACTTCGCAGCCGAAGGGGAAATCGGCGGTCATGACTTCCAGCAGGGAGCGGGCGTCGACACCCTGGATGCCGGCCTTGCGGATGCTGACTGGAAGTCCCGTTGCGGTCACTGCCCTGACGAACATCGCGGCGGGACGGGCATGCAAGCCGACTGACGCTGACACAACGGCCTTATGCACTGGCAAGGGGTCTCCCATTTCCTGACGGCCCCCAAAGCCGTGATCGCTAAATTTCCTGTCCAATATATCCGGCCGGATGGCTGCGCGACCAAACGGGGGGAGCAAGGGCGGTCCGTTGCTGGAACTGGTCTAGTCCAGCGACGCTGTTTGCCTTAAGCTTGGACAGTGAAAACTGACGCAAGGACGTACCTCCGTGGCTGCTAATGCCCGCGGCGTTGCCGGTGAAATTGACCGCAGCAACGGGACTGCCATCTACATCCAGCTCAGGGAGATCCTCCGGGCCTACATCAGCGATTCCTGTCCGCCTGGATCTGCCCTGCCCTCGGAACGGGACCTTGCCTTGCGGTTCGGCTTGGCCCGGATGACAGTCCGGCAGGCCATCGATGCCCTGGTGGGCGAGGAAGTCCTCGAACGGGTTGTCGGCCTCGGCACATTCGTGCGGAAGCCCAAACTCGACCTTCAGGTGAAACTCACCTCGTACAGCGAAGAGATGCAACGCCGCGGCATGATCCCCGCCGCCAAGGTCCTGAGCTTTGAACAGATCGGTGCCAGTGCCTTCCTGGCCCGTGAACTGCAGGTGGAGGAGGGGACGCCACTGGTGCGTTTCCGTCGGCTGCTGCTGGCGGACGGTGAGCCGATGAGCGTGGACGAGAATTTCATCCCGGCGCAGCGCGTCCCGGGTCTTCTGGACGGCGAGCCCCCAACATCGCTCTACAACGTGCTGAGTGAGCAGTTCGGCCTCGTGATGGAGTGGGGGGAGGACATGATCGAGGCGACGGCCGCTTCCCCCTCTACCGCGCGCCTGCTCAACGTCGACGTCGGCGCCCCCTTGCTCAAAATCCAGAGGCACGCCTTTGTTGCCAGGGCGATGGTGGACTACTCGGTTTCGTATTACCGGGCCGACCGCTACAAACTATGGGTACCGCTCCAGCGGCCGGGTGCGAGGCCTGCCCGGAACCAATCGCTCGGCTACCGCAACCACTAGTAACGGGGCCAAAAGCCGGCAACAGCGGCGGCTGCCGTTAACGGGAAAGGCCCGGTCCAAATGGACCGGGCCTTTCCCGTTGGAGCATAGCTAGTGTGAATCAGTGGCTGAGGCTCTTGCTTTCCTCGCCGGCCTCTACTGCAGGGGCGTGGTGGCCGTGTGCGGCCTCCAGCTCTGCAGGCGTGGCCGGTGCAACTCGGTCCTCGAAGAACCACTTGGACAGGAAAGCACGCTGCTTTTCCTTGCGCGTCACAATGCCGTGGTCGTTGGGGACCGCTGGCAGCGGCGAGGGGGATTCGAATCCGACGAGCGTGTAGCGCTTGTACTCATCCAGCGGTGCGTGCACTTCGATGAATTCGCCATGCGGAAGGCGGACAATGCGTCCGGTCTCACGGCCATGGAGTGCGATTTCGCGGTCCTTGCGCTGGAGCGCGAGGGCTACCCGCTTGGCAACCATAAACGCGATGACCGGGCCGATGAAGAACAAGGCGCGGAGCCAGTACGTCACATCGTTCAGGGACACGTGGAAGTGTGTGGCGATGAGGTCCGAACCAGCGGCTGCCCACATCACGCAGTACCAGACGAAGCCGGCGACGCCGATGGCGGTGCGGGTGGGGGCGTTCCGCGGACGGTCCAGGACGTGGTGTTCGCGGGTGTCCTTGGTGATCCAGCTTTCGATCCACGGGTACATGAACATCACCGTGAACAGAATGCCTGCGGGCACCAGGGCGGGCAGCAGAACGTTCAGCGTCAGGGTGTATCCGAAGACCACGTACTCGAACTGGAAGTCACCGATGACACCGGGCATAAGCCTCAGGGCGCCGTCAACAAATCCGATGTACCAGTCAGGCTGGGTACCGGCCGACACTGGTGAGGGGTCGTATGGGCCGTAGTTCCAGATCGGGTTGATCGTGAAGAAGGCCGCCATCAGGGCAATCACACCGAAGACGATGAAGAAGAAGCCGCCTGCCTTGGCTGCGTACACGGGGCCTAGCGGGTAGCCAACAACGTTGCCGTCGTTGCGGCCCGGGCCGGGGTACTGCGTGTGCTTGTGCACAACCACCATAAAGAGGTGCAGAACGATCATCAAAAGGATGAGCGCGGGTACGAGCAGGATGTGCAGCATATAAAGGCGGCCGATCACAGCCGTTCCCGGGAACTCTCCGCCGAAGAAGAAGAAGGAAATGTATGTTCCGACAACCGGGATTGCCTTCATAACGCCGTCGATGATTCGCAGGCCGTTGCCGGAGAGCAGGTCATCGGGGAGGGAGTAGCCAGTGAAGCCGGCTGCCATGGCGAGGATCAGAAGGACGCTGCCGACAACCCAGTTCATTTCACGCGGTTTGCGGAAGGCGCCCGTGAAGAAAACGCGCAGCATGTGCACGGCGATCGAGGCGACGAAGAGCAGTGCTGCCCAGTGGTGTACCTGGCGCATGAACAGGCCGCCACGGATGTCGAAGGAAATGTCCAGCGAGGAGCTGTACGCCACGGACATTTCGACATTCTTCAACGGCAGGTATGAACCGTCGTAGTGGGTCTCAGCCATGGACGGATCAAAGAAGAACGTCAGGAAGGTGCCCGAGAGGAGCAGGATGACGAAAGAGTAGAGGGCGACTTCACCGAACATGAATGACCAGTGATCGGGGAATACCTTGCGTCCGAATTCGCGCAGGATTCCTGATCCGCCAACTCGGGCGTCAACAAAATCAGTGATGCGTCCGGCTTTAGTCTTGGCGACGAAGGCGGGGGCTTCAGCTCTTGATGCTGCGCTCATGCTCATCACGCTCCCAGTAACTCGGTCCTACAGGTTCATTGAAGTCGCTGGTTGCGACCAGGTAACCCTCGGCGTCCACTGCAATCGGCAGTTGGGGGAGGGGCCGGCTGGCCGGGCCAAAGATCACTTTGCACTCGTTCGTGAGGTCAAAAGTGGACTGGTGGCACGGGCACAGCAGGTGGTGCGTCTGCTGCTCGTACAGAGCAACGGGGCAACCGACGTGGGTGCAGATCTTGGAGTAGGCAACGATTCCGTTGTAGCTCCAGTCTTCGCGGCCCTCTGAGGGGTTCAGCGAGGCCGGATCCAGGCGCATGAGCAGGACAACTGCCTTGGCCTTTTCGTTGAGCTTGCCTTCATGCAGTTCGTTCAGGCCCTCGGGAATCACGTGGAAAGCCGAGCCGATGGTGACGTCAGAGGCCTTGATAGGCGTGCCGTCGGGGTCGCGTGTGAGGCGCTTTAGCTTGCCTTCCTGCGGTGCCCACATGGTGTGGGACAGCGCCCGGTCGGGGCGGGGGCCAAGGTCACCGAAAACCGCAATCGCGGGAAGCGGGGCCAGGGCCATAGCACCAAGCAGCGTGTTGCGGATGAGCGGGCGGCGCTTAATGCCGGTCTCTTCCACGATGTCATCCACGATCCGCACTGCCGCCAGGCGGTCTTCTTCGGTGCGGATGGGATGGCGTTCTTCGGAGACTTCATGGTCCGGCATCAGGGCTTTGGCCCAGTGCACAATACCGGTGCCGATGCCAAGCATCGCAAACGCGGTGCCCAGGCCCAGCAGGGCGTTCTGCAGCCGGATGGTAGCGATGCTTGTGCCCTCGCCCAAGTCGATGGCGAAGTACGCCACCAGGAAGATCAGGGTGCCGACAACTGACGCGCCGAAAAGTACGGCGACCTGCCGTTCTGCACGCTTTGCGGCCTTCGGGTCCGTGTCGGCCAGGCGCAAACGGTGCGGGGGAATTCCAGGATCCTGGAACTTCTCCACCTCATTCTGACCAGCCGTAGCTACGGTGCCCGAGTGGTTCGGACTGCCGTCACTATGGTTGCCCATAATTCGCCTCATCCTTCTCTCGTCCCGGCGTCTGCCGGGTTAGTTTTCAATTTCAGACTGCTGACTGGGCAGCAGAAGTTCTTAAGTTTCCCGTTGCGCCTAAGACGTACGGGAAGTAAGCCAGATGGTGAACGCGATGATGACACCCAGGCCTGCAACCCAGACGAAGAGTCCTTCAGCGACCGGGCCCAATGCGCCGAGGTCAGCGCCACCGGGGGAGCCGTTGGCCTCGATCTGCTTCAGGAACGTGACGATGTCTCGCTTGCCCTCGGGGGTGACGTTTGCATCACTGAAGACGGGCATGTTCTGCGGTCCGGTGACCATCGCTTCGTAGATGTGCTTGCCGGATACATCGGCAAGGGCGGGAGCGAACTTGCCGCGGGTGAGTGCACCGCCGGCTGCTGCTGCGTTGTGGCACATCGCGCAGTTCACGCGGAAGAGCTCGCCACCCTTGGCGGCGTCGCCCTGCTCATCAAGCAGGTGTTCTTCAGGAATTGCAGGGCCGGCGCCCAGGGAAGCTACGTAGGCTGAAAGCTGGTGGGTCTGGGCCTCGTTGAACTGGGCCGGCTTTTTGTACGCCTGGGGACCGTTCATCTGCATGGGCATCCGGCCGGTACCGACCTGGAAATCAACGGACGCGGCACCGACGCCAACCAGCGAGGGGCCATCCTGGCTGCCGCTCGCGCCCATGCCGTGGCAGGTGGCGCAGTTAGCTTCAAAGAGCTTTTCGCCCTCGGCGGTGTCATTGGCGCTGAAGCTGGTGGTGGATGCCTTGGCCTCGTTGACGGTGGTGGCCACGGCGTACAGCCCACCAGTGACGAGGAGTCCCATCAGTAGCAGCGCGATTACTGCGAGTGGGTGACGCCGCTTTTGCGAGAGAGCCTTCACGTGGTGGTTCCTTTATTCGATCGTGCGCCGGCTCCGTGAGCCGCTTTTTGAAATTCTGCCTCTTGTAGAAAAGGAATCAAAGCTTGACTACTTCAGTACGTAGATGACCAGGAAGAGGCCGATCCAGACAACGTCCACAAAGTGCCAGTAGTAAGACGTGACGATCGCGGAGGTTGCTTCGAAGTGGCCGAACTTCTTTGCTGCGAACGAGCGTCCGATGATGAAGAGGAAGGCTATGAGGCCGCCGATGACGTGCAGGCCGTGGAAGCCGGTGGTCATGTAGAACGCTGAGCCGTAGGCATTGGATGAGAGCGATACGTGCTCTGAAACAAGCATCGCGTATTCAGTTGCCTGGCCGGCGACGAAGAACGCACCCATGATGAAGGTCAGCGTGAACCATTCGTTCATGCCCCAGCGGGAGAACTGGAACGGGCCGCCTGTTTTGCGAGGCTGCAGCCGTTCGGCGGCGAAGACGCCCATCTGGCAAGTAAAGGAACTGGCCACGAGGACGATCGTGTTGACGAGCGCAAAGGGGAAGTTGAGCTTGGCTGTCTCTTCCGCCCACATCTGTCCGCTCGTGGAGCGCAGCGTGAAGTACATGGCAAAGAGACCGGCGAAGAACATCAACTCACTGGACAGCCAGACTACGGTTCCGACAGAAACCATATTGGGGCGGTTCAGCGTGGGGTGCGCCGGGGTACTGGGGGCATGGGTCGCAGATGTCACATAGACATTATGTCTATAAAAGTCCGTAGTTCCCAACGCGAACCGCCTTTTCGGGGGACTTTTTCTACAAAGACGCGAAATCACTGCGAAAACTTCCCGGCGGTGTTCACATTGGTCAGGTCCGAGGTGGCTCGATAGCATCAGAAGGTGACTTCTCAGGCAACCGCGCCGGCGGACAGCAACACTTGGCCGCGGCTCATATCGGCTCTTATCAACGGTACTGACCTCACAGCGGGCAACACCGCTTGGGCGATGGACAGAATCATGTCAGGAGAGGCGACCCCTTCGCAGATTGCCGGATTCCTGGTTGCCCTCAGCGCCAAGGGTGAAACTGTCGACGAAATCTCGGGCCTGGTCGACACGATGCTGCGCCATGCAACACCGATCGAGATCCCCGGTGAGAAGCTGGACATCGTTGGTACCGGCGGTGACCAGCTCAATACCGTCAACATTTCCACCATGTCTGCCCTCGTCGCTGCTGGCGCTGGAGCGAAGGTCGTAAAGCACGGTAACCGTGCAGCGTCTTCGTCCTCCGGATCTGCCGACGTGCTTGAAGCGCTGGGGGTCAGGCTCGACCTCCCGGTGGCTCAGGTGGCACGCAACGCGGGTGAGGCTGGAATCACTTTCTGCTTCGCGCAGGTATTCCACCCGTCTTTCCGTCACACCGCCGTGCCCCGCCGGGAGCTCGCCATCCCCACCGCTTTTAATTTCCTGGGGCCGCTGACCAACCCTGCCCGGGTACAGGCCTCGGCCGTGGGAGTGGCGAATGCCCGGATGGCTCCGCTGGTTGCAGGCGTTCTGGCGAAGCGGGGCAGCCGCGGCCTGGTTTTCCGTGGCAATGACGGGCTGGACGAACTGACTACGACGGGTCCTTCAACCGTTTGGGAAATCCGTGAGGGCGCGGTCGCTGAACTGAATTTCGAACCGGCCGGGCTGGGCATCCGTCCCGCGACTGTGGAGGAACTCCGCGGCGGGGACGCCCAGGCGAATGCCGCCGTCGTCCGTGATGTCCTTGCCGGCAAGACCGGCGCAGCACGGGATGCCGTGCTGCTTAACGCGGCCGCTGGACTGGTGGCTTTGGATGTATCGTCCGAGGGCCCGTTCCTGGAGCGTATGCGTTCGGCGCTTGCCCGGGCCGCGGAGTCGATTGATACCGGTGCCGCGGCTGCGGTCCTCGATAAGTGGGTTTCACTGACGCGGCCCTGACCCGTGTACACAGAAAGACGCGGGCCCGGCTGTGAAACCGGGCCCGCGTCTTTTCCGGGGAAGTGGTCCTACTGTTCGAAGCCGAGCGCGAATGCCGCGTCGAGATCGTGCTGGGAGTAGGCACGGAACGCAATGTGTGTGGTCGTGTGAACCACCGCGGCTACCTTTGACAGCTTGTCGGCAATCACGTCAGCCAGGTCCTCGTGCCGGGCGACGCGGGCAACAGCGATGAGGTCCCATTCGCCTGTGACGGAATAGACCTCGCTGATGCCCGGGATCGCGGAAATTTCCTCGGCGGTTTCCGGGATGCGGGCGGCGTCGGTCTTGATCAGAACGAATGCGGTGATCACTGTTCAATCCTTCCGGATCTGTTGGCCGTAGCTGTGCCCGGCAAGACTCTGTGGTGATGCCAGCCTATTACATGGGAGGTGTTCATCAGGCGTGGCGCGGGCGCGTGGCCGGCAGCGTGGTCACGACTTTCGAAGCCTGCGTACCAGTGCAAGAAGTGCCCGGTAGCCCACCAGAAACAGCCCCAGGCTCAAGAGCGCAACAACCACGAAGGCCAGTACTACGCTTTGTCCCGTCAGCGCCCTTAGGATCATGCCGCCGGCCACGGCGCCAAGCCAGACCACGGCGCCGGTTGCCATGGACAGGGGACGCTGCCAGGCCCGCCCCGCAAGCCAGGCGATGGCGGCCGCAGCCAGGAACGGCCATGCGGTGAGAAACACGCCGGTGACGATGTCGCCGCGCTGGTGGGCATCCCTGCCGATCGCTGCGAAAACGAGGATGAGGACGGCGTCGGACAGTGCGGCGGCGGTGATGGCGCGCCCGCCGCCGGTTAAAGATTGGTGCTGGGTCCAGGTCATGGCTTCGAGCCTAACCCGGCGATGGCGGCGGCCCGGTCCTGATGCTTGCCGGGGTGCGGGGGATTATGGAAGATGGGTGGGACAACGGCGCTCGTCAAGGGGGAGGCACAGTGCGTCTGATCCAGGTGGCCCAGCAGGCACACGACCTCCAGCGGGCCGCTGAGTTCTATTCACTTCTGCTTGGGGTGCAGCCAGCGGCGGTCTATGACACGCCGGGGCTGCTGTTTTTCGATCTGGAAGGCGTCCGGCTCCTGCTGGAGCGCGGCGCGCCGTCGTCGGTCCTCTTTTTGGAGGTGGAGGACGTCCGGACAAGCATCAGCGTCCTGCAGGGCAGGGGAGTGGAGGTGGTTGCGCTGCCGAAGGTGGTCTTTCACCATGGCGACGCCGCCCTCGGTCCGGCAGGAACCGATGAGTGGATGGCCTTCATCCGTGACTCGGAAGGGAACACGGTGGGGCTGGTTAGCCGGCACCCTCCGGCCGTTGTGCCGGGTGCGGCCCCGGACTAGGCTCTTGCCGGAAGGAGCAACCATGCAAAAGATTTCCACGTGCCTGTGGTTCGAGAACCAGGCCGAAGAAGCGGCCGAGTTCTATGTGTCGGTCTTCGGCGATTCCAGGATTCTGGACGTCTCGCGGTTCGGCGAGGGCGGTCCCGGCCAGGCCGGGCAGGTCATCACCGTTGAGTTTGAGGTCGAGGGCCGGAAGTTCATGGCACTCAATGGGGGAGCGGCGGCCAATTTCACGGAAGCCGTCTCGTTTGTGGTCGACTGTTCGGACCAGGAGGAAGTGGACCGCTACTGGTCGGCGTTGACGGACGGCGGGGCGGAGAGCCAGTGCGGCTGGTTGAAGGACCGTTACGGCGTCTCCTGGCAGATCGTGCCGGCGGTCCTGGGCTCACTGATTGGCGGTCCGGATCCGGAGGGCGCCCAGCGCGCAATGCAGGCCATGCTGGGCATGCAGAAGCTTGACATTGCCGCACTTCAGATGGCTTACGACGGTTAGGAAGCGCTGCGCAGCCCGGGTCGACTCGACAATGAGGTCATTTCCGTAGCCTGAGTCGCACTTGCCGTCGTGGATCACGCCCGACCCGGGGCCACGGCGTAGTTTTCCATAGAGTCGAATACCGCCGCACGCACTCCCGTAACGGTTCGCGCGCAGTCGCGGACAAAGGACGCACTTTCTCCGTTGCCGCCAATCCACATGTCGATCCACAGGGAATCACCTCCGTGTTCGTCGGCGCCGATGTGGCTGGGGGCCGTTCTCCAGAGCCGGTCTGTCCCCATGCCATGGGTGGTGTCAACGGCTGCTGGAGAGGTGCAGCGTGATTCATCTGATGAGATACGAAGGGTTCTACTTTACATAATGTAGATTATCGGCGTTCTCGGAGAGCGGAGAGTGGCCTACGTTAAGCCGACGCTAAGCGGGCGCTGTGGATTGCCAGCCTTGTTGGCGAATTGCCAAACGATCTGGCGAATTTTGCCAGCGAGTTAGCGAATCGCCGGTTCCGATCGGTCATGCGAGCCGCGAATGGTGCGCGTTGGACCGGGTCGGCGCTTGGCCTCGGCGACGCAACCCGACCCTGAACTCTACTGGAACGAACTTTTGGCCGATTCTAGTGGCAACGCGAGCCGCTCGAGAGCTGCTCATACGGGCGCGTTCTTTTGGGTCAGCTGCCCGCACCGTTGGCCAACAAAGGCCACCCGAATTCCCGCTTCGGCCACGCTCCTCGGCTCGCCAACTGGGATGTCAGTCTCGCCAACTAGGCTGGCAAGCCACGGGCGCCTCCGGGGCTTCCGTTTGATGTTGCCGCAGGTCAGGTCCGGCTGGTCGCCCTGTGACCCAAAGCCATGATTTATGCCTCATGGAACTACACGCGAGTGATTGGCTTGTTCCGCGCCGAGCAAGGCAACGTTTAGGTCACCGGTCGGCGCACACGCCGAAAAGATCGCCCGAAATGCTCTTGCGTGTGGTCATTCCCTAGTTGGCAACGCCTTTGCGTTTCCGCAGGCCGTGTCCGACTCCGGGCAGGGCACATCCCCCTGGGATGCCCCCGTACTCCCATGAAGAGGCTCTTTTCCATGCGCAGAAAAAATCTGCTGGCTGCCGGCATGCTCACGGTTCTACTCGCCACCTCGGCGTGTGGCGCCGTAACCGGCGTCCCAAAACTCGTCCGCTCGGTCTTCGGGGCTGGCCAACGCCGGCGTTGAAGCCAGCTCCAGCACCCAGCCCGACAAGCTGGCGACAATTCGCCGGCCCCCGCTTTTGTGTCCGGAACACCGGCCGGCTGCACAGGAAACGGCTCCCCCGGCCAGCCCGGCCATTGTCTAATCCCGCGTGCTCGCCAAGAATGAACCAATGACGGTCTACCTGCGTTCACTTGAAACTGCTGTTCCGCCGACGGTGCTTGTCCAGGCCGAAGCCCGTGATGTTTTTGGAGCCCAGCCGGGCCTGACCAGATTGGGCTCGCGGCTGGTGAGTACCTGCTTCGATTCAGCCGCCATCATTACGCGGCATACCGCCGTCGAAGAAATGACCATGGCGTTCCGTTCGGACGATCCGCAGTTCTTTGATCCCGCCACGGGTCTGCTCCTGAACCCCACCACCAAGGTGCGCAATGAGATCTTCGCCCGGGAAGTCACCAAACTTTTCATCGAGTCCGCCCGGGCTGCCGTGGATGCCTGCCCGGATCTCGCCTTACTTGACATAACCCACGTCATTACCGTCTCCTGCACAGGGTTCTTCAACCCCGGTCCTGACTATAAGATCGTCCGCGCGTTGGGGTTGGATCCGGCGGTCCAGCGTTATCACCTCGGATTCATGGGCTGCTACGCCGCCTTTCCAGCACTGCGGGCAGCCAAGTCCTTCTGTGAAGCAGATCCGCAGGCCGTTGTCCTGGTGGTCTGTGCCGAGCTGTGCTCCCTGCACGTGCGGACCTCGAACGATCCCGACACGATCATGGGTTCGGCGCTGTTCGCCGACGGGGCGGCGGCAGCCATCATTACGGCCCGGAACGATCCGGACTCACCTGCCCTGATGCAACTGGACCACTTCGAAACCGTCCTTACGCCGGTGGGCGAGGAATCCATGGCGTGGAACATCGGCGACCACGGCTTCGAAATGGTGCTGGGCAACTACGTCCCCCACATCATCGACGATCACATCATCGGCGCCCTCACACCGCTGCTGGCCCGGGATCCCTCGTTGCGTAGAATCCCCTACCGTGACATCCGCCATTGGGCCATCCATCCCGGCGGCCGGAGCATCCTGGACAAGGTCCAGACGCGTCTTGAACTCACGGACCAGCAACTCGTTCCGGCACGGGATACGCTGCGGGACTACGGCAATATGAGCAGCGCCACCGTGCTGTTTGTCCTCAGGCACATCCTGGAGCAGCCACCGGTGGAGGGTGAGGAACGCATCTGCTCCATGGCGTTCGGCCCCGGACTCACGGTGGAAACCGGGCTCTTCACGAAACTCCGCCAGGCCGCCACCGCGAAACGGGCGGTGCAGCCCGAGGCGGCCTCGTCACTGGCCTGAACTGTGTCCCTGATGCGGCAACGGGCTGTGGACGCAGTGGAAATGATGGACTTGCCGGACTGTGATCCCACCAAACTGGAGCTCACGTACCAACAGTTCGGACTGGTGAACCGGCTCTTCTCCGGCTGGCGGCGGCTGTATTGCCGCGAGCTTCGCCCTCTGCTCTCCCAGGAGTCTGCAACCACGCTCCTCGACATAGGATGCGGCGGTGGGGACCTGGCACGCCAGCTCGCCCTCTGGTCTGCCCGGGACAAACTGCTGCTCGACGTCACCGGCATTGACCCGGACGCCAGGGCATACAGCTACTCGTCACGCCACCCCCACCACGTCTCACTCCGGTTCCGCCAGGCGGACAGTGCCGACCTGGTCCGCGAAGGCCGCCGGTTCGACGTCGTTATCTCGAACCACGTCATCCACCACCTCCAACCAGCAGACCTGGCTCAGCTCCTGGCAGATTCGCAAGACCTGGCGCGCCGGATTTCCCTGCACAACGACCTCCGCCGGAATATCGCAGCCTACGCACTTTTCTCCCTGGCGGCCCTCCCCCTCCGCGGCTCGTTCATCCGTGCGGACGGCCTGACCTCGATCAGGCGCAGCTACACCCCGGCAGAACTCACTGCCGCCGCTCCCCCGGGCTGGCACGTGGCGCGCCACTCCCCTTTCCACCAGGTCCTCATCCACCGCCCGGACCATCCAGATGGTTGACGTGGTGATCGTCGGCGGCGGACCCGTGGGCCTCTATCTCGCCGCCCTGCTGCTGCAGGAAGGCGTCGCGGTGAGGGTCCTTGAACAGCGGCTTCACCGGGAATCCCACTCGCGGGCCATCGGCATCCATCCCCCCGCCCTCGCGGCCCTGGAGAGAGTGGGCGTGGCCCGCGCCATGGTTGATGCCGGCGTGCAAATCCGCGGCGGCATTGCAGTCAGCGGCGCGAAGACCGTAGGGTCAATGTCCTTCGCGTCGGTCTCGGAGCGCTTCCCGTTTGTCCTGTCGCTCGCCCAGTTCACAACGGAATCCCTGCTGGAGCAGCGTGTACACGAACTCGACGGTGAGGCGCTCGTCAGGGGCGCCAGGGTGACGGAAATAGCGGACGACGGCGGACTGGTCACCGTCCGAACTGCGGCCACCAAGACGGGCAGTGCCGGTGCCCGGATCACCTCACGGCTTTTGGTCGCCGCCGACGGCTCGCGGTCCATGATGCGTAGCCTGCTGGGCATCCGGACCACGTCCCGAACCTATCCCGACCATTATGTGATGGGTGATTTCGAAGGTTCCGGCGAAAACCTGAACGAAGCCGTCCTGTACCTCGAGGCCGAAGGGATAGTGGAATCCTTTCCGCTGCCGGGCGGTCTCCGCCGCTGGGTAGTGAGGATTCCCCGGCCCGAACCGGTCCCGGACGCCGTCGAACTGGCACGGATGGTCCACCACCGCACGGGGATCCGGCCGGACCCGGCCACCAACACCATGCTCAGTAGCTTCAGCCCGCGCTCCACGGTGGCGTGCCGATCAGTCGCGGGGCGGGCGGTCCTGATCGGTGATGCTGCCCATGAAATAAGCCCCATCGGCGGCCAGGGCATGAACCTTGGCTGGCTGGACGCGGCGGAACTCGCGCCGATCATCTGTGATGCCATGGCGGGGGAACCGGTTGGCCAGCGACTGCACGCCTATTCCGCCCGGCGTCGTAAGGCCGCCTCCGCGGCGCGGTGGCAGTCCGAAGTGAATATGACGCTGGGGCGCCCGCTGGGGCCGCCGTTCCTGGCGTTGAGGAACCGGGCAGTCAGCGCGGTGTCCGGCTTTCCGGCGGCCAACAGGCTGGTGGCCCGCCGGTTCACCATGCAGTGACCCCCGCGCCGGAGGGCGCCGGGTCAGGAGTTCACGAAGTAGCAGTCGTAACTGTCCTGGCTGATGATCAGGCCGTCACGGACTTCAAAGACCGACGACGTCCGGGCGCGGATGGTCTCCCCGGCATCCCAGTACCGCAGGTCCATAAGCGTCCTCGCCGACCAGTCGGCCTCCACCACAACCCGACCGCCTTCGCAGGTAGTGCGGCGGATCTCGAACTTCTGGTCCGCCACTACTTCGCGGCTTTGATCGGCACCGGCCATCGCCTGGCCCCGCGTGCGTGTGGAGCCTTGGGGCGCGAGCAGGTGCGGCGCTTCAAGCAGGACGAAGTCCGCAGCGAGGAAAGGGCCGATGGCCCCGCCGTCACCGCCGGCTTCCAGGGTCCGGATAAAGTCCAGGACAAGTTCCAGAGCGTTGGGTTCGGACGCAGTCAGTTCAGCCATGGCATCGACATTAGCCGACGCGGCCGACGCCGTGCGGCGTCCGCCGCTAGGCTTTCCGCATGACCGCTGTATCACCGCCCACTTCAATCACTCCTGAGCACCTGAGGGAACGGGTACAGGAAATCCTGTCCGCGGGATCGCTGCCGCCCATCGTCCAGGCCGGGAATCCCGTACTCCGCCAGCGGGCCGCGGCCTTCGACGGCCAGATCAGCGCCGGCGAGCTGGACCAGTTGATTGCCCTCATGCGCGAAGTGATGCACGAAGCCCCTGGTGTGGGGCTGGCCGCCCCGCAACTCGGAATCCCGCTGCAGCTGGCAGTCCTTGAGGACCAGTACGACGTCGACCCGGAGGCCGCTGCACTGCGGCACCGTAGCCCGCTGGAGTTCCTCACCGTCATCAACCCGCGCTACACGGCCGTCGGAACGGAAACGGCCGCGTTCTTCGAGGGGTGCCTCTCGTTGAGCGGCCTGCAGGCAGTGGTGGTACGGCCTGAACGGGTGCTGCTCCGATTCGATACCCCCGGAGGCCTGGCGTCGGAACGGGAATTCGAGGGCTGGCAGGCGAGAATTGTGCAGCACGAGACCGATCACCTCCATGGCACCCTGTACGTTGACCGCGCCGAGTTGAGGTCCTTGAGCTCCAACGCCGAGTATGCCGCCAGCTGGGCCGAGCCGGGGATCGGAAAGGCCCGTGCCGCCTTGGGATTCCTGCCCGAGAATCCCTGACGCGCCTACGGATCAGTCCGGCGGTACGGCTGCCGGATTCGCGTCGGTCGGGAGGAGCCCGGCCCACCAGCGCAGGATGTGCTCGAATCTCTGCCGCCGGTGCTGCGGCCTGCCTGACCGGGAAAGTTCATGGTCCTCACCCGGGAACACCAGCAGCCGGGCTTCCACACCCTGCCGCTTCAGGGCCGTGAAATACCGCTGGCCCTGCTCCAGCGGACACCTGAGATCGTTTTCGCTGTGGATGACCAGCGTCGGAGTCTGCACGTTGCCCGCGTGTTCGAACGGGTTTTGGGCGGCGACTTCCACCGCCGAGCCACCGAGGTATTCGCCTCCGAAGTACCAGCCAATGTCGGCCGAGCCCTCGAAACTGACCGGGTCCAGGAATCCACGCTCCACAATGGCACCCTTGAACCGGTGGTGGTGCGCTATGGTCCAGGCGGTCAGATATCCGCCGTACGAGCCGCCCATGATGCCCAGCCGGCCCGCGTCCAGCGCCCGAAATTTGGCCAGCGCCCCGTCCAGGAACGCGAGGACATCCTCCATGTCGTCGGTGCCAAAGCGGCCCTTGATGGCCAGCCCGTGTTCCCGGCCGTAGCCGGCAGAGCCGCGCGGATTGCACATCAGCACGGCATAGCCCGCAGCCGCGTACACCTGGGCTTCGTCGAACAGGGCAACGGTGAACTGGGCAAACGGCCCGCCATGGATGTTCAACAGGACCGGGTGCGGACCCTTGCCTGGAGGCCTGACGAGCCAGCCATGGACGGGATAGCCATCGGGCGCCTCAAACGTCAGTTCCTGTGGAACCACAATGTCCGTCTGTGTCCGCAGAACGGCCGAAAAGTCTGTCAGGAGCCGCATCTGGCCGTCGTCGAACACTGCGAGGTCCCCGTGGGTGGACGGATCGCTGAATACGACGAGCAGCGAGCCACCCGCCCACGCAGCCCCCGTCACCACCTTGTCACCGTGCACCAGCAGGGCATGCCCGCCCGTCGCCCCCAGCTCGAGGAGCTCAACCGAGCCTTGCGCGTTGTTCAGGACCAGGGCGTGGTCAGGGCCGCGGAGCTCAATCCGGGTACCCGGGGCGGCAACATCCATCAACTCAGGATCGGTCAGCGCAACCGGCATGCCGCCGTCAGCCGCGACGCAATACAGCACGGCGTTACGTGCCACAAAGTCCCGGCCCGAACCGCCCAGGTCCCGGGCAATGTAGAACAGCCATTTGCCGTCCCGGGACTGCCGAACCTCCGTGACACTTTGAGATGAGGCTACTCCGTGACCCACCGGGACGGGGTCGCCGCCGGTGACCGGCACCTTGTAGATCAAGGTGGCCAAATCGTCGTCGTTCTCCGGCGGTGCCGCCACGAAGTAGACGGCTGATCCGTCTGCACTGAAAACCCCCGGGCCGGCGTCCGTGGCGAGAAATGTCAGCTGCCGGGCTGCCGGCATTGAGGGCGCCGCCTGCGATGTCAGCGGCTCGCCGCCAAGTTCCGGGACGTCCACGATGAACAACTGCAGCGGCTTGTCGCGCGTGTAGCCAACGCCGTTCAGCCGGTACTGATACGTGGAAATCAACCGGGGTTCCTCCGCCTCTGTGGTGACGGTTTCGCTGCTGCCGTACCTCCCTGGCTCCGGCTCGCGGGAGCTGAAAACTATCCGGTGCGAATCAGGAGACCACGCGAAAGACTCCACTCCGAGCAACCTGTCCGTGATGACCTGGGGTTCACCGCCGCCGGCCTCCACCACGACGAGCTGCGCTTTCGACGACGGCCCGACCGTCCGGAGGAAGGCGAGGACCAGTCCATTAGGAGAGAAGGCAGGGCCGGTGTCCCGGAAGCCCCTGGTTATTCGCCGCGGCAACTGCTCCTGGTTTAACGGAATGTTCCACAACTGGCCCACGTAGGAATCAGCATTGAAATCCGGCCTGGTCACCGACACAACAGCACGGCTGCCGTCCGGGTGAACGGCCGGCGCGGAGACGGAATTGAGCAGCGGGAGGTGTTCTGGCTTCACCCATGTGAGCCTAACGTGCGACTTTCGCCGAGGCGAACACCCGGCCGGAACACTCGCGCGGGCGCCGCGCCGGCTCGCTCCCCGCCCTAAGATGGTCCGTATGCCATCAAGCCCTCGCTCTCCGCTGCGCTGCCCCGTGTGCGGCGCCGCACTGAATGTCCAGGGCAGGCCGGGTGACGCGGCGCGCAAGGCCTTGGTCTGCGGATCCGGGCACAGCTTCGACGCGGCGAAGCAGGGCTACTTCAACCTGCTGGTGGGCAAGGGGACAGTCTTTGAAGCCGACACCGCAGAGATGGTGGCGGCCCGCTTCGCTTTCCTCGACGGCGGGCATTACCGCCCCCTGGCAGACGCCGTCGCGGCCGCCGTCGTGCCCGGGATAACCCCCGGCGAACCATTCACAGTCCTCGATTCGGGTACGGGGACCGGCCACTATCTCAGGGTGGTGCTGGATGAGGTGCAGCGGCGCACCCCCAGCTGCGCCGCCGTCGCCCTCGACATCTCCAAGTTCGCGCTCCGCCGCGCCGCCCGCCTCAACCCCGAGGCCATCAGCCTCGCCTGCGATGTCTGGCAGCCGCTCCCCGTGGCCGACGCCGCCGTCGACGCCATCACGGTGATCTTCGCTCCCCGAAACGCCGCCGAATTCGCCAGGGTCCTCCGCCCCGGCGGGAGACTGGTGATGGTGACGCCGCGCGCGGGACACCTGGCCGCCGTTGCCGCCCAGGCAGGGATGCTGTCCATAGAGGACGACAAGGACGCGCGGCTGACAGAATCCCTCTCGCCGCACTTTGCCGCCGAGTCCACCCGGGACCTGGATGTCCTGATGATGCTAACGCCCGGCGAGCTGGCTGACCTGGCCTTCATGGGTCCGGCCGGGCACCACCTGGACCGCACGGCCATTTCTGCCAAAATCGGGAGCGGCGAGGTGTCGACCCAGGTGGAGGCACGATTCCGGATCACGGTCTTCTGTCCGGCACGGTCCGCACCGTAACGACTTGGCCACGTTCAACCGCTGCCCTTCACGCAGCCTGCCGTCCTGCTTTCCGGCGGACTAGGATAAATAGACAGCTACCGAATGGTCAAGGGGGGACGGAATGTTTGAATGGCTCGGCGAAAACTGGTGGGCCCTATGGCTCACCGCCTTCCTCGCGTTCGCAGTGATC
This sequence comes from Pseudarthrobacter cellobiosi, assembly GCF_023913755.1. GTDB lineage: Bacteria > Actinomycetota > Actinomycetes > Actinomycetales > Micrococcaceae > Arthrobacter > Arthrobacter cellobiosi. Next base: position 49,868 of record NZ_JAMXBJ010000044.1, read on the forward strand.
GAAATGATCACCCTTGACCTGTTCTTCATCATGCTCGGCGGCGGAACACTTGCCGCGCTCGTCGCAGATTTTGCCGGCGCTGACCTGTGGCTGCAGATTGTGGTGTTCTGCGTCGTCTCACTGCTGATGATCGCCTTTGTCCGCCCGGTGGCACTAAGCCACCTGAAAAAGGGACCCGCCGACCAGCGCACCAACATTGACCGGCTCATTGGCGAGCAGGCCCTTGTGATGGAAGCAGTCAGCTCCACCGGTGGCCTCGTCAAGATCGGGGGCGATGTCTGGAGCGCCCGGTCCTCCGGCGGCGTCCTGCCTGCCGGCCAGAAGGCAGTGGTCTCCGCCATCGACGGGGCCACGGCTGTTGTTTCCGCCCAGCCGGAGCAGGCCACTCAGTCCTAAGTACAGCCTAACAATTGGGGAATAGGAGTCGTATGGATAACGCAGGAGGAGCCGCCCTGGCCATTGTGCTGGTGGTCCTGATCGTGTTCGTGATCATTGTCTTGGTCCGCTCCGTGCGGATTATCCCGCAGGCGAGGGCCGGCGTCGTTGAACGGCTCGGCAAGTACCAGCGGACCCTGAACCCGGGACTCACCATCCTGATCCCGTTTGTGGACCGGCTCCTGCCGCTCCTGGACCTGAGGGAGCAGGTGGTGTCCTTTCCACCGCAGCCGGTCATCACCGAAGACAACCTGGTGGTGTCCATCGACACTGTGGTGTACTTCCAGGTCACTGATCCGCGCGCCGCCACCTATGAGATTGCCAATTACATCCAGGCCGTGGAGCAGCTCACCACTACCACCCTGCGTAACGTTGTGGGCGGCCTGAATCTGGAAGAGGCGCTCACATCCCGCGACCAGATCAACGGCCAGCTGCGCGGTGTCTTGGACGAGGCAACCGGCCGCTGGGGGATCCGGGTCTCGCGCGTGGAGCTCAAGGCCATTGACCCGCCCCACTCGATCCAGGACTCGATGGAGAAGCAGATGCGGGCCGAGCGAGACCGCCGCGCTGCGATCCTCACGGCCGAAGGCACCAAGCAGTCCGCCATCCTCACGGCCGAGGGCCAGCGGCAAGCGTCGATCCTTGCGGCTGAGGGCGATGCCAAGGCGGCCATCCTCCGCGCAGACGGTGAGGCACAGGCCATCCAGAAGGTCTTTGACGCCATCCACAAAGGCAACCCCGACCAGAAGCTCCTGGCCTACCAGTACCTGCAGACGCTTCCGAAAATCGCAGAGGGATCATCAAACAAGCTGTGGATCATTCCCAGCGAAATTGGCGAGGCACTCAAGGGCATCGGCCAGGCGCTCGGCGGTACCAATCCTGATCCGACCGCAGGCGGCGGCGGGCTGTTCGACGAGGAACCCGCTAAACAGCCTGGGTCCTGACACGGATTTGCCTCATACGGGGCGGGAGGGGATTCGCGCTTGGTCGCGGGTCCCCTCCCGTTTTGCGGCTAGGCCCCACGCCGGTATAATTGAGTATTTGTCCGGTCGGACCAGATCCGCTGGAACAAGAAAGCTTCGCAATGCGTTGAATCTTATGATGCAGCACAGTGCACACAGTAGTCCGGGGCGGTTATGCCGTTCCGGCTTGCGTGGAGTCCTGCTCCGCGAACCGACCAGAGGGAGAAAACATGAGCGATCGCAGCCTGCGGGGTATGCGCCTTGGCGCGCAGAGCATGGAGACCGAGTCCGGCGTTGAGCCGGCTCCGCGCCAGCGCGTCGAATACCGGTGCGAGGACGGCGAGCAGGTCTTCGTGACGTTCTCTTCAGAGGCTGAAATTCCTCCTGTGTGGGTTTCCAAGACCGGCAAGGAAGCGCTCCTCGTTGATGGCGAACGTCCGGACACCAGCAACGAAAAGGCTGTCCGTACGCACTGGGACATGCTTCTCGAGCGCCGTTCCCTTCCGGAGCTGGAGCAGATCCTCGAGGACCGGCTGACCATCCTGCGCGAACGCCGTGGCGAACGGCGCAGCGCCTGACCCCAGCGGCGGTCACGGCCTCCCACCGAGGTCATAGCGTCATCGATTGACGCGATCTGAACGATTGAGAAAGGGCCGGCCCGGCAACGTGATCACGTTGCCGGGCCGGCCCTTTCTCAATCGTTCAGATCGCGTCAATCGATGACGCTATGACCTCGGTGGGAGGCCNTCCAGCGTGCCTGCAGGCCCCACCTGGTGACGTTGACCATCGCCTCAACAACAATGTTGCCGCTCATCTTTGATGCTCCGTGCTCGCGCTCCACGAACGTAATGGGGCGTTCCTCGATCCTGAGGCCCAGCTTGGCTACACGCCACGCCAAGTCAACCTGGAAGCCGTAGCCCACTGAATCGACCTGGTCGAGGTTCAGTTTTTCCAGCGTGGTCCGCCGGAAGGCGCGGTAGCCGCCGGTGACATCCTTGATCTTCAGGCCCAGCATCAGCCGGGCGTACGTGCTGCCAGTGCGTGAAATCGCCTGCCGGTACAGCGGCCAGTTGACCACGCTGCCACCGGGGACCCACCGGGATCCCATGGCAAGGTCCGCGCCCTGTTCAACGGCTTCCAGCAGTTGGGGAAGTTGTTCGGGCTGGTGTGAGCCGTCCGCATCCATTTCCACCAGGACGTCGTAGCCTGCCTCGAGTCCCCATTTGAACCCGGCAATGTAGGCGGCTCCCAGGCCTGCCTTGCCTTTGCGGTGCAGGACGTGAACCTGTGTATCCTCGGCGGCAAAGCCGTCCGCAAGCTGCCCGGTGCCGTCCGGGCTGTTGTCGTCCACCACCAGAACGTCCGAGGCCGGTACGGCTGCGCGGAGGCGTTGGAGAGTCTTGGGCAGCGATTCCAGCTCGTTGTAAGTAGGAATGATGGTGAGGACGCGCACAAAGGGCCTTCCTGGATGGGAGCGGTCGGAGCGGCTGAACCGAAGCGGAGTAGCTGGCGGTCAGGCGCAACTACCTATTATAGGGCGCTTTATGGGGGCGCTGGCCGGTGTGTCCGGTCAGGAGCGCAGTGCCGGACTGGAATACAGCTCCACGCCGGCCTTCACGGTCTGCAGGCACACCGGGTCTACGCCGGTGTCCAGTGCAGGGAGAAGGGGCGTGCGGGCACGCGGATCCGTGCTCCAGGACTGGACACGGCCGTCCGCCACCTGGACCATGAGCTCCTCAACATCCCAGACAGCGAAACTGGCTGGTGCGCCGGGAACCAGTTGCCCGGCCATCGGGTTGTGGTGCTTAGCTGCCCGCCAGCCCGCGCGGGTGTGGCCGAGGAACGCTGCGCGGGCCGAGATCCGTTCAGCGTGGTTGTGGTGTTCCAGGCAGGCACGCACGCTGGACCACGGGCGCAGCGGTGTCACCGGGCTGTCGCTGCCGAAGCAGATGGGAACACCGGCAGCATAGAACGAGGCAAACGGGTTCATGGAGCGGCTCCGGCTCCCCAGGCGCTGCTCATACATGCCGCCTTCGTTCCCCCAGTCAGCGTCGAAGCGTGGCTGGGCGCTGACGGTGACTGAGTAGCGGGCCAGCTGTTGCACTGATTTGGGGTCTGCGACTTCCACATGTTCGAAGCGGTGGCCGGCGGCACGGATCCGTTGTTCGCCCACTTCGGCGGCCGCGAGTTCCAGTGCCTCCAGCGCGGCATCAAGTCCCGCGTCGCCGATGACGTGGAAGCCGCCCTGGATGCCCAGCAGCGAGCAGGCCGCCAGGTGGGCGGCGGCCTGCTCTGCCGAGAGGTAGAGGCTGCCCCGCTCCCCCGCCGCGTCGCTGTAGCCGGCCCTCAGCGCCGCTGTCCTGGAGCCGAGGGAACCGTCAATGTTCAGGTCGCCTGCCAGGCCGCGCACGGGTACGCCCAGTTCGTCCAGCAGCGCCCGGGCCTGATCCTCGGAGGTGGCCAGTTCGCCCCAGTACGGCAGGATTTCCGGCATGGGCTCTGCGGCCGCCGTGTTCCATGCGGCGGCAAGGCGAAGGTCGGAAACTCCGCCGATATGCGGCGCGGCCATCTCCGCCAGTGCCACATAACCGTTTTCAGCCGCTTCGGTCAGGGCGCGCCGCTGGTAGGCCAGGAGGCTGGCCTCCGGGAGGCGCCGTGCTTCCTGGCGGGCCGCTGTATGGGCGGCCCGCTTCACTTGTGAACCCGCGCTGTAGCCGTCCAGCCCGCCAAGCCCGGCGGCGGCAGCCAAGGAGGAAGAGACCAACGCCGAATGCGCATCCACCCTGGCCAAGAACACGGGCCTGCCGCCGGCGGCCTGCTCAAGCTCCTCGGGCGCCGGCAGGGCCGGGTCCTCCCACGTGGATTCATCCCAGCCATGACCCAGCAGGGGGCCGTCGCCTTTGGCTGCGGCCACGGCATCGAGTAATTGCCGGGCGGAACGGATCCCGCCCAGTTGGAGGGAACCCAGTGCGATGCCGGTTTCCGTGAGGTGGACGTGGGAGTCAACAAACCCCGGCGCTACGAGGGCTCCATGGAGGTCGATGATCTCCATGGAACTGTCGGCGATGGAGGATGCCGCCTGCTCGGAGCCGACCCAGGCAACGGTGTCGCCGTCAACGAGCATGGCGGTGGCAAAGGGGTCTGCTGCTGTGTAGACCGAGCCGTTGCGGTACAGGACCACCTTCCGCTCGTGCGGCGCGGGCGTGGTGGAACGTTCAGTGGTCATGAGGGCGAAGCTCCTGGGGCTAGGGGGAAGAAGGCAGGCTGCCGGTGCATCAGAGCCGGGACATCAAAGTACGGAAGAGTAGGCCACGACGCCGCGGCGGATGAGTGATATTGCTTCTGCGCAAAGCCTGGAGACGCGCGGATCCAGGCCGGGAATCTTGGCGAGCTGGTCCAGGAGGTCGATGACCTGTTTGACCCAACGGACGAAGTCGCCCGCCGCCAGGTCCGTGCCGTTGAGCACTTCCTGGAGGTGGCGTCCCTTGGCCCATTTGTACATCGGCCAGACAAGACCGAGTTCCGGTTCGGCAGTCAGCGGAAGTTTGTTCGCCTCTTCCACGTCCTCCAGGGCCGACCATTCCCGGACCACCACATCCACGGACGATTCAAGCGAGACGCTGGGCATCCGGGGGCGGAGGCCCCTGTCCTCGCGTTTGGCCTGGTAGACCAGGACGCTGGCCAGGGCCGCTACTTCGACGGCGTCCAGGTCGTTGAGCGCGCCCAGCCGCAGTGCTTGCGAAATCAGCAGGTCCTTCTCGCCGTAGATCCGGCGGAGCAGCTGGCCGTCCGGGCTGATGGCCAGGCGCCCGTCAGCTCCCGCTTCCAGGTAGCCGTAGGCGGAAAGGACATCGCAGACGCGATCGAAGGTCTTGGCAATGGTGTTGGTCCGGCCCTGGATCTGCCGGACCAGGGCATCCGTCTCCCGGCGCAGCTTCCACCAACGCTCTGACCAGCGCGCGTGGTCTTCACGCTCGCTGCAGCCGTGGCAGGGGTGGGCCCGGAGCGCCCGGCGAAGCTCCGTGATGCGTTTCTCCTGATGGGGCAAAACGGACCCCATGCCAAAATCGGTGCTGCGGCCGGGGGCAGGCGGGCGGTTCTCGCGCAGTGCATTCCTGGCCGACGATGCGAGGTCACGCCGGGATTTCGGGACCTTTGCGTTGAACGACTTCGGAATGCGGATCCGTGTCAGGGGCGCGATGGGGCCCTCAAGGTCCTCGGTGCCGATTCGCCTGAGCTGGTTGTCGAGCGTCAGGATGGCAGGCCGCGGCTCCCTGCCGCTGTGGTCCGAGCTGAGCACAATCGCCGGTCCGGGCGCCCGCCCGCCCGGGACGTCCACCACGTCGCCGGGCATCAGCCGCGCCAGGGAGTCTTCATTCAGCGACTTATGAGCCCGGGACTTGCTGCGGGAGGTGACATTCTCGGCGTCGGACAGTTCACGGCGCAACCGGGCATACTCGGTGAAGTCTCCGAGGTGGCAGGTCATGGATTTTGCGTATCCCGCGAGGGACTCTTCGCGGCTGCGCACCTGCTTGGCAAGTCCGACAACGGACCGGTCAGCCTGGAACTGCGCGAAGGAGGATTCAAGGATTTCCCGCGCACGTGCGCGGCCAAACTGCGCCAACAGGTTGATGCTCATGTTGTACGTCGGCCGGAAGCTTGAGTTCAGCGGATACGTACGCCGCGAGGCGAGGCCGGCAACAGCAGCAGGGTCCGTGCCCGGCTGCCACAGGACAACGGCATGGCCTTCGATGTCGATGCCGCGGCGGCCCGCGCGGCCGGTCAGCTGCGTGTACTCCCCCGCGGTGATGTCCACGTGGGCTTCGCCATTGAACTTGTCGAGCTTCTCCAGGACCACGGAGCGGGCCGGCATGTTGACGCCCAGGGCCAGCGTTTCGGTGGCGAACACAGCCTTGACCAGGCCCTCGACGAATAGCTTCTCCACTACTTCCTTGAAGGTGGGAAGCATGCCGGCATGGTGGGCCGCGAAACCACGCAGCAGGCCATCCCGCCACGTCCAGAAGCCGAGGACGTCCAGATCCTCTGACGGGATGTCCTGCCCGGCCTCGTCAACGCGCTGCGCAATGATCTGCTGCTCCTTCTCCGTGGTCAGCCAGAGTCCGGACGAGACACATTGGGCAACGGCGGCATCGCAGCCTGCCCGCGAGAAGATAAACGTGATGGCGGGCAGGAGGTCCTGCCGGTCCAGGCTGGCAATCACTTGGGGACGGCTGGCCTTCCGGACGGCGCCGGGCTGGGCTCCCTGCCGGGGGCGGTCCTCTGTCCGTTGCCGGTGCTGCCGGCGCTGGCTCCGTCCGCCGTGGCCGAAGCGTCCGGCGAAACTTTGCTGGCCTTCGCTGCGGGCCATTTTGAGCAGGTCCGGATTGACCTCGAACCCCGGCCCGTCCGCGTCTTTGGTGGCCGCGGTGAGCCGCTCCTGGACCGGTAGTGGAGCTCCGGTCTCCGCATCCGCGGGCGGCGCGATTTCGTCGAAGGTGGTTTCTCCGGCGAACAGGTCCACGATGTCCCGGCCCACCATAACGTGCTGCCACAGGGGAACCGGGCGGTGCTCGGAGACAATGATGTCGGTGTCGCCGCGCACGGTATCCAGCCAGGCACCGAATTCTTCTGCGTTGGAAACCGTGGCGCTGAGGGAGGCTACCTGGACTTCGCTGGGGAGGTGGATGATGACTTCCTCCCAGACGGCACCACGAAAGCGGTCCGCGAGGTAGTGGACTTCGTCCATGACCACAAAGCCGAGGTCATCCAGGGTGTCCGAGCCCGCGTAGAGCATGTTCCGGAGGACTTCCGTGGTCATGACCACCACGGGGGCGTCGCCATTGATGCTGGTGTCGCCGGTAAGTAGACCGACGTTTTCCGCCCCGTACTTTTCGGAGAGTTCCGTAAATTTTTGGTTGCTCAGAGCCTTGATCGGGGTGGTGTAGAAGGCCTTGAGGTTTCGTTGCAAAGCGAGATAGATGGCAAATTCGCCCACGATGGTTTTACCGGCACCAGTGGGGGCAGCCACCAACACTCCCTTGCCGTCCTGGAGGGACCGGCAGGCGAGGCGCTGGAATTCGTCAAGTTCAAAATCAAGGGTGCGGACAAACCCGCCGAGGTAGGTGCCCGCTTCGGCCGTGCGTTCCGCGCTGGCCCGGTAGCTTTCAGAGGGCGAGAGTGGCCCGGAAATAGAGGACATGCCTCAAGCCTAGTGCGCCGCGCGCTACAGGTTCTTCAGTTCGGTGCCGGGCGTCGCGATGTCGGCTGTCGCGTCCGTCTCAGCAGCCTGTTTCGCCACGCGCTTGTCACGGCGCTTGTCGTTGAAGATACACAGCCCGATCGCCGCGAAGAACAGAATCAGCAGCGGCGCAGCAAGCAGGAACATGGACAGCGCGTCCGTGCCTGGTGCGGCCAGTGCCGCCAGGACAAAGACCAGGAAGACGATAATCCGCCAGGCTTTGAGGATGGTCCGGCCCCTGACCACACCGGCCATGTTGATGCCGACCAGGATCACGGGGACCAGGAAAGAGATCCCGAGGATAAGCAACATCTGCGTGGCAAACGTCAGGTAGTCGGTGGCCGAGATGTTGTTGGCGCCGGTGGCGGGTGTGAACTGTAGCAGCGCCCTGACCACGGTGGGGAACACGAGCCAGGCTACAAACACACCGGCCAGGAACAGGGGCACAGCGGCCGCCATGAAGCCGAGCGTGTAGCCGCGTTCCTTCTTGGTCAGACCCGGGGTGATAAAAGCCCACACCTGATAGATCCAGACAGGGCTGGAGATAACCAGCCCTATCTGGATGGCAATCTGGATCTTGAAGGCAAAAGGATCTGCGATGGTCGCAAAGTTCAGGACCGCGGTGCGCCCCGTATCCCGGGCAATGGAAATCAGCGGGTCCGACAGGCTGGCCACGACTGGATCGTAAAGGAACCAGCCGCCCACGCCGGCAACCAGCACAGCAATCGCCGATTTGATCAGCCGGTTCTTGAGCTCTTTGAGGTGGTCCCAAAGAGCCATCCGCCCCTCAGGGTTGGACTTACGGCCCCGCGTCAGTGCCACTTCGGGTTAGGCGCGGGTCGACGGCGGAACGTCAGTGCCGTCGGTCGGCTCACCGGGCTTCGCCGGCGGGTGGTTAACGATCTTGCCTTCCACCGGGCCGGAAGCCGTGTCGGTGGAGTCGGTTTTGCCGTCGTTCTTCATTTCCTTGACCTCGGACTTGATGATCCGCATGGACTGGCCAAGGCTGCGGGCCATGGCAGGGAGTTTGGGCGCGGCGAAAAGCAGCAGCGCAACGACGATGATAATGACAATTGGCCACGGGCCATCAAAGAGTCTTCCCACGGGAAATCCTTTCCTCTAACAACATCCTACGTCTAACTGAGATTGAGATCGCGAAGTGACTGGGGCTGGCCCCGATCGTGCTTACGCTGGACGCGCCTCTGGCGGCGGCCCTCCCGGCGGGATGACTTGGATGCGTCGTAATCATGACGCATCTGGGCCGGTGAGGCAAAAACAGCCGCACCGGGCGGAGCTGACCCTGGCGGCTGGGAGCCGTCATCGACGGTGGCCGCTGCCGGCGCCAGGTGTGCCACTTTAGCTCCGGCGGCGCCCAGGTCCTTCATTACCGCCATGAACTGGCGGTACAGCCGGATGCCCAGGAGGACATAAAAGAGCAGGGAGAGCGCAATAAGCGCAATCCAGATCAGGATCCAGGACCACCAAGGCATGCTGACGAGTCTAGCCGCCGTACCCGGCCAGGGCCGCCTCGATCCAGTCCAGCGCTGCCGCCCCCAGCTCGGAAGGTTCGAGGATCCGGGCGGCCCCGCCGTGCTGGGCCACGAACATGGGAAGCCAGGCAGTGCTGCCGAAGCGGATCTCGGCTACGAGGCCGCCGTGGGGAAGGGGTGCCACACGTTCGGCGTAATAATCGTCCGCCAAGCCGGCGCCCTGCCTGGTGAGCTGTACGAGGACCGTGGTGTCGTCGTCGTTGGGCGTGAACAGCTTGGCCGGAAAGCTTTCCCCGGCCCGGACCTGCGTGGAGGCGGGATTTCCGTTCGGGTGGACCTCCTGCACCCGGTCCAGCCTGAAGTTCCGGAGCCCCTGGGCCGAATGGCAGTAGGCCTCGAAGTACCAGGTGTTGTCCAGGGAATACAGGCGGAGCGGATCCACGTCCCGTTCGGAGACCTGGTCGCGCTGGGCGGAGAAGTACACGAGCCGTAGCTGCGACCGCTCCTGGATTGCACCACGGACAACGTCAAGGAGGGCCGAATCCGACGGGCCCACCTCCGGACCGGCAAGCGAACCGGACCGCAGCCCTTCTTCGCCGGCCGCTGCCATCAGTTTGAGGGTCACCGACTCCAGGGCACCTCCTTCGGCAAGTTCGGGAAGCCCATTGAGCGTCTCGAGCCCGGTCAGCAGCGCGCAGGCCTCGTCCACCGTAAACCGGACCGGCCTCTTGAGATCCAGGTCCTGGGTGATGTAAACGTGGCCTTCCTCCCAATGGATGTCCAGGAGGTCGTCAGGGTATCCCTCGGGAAGGCCGGAGCAGATGAGGATCCGCAGGTCGCTTTCCAGCTCCGCGGGCGTGACACCGAAGCGGGCTGCGACGTCGTGGATATGCAGGCCCTGGTTGTGGACCAGGAAAGGCACCAGCTGCAGCATGCGCTTGAGCTGGTCCTCAGACGTGCGTTTCCGGATGGCGCGGCCCCGCGGTGCGTCCGCAAACAGATAGGCAGGGCTGGGAGCGGCGCAGAAGGCGGCAGCGTTGCGCAGCCGGTGCCGCACGGCTGCCACCAGCTCGTCGGGAGCATGTGCCACAGCGTCCGGGCCATAGGATGCGAGCTCCTCGGCCAGCACCTCAGCGTCCCTGAAGTTGACCTGCTGCCGTTCGTAGCCGGCGTCGGGCGTTCCGGCACTCCCGTCGGCAACCGGCGTGGCGCGCCGGCGCAGGCCAAGGAGGCGGCCCTCCCGGACGTCCACGACGGCGGTCCGGAGCGGGAGCTCCGGAAGCCGGTCCAGTTCTGCGCGGACATTGAAGTTCGGCGGAGCCGAGTAGGTTTCCTTCTCCAGCACGGTGACGGGGCCCGTGAACCGGGAGAGCCGGAAGTGGCGCGGTGCCTTGCGCGAGCGGTCGTAGCCGGTCAGATACCACTGGCCGAAGCGGCTGCCGAGGCCCCACGGCTCCACCGTCCGTTGCTCTTCCTGGCCGGTGGTGCCTGCCAGGTAGCGAAAGCTGACGGGGTGCTGGGCGTGCATGGCAGCCACCACATCATCAAAGGCCTGGCCCGCCGGCCGGATCCGCGGCTGAACACCAACCGGAAGTTCGACGTCGGACACGGTACCGGAGGCCTGGAGCTTGCGGAGGGCGCTGGCAGCGGCGGTTCCCAGGGCGGCACGCTCCCACAACTGGGACGCCAGGAGGAGGACGGTCCACTCCCCCGGGCTGAGCTGGACATCAGGCAGGCGGTTCGATTCCTTGCCGATGCGGTAGCGGGTGGTGGCCGGATCATCTTCGCTCCAGCCGAGGTCCGTGACGGTTTCCACATCGAAGCCGAACTGCCGGAGGTCATTCTTGTCCCGCTCAAACATCCTGCCGAAGGCCACGTCGTTACCGGACGTGTCATGGTAGACCTTCGCCCGCAACTCTGCCCGGCGCAGGCCGTATTTGGTGTTCAGCAGGGCTATCAGGAGGTTCAGCAGGCGTTCAGTACGGGAGACGGACACGCTGGCTACGTTACTAAACTCCTCCGCGGAAAGCAGAAAGCGCGGCAACCAACAGGAAAACAAAACCCTGATTGTTACCGCGCCTTCCAGCGTTACGATGCTTCGGTCAGCGGACGCCCACGAGGTCCACCACGAAGATCAGCGCTTCGTTGGGGCCAATGGCTCCGCCGGCCCCGCGGGAGCCGTACGCCAGTTCGGAAGGAATCTCCAGGCGACGGCGGCCGCCCACCTTCATGCCCAGCAAGCCCTGGTCCCAGCCCTGGATGACCTGGCCCACGCCCACACGGAAGTCCAGCGGGGCGCCGCGGCCCCAGGAAGCGTCGAACTCTTCGCCGGTGGACCAGGCCACACCGACGTAGTGGGTGGAGACGGTGTCGCCCTTTTTGGCCTCGGCACCGTCACCCTCGATGAGGTCGGTGATAACCAGTTCGGTGGGGACATCGCCTTGCGGGAAGTCAATTTCCGGCTTCTGGCGGTCGAAATCGCGCTGACCAAATGACATGGTTGCTCCTTTGATTATTTGGGTGGGTGATGTGTTGCTGTTTACTTGACGCCGAGGATGTCCACAACGAAGACAAGGTCACCCTTGGCTTCGCCCTGGCCGGCATCACCGTACGCGAGGTCCTTGGGGACCACCAGGAGGACCCGGGAGCCCACCGTCTTTCCCGCCAGTCCCTGGGTCCAGCCCGGAATGACGCCGGTCAACGGGAAGCTGGCCGGCTCGCCGCGGTCAAAGCTTGAATCAAATTTAGTGCCGCCCACGAGGTTCACGCCAACATAGTTGACGGTCAACGTGTCGGTTTCCTTAACCTCCGCGCCGGTGCCTTTGATCAGGTCCTGGGACACGAGGGCTGTGGGCGCGGCGATTCCGTCAACGGAGATCTCCGGCACGCCCTGGTCGTTGTCCTTCACGGTCGGCAGGCCGGCCGGCGGGGTGACAGTCTCGCCTTCGGGCTTTGCGAGCGGAGCGACAGTCTGCGGTGCGTCCTTGGTGGAGAGCACCTTGATCAGGAGAAGCTGCGTTGGCTGGGCGGGGGCGCCTTCAGCGGTTGCGGCCTGGCCCGGGATGGCCAGGGCAAGGCTGGAGCCGACCTTGGAGCCAACAAACGCGCTGTAGATAACCGGGCTTCCGGTCTTCAGTTCCTCGTTCAGCTGCAGCGGTTCGGGCTCGCCGGGGAAGGTGTCCTCCAGCGTGGATCCGTCCGCACCGCTGAGCGCGAGGATGGAGATGTTTGCGATCTGGTTCTCTTTGACCCGGTCACCGTCACCTTCGGTGACCACCTTGATGGTGGGTTCGGTGACTTCGAGGGGCTTGGAGAACTCGACACCGGGAGCCTTCTTGTCCCCGTTGTCCGTCAGTTTCAGGGAGTCGAACTTGGCAGTGTCACCGGCAGACTGGCTGGTGGGTTCCGGTGCTGCGGGCGAACCGCCACAAGCGGTAAGCAGCAGCAGGCCGGGGATCAGGATTGCTAGGAGTCGGCGCACGTAAGAGAACTTTCGTCGGGGCAGGGTGGACGCGGAGCCGGAATCAGGCGCCCGGCACCGCTGCAAGGCCAAGGAACGGCCCCATCAAGGATAGCCCGTGAACCTGAACGTCAGCCCATAGAGCCCAGCAGGGCATCCACCCGCTCATCGACGCTCCGGAAGGGATCCTTGCACAGGATGGTCTGGTGCGCGCGGTCGTTCAGCTTCAGGTGCACCCAGTCAACTGTGTAGTCCCTGCCCAGTTCCTGGGCACGCCGGACGAAATCGCCCCTCAGCTTGGCCCGGGTGGATTGCGGTGGCACGTCCACCGCGTCTTTGATCACGGTATCGTCCACAACCCGCCGAACCGCACCCCGGGACTGCAGGATGTAGTACAGCCCGCGGCTCCGCGAAATGTCATGGTACGTAAGATCCAGCTGGGCAATCCTGGGCGCGTCCAGGCCCAGGCCGTGCCGCTGCCGGTAGTTGTCCATCAGTTTTTTCTTGATGGCCCAGTCGATTTCCGTGTCGATGGTGCTGGTGTCACCGCTTTCGATCGCGTTCAGGGTCCGTTGCCAAAGATCAAGGATGAACGGTACGTGGGGATTGTGGGCCCCGTGCTCCTGAACGAAGGCCGTGACCTTGGTGAGGTACTCCTGCTGGATCTCCAGGGCCGTGAGCTGGCGGCCGTTGGCCAGACGGACCAGCGCCCTTCCACTGAGGTCGTGGGAAATCTCGCGGATGCTGCGGATGGGGTTTTCCATCCTCATGTCGCGCATGATCACTCCCGCCTCAATCATGCGCAGGATGAGGTCCACGGTGCCGACCTTGAGCAGGGCTGTGGTTTCGGACATGTTGGAGTCGCCCACAATGACATGGAGCCGGCGGAAAAATTCGGCGTCGGCGTGCGGTTCATCGCGGGTGTTGATGATGGGCCGTGACCGGGTGGTGGCGGAGGAGACGCCTTCCCAGATGTGGTCTGCCCGCTGGGAAAACGCGTACGTGGCCCCGTGCGGAGTCTTCAGGATTTTCCCTGCGCCGGCGATCAGCTGGCGGGTCACTAGGAAGGGAATCAGGATCTCCGCGAGCCGGGAGAATTCGCCGCGGCGCGGGATGAGGTAGTTTTCATGGCTGCCGTAGGAGTTGCCGGCCGAATCGGTGTTGTTCTTGAACAGGTAGACGGTGCCGTTGAATCCTTCCGCCGCCAGCCTTGCCTGTGCCTCGTCAACGAGGTCGTCCAGGATCAGCTCGCCCGCGCGGTCGTGCGCAATGAGCTGGGCCAGATCATCACATTCGGCCGTGGCGTACTCAGGGTGTGAGCCGACGTCGAGGTACAACCGGGAACCGTTGGTCAGGAACACGTTGGATGACCGTCCCCAGCTGACCACCTTGCGGAACAGGTACCGGGCCACTTCTTCCGGGGCCAACGGCCTCGAATCGGGGCTCGAATACGAGATTCCGAACTCGGTCTCGATACCGAAGATTCTCTTGTCCATCTCAGTCCTCCTCAGCAAGCAGTGCCGTGATATCAGAATCGTTGAGCCGCCGGAAGGCCCTGCGGAAACCCCGGGAGGTCTCCGACTGCCTGTCCAGCACGGCAACCTCCACGGCCTTGGCGGGAAGGGTTGCTCCCGCTCCGCCCTGTTCAGCGGCCGGGTCTGGGCCGCTGGCCAGGCCGCGGGTAGCCAGGCGTACAGCGCCTGCGAACCGCAGCGACGGTCGCCAGCCCTCAGCGATGACCGCCGAGACACGCTCCGCCTGGCCGCCCATCACGATGAAGCCGTGCTCGTCGGCGATGGACCCGTCGAAGGTGAGCCGGTAGAGGTGGTCCAGTTCCGGCGTGGGGCCAACCTCGGCGACGGCCAGTTCCACTTCGAAGGGTTTCTGTTCTGCGGTGAAGACGGCACCGAGGCTTTGCGCGTAGACACTCGCGAGCCCGCGCGCAGTGACGTCCTCACGGTCGTAGGAGTAACCACGGACATCCGCGTACCGCACTCCGGCCTGGCGCAGGCTTTCGAATTCGTTGTACTTGCCGACGGCGGCAAACGCGATTTTGTCGTAGATCTCGCCGATTTTATGCAGTGAGGGTGAGGGGTTCTCAGCGACCAAGGCAATACCGTCCTGGCAGCTGATGACCACCACGGACCTGCCGCGGGCGATGCCCTTCCGTGCGAAGTCCGCACGGTCCTTCATCAGTTGTTCAGGCGAGACATAGAACTGCTGCGTCATCTTAGGCCTCCCGCCGTTCGGCGGACCTGGCTTCGATAATCCTGCCCGCCACAGCGGCGAGCTCGGATTCGGGGATACGCCGGGCGCCATCCCTGTTCACGGTGTACACCACCGGCCACAATTGACGGACGGGATCCGGACCACCTGTGGCGGAGTCGTCGTCGGCCGCGTCGTAAAGGGACTCGACCGCCACGGAGACTGCCTCGGCTTCGGCCAGGTTGGGCCGCCAGAGCTTCTTCAGCGCGCCGCGGGCAAAAACGGAACCGGAGCCGACCGTGTGGTGCTCGCGTTCCTCATACCTGCCGCCGGTGACGTCGTAGGAGAAGAGCCGGCCCTCGCCGGCAGTCGTGTCGAAGCCGGCGAACAGCGGCACGACCGCGAGTCCCTGCAGGGCCATCGGCAGGTTCCCGCGGATCATGGCCCCCAGCCGGTTGGCTTTGCCGTCGAGGCTCAGCAGGGTGCCCTCGATCTTTTCGTAGTGCTCCAGCTCCACCTGGAAGAGCCGCGTCAGGTCAATCGCGATGCCGGCCGTTCCGGCGATTCCCAGCACCGAATACCTGTCGGCCGGGAACACCTTTTCGATGTGCCGGCTGGCAATGACGTTGCCCATGGTGGCCCGCCGGTCACCGGCCATCAGGACACCGCCGCCATAACTCATCGCCACGATCGTGGTGGCATGGGGCACCTGCAGGGGAGCTGTCGCCGCCGCTGCAGCAGGCATGGCACGGTTGTACGGAAGCAGGTCCGGCCGGTCGCGCTGCAGATGCTCGGTGAATGAGGATGTCGCGTTGCCGGCTACCTGGTTGGCGGTTGTTTCCTGCACTGATGCACTCCTTGTACGTGGTCCTTCAACGTCGGTACAGATTCCGGCCGGACGCGGCTTCCGCCACCCATCCGGATCCGGGTTACTGGCCGCCCTTTTGGACGAAGGCGCGGACGAACTCCTCGGCGTTTGACTCCAGGACGCCGTCGATCTCATCAAGAAGGTCGTCGACGCCCTGGGTGGCAGCCGATGCCTGGGCTTCCGGGGCTGCCGGAGGCGCCTCCGGGATCTCGTCCTCGACCTGGCTGTCGTGTGATTGTGGCTTCTGCTGCTCCTGGCCTGCCATGGTGATCTCCTCTAAAATCCTCGGATCCGGGCGGATCTGCTGATACGCCCATATTGCCACGCTGTCCGCCCGACGGCGCGGTTTACGCCGCAGGTGGAGCGGTGTTATGCCCCAAAAGTTCGGCGAGGAACGGACCTGCCGTCCGGTGGCGGGCAAAGAGCCCTCCCGTGAGCGCCTTGGTACCGCGCAGGGGCTCCCGGGTCGGCACGCGCTGAAGCCGGCCGTAGCCCGGCACATCGAAGATGACCGAGTCCCAGCTGGCCCCTACCACGTCTTTGCCGAAGCTGCTGATACACCGTCCGCGGAAGAAGGCACGCGTGTCCGACGGCGGTTCGGTCATCGCTGCGGCGATGGCACCGTCGTCGACGATCCGCTGCATGCGGTTCCTTGCCAGGAACCGGTAATACAGTCCCTTCTCCGGCCTGATGTCTGCCCACTGGAGGTCCACAAGGCCGAGCCTCGCGTCACCCCAGGCAAGGTTGTCGCGGTTCCGGTAACCCTCGAGGAGGGAGAGCTTGGCCAACCACTCCACGGAGGTGGCCGCCGCGTTCCTGTCGGAATCGAGTTGGGTCAGCGTGGCAGCCCAGCGCTCCAGCACCTGATGCGTATGGCCGTCCCCGTCCACGGCATCGGCTACGCCGGTGTCTTGCGCCAGCTTGGCCGCCGCCTCGTGGTATATCCATTGCAGGTCCAGGGCCGTCACGCGGCGCCCGTCCAGCAGCCTTAGTTTGGCTGTCAGCGACGTATCGTGGCTGACTGCCTGAAGCGCAGCGACGGGTTCGTGCACCTCCACCTTGGGCGCCAGCCCGGCCTCGATCAGGCTCAGGACCATGGCCGTGGTGCCGAACTTGAGGTAGTTCGAGGATTGGCTCAGATTTGCGTCACCGATGATCACATGCAGGCGCCTGTATTTGTCGGCGGTGGCGTGCGGCTCATCCCGGGTGTTGATGATGGGACGCCGGATGGTGGTTTCCAGGCCCACCTCCGCCTCAAAGAAATCTGCCCGCTGGCTGATCTGGTACCCGGGCGTGGAGCTGTCCTGCCCCAGACCCACCCGCCCGGCGCCGCACATGATCTGGCGCGTGACGAAGAATGGCGTCAGCCCCCGAACGATGTCCCCGAAGGGCACCGAACGCGGCATGAGGTAGTTCTCGTGGGAGCCGTAGGAGACGGACTTGTTGTCCGTATTGTTTTTGTACAGGTTGACCGGAGGCAGCTCGGGATCCGCGGCCAGGCGACGGACGGCCGCCAGCGCTACGAGGTCCCCGGCTGCATCCCAGATCACCGCATCGCGGGGGTTGGTCACCTCTGCGCTGGAGTATTCCGGATGGGCATGATCCACGTACAGGCGGGCTCCGTTGCCCAGGACCATGTTCATCAGGAGGCTGCCGGCCTCGTCGTCGCCGTCCAGTTCCAATTCCTCGCGGCCGTAGGCAAGCGCCACCGCTTCGGCGTCGAGTACCGGCGGCTGGTCTGTCAGCTGGCTGGGGTGGGCGGAGGCCCGTTCCAGGGTCCAGCCACGGGCGTCGTGGAGGGGCTCCTCGTCCGTGTAATCCCACCGGGTCTCTGCCCCTCCGGCTGCCCTTTGCCGCGTTACCTGGGCATAAGCCTGGACAACGCGGGCGGACATCATGGTGGCGTTTGCTCCGGGCGCAGACGGGGCGTGGATGCCGTATTCCGTTTCCGCCCCCATGACGCGCATGGCCCCGCCGGCCGGGAGCCCTCCCCCGCCGGCGCGTTCCGGGGCTGCCGTCACAGGTACTGTCCTGTGTTCGGCATCGTTTCGATGGACTTGCCGGGCTCCTGGCCTGCCTTACCCTGCACGATGGTGCGGATGTAGGTGATCCGTTCGCCCTTCTTGCCTGAGATCCTGGCCCAGTCGTCCGGGTTGGTGGTGTTGGGCATGTCCTCGTGTTCGCGGAATTCATCCACCACGGCACGCAACAGGTGCTCGATCCGGAGACCCTTCTGGTGCAGGGTCAGGAGATCCTTGATGGCGTACTTCTTGGCCCGGTCCACAACGTTCTGGACAACGGCGCCTGAATTGAAGTCCTTGAAGTAGAGCATTTCCGTATCGCCGTTGGCATAGGTGACTTCCAGGTACTCGTTGGACTTCTCCGTGGAGTACATGGCTTCAACCGTGCGCTGGACCATGGCGTCCACCGTCGCCTGGACGTCGCCGCTGTGCTCGGCGAGGTCGGACTCGTGGAACGGCAGGTCCGTGGTGATGTACTTGTTGAAGATGTCCGCCGCGGCCTCTGCATCGGGGCGCTGGATCTTGACTTTCACGTCCAGGCGGCCGGGACGGAGAATGGCGGGGTCGATCATGTCCTCGCGGTTGGATGCACCGATCACAATGACGTTGTCGAGCCGCTCCACGCCGTCGATCTCACTCAGCAACTGCGGGACGATGGTGGTCTCGACGTCCGAGGAGATCCCGGTCCCGCGCGTACGGAACAGCGAATCCATTTCATCGAAGAAGACCACCACGGGGCTGCCGTCCGAGGCCTTCTCGCGGGCCCGGGAGAAGATCAGGCGAATGTGGCGCTCCGTCTCGCCCACGTACTTGTCCAGAAGCTCCGGACCCTTGATGTTGAGGAAATAGCTCTTCAGGTCCACATTGCCGGACCGCTCCGCCGCACGGGCGGCGAGGGAGTTGGCAACAGCCTTCGCGATCAGGGTCTTGCCGCAACCTGGCGGGCCGTACAACAGAATGCCCTTTGGGGCTTTCAGCCCATGCTCGCGGTAGAGGTCCGGGTGCAGGAACGGCAGTTCCACAGCATCCCGGATCTGCTCGATCTGCGGACCAAGTCCGCCGATGTCCTCGTACGTGATGTCGGGGACTTCTTCAAGGACGAGGTTTTCCACTTCGGAGCGGGGCACTTTTTCGAGGGCGTAGCCGGTGCGGGAGTCGATGGACAGCGCGTCCCCCACCCTCAGCTTTTCGGTGAGCAGGGCTCCGGAGAGCCTGATGACACGTTCTTCGTCGGCCCGCCCCACCACCAGTGCGCGGTCCGTTCCGAGCATTTCCTTGAGGGTCGCGAGTTCGCCGGCGCGTTCATAGCCGAGGCCGGCCACAATCAGCAGTGCCTCGTTGAGGAGGACCTCCTGGCCGACCGCCAGCTGGTTGATGTTGGCTAGGGGGCTGATGCCCACCCGCATCTTCCGGCCGGCGTTGAAAATGTCCACCGATTCCTCGGTGGCCGCCTGGCCGCTGTTGCCCGGTGACGGCAGCCGCCTGGGATTGAGCTGCAGGACGGTGCCGAAGCTGTACGGGGGCTGGCCCTCCTGGTCCAGGGCATTTTTCAGCCGCAGGATCTCGGCCTTGGCCGCTTCCAGCATGCTGACCAACTTGGCGTTGTTCTGCGTGGCGGCTGCCAGCTGGCGGTCAATGTGCCTGAGTTTGTCGCGGAGGACATTGGCCTGCCGCTCTGCAGCCGACAGTTCGTTGGCGGCCGACTGCTCCGCCGGTGTACGTCCGGAGTCCTGATTCGGCGTCTCCATGGTGCATCAGCCCCTTCCTGCTCTTCTTCTTAAGACCTTAGCCCCAAGTTGGCAGGTACTGCTGGAGACTCCCGAAATGTGGACTAGTTCGTGATCTCCGGTTCGTCCTTGACGTTGGTGCCGGCAATGGCATCGCGCGCGGCTCGGCGGAGCTTTTTGTCGGAGACCAGGCGTTCGCCCACGGCACCCGGGGTCCAGGCGTTGACGTCTTCTTCGTTGAAGCCAGTCTTCGAGGGACGGCGCTTGACGGAGATGCCGGTGACGCCGTCGGCAAGCCGGCGGGTGACCAACAGGAAGCCGGTGTGGGCCACCATGCGGTGGTCCGGACGGACGGCCAGGCCCTCAAGGTGCCAGCCGCGGACCATGGACTCCCAGGCATCGGGTTCGGTGAAGCGGCCGTCAGCCCTGATGGCCTCCGCGGTCCGGGAGAGCTGGGTGACCGTGGCCACGTAGTTGATCCAGACCCCGCCTGGTGCCAGGACAGTGGCGACGGCATCAAGGCACTCCCAAGGTGCCAGCATGTCCAGCACTACACGGTCCACGGATCCGGGCGCCTCGCTGCGGACTACTTCCTCCTGGAAGTCGCCGAGTGAAATCTTCCACGCCGGGTGCGGGCCGCCAAAGATGGTTTCCACATTCCCCCGGGCAATGTCCGCAAATTCCTCACGGCGCTCGAACGAGTGGAGGTATCCGTTGTCGCCAACGGCCCGGAGCAGCGAGATGGACAGCGCTCCAGAGCCAACGCCGGCTTCAACAACCCTGGCGCCGGGAAAGATATCGGCCATGGTGACGATCTGGCCGGCGTCCTTCGGGTAGACCACTGCGGCGCCACGCGGCATAGAGAGGACAAAATCCGAGAGGAGGGGGCGCAGCGTCTGGTACTGCTGGCCGACGTTGTTCACGACGACTGAGCCATCAGCTTTTCCGATGATCTCGTCGTGGTTCAGGAAGCCGCGGTGCGTGTGGAAGGCGCCGCCGCTCTCAAGGGTGATGGTGTTCATGCGACCGCGCTCGTCGGTCAGCTGGACCCGTTCCCCTTCACGGAACGGTCCGCGTCGGCGGGCAGCTCCCACCGGCTGGGTGCCATTGGCGGCAACACCGGTGGTGGATGGTGCTGCGGCTTCGGCGGCAGTTTCGCTGCTCATGGATTTTCCTCGCTCCTGTAAAACTGTGGGGCCACGCATCGAAATAGGTCCGCCCGGTACGGCGGAGGCCTCCGGGCGGCCACGCGGCGGCAATGCACGGCCGGCACGTAACTCTACCGGCTTTGACCCTGCGGATGCCTATTCGACCGGTCAGCCTTGCCGGTGATGGCGGCCACCACCACGTTCTGCGCCAGAAGGCCGGTGACCGTTCCATGACGGTCCACCACTGCATATTCGTGACCTTCAAGCTGGGAAAGGTACTGGATCAGCTCCTGCCCCTGGGAGGACTCAGGCACGTAGGCTCCCGCCGCAAGGGCATAGGACACTGCCGTGGCAGGCGTGGAGGCGGCCGCGTGGTCAGGAACAGCGGCGAGGGCGCCTGCGTCCACTACACCCTGCGGGCGCCCCTCCGGCCCGCACACCACAACGGCCCGTGAGCCGTCCGGTGACAGCCTGCGGATGTCCGCCACAGTGGCGGTGGCTGGAATTCCGACGGCGGGAGCCGCCAGGGCAGCGGCGCTGACCAGATGCATCCTTCCGCGCAGTGTGCCCTGCTGGATGGACGCGCTGGCACCCATCCAGAGGAAGCCGCCAACGAGGACGGTGATCATGAGGAGGCTGAAATCAGGTGTCTCACCGGCCAGCAGCGGCCGGGCAATGAACCAGAAGCCCAGCGCCACCACGATGACACGGCCGGCCCAGCCGGCGGCGACGGTGCCTTTGGCCTGGCTCCCGGTTGCTTTCCACACGGCCGACTCCACGATCCTGCCGCCGTCCAGCGGGAGTCCGGGCAGGACATTGAAGATGCCGATGACGAAGTTGGCCCACATAAAGATGTTCGTGAGGATCTCGGCCACAGTGCCCATGCTGGTGGTGGACAGGACCACCCAGGCACCGCCGGCGAGGACCAGGTTGGCTGCCGGCCCTGCCAAGGCCACAATGACCGAGCGCGCCGGCGTCGCCGTGAAATTTTCAAACTGGGTGTGGCCGCCCCAGAGATTCAACACGATCTTCTGCGTGGGCCAGCCGTAAATCTTGGCCGTGAGGGCGTGCGCTAGTTCGTGGACCAGGACGGAGATCAGGAGCAGCAGGGCGTACGCGAACGCCATGTAGTAGGCGGAGATGCCCAGTGCCGGATTCTGCTCCAACAGCAGGGGCCCGTAGACAATGACGGTAAAGGCGGCGATCACAAACCACGAGTAGGCCAGAATGACCGGGATTCCGGCGATCCTGCCGAGCGGTATTCCTTCGCGGCGGGCGGGGGCGGGCTTGGAGCTCATGACGGGGTCCCCGTCACGAGCACGGCAGATCCAGACGCCGCGGCGGCCAGGCTGCCCGCGGCGATGGCCTCCAGCTCGGAAACGGTGCGGCCGGCCAGGGATTCCCAGGTGGTGTGCCTGGGATCGTCGGGGATCGGGACAATGTGCGGAATGGCGACGGTGGCGACGCCCGAGGCCACCGCAGCAGCCACTCCCGGTGCGGAGTCCTCAAGGGCGACGCAGTGATCCACGGTCAGGTCCGGGTCCGCTTCCTGAAGCAGCTCCACTGCCTTCAGGTATGCTTCCGGGTGCGGCTTGCCCTGGGTGACGGTGTCCCCCGTGACCAGGAATTCGAAGTAAGGCTTGGGCAGGCTCGCGACAATTTCGCGGGCCAACGGCTCCTCCGACATGGTCACCAGCGCGCACCGCACTCCGGCGACGTGCAGGTCATCCAGCAGTTCCCGCGCCCCGGGACGCCAAGGAACAGAGTGCCGGACGCTCCTGATGACCTCAGAGGTCAGGGTGTCGATGATCTCCCGGCGCTCCAGCCGGACACCGGCTGCCTGCAGGATTCCGGCCGAATACGTCAGCGACTGACCCACGAGCTGCATGGCCTGCCCATGTGACCAGGTGCCGCCATGCGCTTCCACAAGGGCGTGCTCCGCGGCAATCCAGTAGCGTTCAGTGTCCACAATGGTGCCGTCCATATCCCAAAGAACGGCTCTGAGCGGGGAAACGGAGGGTAGGGATCGCATGTTCCCAGTCTACGGGGCGCACCTGAACGCCAGCCGGTGGATACGCCCTCGGCGAATATCAGCATTGTCTTTGGGCGCGCACGCGCCCCGGCGCACTTTTTGGCTCTTCATTCAATGCGTCGCGCCGGTTCTTGGACGTAGGGTGATGAGATGAATAGCTTCGACGGAGACACCGCGGAACCGGGTGCCGCACCTGAACCGGAGCAGTTCCTGCTGCCAGTGGCGGACGGGGAGCGCATTACTGTGATGCTGGCCGCATTTGAAGGCTGGAACGATGCCGGCGAAGCCGCCAGTGATTCCTTGCGCTACCTGAACAGGGTTTGGGGCGGCAAGAAGGTCGCGTCCATTGACGCCGACGAATACTACGATTTCCAGTTCACGCGTCCCACGGTCCGAAGGAACGCCTCGGGGGAACGCAAGATCAAGTGGCCCTCCACACGGATCTACAAGGCCAGTGCGCCGGATTCGAACGTGGACGTCATTTTCGTCCAGGGCATTGAGCCGTCCTACAAGTGGCGGGCCTATACGGCGGAACTGCTGGTCCACGCCGAAGCGCTGAAGGTGGACTACGTGGTCCTGGTGGGGGCCCTTCTGGCAGACGTTCCGCACAGCAGGCCGATTCCGGTCAGCACCTCCTCTGACGACGCTGTGTTGCGGGAACGCCTCAACCTTGAAGCATCCCAGTATGAAGGTCCCGTCGGCATCGTCGGAGTACTGTCAGAAGTGTCCCTCCTGGCGGGCCTTCCTACTGTTTCCCTCTGGGCAGCCGTCCCGCATTACGTGGCCCAGGCCCCGTCACCCAAGGCGCAGCTGGCTCTCCTGCACCGGGTCGAGGAATTGATCCAAGTCCCGCTGGACACGCACGAACTGGCGGAAGAGGCAGCTGCGTGGGAGCGCGGCGTCGATGAGTTGGCTACCGAGGATCCTGAGATCGCCGCGTACGTCCGCCAGCTGGAAGAGGCAAAAGATACGGCCGATCTTCCGGAGGCGAGCGGCGAATCCATCGCGCGGGAGTTTGAGCGCTATCTCAAGCGTCGGGGCCGGGACAAGCCCTAGAGTACGACGCCGAGCAAGGCGTCCAGGGCGTCCCTGACCAGGGCCTGATCATGCTGGCTGCCCGCTGCCGCGGCGGAGTCCGCCGAGGCAGCCCAGCGGTCGACAGCTTCCAGGGCGGCCGGCGCGTTCAGGTCAGATGCAAGGGCGGACCGCATTTCTGCGATCAGGCCGGGGGCCGATCCTTCCGGCGAGGTGGC
This sequence comes from Pseudarthrobacter cellobiosi, assembly GCF_023913755.1. Lineage (GTDB taxonomy): Bacteria > Actinomycetota > Actinomycetes > Actinomycetales > Micrococcaceae > Arthrobacter > Arthrobacter cellobiosi. Next base: position 73,707 of record NZ_JAMXBJ010000044.1, read on the forward strand.
GACGGCGCTGCGCCACGCAGCCAGGCGGTCCTTCGCGGCTTCAAACCCTTCAGCGGTCCAGGACCAGTCTGAACGGTAATGGTGGGCCAGGATGGCCAGGCGGATGGCAGCCGGATCTTCTCCCTCGGCCCGAAGTTTGGACACCAGGACCAGGTTGCCCTTGGACTTGCTCATCTTTTCGCCGTCCAGGCCCACCATGCCGGCGTGGGCATAGTGGTGGGCCAGCGGAACTTCGGCGAGGGAATAGGCGTGACCGGCGCCCATCTCGTGGTGCGGGAAGATGAGGTCAGAGCCGCCGCCCTGGACAGTGAAGGGAGCCGGCAGGTACTGCTGGGCGATGACCGTGCATTCGATGTGCCAGCCAGGCCTGCCCTGGCCCAACCCGCCGCCCGGCCAGCTGGGCTCGCCGTCACGGGCAACCCGCCAGAGCAGGGGGTCCAGGGCCTGCCGCTTGCCGGCCCGGCCCGGGTCGCCGCCGCGTTCGGCGAACAGTTCCAGCATTTCGGCTTCACCAAGGCGGGAGATCGAGCCCAGGGTCCAGGCATCCGGGGCGACCGACTGCTTGCCGGCAGCTTCGACGTCGTAGTAGACGTCGCCGCCGGGCTCCCCTGCCGTACCAGGGACGCGGTAGGCCAGCCCCAGCCGGACCAGCCGTTCGATGGCCGGAACAATGATGTCAACTGATTCAACGGCACCCACGTAGTGGTCCGGCGAGAGGACGTTCAGGGCCTCCATATCGGTCTGGAAGAGTTCAATCTGGCTCGCGGCCAGGTCCCGCCAGTCCACACCGGTGGCAGTCGCGCGCTCCAGCAGGGGGTCGTCGACGTCGGTGACGTTCTGGACGTAGGAAACCTGCTGGCCGGCGTCACGCCAGGCCCTGTTCAGCAGGTCGAAGGCCACGTAGCTGGCCGCATGGCCCATGTGGGTTGCGTCGTAGGGAGTGATCCCGCAGACGTACATGGATTGCTCTCCCCCGGCCCGGAGCGTGACCTCACTCCCCTTAGCGGTATCGAACAGCCGGATGGCAGGCATGGCGCCGGGCAGCGCAGGGACAGGGCGGGAGGTCCAGGATTTCACAGCCTAAGCCTACGGCTAGGCGCTGATGACATTGAAACCGAGCAAGAGATACAGGGCCAGGCCCAGGAAGATCCGGTACCAGACGAAGAGCCGGTAGCTTCGGGTGGAAATGAACTTGAGGAACCAACCGATGATCACGTAGCCCACCACCAAGGCGATGACGGTGGCCAGCGCCGTCTCCGGAAGGCCGTAGGGGCCGGTGATGCCTTCCTTGGAGACCACTTTGTACAGCTGGTAAAGGCCGCTGCCGAACACCGCCGGGATAGCCAGGAGGAACGAATACCGCGCGGCGGCTTCGCGTGTGTAGCCCATCAGGAGACCTGCGGTGATGGTGCCGCCGGATCGCGACACACCGGGAATAAGAGCCAGGGCCTGGGCGAAGCCGTACAAAATGCCGTGTTTGTAGGTGAGCTGGGTGAGGTCCCGGTCCTGCTTTCCGATCGCGTCGGCCACGGCCAGAAAGAGCCCAAAGACGATCAGCATGGTTGCTACCAGCCACAGGCTCCTCAGCACCGACTCAATCTGGTCCTGGAACAGCAGACCCAGCACGATGATGGGGAGGCTGCCCAAAATCACCAGCCAGCCCATGCGGGCGTCCGGGTCCTGGCGGGAGACCTTTCCGGTCAGCGATCCCGCCCACGCCCTGACGATCCGCACGATGTCACGCCAGAAGTAGATCACCACCGCCGTTTCAGTACCCAGCTGGGTGATGGCGGTAAACGCGGCCCCGGGATCGGATGCGTTGGGCAGAAACTGCCCCACAATCCGCAGGTGGGCGCTCGATGAAATCGGTAGAAATTCGGTCAGTCCCTGCACTAGGCCCAGCAGGGCCGCCTCAAACCAGTTCACGCTAAGACCCTACGTCATGGACCCTGTTGATTCCCCGTAAGCTTGCAGCTATGCAGCAGCGTTACGTCGGCAACAGTGGATTGCGAGTCTCCGCCCTTTCCCTCGGCACCATGTCCTGGTCCGGCGATACCGACGAACAGGACGCCTCGGAGATATTGCGGACATTTATCGATGGTGGCGGAAAACTCATAGATACCGCGGCGTCATACGCCGACGGCCGCGCAGAGGCGATGATCGGGTCCCTCATGGGTGACGTTGTCTCCCGCACCGAAGTCTGCATCTCCACCAAAGCCGGGATGTCGACGTCGGACGGCCGGCGCACGGTGGACACGTCGCGCAACGCGATGCTCACCGGCCTGGACGCCAGCCTGGCGAGGCTGGGGACTGACTACGTGGATATCTGGTTTGCCCAGGCCTGGGACGGCAACGTCCCGCTGGACGAGACCCTGTCTGCGCTTGAATTCGCGCTCCGGAGCGGCCGCGCCCGTTATGCGGGCATCTCCAACTTCAGCGGGTGGCAAAGCGCCAAGGCCGCGGCGGTGGCCGGATTTCCGCTCGTAGCCGCGCAGGCTGAATATTCACTCCTGCAGCGAAAGGCGGAAGCGGAACTGGTTCCCGCCGTCGAAGATGCCGGTCTGGGGCTGATGGCCTGGGCTCCGCTGGGACGCGGCGTCCTGACCGGCAAGTACCGCGGCGCCATTCCCGCCGATTCCCGGGCGGCAAGAGCAGACTCCGCACCCTACGTAGAGCCGTATCTGGAGGCGCAGCCGTCCAGCGTTGTGGAAGCCGTGGCCATGGCTGCCAAGGGCCTGGGCAGGACACCGCTGGATGTTTCGCTGAGCTGGCTGTTGTCACAGCATGGCGTGGCCACGGCCATCATCGGACCCAGGACGCCCGTGCAGGCGAAAGAAATCATGGCGGCCCAACTGACCAGGTTGCCTCCCGAAATTGCCCGCGCTCTCGAGGACGTTTCCCTGCCCGGCTGAGTTTCCGTGCCCGGCTGACACGCTGTTCAGGGCCGCGGCGTTAGGTCGTTGCCCGCGATGGCGGCGTGGAGTTCTCAGTCCTCGAGGATTTCCAGGTCCTCGTCGTCATCGATGCCGGCTTCATCGTCCTCGTCTTCTTCATCATCGAAGACCTGAAGGGGTGTAACTTCGCTGTAAGCCTCGTAGAGTGCGTCTTCATAAACCTCGAAAGCATCTGCGACCGCAAAAAAAGCCGCTTCCACCGCGGGATCGCCATCTCCACGCCGGTTGGATGCTGCTATAAGGTGTTCTTCCAAGGCGGTTGTCAAGGACTGAAGCGCGACACGCGGATCGATGCTCATGCCTTCACGTTAGCCGGAAAAGGACGAAAATGGAGAGCAATGAAGGAACATTTTCTCACCAGCTCGGTCCAGCGCGAACGGGACATTCTTAGGCAGTACGAGTACCTCGTCCTGACGGTCAGCCCTGACGATTCGCTGCCTGACGCCAGGCGCCGGCTTGTGGAGCATTCCGAGTACGGCAAGTGGGAGCTGGAACGCAGCAAGCTGTATTTGGGCGGCGGCAGGCGCTTCTGGCTCCGCCGCCGGGTGATGCAGGTCCAGCGGACCGTATAGGGATTAACGGGCCAGCGGACCGTGTAGGGGTTGACGGGCCAGGGGCCTGTTTCAGTCCTCCAACGGACCCAGCCACGCGTTCGCCACGGTGTTGTGCGCCGACTCATCGTCTGATGGGTGGAACATCCCGGCCAGCACGTCCCGGTACAGGCGCTCAAGCTCCGACCCACGAAAGTAACTGGAGCCGCCACTTACCCTGATGGCCAGGTCCACAACGCGGCGGGCCGTTTCAGTTGCATTGACCTTCAGCCCCACAAGTTTGGGAAACCATTGCGGCCCGTGCTCAACGAGCGCATCCACATCGCGGGTGACGGTCAGCAGTTGGGGGTAGAGGATATCCATGGCCATGGCGGCCTCCGCGATTTTCCAGCGGATATCCGGATCCTGCGCATAGCTGCGGCCGGCATTCTTGAAGGATGTACGGCGCTTGACGGCCTCAACACCCAGGTTCAGGGCACGTTCGCCAATGCCGGTGTACACGGCAGCCAGCAATGTCTCGAAGCACGCGAAGACGGCGAAAATCAGCGGATCGGCGTTGGGTCCCACCGGGAGTTTGCGGAAGATCCTGTCCGGGGGGACCTCGACGCCGTCCAGGACGGTGGTGTTTGACTGGCTGGCCCGCATGCCCAGGGTGTTCCAGTCATCCAGGATGGAGTAGCCCGCGGCAGTCCGGGTGATGAATCCGTGCACGAGCTCCCCTGCGCCTTCCCTTGCCTGGCCGTCCTTGCCGAAGATTCCCAGCCGGGTCCAGGCGGGCGAAAGACTCGTGAAGATCTTGGTACCAGTGAAGCTGTACGCTCCGCCCGGCAAGGGAACGGCTGCCGTTTTTGAATCAAAAAAGACCGAATCGTTGCCGGCTTCGGAATTGCCGAAGGCGAAGATCTCGCCGTGGGCGGCCTCCTGCAGGACGAAGCCAAGGGAATGGTCCCCCTTTGCGGCCAGGACGTGGGCGACGCCGGTCCACACCAGGTGCATGTTGATGGCCAGGGCGGTGGCCGGGGCCGCCGTTGCCAGCCGCCGCTGGCACTGTGCTGCCGCCTCCAGCCCGAGCCCCAGGCCGCCGTCGGACGCCGGCACAAAGAGCTTGAGGTAGCCGGCGGCGGTCAGCTCTTCGAGGTCTTCAAAGAAGAAGGTGTTGTCCAGGTCGTAGCCCGCAGCACGGCCGCGGATGGCCTGGAGCAAGGGCTCCGGCAGGACTTCCTCGGGAGTCATGTCCGGGCCGGCTCAGTAATTGGTGAGGAGCGTGTTGAGCACCCGGGCGCCGAACTTCAGCGAATCCACCGGAACCCGCTCGTCCACACCGTGGAACATCCCGGTGAAATCGAGATCGTCGGGTAGCTGGAGGGGAGCGAAGCCGTAGCCGGTGATACCGAGCCGGCTCAATGATTTGTTGTCCGTGCCGCCGGAGAGCGTATAGGGAAGCACTTTCGCCCCCGGGTCCTCGGTGTGCAGGGCGTCGATCATGGAATCCACCAGGTTTCCGGCGAACGGGACCTCAAGCGAGACGTCGTTGTGAACGTAGCTGACCTCGACACCGGAGCCCGCAAGCTCGCGCACGACCTCCAGCACGTGGTCCTGCTGGCCCGGGAGCGTCCGGCAGTCCACCAGGGCCTCAGCCGATTCGGGGATGACGTTGTGCTTGTAGCCGCCCTTGAGCAGCGTGGGATTAGTGGTGTTCTGCAGGGTTGCCCCCACAAAGCGCGCCACGGTGCCGAGCTGGTCGAGCAGGCGGTCCGGATTGTCCGGATCGAACTCCACCCCTGTGAGTTCAGTCACGCCGTCCAGGAACTGCCGTGTGGTGGGTGTCAGCTCAATCGGCCACTTGTATTCGCCGATCCGGGTTACCGCCGCAGCCAGCCGGGTGACGGCGTTGTCCGTATTGATCTGGGAGCCATGGCCAGCCCGGCCGTGCGCCACCAGCCGGAGCCAGGAGATGCCCTTCTCAGCCGTCTGCAGGAGGTAGGTGCGCTGCCCGCCGATGGTTGCCGAGAAGCCGCCTACTTCCGAGATGGCTTCGGTTGCGCCTTCGAAGAGCTCGGGCCGCGTGTCGACTGCGTAGCGGGCGCCATACTCACCGCCGGCTTCCTCGTCGGCGAAGAAGGCAAAAATAATGTCGCGCTTGGGTTTGCGCCCGGATCTGGCCAAATCCCGCATCACAGCAAGGATCATGGCGTCCATGTCCTTCATGTCCACGGCTCCGCGGCCCCAGATGAGTCCGTCTTTGAGCTCCGCGCCAAAGGGATCCACCGACCACTGTTCACGCAGGGCGGGCACTACATCGAGGTGCCCGTGCACCACCAACGCGCTGGCGGACGGATCCTCACCGGCCATCCGAGTCACAACACTTGCGCGGCCGGGCGCCGACTCGAAGATCTCGGCTGCGAGGCCTACTTCCTCGATGAGCCCGGCTGCGTATTCCGCGGCCACCCGCTCCCCCGGACCCGAGCCGTCACCGTAGTTCGAGGTATCTATCCGGATGAGTTCCTGGCAAATCCGGACAACTTCATCCTCGGCACGGATGTCAGACATAGATACTCCTTGGGCAGTGGGAAGGCTGCAAACAACCTGCGTTCTCGTGTGCCCTCAGCCTACCCATCAGCCCCGATTCCATGTTTCCGGAAAGTTCGTGTTAGAGTTTTTCTCGCTGCTTCGGAGAAAAGCGAAACGCTGAAAGGCGGAAACGATCTCCGAAATACCACCTGCGCGGGTGGCGGAATGGCAGACGCGCTAGCTTGAGGTGCTAGTCCTCGAAAGGGGGTGGGGGTTCAAGTCCCCCTCCGCGCACAAATGGGAAAACCCCTGGAATCCAAGGATTTCAGGGGTTTTTCTGTTTCCTTCGGCGGCCTAAGCTGGAGCCGTGAATCCACCCCCGCCGCCTGGCCCGCTTGAAGTCGTCGTCGACTCCGGGGCGGCCGACTGGTGGGTGATCCTTGCCGGGCTTGGCCCCTTGGCTGTCCTGATCGCGGCCCTGCTGGCCTTCTACATCAACTGGCGCACCCTGGCCCAGCGCACGTCGGCCGATAAGACAGCGCTGGACCAGAAACGCGACGCCGACGAGCAGTCGCTCCGGCAACAAACCGAAGCGGACAGCCGGGCGGAATGGTGGCGGCGCACCCAGTGGGCCCTGGACCGCGCCTTGGATCAAGATCAAGGAACCAAGGCCTTGGGGCTTGCGACATTAAACGTCCTCGCAGGCAGTGAGCTGGCCCGTACCGAGGAGCTCGAACTGTTCGACGCGGCGTGGGAGTACGTGCCGGGCGGGGACGATAGTGACTGGACCGTGAGCGCAGGGTCGTCTGAACACAAGGACGTCCAAGCACGCCCGAATGCCGCCTCTGCGCCGGACGGGAAGGTCACCCCTGCCGACTACCGGGTTCAGGTGGCGGCCGCCCGGCTGCGCGTGACGCTCGATGAGCGCCTGGGGCGGGTTACCCCGCCTCAGACCACGGCCTTGGCCAAGGAACTTAACTAGGTCTCGCGGCTCGGCCGCCGTGCGCTGACTTTCGGTCCCGGGCACCATGGTGCCCAATGTCACCCGACGCCCATCCCAGCGGGTGTCCTCACGGAAATATAGCCGCCGCAGAGAAATTTTCTTGCCAGGCTATTGGGGAATACCCGCCGGATGCTGTAGGTTGCATACGCGACAGACGAACCAAAGAAAAGAGATACACCTAAGTGGCAACCGATTACGACGAACTTCGCTCCGACGTCAAGGAGTCGCAGGACAACTCACTCGAGGCACTGCAGTCCGCCAATGCACCGGACGCCCGCAGCGTCGTCCTCGAGCTCGATGAGGCCGACGGGCTGGATGGCGCCGGCGTTCCGGGAGGCGAATTCGTTGCCGAGGAACTGGTCGTGCAGGTTATCCCGCAGGCTGAGGACGAGTTCACGTGCTACTCCTGCTTCCTGGTGCGGCACCGCTCCCAGATTGCGCGGCAGAAAGACGGACACAGCTACTGCATTGACTGCGAAGGCTGATTCAAGAAACCGGACACTTTTCCGTGGCGGCCGAGTTCCGCCAACAGGAAGTTAGGGCACGCCCACGTTCAGTAGGCGTGCCTTTCCCGTTAACAGGCTCGAGCTGACGGCTCAGGCGAGGCGGCTGCGGACGATCTCGCTGACGGCCTTGCCGTCGTAGCGTCCGGCGACTTTGGCCGTGACAGGCTTCATCACGGCGCCCAGCTGACGCATGCCGGGCTCTACGCCTTCGTTCCGCAGCCCGGCAATGGTCTCGTCAACAATCGCCTCGACTTCGGCTGTTGTCAGCGGCTGCGGCAAGTACGCTTCTATGATTTCGGCCTCGGCGATCTCGGCCGCGGCCCGCTCGGATTCTCCGGCTTCCATATAGATCCTTGCGGTGTCACGTCGCTTTGCAGCCTCTTTCTGCAACAACGAGGTCACCTGGGCGTCGTCCAGGACAATGGGCGTCTTTCCCGACTTCTCCCGTGTTTCGATCTCGCCCAGGACATTGCGCACCGTTGTCAGGGCGGTTTTGTTCCGCTCCTTCATGTGCATCACAACATCAGCGTGCAGGCGTTCCTTCAAAGTGGTCACGGCATTCCTCGATTCGTTGGGCGCCCCAGGGCGGCAGGGCGGCAGGACAGTGGTGAACCATCCCTCTAGTACCGTAGAGGGCTATGGCTGACAATCACTACTCCCGGCCCGGCGGGAAACGACCTTGATTCCCGAGCAATTGTGGCAACGGATCGTTGAAGCCTTCAGCCGTGCCGCCATCCCCCAAGTCACGGTGGCCGAACTGGCTGTGGTGCTGGCGCTGGCAACTGCATTGTCCATCCCCCGTGCCACCTGGAAGTACTTTGGGCTCCTGGCCACCGCCACGCACGAACTCGGCCATGCTTTCGCCGCCGTCATGAGCGGCCAAAGACTGAGCGGGATCCGGCTCCGATTGGACCACTCAGGCACAACCACCAGTTACAGCCGGGGCAGGGCCGCCGCCGTCTGGTCCGGATTCTGGGGCTATCCTGTACCTGCCCTGACCGGCGCTGCCCTGGTCACCTCCGGTTTTGCCGGCTGGGGTCCGGCCGCCTTGGCCACAGGCACCCTTATCCTCCTGGTTTCGCTCGTGTTCATCAGGAACTTCGCGGGGCTGCTGATCACAGGCCTTGCCGTCGCAGGCGGCGGGGTGCTGATCCTCGTTGTGCCCAGCAGCTTCACCGGCCATGTTGCAGTCGTGCTTGGCGTGGCCCTGCTTGTGGCCGCCGTCCGGGATCTCGCGAAGCTCACCAATGTGCACCTGCGGCGCCGTGACACGCTGGCCAGTTCCGACGCGTATATCCTGTACCGCGCAACGTCCATACCCTCCGGCATCTGGATCGCGCTCTTTGTCGTCGTTATTGCCGGCTCCTGGCTGGTCGCCTGGCAGCCCATCTCGGCAATCCTGGCCGCCGGAGCCTAGGCTGGTCCGCATGAGCCAGGAATTTCCGAGCGGGCCGCAGGCCACGAATGCCACCGCTGCCGACAGCACGGACACCAGCACCGAGCACAGCACCCTGGGCGCATATGTGACCGGCGGTGCCGAGTTCAACCGGGAAACGAATTACATTGAGGACCGGATCACCCACGACGGCCGTCCCGGCGTCAACGGCGAGCCGGGGTGGCCAGTGGAAGCTGGCCGGTACCGGCTGATTGCGGCGCGGGCATGCCCGTGGGCGAACCGGGCCGTGATTGTGCGTAGGCTCCTCGGCCTGGAGGACTCCATCTCCCTTGGCCAGCCCGGCCCTACCCACGATGCCCGGTCGTGGACTTTTGACCTCGATCCGGGCGGGGTGGACCCCGTGCTTGGCATCGAGCGCATCCAGAGCGCCTATTTCCGGCGCTTCCCGGATTACTCGCGCGGCATCACGGTGCCAGCGATCGTTGATATTGCCAGCGGCGCGGTGGTCACCAACAACTTCCCTCAGATCACCCTGGACTTTGCCACCGAATGGACCCGTTTCCACCGGGTCGGGGCGCCTGACCTTTACCCGGAACACCGCCGCGCCGAAATTGACTCCGTCAACAAGCGCGTCTTCACCGAGGTCAACAACGGCGTCTACCGCTGCGGCTTTGCGGGCTCCCAGGAGGCCTATGACTCGGCCTACACCCGGCTGTGGGCCGCGCTCGACTGGCTCGAGGAACGCCTCACCGGACAGCGGTACCTCGTGGGTGACACCATCACGGAAGCGGATGTCCGCCTGTTCACTACCTTGGCCAGGTTCGATGCCGTCTATCACGGGCATTTCAAGTGCAACCGGCAGAAGCTGACCGAACTGCCGGCCCTGTGGGGCTACGCAAGGGATCTTTTCCAGACTCCCGGTTTCGGAGACACGATCGATTTTGTCCAGATCAAGCAGCACTATTACATCGTCCACGAGGACATCAATCCCACCCGGATGGTGCCGCAGGGTCCTGATCCGGAGGGCTGGCTGGAGTCCCATGGCAGGGAATCACTGGGCGGCCGGCCGTTCGGTGACGGCACTCCCCCGGGGCCGGTGCGCCCCGGCGAAGAAGTTTCCCCATGCCATGGAGCGGCGCCGCATCGGGAAACCGCTTTCTAACCGGTTAGGCTAAGCCCATGCAGAATTCTCTTGGCTTTGCAGTGCCCGGTTATGAAGGCGTTTTGGATCTGTTCGAGGCCCTTCTCGCCGCGGATCCGCAGTACAGCGCCCAACTGGCTGCCTACCGCGACGGCGTGAAGATCGTGGACCTGTTCGGCGGGCCCCACATCACCGCCGATTCCATCACGGGGGCGTATTCAGTCTCCAAGGGCGTGGCGGCGCTGGTGATTTCGCTGCTCGTCCAGGACGGGCTGCTGGACCTTGACCGGACGGTGGCGCACTACTGGCCCGAGTTCGGTTGCCACGGCAAGGACCGCCTGCTGGTGCATGAAGCCCTGTCCCATCAGGCCGGCCTGGTGGGAGTCGAGGGAGGCTTCGCCCTGGACGAATTCACCACGTCCCGGGCCGCGGCAAGGTTGGCAGCGGCGAGCCCCGCATGGCGTCCCGGCAGTTGCTTCGGGTACCACGCTCTCACCATCGGAATCATCATGGAGGAACTCTGCCGGCGGGTCACGGGCACCAGCCTGCAGAGCCTTTATGACCAGCGCATCCGCACGGCCTACGGCATCGACTTCTTCCTGGGGCTGCCCGAAAAGCTGGAACCGCGCTACCGTGACGTCCTCTACGACGTCGATCCCCTTCAACCATGGCTGGATCCACTGAGCCTGGACGGGCTTAACAGCAACGCGGCAGTCAGCACAATCATGGAACTTCCCAATCAACGGGCCGTGCGCGCCGCGGGGATGAGTGCCGCCGGCGGTGTGGGTACGGCGGAGGGCCTGGCCAGGCTCTACGCCGCGGCCATCACCGGTGTGGACGGCCGGGACCCCTTGTTGACCCCTGAGACCGTCAGCGCCATGTCCCAGGAGCAGGTGTGGGGCCTGGACCGCCTGTCCGGACTGGACAACGCCTTTGCCGTGGTCTTTATGAAGCCACACGTGTCGCGGAATTTCGGCAGCCACCGCGCCTTCGGCCACGAGGGAGCCAACGCTGCGCTGGGGTTCGCCGATCCCGCGTACGGCCTCGGCTTCGGATACATCCCGCAGCGGGCGGAGGACGGACGCACCCAGGGCAAAGCTCATCGGCTGGCTGCGGAGGTCCGGCGGGCGGCGTCGGCCTTGTCCTAGTACACGGGTGCACCTAGTGTGGGGCTGATGGGTGACACTCAAACGCAGCCGCAGGGCCGGCCCTCCGCTGGAACCCGAATCCTGCGGAATTCGGTGGCCGGTCTCTCGTCGGCATTCACAGTACAGCGCCTGCAGCTGGCGGCGAAGGCAGCTCTGGCCGCCGGCCTCGCTTTCGCCATTGCTCCCCTGATGCCAGGATCCGCTGCCGAGTATCCGTACTACGCACCGCTCGGCGCCCTGGTGTCGATGTACCACAACGTGGCCGGATCCTTCCGGCAGGGTCTCCAGGCGCTCGTCGGACTCGCCCTGGGTATCGGGCTCGCCTTTGCGCTGGTCAGTGTCGGTGATCCGTCACCGCTGTCTGTTGCGGTCGTTATGGGACTCGGCGTGCTGCTCGGCGGTCTCCCCCGCATCGGCTCGGGCAGCGATTGGATTCCGACGGCGGCGCTGCTGGTCCTGCTGGTGGGGGGAAGCAACCGGGACGACTTTTCCTTCGGCTACCTCCTTCAGATGGGCGTCGGCGTCGCGGTGGGCATCGCCGTCAACTTCCTGGTCTTTCCGCCCCTGCGCTTCAATGCGGCAGCCACCAGCCTGGGCAAACTCCGGCTGGCCCTCGGGCGGCAGCTGACTGACATGGGAACGGCCCTGACTGAAAAGTGGCCTCCTGAGCATGAGGACTGGTCCCGCCGGTCGACCGAGCTGGCCGAAGCAGCCAGCTCGGTCCGCCATCTCGTGCAGGAGGCTGACGCGAGCCAGCGGGCCAATCCGCGCCGGCGGCTCCATCCCCGCGATGTGGATCTCGACTACCACAACCTTCGTGATCTGGAGAGGGTGACGTTCCACATCCAGGACATGACAGAAGTCCTGTCCGATGTCATCTGGACAGACGAGGCACCTTACACGGTGCCTTTCAACGACAGTGCGCCCCTGGCCGCGGCCATGACCGCCACCGGCGAACTCCTGGCCTCGTTCGACGGCGAGGATGAAGCAGACCAGCGGCGGCTGTTTGCTGCCGCAAAGTCAGCGGTGGAGGCCGGCATGGCAACGGTTGCGGAGCGGGCCCAGGAAGATTCGGCCGTGACAGCGTCCGAGTCCATCCTCCTGAGCCTGCACCGTATCCTCAGGGCCGTGCGGCCGGCGTCCTAGAGCGGTGCCACGGACCCGCTGAAGTGGCGACGGCCGGAACGGGGGTTCCACGCCACAAATTCGGCCCGCTGCCAGCCTTCGCCAGGCGTCTGCGCCGTGGTGATATCCAAGGCAACGCGGGCCGGCAGGAACACTGGAGCCTCGAACGTGACATCCCACGTGAATGTTTCGCCTTTGGCTGGCCCGACATCCGCGAGGGCCCTCGCGGCAAGGTACATCCCGTGCGCGATGGAGCGGCGCATGCCCAGGGCCTTGGCAGAAAGAACGCTCAGGTGGATCGGGTTGAAGTCACCGGAAACAGCGGCATACGCCCTTCCGGTGTCGACCCCCAACTGCCAAAGCGCGGTGGGGTCCGGAGGCGTGAAATCGGCCTGGCGGTTGTGCGGCGTTGGCTTGTCGATGCCGGGGAGGAACACACCCTTGGCCAGGTAGGAGGAGCGCCCGGTCCACTTGATGTCCGGCGTATACGCGCCACGGATCTCGGACACAACGTCAAGTTGTGTGCCGGCCCGGTGGCCCCGGAGGTTCTCAACCCTGGCCTGGATGTCCAGGGATTCCGTGAAGAGCACCGGCGACCTCTGCTCCACATGGTTGCTGAGATGGACCATGCCCAGGAGCGGCAGCGGGAAATCGTCGCGGTTCATCACACTCATGGCCAGCGGGAATGCCAGTGCGTGGAGGTAGCCAGCCGGCAGGGTGTCCCTGGCAGTCAGCCCGATGAGGTGCTGGTAGGCGGTGAGGTTGCCGACGTCGGCCCTTACCCCGCGCACTTCGTGGCTAGTGGCCGGAAGGTTTGATCCGTTGTGCGTGCCCAAGACGCGCCGCCGCGCCGCCTGCGCGGCGGCATTGACGTACAGCTTGGACAGGGAAGGCATCTCCCCCAGGATGACCGGCTGGACTGTACTCATGCCCCCACCAGGTTCTGTCCGCAGACGCGCAGCACGTCGCCGTTAATGCCCCCCGCGGCGTCGCTCGCCAGGAAAGCAATGGCCTCCGCGACGTCGGACGGTTGGCCACCTTGCTGCAGCGAGTTCAGCCGCCGTCCCACTTCGCGGACGGCAAACGGGATCCGTGCTGTCATGTCTGTTTCGATGAATCCGGGCGCCACCGCGTTAATGGACCCGCCGTTCGCCGCCAGAAGGGGCGCAGAAGCGCGCACCATACCCATCACGCCGCCCTTGGACGCCGCGTAGTTGGTCTGGCCGCGGTTGCCCGCGATGCCGCTGGTGGATGCCACCGAGACAATCCGTGGTGAATTACGGAAGTGTTCAGAAGCAAGGAGCGCTTCGTTGATTCTGAGCTGGGCGGCGATGTTGATGTTCAGGACGGAGGTCCAGCGGCTGTGGTCCATATTGGCGAGCAGCTTGTCCCGGGTAATTCCTGCGTTGTGGATGACGATATCCAGACGGCCGTGACGCTGCACGGCGTGCTCGATGATCCGCTGGCCGGCATCTGCGCTGCTGATATCCAGTTGAAGCGCCGTGCCGCGGACTTCGTTGGCAACGGCAGCCAAATGGTCCCCGGCTGCCGGGATGTCTACGAGGACCAGGGTGGCCCCGTCCCGGTGGAGGGTCCGGGCAATAGCCGCACCGATGCCGCGGGCGGCGCCGGTGACCACGGCAACCTTGCCGGCGAGCGGCTTCTCGAAGTCCGGGGGGAGGTGGCCCTGCTCGGTTGCCACAGTCAGAAACTGGCCATCCACAAATGCCGACCGGCCGGACAGAAAGAACCGCAGGGCTGCCAGAGCGCTGGGGCTGGTGCTCTGGACACCTTCTGCCAGGACGATGCCGTTCGCTGTTGCGCCGGCCCGGAGTTCCTTGGCCAGCGACCGCAGGAAGCCATCCACGCCTTGCCGGGCAGCCGACTGTGCAGGGGACGCGGTTTCGGCGGCCGGCCGGGAGATGGTGATGACGCGGGCGCTGGGGCCGAGATCACGCAGTGAAGCCGCGGCGGACAGCACAGGCTTTTCAAGATCCTCGGGCCGGGTCAGCTCATCCAGGACCAGAATGATCGCGCCAAGTTTTTCGCGGGGCACCGCGTGGCGCCGGACGTCCAGGTCCCAGGAGAGCAGCTTGGCGGCCAGTTCGTCGGCACCGGCGGTGTTGCCTTGGACCAGGACGGGGCCGGCGACCAGGGGCTGGCCCGGCTTGAAGCGCCGCAGCACGGCAGGCTGGGGCAGGCCCAGCCGTTTGGCGATGCTCTTGCCTACGCCCTGGTTGACGAGCGTGGTGTATTTATCCGTCATCCGGTGCCCCTAGAGTGCTTCGAGTATTGCGACGACGCCCTGGCCGCCGGCGGCGCAGATGGAAATAAGTCCGCGCGCAGGCCTTCCCTCGACGGCGCCTCTGGCCTGCAGCATCTTGGCCAGCGAGGCCACGATGCGTCCGCCGGTGGCTGCGAACGGGTGGCCCGCGGCCAGGGAGGAGCCGTTGACGTTCAGCTTGGTGCGGTCGATGCTGCCGAAGGCACCCTCAAGTCCCAGCCGGGTGCGGCCGAACTCATCATCTTCCCAAGCGGCCAGGGTGCTCAGGACAGTCCCGGCGAAGGCTTCGTGGATCTCAAAGAAGTCGAAGTCATCCAGCGTCAGTCCGTTGCGGGCCAGCAACCTGGGGACCGCAAACGCGGGGGCCATAAGCAGTCCGTCCTTGCCGTGGACGAAGTCCACGGCGGCAGCTTCACCATCCACGACGGTGGCGAGCTTCGGCAGGTCATGTGCATCAGCCCAGTCTTCGGATGCGAGCAGGACCGTGGAGGCCCCGTCGGTCAGCGGTGTGGAGTTTCCCGCCGTCATGGTGGCCTCGGCGCCGAGGCTCTTCCCGAAGACGGGCTTGAGTGTAGCCAGCTTCTCCAGTGTGGTGTCCGCCCTCAGGTTGGAGTCCTTGGCGAGGCCGCGGTATGGCGTCAGGAGGTCATCGAAGAATCCTGCGTCATACGCGGCGGAAAGGTTGCGGTGGCTGTTGAAAGCCAGCTCATCCTGCGCCTCCCGCGAAATGTTCCACTGCGCGGTGGTCAGCGCCTGGTGCTCGCCCATGGACAGGCCGGTGCGTGGCTCCCCCGTACTCGGAGCATCGGGGGCCAGGTCCTTGGGCCGCAGCCGGCTGAGCACCTGCAGGCGCTGGGGAAGGGTCTTGGCGCGGTTGAGGTCCAGGAGTATCTCGCGGAGGCCCTCACTGACAGCAATGGGGGCATCCGACGCCGAGTCGACACCACCGGCGATGGCGGAATCGATCTGGCCCAATTTGATCTTGTTGGCCAGGCCTAGAACCGTTTCGAGGCCGGTGGCGCACGCCTGCTGCAGGTCGTAGGCGGGGGTTTCCGCCGACAACGCCGAACCCAGGACTGCCTCGCGGGTGAGGTTGAAGTCGCGCGAGTGTTTGAGCACGGCCCCGGCCGCAACCTCGCCGATCCGCTCATCCTGGAGGCCAAACCTGGCGATAAGACCGTCCAGTGCGGCGGTGAGCATGTCCTGGTTGGAAGACTTCGTGTAGGCCCCGCCGGACCGGGCAAACGGGATCCGGTTACCACCCACAATTACGGCCCGGCGGACTGGACGCGCCGCGCCGGAAGTCGTGGGGCTGGCGAATTCGTGGGGTCCGGTGCCGGACTGTCCATTGACGGACATGGGTGACTCCTCTGATCTGCGACGGTTACCGATACCCAGCGTACCTGATACGCTGAGTATCGTGAACAACCTCCACTCAGAAGTCCAGACGCCGGCCACCGGCTCAAATGCCGACGGCCGTTCGGCCCGCTGGCAGACGCATCGGGAGGAACGACGCCGGGAGCTCATCAAGTCCGCACGCCGCGCGGTTCACGCGCTGGGCAGCGATGCCTCTATGGAGGAGATTGCAGCGGCCTCCGGCACATCAAAGTCGGTCTTTTATCGCTACTTCGGCGACAAGGCAGGACTGCAGCACGCTGTCGGGGAAGTTGTCCTGAGCCAGATGCAGCGCAAGATCCGCGAAGCGGCCCAGGGTGCCCAGACGCCTAGGGAAGGGCTGCTTGCCATGATTTCGGCCTATCTCCAGATGGCGGAAACCAGCCCCAACGTCTATAGCTTCGTCACCCGCTATGCGCCAGTGGACGCAGACGGTCCGCAGGGATCGGCGGCCATCTCCGGAGCCCTAGGACACTTCTTTGATTCCATCGCCGAGATGATTGCGGCGCCGATGCGGACCCACCTCGGGGATGGCAAAGAAGCGGTGATTGGCTACTGGCCCACGGCGGCCATCGGCCTGGTCCGGAATGCCGGCGAGCAATGGCTCAGCACACCTGATTCGGCGGCGAAGCCGGACCAGGAAGCCATGGCCCGCCAGATCACGGCCTGGCTATGTGTGGGAATCGCCCCCGAGCTTAACCCTGCCAGCGCGCCATGATTCCGCCCCAAGAACCTCACACCCTCCTGTCAGAACCAACGAAGGACATTGACATGACCGAAGTAGTGGACCGCACCACCGGCCCGGAGGCCGCCGTCACCAACCCCACCGCCGGCCACAGAACGGCTGCGCAGCCCGCCGTCGACGTTGCCGCGCTCGGCGAGCAGCTCCTGGGTAAATGGGCGGAATCCCGCCGGCAATCGCGCGCGCTGGCCAGCGACCCGGCACTGCACAAGATCGAAGGACTGACGCACACCGAACACCGGACGCGGGCGTTCGGCCAATTGAAGTACCTCGTGGACAACAACGCCGTGCAGCGGGCCTTCCCGGCAGCACTGGGCGGTTCCGATGATCACGGCGGCAACGTGGCCAGGTTCGAGGAACTGGTCACCGCCGATCCGTCCCTGCAGATCAAGGCCGGCGTCCAGTGGGGTCTCTTCGGCTCGGCCGTGATGCACCTGGGCACGCAGGAGCATCACACCAAGTGG
Source organism: Pseudarthrobacter cellobiosi (assembly GCF_023913755.1). Taxonomy (GTDB): domain Bacteria; phylum Actinomycetota; class Actinomycetes; order Actinomycetales; family Micrococcaceae; genus Arthrobacter; species Arthrobacter cellobiosi. The sequence goes on from NZ_JAMXBJ010000044.1 coordinate 90,927, forward strand.
CTGCCAGGCATCATGAGCCTAGAGATCCCCGGCTGCTTCGCCATGACGGAGACCGGCCACGGTTCCGATGTGGCCAGCATCGCCACCACTGCGACCTACGACGCCGAAACCCAGGAATTTCTGGTCCACACACCGTTCCGGGCTGCGTGGAAGGACTACATCGGCAATGCAGCCATCGACGGCCTCGGCGCCGTCGTTTTCGCCCAGCTCGTGACAAACGGCGTCAACCATGGAGTGCATGCCTTCTACGTTGACCTCCGGGACCCCCAGACCAAGGAATTCATGCCCGGGATTGGTGGTGAGGACGACGGTATCAAAGGCGGCCTCAACGGGATCGACAACGGCCGGCTGCATTTCGACAACGTCCGCATTCCCCGCACGAACCTCCTGAACCGCTACGGCGATGTGGCACCTGACGGGACCTACACGTCCTCCATTGCCAGCCCCGGCCGACGCTTTTTCACCATGCTGGGAACCCTCGTCCAGGGCCGCGTGTCGCTGGACGGCGCTGCCGTGGCGGCGTCGAAGGTCGCACTGACGGCAGCCATCCGCTATGCCACCGAACGGCGCCAGTTCAACGCGTCCTCGCACACTGACGAAGAGGTCCTCCTGGACTACCAGCGCCACCAGCGGCGCCTGTTTACCAGGCTGGCCACCACGTACGCCGCGGGCTTCGCGCACGAGCAGCTCCTCCAGAAATTCGACGACGTCTTTTCCGGCGCCCACGATACCGATGAGGACAGGCAGGATCTGGAAACACTCGCCGCAGCCCTGAAGCCGCTGAGCACCTGGCATGCCCTGGACACCCTGCAGGAATGCCGTGAGGCGTGCGGCGGCGCCGGCTTCCTGATCGAAAACCGCTTTGCCTCCCTTCGTGCGGACCTGGACGTCTACGTCACGTTTGAGGGCGACAACACCGTGCTGCTCCAGCTTGTGGCCAAGCGCCTCCTGGCCGACTACGCCAAGGAGTTCAGGAATGTCGATTTTGGCGTCCTTGCACGCTACGTGGTTGCCCAGGCAACGGGCGTCGCGATCCATCGCACCGGCCTGCGGCAGGTGGCACAGTTCGTCGCCGATACCGGATCAGTCCAGAAGGCTGCCATTGCGCTCCGGGACGAGGAAGGCCAGCGCGCCCTCCTGACGGACCGCGTCCAGACCATGGTGGCCGACGTCGGGTCGGCCCTGAAAGGCGCCAACAAACTGCCCGTCGAAAAGGGGGCGGCCCTCTTCAACCAGCACCAGAACGAGCTGATCGATGCCGCCCAGGCGCACGCCGAGCTCCTGCAATGGGAGGCGTTCACGGAGGCCCTGGAAGATGTCACGGACCCGGGCACCAAAAGGGTCCTGACCTGGCTGCGCGATCTGTTCGGCCTGTCGCTGATCGAAAAGAACCTGTCCTGGTACCTGATGAACGGCCGGCTCTCCATGCAACGGGCACGCACCGTGGGTGATTACATCAACCGGCTCCTGGTCAAGATCAGGCCCCACGCCCTGGACCTTGTGGACGCCTTCGGGTACGGCGATGACCACGTGCGGGCGGCGATCGCCACCGGTGCCGAGAAGGCCCGGCAGGACGAGGCCCGCGCCTACGTCAGAGCACAGCGGGCCAGCGGCAACGCACCCGTCGACGAAAAGGTGCTGCTGGCGCGCACATCAGCCGGCGGCCTCACCCAGCCGAACTGACCGCAGCTCCGCGTTCCACTCGCGGGGCAACGCGCGACGGCGCCGCTCCCCTCTGTGGGGGGCGGCGCCGTCGTGCGCTGTTGGGTCACTAGTGCTGCTGTTCCTGCCGTCCGTCAGGAAAGCACTGAGCGGTAGACCTCTAGGGTGGTCTCGGTGATGGAGTCCCAGGAGAAGTGCTCCTCCGCGCGGCGGCGGCCGGCCTGGCCCATGGCACGTGCCCGTTCGGGATCGGACACCACCTCGGTCAGAGCGGCGGCAAATTCCGTCACGAACTTCTCCGGATCAAGCGGTGTGCCGGTACCGTCGGTGACCTGCTCGAGGTCCACCAACAGGCCAGTCTCGCCATGCTGGACCACCTCGGGAATACCGCCCGTAGCGCTGGCCACCACGGCAGCACCGCAGGCCATCGCCTCGAGGTTGACGATGCCCAGCGGTTCATAGATGGACGGGCAGGCGAACGCTGTGGCGTGGCTGAGGACCTGGATGAGTTCGTTCCGCGGCAGCATCCGTTCGATCAGCACGACGCCGGTCCGCTGGCTCTGTAGCTCCTCGATCAGGCGTGCAGTTTCTGCGGCGAGCTCGGGGGTATCCGCCGCCCCAAGGCACAGCACGAGCTGCACATCGGCCGGAAGCTTCGCGGCGGCACGCAGGAGGTAAGGCACGCCCTTCTGGCGCGTGTTGCGGCCGACAAACACCACGCTCGGCCTGTCCGGATCAATGCCCAGGGCGCGGACGGTGTCCTGGTTTTCGTCGCGCTGCCACAGTTTGACGTCGATGCCGTTGTGGACCACCCTGACTTTGGCAGGGTCAACGTCGGGGTAGCTGCGGAGGATGTCCTGGCGCATGCCTTCCGAAACGGCGATGATCGCCGCTGCTGCCTCGTAGGCGGTTTTCTCGACCCAGGAGGACAACGCGTAGCCGCCACCAAGCTGCTCGGCCTTCCACGGCCTCAGGGGCTCCAGGCTGTGGGCGCTCAATACGTGCGGGATGCCGTGGAGCAGAGACGCAAGATGGCCGGCCATGTTCGCATACCAGGTGTGCGAATGGACCAGATCGGCGCCTGCCACGTCCGGCACGATGCGCAGGTCCACCCCGAGCGTCTGGACGGCGGCGTTGGCCGAGCCCAGGTCTTCGGGAACGGAATAGGAGGTCACCCCGGCACCGTGGTAATCGGCGTCGCGGGGTGCACCGAAGGCACGAACCTGCAGGTCAACATGCTTACTAAGCACCCTGCTCAATTCCGCTACGTGGACTCCGGCGCCTCCGTAGATCTCGGGCGGGAACTCTTTAGTCACAATGTCTATTCGCACGTTACCCAAGGTAGTCCTTCCGCACTATCTGTTCTAGTGTGAAGGGGTCCGGGCGTGCCGGACTGTTTGGGGAGTTACGAAGGCGTACAGGAGCTACTACCATGCCGTTGAATAAAAGAGTCCTGGCCATTGTCCTCGCGGGCGGCGAGGGAAATCGGCTAATGCCGCTGACGGCAGACCGGGCGAAACCTGCAGTGCCTTTTGCCGGCAGCTACCGGCTGATCGACTTTGCGCTGTCCAACCTGGTGAATTCACGCTACTTGCAGATCGTGGTCCTGACCCAGTACAAGTCCCACAGCCTTGACCGCCACATTTCCGAGACCTGGCGGATGTCCACGCAGCTGGGCAATTATGTGGCGTCCGTGCCGGCGCAGCAGCGCGTCGGCAAGAGCTGGTTCCTCGGCAGCGCCAACGCCATCTACCAGTCCCTGAACCTGATCCATGACGCCAACCCCGACATCGTCGTCGTGGTTGGTGCGGACCACGTGTACCGCATGGACTTCGCCCAGATGGTGGAGCAGCATGTGCAGAGCGGTGCCAAGGCCACTGTGGCCGCCGTGCGCCAGCCGTTGAGCATGGCCAACCAGTTCGGTGTGATCGAGGTGGACCAGGAGGACCCGCAGAAGATCGCCGCATTTGTGGAAAAGCCCGCCACAACTCCTGGCCTGGCCGCTGATCCCACCCAGTTCCTGGCTTCCATGGGCAACTACGTCTTTGACGCCGACGCGTTGGTGGATGCCCTTCACGTGGACGCCGAACGGCTCGACACCAAGCACGACATGGGCGGGGACATCATCCCCTACTTCGTCAGCCAGGGTGAGGCCGGAGTCTACGACTTCACCCTCAACGACATTCCCGGCTCCACGGAACGCGACCGGACCTACTGGCGCGACGTCGGCACCATCGATTCGTTCTACGACGCCCACATTGACCTCATCTCGCCATTGCCGGTGTTCAACCTCTACAACTCTGAATGGCCCATTTACACGCGGCAGAGCATCTCCCCGCCGGCCAAGTTCGTCCGCGGCGAAAACGACACCGTGGGCACCGCCCTGGACTCCATTGTGTCCAGCGGCGTGGTCATCTCCGGCGGCGTGGTGGAGGGATCCGTCCTGTCCAATGACGTCTTTGTGGGTAACGGCAGCAGGGTCATCGACTCGGTCCTGATGGACAAGGTGAACATCGGCAAGGGCGCCGTAGTCAACCGGGCCATCCTGGACAAAAACGTGAAGGTGCCGGCTGGCGCCGCGATCGGCCTGGACCATGACCTGGACCGCGCCCGCGGATTCAAGGTGACCGAGTCCGGCATCACCGTGCTCGCCAAGGGCCAGCAGGTGCCTGAGCCCGGGGAGGCGGAACGGGCGCTTGCCGCCAGGAACCTTCACCTTGTACCCAATGCCATCAAAGCGGCCACGGCCAACTATCCAGAAATCCGCGAATCTGTGGAACAGGTTGCTGCGGTCCATGCGGAGGCGGCATCCCAGGCCGCCCCGGGCGGCCGCCGCTCCTAGGCGAGGGACGGGCAGGCCCGGCAGGACAGCGAACAGCTGGACCCGGTCGGGCCGGATCTTCCCCAGGCTGTAAAATCGGTACAATGAGCTCCCCCGATCTGTCGCCTGAGGAAATCCAGGCCTGCCTCAAGGTTTTGAACACCATCCACGTCTATGACGAGGAACACCCCGACTATGTCTCGGTGCGCCGTGCCACCGGGAAGTTGTTCAAGGCCGTGAAGCGTCACCGCCGCGTCACCAAACGGGACCTGATCTCCGAAGCCGACCGGGCCGTCATCGCCCAGACGGCAACGGCAGCACCGGACCGGATCGACGACGAGACCCGCGGCAACAAGCTGGAGACCTCGGCGACGGGCAAGGTGGCCGGGCACCTGATCCGTTCCCGCCCCTGCTATATCTGCAAGAAGCACTACACGCAGGTGGACGCCTTTTATCATCAGCTCTGCCCCGAATGCGCCGCCTTCAGCCACAGCAAGCGGGATGCCCGCACCGACCTGACAGGCCGGCGTGCGCTGCTCACCGGCGGGCGGGCCAAAATCGGCATGTACATCGCGCTGCGCCTGCTCCGGGATGGCGCGCACACCACCATCACCACCAGGTTCCCCAAAGACGCCGCACGCCGTTTTGCGGCAATGGAAGACAGCAGCGAGTGGCTGCACCGGCTCCGGATCGTGGGCATCGACCTGCGCGACCCGTCACAGGTGATGGCCCTGACGGATTCGCTCAACGCCGCGGGCCCCCTGGACATCATCATCAACAACGCCGCCCAAACGGTGCGCCGATCCGGCAACGCCTACAAACCCCTGGTGGACGCGGAGGACGAGCCGCTGCCCGCCGCGCTGGAGCCGGCCAACGGCGGACCGGAACTGGTGACGTTCGGCCACGCCCACGACAAACACCCCCTCGCCCTGGCGAGCAGTGTCACGGATCACCCGGTGCTGGCCGGCGACGCCATCACTTCGCTGGCGCTCTCCACCGGCTCGGCCTCGCTGGAGCGGATCGCCTCCGGAACAGCGATCGACGCCGGCGGGCTCGTCCCGGACCTGGCCGACATCAACAGCTGGACCCAGGTGGTGGACGAGGTTGACCCCCTGGAAATGCTGGAAGTCCAACTCTGCAACGTCACGGCCCCGTTCCTGCTGGTTAGCAGGCTCAGGGACGCCATGAAGCGCTCCACGGCGCACCGGAAGTACATCGTCAACGTCTCCGCCATGGAAGGCCAGTTCTCCCGCGCCTACAAGGGCCCCGGGCATCCGCACACCAACATGGCCAAGGCAGCCCTGAACATGATGACCCGCACCAGCGCCCAGGAAATGCTGGACGCCGACGGGATCCTGATGACTGCGGTGGACACCGGCTGGATCACTGACGAACGGCCGCACTTCACCAAGGTCCGCCTCATGGAGGAGGGCTTCCACGCGCCTCTGGACCTGGTGGACGGCGCCGCCCGCGTCTACGATCCGATCGTGATGGGCGAAAACGGCGAGGACCAGTACGGGGTCTTCCTCAAGGACTACAAGCCCAGCCCCTGGTAGGACGGACACTTTCCTGGCCGGAGGGTTGGGCGTAGGCTCGGCGGCATGAGCAGCGAAGCAACGTCCAGCGACCCAACGTCCAGCGACCCAACGTCCGGCGAGTCCAACTCCAACGAGTCCACGTCCCAGGTCCAGAACCTGGAACACCATGAATGCTGGGCACTGTTGCGGACGGTTTCCGTCGGCAGGCTGGCCGTCCTGGTGGACGGCCAGCCTGATATCTTCCCCATCAACTACACGGTGGATGGCGGAACGTTAGTCTTCCGCACCGGCGCAGGAACGAAGCTGGCCGCCGCCTCAGGAGGTGCCGCTGTGGCGTTGGAGGCCGACGGCGTGGATGCCGTCAGTGGCCTCGCCTGGAGCGTGGTGGTCAAGGGACCGGCAAAGGCCATCACTGGAACCGAGGGCATCCTGGACTCCGCAGCCCTGTATCTTTTCCCATGGCAGGCCGGGAAGAAGGACACCTTTGTCCGGGTGAGCCCGGGAACAGTGACCGGGCGCCGGTTCAAAGTCACAGCACCCATGACCTGGTGGACCCAGCTCTCCGGAGCGGCCAAGGCAGCTCCGGAGTAGTCCTGGGCAGGACCTTGGGCACGACGAGGAAATGCCCCCGACTGCCTAAGCGAGGCGGGTAATTTCCACGCTCACGCTCAGCGCCGAACCGCCGCCGCCGGACAGGATGCCCTTCAACGGCGGCACGTCCCGGTAGTCCCGGCCCCTGGCGACGGTGACGTGGTAATCGCCTGCCGGCTTGTGGTTCGTGGGATCCCAGCTGCGCCAGTCCCCGTCCCAGAACTCCAGCCAGGCATGTGACTGGCCGGCGACTGTCTCGCCGATGGCCGCCGTCGACCTCGGGTGCAGGTATCCCGAGACGTACCGGGCGGGAATGCCGCAGCTGCGCAGCGCGCCGATGGCGAGGTGTGCGAGGTCCTGGCAGACACCCTGCCGCTGGCCCCAGGCCTCCTCCGCGTTGGTGGTGACCGCGGTGGAGCCGGACATGTACGTCATCTCGCCGCGCATCCATTCGAAGATGGCCATGGCGGCCTCGTGCGGGTTCTTGCCCTCTACGACACCTGGAATGATTCCCAGTACCTCGACGCCGGGACCACTCAGCTGGGACTGCGGCAGCCAGTCACTGAACGTATTCAACGACTCCTTCGATGCCAGGACGTCCCAGCCAGCGATGTCAGCGTCGGCGGGGATTTTTTCCGCCCGGTGCACTTCAACGGTGATGTTGGAAACGACCTCAAGGTGGTCGTGCGGCATCTGCATGTCGAATGCTGTGACCCGTGTGCCCCAGTAGTCCCGGTAGTTGCTTACGGCCGCCTGCGACGGCGAGACCTTGAGCACGGACTCAAGGACCACCTGCTGCGGATCGGTCAGGGGCGTCATGCGCGCCTCATTGTAGGACAGCGTGACGCGCTTGTTGTACTTGTAAGCCGTGGTGTGGATGATGCTCAGCCGGGTCATGAAACTTCTCCCACCCAGGCCAGTTCGTCTGCCTGATTGAAGTATTTACGGGAAATGGCGTCCGAGGCCTGTGAGACGGCCTTCTGCACGCGTTCCATGTGCTCGGGCAGTTCGGACATTAGATCGTCCGTCCGGTGGAACTCGAGAAACGTACGGGCCTGGCCCACGATCCGGCGGGCGTCGTTGATAAAGCCCACGCGCTGTGCAGAAGGGTCCAGCTTGGCGAGGCACTCATCGGCGTCCCGCAGGGCGTAGACGATGGACCGTGGAAACAGCCGGTCGAGCAGGAGGAACTCGGCGGCGTGCTGGTCCCCGAAGGCGGCTCGGCGCGTCCGCAGGAACGACTCATAGGCGCCCGCGCACCGCAGCATGTTGACCCAGGACATGCCCGCAGAGAGGACATCCCGAGTGGAGAGCATCCGCGCGGTCATGTCGGCGCGCTCCAGGGACCGGCCCAACACCAGGAACAGCCAGCTTTCGTCATGGCTAACCGTGGTGTCGGCCAGGCCACTGACCATGGCCGTCCGTTCCAGCGTCCAGTTGCAGAAGCGGTACGTCCCCACTACGTCCTTGCGGTGCTGGCTCAGCCCGTAGTAGGTGGTGTTGAGGCTTTCCCAGAGGCCCGAGGACACGGTCTCGCGGGCACGCCGTGCGTTTTCGCGGGCTGCGCCCAGCGACCCAGCGATGGACGTTGCGCTGGTTTTGTCGTATGCCAGGGCGTGGAGGAGTTCGGGCAGGCCGAAGTCTTCGCTCTGCGGCCGGGCACCCATGACTGCGAGCAGTTCCTGGGCCACCCTGCGGCGTTCGTCCATGGGGAGGTGGTTCAGGCGTTCAAGGTGCACGTCCAGGATCCGGGCGGTGCCGTCGGCCCGCTCCACATAGCGTCCGATCCAAAATAGGGACTCAGCAATACGGCTAAGCATTCGCGGTGACCTCCTGCGCGTCCGAAATCTGTGGGGATGCCCCCGTGACCAATTGTGCCGGTTCGATGGCCCGGCTCACTGCTGCTGCTCCGACTGGCGGTCGCGCCAGTTGCTCTCCACTGGCCAGACGGACACCCGCTCACGGATGGAAATTGTGGGCCGAGGAACAGTTTCGACCGGCACCTGGGGTGAGTCTGCCAGCACCCATGTGTCCTTGGAGCCGCCGCCCTGGCTGGAGTTCACAATGAGGGAGCCTTCCTTGAGCGCCACCCTGGTGAGTCCGCCGGGAAGCACCCAGACGTCGTCGCCGTCGTTGACAGCAAAGGGGCGCAGGTCCACGTGCCGCGGGCCGAACTTGTCCCCGCCGAGCGTGGGCACTGTGGAAAGCTGCAGGACCGGCTGGGCGATCCAGCCGCGCGGGTCCGCGACGACTCGCTTGCGCAGGGCCTCGAGTTCATCATTGGAGGCGTCCGGCCCGATGACCAGGCCCTTGCCGCCGGAGCCGTCCACGGGCTTCACCACAAGCTCAGCCAGGTTGTCCAGGACATATTCCCTGGAATCCTTCTCCTCCAGCCGGAACGTATCCACGTTCGCGATGACGGGCTCCTCGCTGAGGTAGTAGCGGATGAGGTCCGGAACGTAGCTGTAGACAAGTTTGTCGTCGGCCACGCCGTTGCCCACGGCGTTGGCGATGGTCACGCCGCCGGCCCTGGCGGCGTTGACCAGTCCCGGGCAGCCGAGCATGGAATCCGAGCGGAACTGCAGGGGGTCCAGGAACTCGTCGTCGATGCGTTTGTAGATCACGTCCACGCGCTGTTCACCGGCCGTGGTGCGCATGTAGACGCGGTTGCCGCGGCAGATGAGGTCGCGGCCTTCGACGAGTTCGACGCCCATCAGGCCGGCCAGCAGGGTGTGTTCGAAGTAGGCGCTGTTAAAGACGCCGGGGGTCAGCACCACTACCGTGGGATCGTCGACGCCGGCGGGAGCCGTTTTGCGCAGGGCAGACAGCAGCCGGCGGGGGTACTCTTCGACCGGCCGGATGAGCTGCTGGCCAAACGCTTCGGGCAGGCCCTTGGCCATGGCCCGCCGGTTTTCCAGGACGTAGCTGACGCCGGACGGCACCCGCACATTGTCTTCCAGGACGCGGAAGGTGCCAGCGGCGTCGCGCACCACATCGATGCCGGAGATGTGCACGCGGACTCCGCCGGCCGGCTCGAAGCCGTGCACCTGGCGGTGGAAGTGGGCGCTGGTGGTGACGAGCTGGCGCGGTATGACGCCGTCTGCCACCACGTTCATTTTGTCGTAGACGTCGTTGAGGAACGCTTCCAGGGCCCGGACGCGCTGCGCCACGCCCTTTTCCAGCACGGTCCACTCATCGGCGGGGATAACGCGGGGGACGATGTCGAGCGGAAACGGCCGCTCCTCCCCCGCGAAGTCAAAGGTCACGCCGCGGTCCAGGAAGGTCCGTGCCATGGAGTCCGCCCGGGCGCTGACGTCGGCGAGGGAGAGCTTGCTTAGGGCATCGGCCACCTGGCCGTACGACTCGCGTGCTTCCTGGCCGGGAGTGAACATCTCGTCGTAGGCGCCCGTGCGCCCGGCGGCCTCGGAGTAATCCTGGAATAGGTCTGACATGTCCTTTAGCCAACCATCTTTTTGTTTCGAAATCATTACCGCCATCCATTGTGGCGTGTTGCCGCTGGGCATCAGCGGTTCGTTGAATCCGTGTCCTATCCGGCAAGGTTAGTGAGTGCCAGAGACAAGTAATCCAGGGAGCTCGGGAGCCGGCGGGAACAAAGGCCGCCGAAGCGCCCTGCGGGCCAGCCTTCGCGGTGTGGCGATGCGTTCCCGCAGGCTCCTGCCGGGCCTCCTAACGGCGGTCCCCGCCCTGGCCGTTGCCTTCGCTGTACATGCCGTGGCGCCGGCACTGCCGGCCATGACCAGTGCCGTTGCGCTGGGCCTGCTCGCCGCAAACCTGCCCGGCACAGCCGTCTGGATCGCTGGCCGGGCGCGCCCGGGCCTGGACTTCGCGGGCAAGCACCTGATGCGGGGCGGCATCGTCCTGCTTGGCCTCAAAGTGAGCATCATGGACATCCTGGGCCTGGGCTGGCTGGCCATGGTCCTCATCACGGGCGTGGTGCTTCTGAGTTTCGGCGGCACATACCTGATGGTGCGGTTGTTCCGGCTGCCGAGTGAAACGGCACTGCTGGTGGCCACCGGCTTTTCGATCTGCGGGGCGTCCGCCATCGGAGCCATGGCGGCCGTGCGCCGGATCCGGCATGCGGATACCGTCCTGCCGGTGGCGCTGGTGACACTGTGCGGCACGCTGGCGATCGGCATCCTGCCGCTGCTGATGCATCCCCTGCAATTGAGCCCGCTCGCTTTCGGCGCCTGGACGGGTGCGTCGGTGCACGACGTCGGCCAGGTGGTGGCCACGGCGCAAACTGCCGGCACCGCGGCACTGGGCATCGCCGTCGTCGTTAAGCTCACCCGCGTGCTGCTCCTGGCACCGGTGGTTGCCGTGGCGGGCCTGCACCACCGCATGCGCACATCGGGCCAACACGCGCTGCCGCCGCTGGTGCCCCTGTTCGTAGTGGGGTTCGTGGCCATGGTGGGGCTTCGGTCCACGGGCTGGCTGTCCGACGGCTGGCTCGACGCCGGTGCCGGGCTGCAGGACATTCTCCTGGGGGCGGCGCTGTTCGGGCTCGGGTCCGCCGTGCGGATCCGCACGCTGCTGCACACCGGAGCAAGGGCACTGCTAGCGGCGCTGGCGGCATGGCTGCTGATCGCGCTGCTGGGCCTGGCAGCGGCCCTGCTGATGACCGCCTAGGCCGGCGTCCGGATGGTGAGCCGCAGGCCCGGATCCCGTGATTAGATAGCTGAGTGTCACATGAGAATCTGCAGCGCAATGAAGCCGCTCAACGGTCAGCCCTGATCAGCACCCACAGTTACGACGTCTCCCTGGATGTGCGGCAGGCAGCGGACCCGCACGTGGCGGGCTACACCAGCCGCAGCGTTATCAACTTCTCCGCAGCCGTGCCGGTCCAGGGGCAGGTGGCGTCCACATTCCTGGATTTCATCGCCGGCGAAGTCCACAGCGTGTTCCTCAACGGCAAAGGACTCCCCGTGGCCGACGTGGTGGACGGTTCCCGGATCCGCCTGGACAACCTGCAGGCAGAAAACCAGGTCACTGTCACCGGCACCGCCCTTTACAGCCGGTCCGGCGAGGGCATGCACCGCTTTGTGGATCCCGCCGACGGCCAGTGCTACCTCTACACGCAGTACGAACCCGCCGACGCCCGGCGCGTGTTCGCCAACTTTGAACAGCCCGACCTCAAGGCCGAGTACACGTTCCACGTCATGGCACCGTCCGGCTGGGAGGTGGCCTCCAACGGTGTGGAAGCTGCCCGCACGCAGCTGACCAGCGATCCGGACACCAGCCGCTGGGACTTCGCCACCACACGCCCCATGTCCACCTACATCACCACAGTCCTTGCCGGGCCCTACTTCAAAGCCCAGGACCACTGGAGCGCCACACTCGACGACGGCACACCGCTGGGGGTGCCCCTGGCCCTGTACTGCCGGGCTTCCATGGCGGAATCCTTCGATGCTGCTGAGGTCTTCCGCCTGACCAAAAACGGGCTGGACTTCTTCAACCGGCTGTTCGACTACACGTACCCCTGGGGGAAATACGACCAGGCCTTTGTCCCGGAATACAACCTGGGCGCGATGGAAAACCCGGGGCTGGTCACCTTCACCGAAAGCTATGTGTTCACGTCCCGCGCCACCGACGCGCAGTACCAGGCACGGGCCAATACGCTGATGCACGAAATGGCCCACATGTGGTTCGGCGACCTCGTCACGATGCAGTGGTGGGACGACCTGTGGCTGAAGGAGTCCTTCGCGGACTATATGGGCACCCTCGGCGTGGACCGCGCCACCGACTGGGACACGGCGTGGGTGAACTTCGCCGACAAACGCAAGGCCTGGGCCTATGTCCAGGACCAGCTGCCCACCACCCACCCGATCGTGGCCGACATCCCCGACCTCGAGGCCGCCAAGCAGAACTTCGACGGCATTACCTATGCCAAGGGCGCGTCCGTGCTCAAGCAGCTGGTGGCGTACGTGGGGTTTGACGCGTTCATCGCCGGCTCACGGCAGTACTTCCGCGACCACGCCTACGGGAACACCACCCTGGCGGACCTCCTGAAAGCCCTCATTGCTGCTTCCGGCCGCGACCTTGCCGGCTGGGCCGCCGCCTGGCTGCAGACCTCCGGCATCTCCACGCTGTCCGTGGAGACCGGGACGCACGACGGCGAACTGGGCGCCGTGACGATCGTCCAGGATGCGGTGGACCCCGTCACCGGACGGGAGGAACTGCGGCCGCACCGGCTGCGCGTGGGCTCGTACAACTTCGACGCCGACGGCGCCCTGGTCCGCACGGGGAGTGTCGAAACGGACGTTGCCGGAGCGCGGACGGAGGTCCCGGAACTGGCCGGGCAGCCGCGGCCCGCCCTCCTGCTCGTCAACGACGATGACCTCACCTACGCCAAAGTGCGGCTGGACCCGGTGTCCGAGGCAACGGTCCTGGCCTCGCTGGACCGGATCACCGATCCCATGGCCCGAGCCCTCTGCTGGACCGCGCTGTGGAACTCCGCCCGCGACGGCGAAAGCCCGGCCTCCCGCTACGTGGAGGCGGTGACGTCGTTCGGGCCGTCCGAGACGGGAGTCGGCGTGCTGCTGAACATCCTCGAGAACGCCGCCACCGCCGTCGAACGCTACACCCCCTTGGCCCAACGCGACGCGGTACGCGGCGCCTTCCTGGCGGCGGCCGACGCCCAGCTGGGTAAGGCAGCGCCGGGCTCGGACTACCAGCTGGCCTGGGCGCGGACGCTCGCCGCCGTCAGCCGTCACGACGCTGCCCTCCTCCCCCGGCTCAGGGGCCTCCTGGACGGCACGGTGGTGGTGGACGGCCTGGCCGTGGACGCCGAGCTGCGCTGGAGCCTCTGGCACGCCCTGGCGGCCAACGGGCAGGCCACCCCCGACGAGCTGGACGCAGAACTCGAACGGGACACCACCGCCTCGGGCCGGGCGGGCCACGCCACCGCGCTGGCCGCCCGTCCGGAGCCTGAGGTGAAGGCCGCCGCCTGGCAGGAGGCCGTGGAGGGGACGGGGCTGTCAAACCAGCTTCTCAGTGCCACCATCGTCGGCTTTGCCACGGCTCCGGCTGCCCTGCTGGACCCCTATGTGGAGCCCTACTTCGAGTGCCTCCGCGGTGTCTGGGACAAGCGGAGCATCGAAATCGCCAGCCGGATCGTCCGGGGACTGTATCCCATGGCGCAGGATCTGCCGGCGGGGACCCTGCCAGCGGACCACCCCATGGTGCTCCGCGCGGATGCCTGGCTGGAGGCCAATACCGACGCTCCGCGGGCCCTGCGCAGGATCATCATTGAGCAGCGCAGCCACTTGCTCCGGGCACTCACCGCACAGCTGCAGTAGGTCACACCGGCAAGGGCTTACGGGACCCGGTGCAGCCAATCCTCGGCGCCGAACTTGGTGACCACCCGGTCCCGGGCGGCACTGAGCTCGGCGGCCGTGAGTTCGGAGGGGGTGGCGGCGTACCGTTCGCTGAACACTTCCATCATGGCCGCGATGATCTCCGTGCGGGCCAGTCCGGTCTGCCGGCGCAGCGGATCAACCCGCTTCTTGGCGCTGCGCGTCCCCTTGTCCGAGAGTTTCTCCTTGCCGATGCGCAGCACCTCCACCATCTTGTCGGCGTCGATGTCGTAGCTCATGGTGACGTGGTGCAGCATGCCCCCGTTGGCGAGGCGTTTCTGGGCAGCACCGCCGATCTTTCCCTGGTCCGTGGCGATGTCGTTCAGGGGCACGTAAAACGCAGTCACCCCGATCTTCTCGAGGGCGGCCATCACCCAGGCGTCCAGGAACGTGTACGAGTCCGCGAAGCTGATCCCGTCCACGAGCGTCTGCGGCAGGTACAGGGAGTAGGTGATGCAGTTGCCGGCTTCCATGAACATCGCTCCGCCGCCGCTGATCCGGCGGACCACACTGATGCCGTGCCGGGCCACGCCGTCGGGATCCAGCTCATTCCGGAAGGACTGGAAACTGCCGATCACCACGGACGGTTCCTCCCAATCCCAGAACCGCAGGGTGGGGTTGCGACGGCCGGCGCCCACCTCTTCGGTCAGCACCTCGTCCAGGGCCACGTTGATATGCGTGGGCAGTACCGTGGGGGCGATGATGTTCCAGTGGTGGTCGGTCCAGGCCGTTGCCTTCGCCAGGGCGCGGCGGACGGTGACGGCCACGGCGTCGGCCGAAAAACCGAACAGGACGGCGCCGGGTGGCAGCGAACCGGTGACGGCCGCGGACAGCTCCGCCGCCGTCGTGCTTTCCGGAAGTCCTGTCAGCGCCCGGTTGATGGCAGGGAGCGCCTCGTCGGGTTCGAGGAAAAAGTCGCCGCTGAGGGAGACGTCGGCCAGGACACCGTCCACAACATCGAAGTCCACCACCACAAGTTTGCCGCCCGGGACTTTGTACTCACCGTGGTGGCTGCGGGGGCGGTCTTCAGCGGCAAATGGCGAGGCAGTCATGGCTCCCATCCTGCCCCATGATCAGGGCTCCCCGAAACGACAAAGCCCGGACGCAAAAAGCCCGCACCGTTGCCGGTGCGGGCTTTCCAAAGAACCTTGGGGGGTGAATTACTTCGCGCCGCCGAAGCCCTTGAAGCGAGCGTTGAAGCGCTCGACGCGGCCTGCAGAGTCCATGATGCGCTGCTTGCCCGTGTAGAACGGGTGGGACTCGGAGGAGATTTCGACGTCGATAACCGGGTAGGTGTTTCCGTCTTCCCACTCGATGGTCTTCTTGGAAGACACGGTGGACTTGGTCAGGAAACTGACGCCGGAAGCCAGGTCGTTGAAAACAACAGCTTCGTACTTCGGGTGGATATCAGACTTCATAATGGGGCCTTTGTTCGCACAACTGGATTTTGCCAGCTGCCAGGTATGAATGGGATGGCTGGTGTCTGCTTCACTGCCGCAAGGCAGAAAGCGCAGGACAGCCAGCTGTTAATAATAGCTGATCAACGCAGACCTTGCTAACCGCGGGGCCGGAGTTCCCAGAACGCCACAGCGGAGGCCGCCGCCACGTTGAGGGAGTCCACGCCAGGGCGCATGGGGATCTTCACGGCGAGGTCGACGGCGGCAAGCGTCCCGGCGCTCATGCCGGCGCCTTCGGTGCCGAGTACCAGGGCCAGCCGGTCCGGATTCCGCCCGGCCAGCGCGTCCACGTCCACGGCGTCCTCTGTGAGTTCCAGCGCGGCCACTGTGAAGCCGGCGTCCTTGAGCAGGGACAGGTCCTGCGGCCAGGACTCCAGCCGCGCCCAGGGCACCTGGAAGACCGTTCCCATGCTGACCCGGACACTGCGGCGGTAGAGCGGGTCGCCGCAGCGCGGCGAAATCAGGACGGCATCGATGTCGAGGGCAGCGGCCGACCGGAAGATGGCGCCCACGTTGGTGTGGTCCACAATGTCCTCCAGGACCGCGACCCGGCGCGCGCCGGCCAGCAGCTCGCGGAGGGGCACCGGTTCGGGCCGCTGCATGGCTGCCATGGCGCCGCGGTGGAGGTGGAATCCGGTGATCTCTTCGAGCAGGGCGGCGCTTCCAATGAATGCAGGAACGTCCGGATAGTCGCTGAGGACATCCTGCAGGTCAGCCAGCCATTTCTCCGCCAGGAAGAACGACCTTGGCCGGTGGCCCGCTGCCAACGCCCGGCGGAGGACCCGCGAGGATTCGGCGATGTACATTCCTTCAGCCGGTTCACGGAGCTTCCGCAGGTGAACGTCCGTCAGCTGCGTGTAGTCGGAGACGCGGGGGTCCCCGGCGGATTCAAGATAGTGGATTGTCACCGGCTGATTATTTCAGCAGGTTAGCGATCATAAAGCCCAGCGCCACCAGTCCGAGCGCAAAGATCACGCCGCGAAGGACCGGCGGGGAAAGCCGGCGCCCCACCTTGGAGCCGACGACGCCGCCGATGAGGGAGCTGACAGCGATGATGGCCACCACAGCCCAGTTGATGCGGCCGAACGCGAACAGAAGATAGGAGGCCGCCGCCACGATGTTCACGCCCAGGACCAGGATGTTCTTCATGGCGTTGGCGTTCTGGATGGTGCCGGTGAGGAACACGCCCAGGATGCCCACCAGGAGGATCCCCTGGGCGGCCACGAAGTAGCCGCCGTAGACGCCGGCCAAGTACACCAGTACCACCAGAAGCAGGCCGTGGCGTTTGTCCCTGATGGCGTGCTCGGGGTTTTCCTCCCTGGTGCGCACCCACTGTTGGAGCCGGGGCTGGAAGACCACCATCAGCAGTGCCAGCACGATCAGGGCCGGAGCGGCGTAGTGGAACACCTTTTCCGGAAGGTGCAGCAGCAGCCAAGCACCGCTGATGCCCCCCAACAGGGAGGCAGGAAGCAGCCTGAGCAGCTGCTGGCCCCGGCCTTTGAGTTCCTTCCGGTACCCCCACGCGCCGGCGGCATTGCCTGCCACCAACCCCATGGCATTGCTGATGGACGCTGTCACCGGCGCAATGCCGAGGGCGATGAGGACCGGGAAGGTGACAAGGGTGCCGGAGCCTACAACGGCGTTGATGGTGCCGGCCCACAGGCCGGCAAAAAACACAAAGATGCTGCTGAGAAGATCCACGGTTGGCGGCGCCGCGGCCTAGCGGCGGGCGGTGGCGGTGGCGGTGTAGCGGCCGGCGTTGGCGCTGACGTCCAGGTCCACACCGAAGGTCTTGCTGAGGTGCTCCGCCGTCAGGACACCCTCGAGGGGTCCGGCTGCCACCACGTTGGAGTCACGGAGCAGCATGGCGTGGGTGAAGCCAGGCGGCACTTCTTCGAGGTGGTGGGTGACCAGGACAATGGCCGGAGCGGCCTCATCACGGGCCAGTTCGCTGAGGCGGTGCACCAGGTCCTCGCGCCCACCCAGGTCCAGGCCGGCGGCAGGTTCGTCCAGCAGGAGGAGTTCCGGGTCAGTCATGAGGGCACGGGCAATCTGGACGCGCTTGCGCTCACCCTCGGACAGGGACGCGAACGCCCTGTTCAGGAACGGACCCATGCCCCAGTCATTCAGCAGCCGGAAAGCCCGGCGTTCGTCAGCCTTCTCATAGCCCTCACGCCAGCGCCCCGTGACGCCGTAAGCCGCGGTGACAACAACGTTGAGGACCGTTTCGTGTCCGGGAATCTGATTGGCCAGTGCGGCAGAGGACAGTCCAATACGGGGACGGAGTTCAAAAACGTCCACGGAGCCGAGGATTTCCTCCAGGATGCCGGCCATGCCGCTGGTGGGGTGAAGACGGGCTGCAGCAATCTGCAGGAGAGTGGTCTTGCCTGCGCCGTTGGGTCCGAGGATGACCCAGCGCTCGCCCTCCTTGACCTGCCAGTCCACCTTGTTCAGGAGCGTCTTAGACCCACGGACAACGCTGACGGCGGCCAATTCAAGAACATCACTCATAAGAGTAGACACTAGGACAAAACAGGGACGGACTGATAACTGAAACGTGGACAGCGACGCTTGTCACAGTCCCGGCCACGCCCGTCTGGTGGCTGGCCCACGGGTTCGCCATCAACGTGGCGCAATCAATTCGGGCGGCTCTCCCCCGCTGGCTAAGATTGCAGCCATGACTTCGAACGTGACTGCGGTCAGCTATGGCCCAAAACTGACTGCCTCCGGGCTCGACAAGCTGCGCTCCGCCCTGACGGGCAGTGGCGCCACGCTCCAATCCGAATCAAGGGGCGGGGACAGCCGGTTTGAGGTCCACACTGCCGAGCTCGCCCTCGCCGATGGCACGGACGCTGGTATTTCGGCCCTCCGCAGGGCGTTGGGCGAGGCGGCGCAGGATGGCCTGGACACCGCCATCGTTCCCGCTGGCCTGCGGGCGGCTCCGCGGAAGCTGCTGATCATGGACGTTGATTCGACGCTGATCCAGCAGGAAGTCATCGAGCTCCTGGCGGCCTATGCGGGCAAGCGGGAGGAGGTGGCGGCAGTTACCGAAGCGGCGATGCGCGGTGAACTGGACTTCGCGCAGAGCCTCCACGCGCGGGTGGCCGTGCTCGCAGGGCTGCCGGCCGCCGTCGTCGATTCCGTCCGGGCGGAAGTGAAGCTGAGCGAAGGTGCCGCTGAGCTGGTTGCGGCGTTCAAGGCTGCAGGCCACGTGGTGGCCGTGGTGTCCGGCGGGTTCAACCAGATCCTGGGTCCCATCGCTGAGGATCTGGGCCTGGACCACTGGCTGGCGAACGAGCTTGAGATTGTGGATGGCGCCCTGACCGGCAAGGTGCTCGGTGCCGTCATCGACCGTGCGGCGAAGGAAAAGTACCTGCGCGAGTGGGCGGCCGCCGAAGGTATCGCGATGGAACACACCATTGCCGTGGGCGACGGCGCCAACGACCTGGACATGCTCGGGGCTGCCGGGATCGGAGTGGCGTTCAATGCCAAACCTGCGGTCCGGGCAGTTGCGGACTCTGCGATCAACATGCCGTACCTCGACGCCGTGCGCCACATCGCCGGCGTCTGAAGCTCCGCAGGCCTCGTCCCGCAGCCGGCCGGGTCGAAATCACCCGGGTCTGCTCAGCCGGTCGGCGGCGTGAACTGGCTCGCGGTGAATACGGCTCCGCCGGGATCCCGGATCAGGACGGTACGCGTCCATTCGGTGTCGTCCTGCCCCAGGATGACGGCGCCGAGGCGCTCAGCATCCCGGGCCGTACGGTCCCGGTCTGCGACAGTAAACGTCACGTGCCACTGCGGACGCTCACCGGGCGCCGCGGAGGCAAGTCAGGCGACAGCGTCCTCGAAGCCGCGGGGGACGAGGTCGCCCGCCTGGCGAACCCGGATGTTGGGGTCCACGGCGGCTTCGAGGTGGTCACCGTATCCGGGGTGGCGGCGGATCATCGTTCCGAAGTCGAGGTTGTCGAACTGCCAGTCGAATGCCTTCGTGTAGAAGGCGACTGCTGCCTCGGTGTCTGTGGTGTGGAGGTCACTGAAGTTCCATCCGCGGGAAGGTTGACCGCCTGGGCGCCGAGTCGCCCGCGAGTCTGCCAGATGCGGAACTCGGCGCCGTCGGGATCTGCCAGTGCCGCCGGACGGGGCGGTGTCCTCGAACTCCCACCCGAAGATTCCGCCGTAGAAGTGCATGGCGACTTCCACGTCGGGCTGCTGGGTGTCCACCCAACAGGGAACACCTGCCGGATAGCTACGGCCCGTCACCTCTGGTTGCTGTGCCATGCATAAAACCCTAAGCGGCCCTGCCCCCCATAGACAACGCCCTCGACAATGCCCTCCACAGACACACGGACAGACAGGCTAGGCTCCAGCGACAGACAAAAGCCCCGGGCAGGAGTACTGCCCGGAGCTCGTCGTGGTGATGAGGTTTTTGCCGCGTGGAAATACGGCCCTTCCGGGATGCCCGGAAGGGCTACTCGGCGCCCTTGCCGAAGTAGTCGGAGCCGCCGGCGTACTCCGTGTGGCCGGATTCGACATCCGCCGTCGCCATGCTGGCCACAACTTCAGCGAACTCCTCCACGGAGTAGAGCTTTCCGGCCTCGGCGCGGCGGGCTTCGATGGCGCCCGGGTTCGAGCGGTCCAGCAGCGTCGCCGTGACGGTGCCTTCGATCATGTCGCCGGACACAACCACCAGCGAGATGCCCTTCTCAGCCAGGTTCGGAAGGAGCTCACGCAGGGCGTCCTCGCCGGCACGCTTGCTGCGGGCCACGGGCTCGTATTCGGGCATGGTGGGCACGGAGTTGATGAAGTGCGCCTGGTGGCTGGTCACGAAGACCACGCGTGAGCCTTCCTTCATCAGGGGCACCGCGGCGTTGAGCATGTTGACCTGGGCATCGCGGTTCAGCTTCAGGGCGTAGTCGTCTGCCATGCCGGACTCCATGCCGCCAGAAGCGTTGAGCACCAGGACGTCCAGCGAACCGAAGTTCTCCATGGCCGCGCTGGCCAAGGCCTGTACGCCTTCCTGGGTGGTGAGGTCCGCGCCCACGGCAGTGGCGCGGCCGCCGGCAGCTTCAATTCCTGCGACCACCTTGTTGGCGCGCGGCGCCTTCTGGCGGTAATTAACTACGATGGCAGCGCCTTCGGCAGCGAGGTTCTTGGCCACCTCAGCGCCGATTCCCCGTGAGGATCCGGTCACAATGGCGGTTTTGTTGTCCAGCAGTCCCATATGGGCTCCTTTGTTCGAAACGTCTAAATCGCTTGAGGTCTGGAGTCCATCATGCCAGCGCCTTCTCCACATTCGCTTGTTCGACCCCGACAAAGAAGCCCGGCTGCGCTAGTTCCACGAAGCCTCCTGGCAGTGTTCCGCCCGGCGTATGCTCCCCCTATGACGGGCAGCGCCGGAACTGCATCCACACCGGAGGAGGTCTTCAGGGACTCACCTGCCGGAATTCCCGAACCGGCGCGGCTTCGCCTACGTCTGGAATCCGCGCCGGTTCCGGAAGACCTCTTGGTCAGTGTTCTGTGGTCAGTGGCCCATGCCGAGTCCGCCGTCAACGGGGATGACGGCGCCGGAAATGTAGGCCGCCTCGTCGCTGGAAATCCAACGGACCACGTTCGCCACTTCCGAAGCCTCGGCAAACCGGCCGGCAGGTATGCCGGAAAGGTAGTTTTTCTGGGTGGCTTCGGGCAGTTCCGCCGTCATGTCCGTGTTAATGAATCCCGGGGCCACCACGTTTGCCGTGATCCCGCGTGAACCCAGCTCGCGGGTCAGGGACCGGGCGATTCCCACCAGACCGGCCTTGGAAGCGGAGTAGTTGATCTGGCCCGGCGCGCCATAGAGGCCGGAGACCGAGGAAATGAGGACCACACGGCCCTTGCGCATCCGAATCATGCCCTTCGAGGCGCGCTTGATGACACGGAAAGCGCCGGTGAGGTTGGTGTCGATCACCGATGTGAAGTCGTCTTCGCTCATCCGCATCAGGAGCGTGTCCTTGGTGATTCCCGCGTTTGCCACCAAGACCTCAACGGGCCCGTGCGCAGCTTCCACCTCGGCGAAGGCCGCATCCACAGAGGCCTCATCAGTCACATCCGCCTTCACGCCCAGAATCCCGGCCGGCAGCTCCGACGGGCTCCGGTAAGTCACGGCCACCTTGTCGCCGTTGGCCACAAAAGCCTGCGCGATGGCCAGGCCGATGCCGCGGTTTCCACCGGTGATCAGGACACTGCGGGCCGTTGTAGCTGCTTCAGACATTAAACGCTCCGGGATTCTGCGGCATGTGCAGCCGCGGGTAGTAACAGGTGTGATTTTTGCTGCCTCCGATCTTAGCCCGCGTTTGGGCGCCACTGCCGATGGTGAGAGAATTGAGGCAAGCCTTTGGAGCGTGATCAATCAGCCGTGACCCTTGAAAACCATGCTGGACAGTCCGTGCCCGGAGACCCCGAAAGGTTCTCTGGGGATTCCGGGGTCCACAGCATTACGGACGCGGCGGCTGCCCACTCGGAGGACATGCGCCAGCGCATGATCAAGTACGCGCTGGCCATGGGAATCCGCATGATCTGCCTCATCCTCATTTTTGTGGTGGACGGCTGGTTCAAGCTCGTTATGGTCGCCGGTGCCGTCTTCCTCCCATGGATCGCGGTGGTGATCGCGAACGGCAGCGACCAGGCGGAGGTCCACAGCGACTCGCTGCTGGACTCGGCGCCGCTTGCCGAGCTGGAAAGCCCGTCCGGGCCGCCGGAAAAGGACGGCTCCACGTCCGCGGTCATCCAGGGCGAGCTCATTGATGACGACGACGAACCCACGCAAGGACAGGAACGGCGCGCCTCATGAACATTTTTGACCTGGCTGCAGGGACTGCTGGTCCCCCGCCGGCCATGGCTGCCATGTGCTCCCGCAAGGCCTGCCGCTCAGAAGCTTCCTGGCAATTGCTCTGGAACAACCCCAAAATCCATACGCCGGAACGCCGCAAAACCTGGCTTGCCTGCAACGACCACCGCGACTGGCTCGAAGACTACCTCCAGACCCGCGGGCTCTGGAAGGAAACCCTGGTCCTCCATTCGGGGCAGGACGCCGGCCAGGCGTCGGTAGGGCAGGGCGGCTGAATGTACCGCTTCCTCTTTTCCAGCAAGTGGCTGGGATACCTCCTGCTGGCCGCCATCTTCGCAGCTGCCTGCGTGTTCCTTGGCCGTTGGCAGATGGACCGCCGCGCAGAGACCCTCGCGGAGATCAACCGCGTGGTCACCAACTACTCCGCCACTCCCATCTCCTTCGACGAGGCAAGGGACGAGTTCGCCGCGCTGGACCCGTCGAAGGAATGGACCCAGGTGGAACTCCAAGGCACCTACGATCCCGACGGCCAGCGCGTTGTCCGCAACCGTCCGCTGAACGGGCAGCCCGGGTATGAGGTGGTTGTCCCGTTCAAGCTCGAGACCGGCGAAACCGTGGTAATTGACCGCGGCTGGCTGCCCATCGGCAACAAGAACCCGGGCAGCCCCGATTCCATTCCGGCGCCTCCCGCCGGCCCCGTGACCGCCGTGGTCCGCCTCAAGCACGGCGAGCCAGGACTGGACCGCGGCGCCCCCGACGGCCAGCTTGCCTCCATCGACCTCCCCACTTACGCGGACCAGCTGGGATATCCGGTGCTCACCGGGGCTTACGGACAGCTGGCGTCAGAATCTCCCGCCCCCGCTGACATGCCGTTCCCGTTCCCGAAGCCGACCACCGAAGAAGGCACGCACCTGTCCTATTCGTTGCAGTGGTTCGCCTTCGGCGTGCTGATGTTCGTGGGCTTCGGCTACGCCGCACGGCAGCAGGCCAGGAATGCCGCGATCGACGCCGAGGACGCCGCAGAAGCCGAAGAAGGCTTGACGGATTCGGGCAGTACCGTCCACTCTGCGGCTGCCGCCGCCCGCCGTCGTCCGCCCGTTGCCCGCAAGCGCAAGAAGGCGACCGCCGAAGAAGAGGAAGACGCCCTCCTGGACGCGCAGGGCTACTGACGCATGCGCAGTGTGGAAGTTGCCGCCCCCGTGGCGAATGTGAAAAGCGCCCTGACCGCGGCCGGCGCCCAGGACACGGTGCGGATCTTCGACACCAAGGTCCCGACGGCGGCTGCCGCAGCTGAGGCGCTCGGCTGTGACGTTGCGGCCATTACCAACAGCTTGATCTTCGATGTCGACGGCGCCCCGCTCCTGATCCTGGCCAGCGGTGCCGCCAAGGTAGACACGGCGCTGGTGGCGGCGCAGCTGGGAACAGGAAAGATCCGCCGGGCCACCGCCACCTTCGTCCTGCACCACACAGGCCAGGAAGTAGGCGGAGTAGCCCCGATAGGCCACCCCGAAAAGATCAGGACACTCCTGGACAACTCCCTCAAAGCCCACCAGCTCCTCTGGGCCGGAGCAGGAGACCACAACTCAATGTTCAGCATCACCTACAAAGACCTGCAGCGGATCACGCACGCAGAGGAAATGGCAGTCCGCTAGCTCCGCCAGGGTGAGTGGACCGTCAGCGCAGCGACGCGGTGGATTTGTGTAGCGTGCGTCTAAGCGAGGAACGAGCGAGCACGCGGCAAATCGAGCGCGGTGCTAAGCGGAAGGTGAGGCGGACGCCGAGAAGGCTAAGCGAGCGTAATCAGGTCCAGGTAGTCTTCGTTCCAGTGGTCCTCGATGCCGTCGGGCAGCAGCACAACGCGCTCGGGGTTCAGCGCTTCGACGGCACCTTCATCGTGGCTTACGAGGACGACGGCGCCGGTGTAGTTGCTCAGGGCCCCGAGGATTTCGGCGCGGCTGGCCGGGTCGAGGTTGTTAGTGGGCTCGTCAAGGAGCAGCACGTTCGCGCTTGAGGCCACGATGGTGGCCAGGGCCAGCCGGGTCTTCTCGCCGCCGGAGAGCACACCGGCGGGCTTGTCGACGTCGTCTCCGGAGAACAGGAACGAGCCCAGGATGTTGCGGACCTCCGCGTCGTTCATGTCCGGGGCGGAGGAGCGCATGTTCTGCAGGACGGTGCGGTCCACGTCGAGCGTCTCGTGCTCCTGGGCGTAGTAGCCCACCTTCAGGCCGTGGCCCGCAACGACCTCGCCGGTGTCCGGCTTGTCGACGCCGGCAAGCATCCGCAGGAGCGTGGTCTTGCCGGCGCCGTTGAGGCCCAGGATGACCACCTTGGAGCCGCGGTCGATGGCCAGGTCCACGTCGGTGAAGATCTCCAGTGAGCCGTAGGACTTGCTGAGTCCGTCCGCGGTTAGGGGGGTCTTGCCGCAGGGTGACGGATCCGGGAAGCGCAGGGCTGCCACGCGGTCGGTCGCGCGCACGGCTTCGAGGCCGCCCAGGAGACGTTCGGCACGCTTGGCCATGTTCTGCGCTGCCACGGCCTTGGTGGCCTTGGCGCGCATTTTGTTGGCCTGGTCGATGAGGACCTGGGCTTTCTTCTCCGCGTTGGCGCGCTCACGCTTGCGGGCGCGCTCGTCCGTTTCGCGCTGGAGCAGGTAGCGCTTCCAGTTCATATTGTAGAAGTCGACCTTGGCGCGGTTGGGATCCAGCAGGAACACTTTGTTGACGGTGGCTTCAAGCAGCTCGGTGTCGTGGCTGATCACGATCAGGCCGCCCTGGTGGTTCTTCAGGAACTCGCGGAGCCAGGTGATGGAATCCGCGTCGAGGTGGTTGGTGGGCTCATCGAGGAGCATCGTTTCGGCGTCCGAGTACAGGATCCGGGCGAGTTCCACACGACGGCGCTGGCCGCCGGACAGGGTCTTGAGCGGCTGGTTCAGCAGCCGGTCCGGGAGGGCCAGGTTGGAGCAGATCGCGGCGGCCTCGGCCTCGGCCGCGTATCCGCCAGCGGCCAGGAACTCGGATTCCAGCCGGTCATAGCGGTTCATCGCCTTGCGCTGGATCTCGGTGTCCTCGCTGGCCATGTCCTCATGGGTCTGCTTGAGCTTGTTGACGGCGATGTCCAAACCGCGGGCGGAGAGGATGCGGTCGCGGGCCAGCTGTTCCATGTCCGGGGTCCGGGGATCCTGCGGCAGGTAGCCGATCTCGCCGCTGCGGGTGACCTTGCCGCCGGCGGGCTGGCCTTCGCCCGCGAGCACCCGGGTCAGGGTAGTCTTGCCTGCGCCGTTACGGCCGACGAGGCCGATCTTGTCGCCCTTGTCGATGCGGAAGCTCACCTGGTCCATGAGGAGCCGGGCGCCGGCGCGCAGTTCAAGATCCTGGACAGTAATCACAGCAGGTAAGGCCTTTCACAACAGGGAAACGCCGCAGCTCAACGGGTGATGTCTGGAAGCAGCCGGCAGAATGGCCGACAGAACGGCCTTTCCAAGTCTACCGGCCCCAGCTTGACCCCATAACCGCAGCACCGCCGTCGTGCGTTGGCTCAACGTTTGTGCCCTGCCGTCAGTCCCGGGCATCCCGCTTAGTAGGTCCCCTACAAAATGGCGCCCGACGGCGGCCGGTAACGTCAGGATCACCCCATGCTTCGCTTGTACAACCACGACAGGAACACCCCATGAGCCAGACAGACACCGCCGGCACCGGCACCGCTTCCCGCTTCCGGAGCCGCTGGAACGCCACCGACCTGGGCCTGATCGCCGTCTTTGCCGCGCTCGTGGCCGGCTCTGCCATGGTGCCAGGCATCGCGGCGAACGTGTTCGGCATCCCTATCACTTTCCAGACCCTTGCGGTGATGCTCACCGGACTGATGCTGGGCCCGGGCCGGGGTTTCGCCGCCGTCGGCCTGTACACCCTCCTGGGCCTGGCCGGCCTGCCGATCTTCAGCCAGGGCCGCAGCGGCCTGGGCATCCTGGCTGGGCCGTCGGCCGGCTACATCATTGCTTTCCCCATCGCAGCAGCCGTTGTAGGCTGGCTCGCCACCGTGGTGATCCGGCGGACAACACGTGCCCGGGCGCTGTGGTTCTTCGCGTCGGCGATGGTCACCAGCATCGCTATCGTGCACACGCTCGGAGTTGCCGGGATCGCCCTGAACACCAAAGCGTCACTGGGTGAAGCCTTCCTCGCAGACCTGGTCTTCTACCCCGGTGACGTGATTAAGAACATCCTCGCCGCAGTGATCGCCGTGGCACTGCACCGGGCATTCCCCGACGTCCTGGTCCGCCGGGTGAAGCGGATCAACAACTAGTCCCCCTATGGCAACCATTTCATTCCGGCAGGCCGCAGTGGCCGTTGCCGTTGACAACCGCCCGGAACCGAAGACCCTGCTCCAGGACGTCACGCTTGAGCTGACTGAACAGCGCATCGGCGTGATCGGGGCCAACGGGTCCGGCAAGTCCACGCTGCTGCGGCTGATAAACGGACTGGTCCAGCCAACTTCCGGCACCGTGTCGGTGGAGGGCGCCGATACTGTCCGGGCCGTGCGGGCGGTCCGCAGGCAGGTGGGGTTCGTCTTCACGGATCCCTTGTCGCAGCTGGTGATGCCCACAGGGCGCGAGGACGTGGAGCTTTCGCTGCGCCGTCCGGTCCGCAACGGGGCGGAGCGGCGCAGGCTGGCTGAAGCGGCCCTGGAGCGCCTCGGCCTGCTGCCGCTCGCGGACCAAAGCATCTACGAGCTCTCCGGCGGTGAACGCCAGCTGATGGCCCTCGCCGCTGTACTGGCCGTGAATCCCTCTGTCCTGGTGCTGGATGAACCGTCCACGCTCCTGGACCTCCGGAACCGTGAACTACTGCGCCGCACCCTGACGGGCCTCGACCAGCAGATCGTGATGTCCACGCACGACCTCGACCTCGCCCTGGAAATGGACCGCGTACTCGTGGTGGAGTCGGGACGCGTGATGTTCGACGGCGGCGCGGCGGCAGCCGTCGACACGTACCGGGCGCTGGTCACCAACGGCCTGGCCGCGCCATGAGAGGGCACGGCTTCCTGCTGGCCAACTACGTCCCGGGGAATTCGATCATCCACCGGACGCCGCTGGCACTGAAATTCCTGCTGGTGGTGGGCTGCGGCCTGGTGTCTTTCCTGGTGGTCGACTGGCTGGTCTCCGCCGCGGTGCTGGCCGCGCTCGCCGTGCTGTTTCTCATGACCGCCGCCGGACCCCGGCGGCTCGCGAGTGCGGTCCGACCTGTTGCCCTGGTGCTGGTGGTCATCGGCCTTTTCCAGTGGTGGCAGCTGGGTGGACCCACAGCAGCCCGGATTGTCCTGAACATCCTGGTCTGCGTGGTGGCGGCGTCCCTGCTGACGGCCACCACGCCCATGCAGCGGATCCTGGACGGCGTGGTGTCGCTGGCCACGCCATTCCGCCGCTTTGGCGCGGACCCTGAACGTTTTGCGCTGACCATCGCCATCATGCTCCGCAGCATCCCGTATATCGCCGGCGCCTTTGCCGATGTCAGGGATTCCGCCCGGGCCCGCGGGCTTGAGCGCAACCCGCGTGCCCTTGTGCTGCCCGTCTTCATCACCACCGTGGCCTTCGCCCGCCAGACCGGCGAAGCGCTGGCCGCGCGCGGGCTCGGCGATGCTGAGGACTGAGTGGCCGTTGGTCTTTCTTGTGCGGCTTAAGGGGCCAGGTGGTCGCCGGCCAGCAGCTCGTAGCGCAGCAGCGCAGCCGTTCCCATGCCGCCGGCCATACTGATCAGGGCCAGCGCCAGGGAGCCATGGTTCCCGGCACGCCGGGCCTGGGCGAGAATTCGGGTCACCAGCACCGCCCCGGACGCCCCGTAGGCGTGGCCCAATGCCAGCGCCCCGCCGTCAAGGTTGACCCGCTCCGGATCAATGCCCAGCTCGTCAAGGCAGGCCAGGGTCTGGGACGCGAAGGCTTCGTTGAACTCCACCAGGTCAACACTGGCAGCCGACAGCCCCCTCACCTGCAGGAGCCGCTCCGCGGCAACCGCTGCGCCGATCCCCAGCAGTTCGGGGTCCACACCGGCAGTGTCCGTGGCCAGCATCAGGAGCCCGTCTGTGGCTCCCAGTTCCCGTGCCCGCTGCAATGAAGTGATGACGACGGCGGAAGCGGCGTCCGCGTCGAAGCATGAGTTCCCGGCAGTGACACTCCCCCCCGGCACAAAGGCGGGCGGGAACCGCTTCAGGATGGCGGCGGACAGGCCGGCGCGGGGGCCGTCGTCGGCACTGATGGGTCCAACGGACGTCTCCAGGGTGGTGATTTCAGCGGCGAAATAGCCTGCTCTGGCGGCGGCCAGTGCCCGCTGGTGGCTGCGCAGCGCGGAGGCATCCTGCCGCACCCGGCTGACTTCAAACCGGGCCGCCACGTTCTCGGCGGCGACCCCCATATCCGGGTCGCCGAAGCTGTGCGGCACAAACTGGGCACGGGCGTAAAAGTCTTGTTCGCCGTCGTCCTTCCGGTGGGCCCGCAGCGGAGCCGTGCTGATACTCTCCACTCCCCCGGCGAGATACACCGGATTGCCGCCGGCGGCCACCAGCCGGGCGGCCAGGACAATCGCATCCAGGCCTGACCCGCACTGGCGGTCAACGGTCAGTCCCGGCACACTCACCGGCAGGCCCGCCTCAAGCAGGGCAAGGCGGGCCACGTTGCCGCCGCCGCCCACGGCGTTGCCGATCACCACGTCAGTGACCGCTTCGGCCGGCGCCCGGGTGTCTGACAGGAGGCTGAGCAGGACCGGTGCGAGCAGTTGGTGCGCACGCAGTTCCTTCAGCGCACCGTTGGCGCGCCGGACCGCGGTACGCCGAGCCGCGATGATCACGGGCTGGCGGTCGGCGGGCAACTGCTCCTCGGGCAGCTGTTTAACGGTCAAGGTGCCGCGCCCTCGGGTCCTGGGAGCCGATCCAGTCCAGCAGGATATTCCGGCTGACCTTGCCGCGGTCCGTGGTGGGAAGTTCGGAGAGTGCGAAGTACTGGTGGGGCCGCTTGTCCCGCGGCAGGATGTTTTCGAGTCCGGCCTTCAGCTGCGTGGCCGTGACGCCGCCATGGGAGGGAACGACGCCGGCGACCACCCGCTGGCCGCGGAGATCATCGGGTATTCCGGCGGCCACCGCAGCAGCCACCCCCGGCACGGACGCCAGGGCGAGTTCCACTTCGTGCGGATAGACGTTCTTTCCCGAGGTCAGGATCATGTCGGCGCGCCGGCCCAGGATGTGCAGTTCGCCGTCGGCGAGGTAGCCCTGGTCCCCCACCGTGAACCAGCCGTTGAAGGAGCGCAGCGCCTGGCCGTCGTCACCCCACAGGTAGCCGTTGCTGACCATGCCGCTGCGGACACAGATATTGCCGGCTTCGCCGTCCTGCAGTTCGGAACCCTCATCGTCCAGGATTCTGACGTCCACGCCAGGGAACGGGTGTCCGATGCCTGTTCCCCCGGCGTCCAGGAGCTCCCCCGCCGCCAGCCCCACACCGGAGACAAAGCTCAGTTCGGACGCGCCGTAGTACTCGAACATGGTGGCGTTCGGCGCCCAGCGCCGTGCTGCTTCCAGGGTGCGTGCGTCCAGCTTCGAGCCGGCGCAGATGATGGTACGGATGCCAGAGGCATCCACGCCGCCGGTCAGGCCGCGCTCACTGAGCAGCCGCAGCATGGTGGGCACGAGGATGAGCCGGGTCACGCCGTCGTGCCTGATGGCGGCGTGGACATCACCGACATCGAAACTCTCCAGCGTCTGGAATTCCGAGCCGGCGTAGAGGCACTCAGCCAGGGCGTAGAGGTTAAGGCTGGCGGCCAAGGGCCCGGGCGCGAGCGTGACGTCGTCCTGGGCGAGGCCGAAGAACGCCACGGACGCGTCAAAGGACTGCCGCCAGGACTGCCTGGACCGGGTAAACGCCTTGGGCACTGACGTGGTGCCGGAGGTGAGTCCGATCAGGAACGTCGAGTCCGGCGGCCCGTCCGCCAAGGCATCCGCTGCGGAAACCGTCCCGGGCTTGGCCGACTCCGCCAGCCTTTGAACGATCTCCTGGTGCAGGGACTCCGGCCAGGTCGGGTCCAGGACGGCGCATTGCCGCCGGCCGGCAACGGCTGCGGCGAACCTTGCGGCGAACTCGACGGAGTTGGCCTCCGCAAGCACGGTGACGGCAGCTGTCCCTGGAAGGGCGGCGGCGGCGGCGTCCCGGAGTTCGGCCCAGCGCAGGCGCCGGCCCGCCACCACGACGGCGGTGTCATGGGGGCGTTCTTCGGCCCAGCGCTGGATTCTATCGAGAAAAGGCATCGTCCCAACTTTACCGGCCGGACTCCGCTTCGGTGGTGCCGCTAACGGCTATTGTGACTTCATGAGCTTCAATGACAACGTGCAGCTGGACCCTTCCCAGGTCCAGGACCGGCGTGGCATGGGCCGTGGGGCCAAAGTCGGCGGCGGCATCGGTGGCGGAATCGTCCTGCTGATAGCCGTGCTCCTCGGCGTCAACCCCGCCTTGCTCGAAGGCCTGACCGGCGGGGCTGGCACGGCGGATCAGAACCAGGGCACGGCCCCGGCCTGCACCACAGGCGCCGACGCCGACGCGCGGCTGGACTGCCGGATCACCGGCACCGTGAACAGCCTGAACGCGTTCTGGCCCGCGTATCTCCAGCAATACAACGTGCAGTACCCGCAGCCGGAGACCGTGATCTTCGACCAGGCCGTTAACAGCGCGTGCGGGACGGCCTCCAGCGCGGTGGGCCCCTTCTACTGCCCGGCTGACAGCACCGCCTACTTCGATCCCGGGTTCTTCCAGGATCTCGTGGACCGCTTCGGATCCTCGGGAGGTCCCCTGGCGCAGGAGTACGTGGTGGCGCACGAATTCGGCCACCACATCCAGAACGTGCTGGGGTACATCGACCGCTCGCAGCAGGACCCGCAGGGGCCCGAGTCCGGTGCCGTCCGCGTGGAACTCCAGGCCGACTGCTATGCCGGCCTCTGGGTAAAGCACGCCTCAACCCAGCCCGGACCCGACGGCCAGCCGTTCCTGGAACCGATCACCCAGCAGGACCTGAACGATGCCCTGTCCGCAGCGTCAGCGGTGGGCGATGACCGGATCCAGGAAGCCGCCACCGGACGGGTCTCACCCGAGGCCTGGACGCACGGGTCCAGCGAACAGCGGCAGAAATGGTTCTACACCGGCTACCAGACCGGCGACATCAACCAGTGCGACACTTTCTCGGCGCCATCCCTTTAAATTGGGCCCACGCCGGCAGGGTTCCCTGGCCGAGCTTGCGAGGCTAGGGGGCCGGTGGGGACGACGACGGCCGGCTACCTCCGCTGGGGAGGTGACCGGCCGTCGTCGTGCTTTAAGCGGTGAAAACTTAGATGTTGAAGCCGAGGGCCCGCATCTGGTCCTTGCCGTCATCGGTGATCCGCTCCGGACCCCACGGCGGCATCCACACCCAGTTCAGGCGCCAGTCGTCAACGACGCCGTCAAGCGACTTGCCTACCTGCTCCTCGATGACATCGGTGAGCGGGCAGGCGGCCGTGGTGAGCGTCATGTCGATCAGCAGCGCGCCGTCGTCGTCGGAGTACTTCAGGCCGTACAGCAGCCCGAGGTCCACGATGTTCACACCGAGTTCCGGGTCGATGACGTCCTTGAGCGCCTCTTCGACATCTTCGAGGCCCGTGCGGGCCGCATTGATTTCGGTCATGGTAAGTCCTATCTAGGCCTGTGCGGCAGCAGCGATGGTGGCTGCGCCGGCGCCCGTGGCGTACCGGTCGTAGCCTTCGTCTTCGAGGCGGTCAGCCAGCTCCGGGCCGCCTTCTTCGACAACCTGGCCGTCGACGAAGACGTGGACGAAGTCAGGCTTGATGTAGCGCAGGATGCGGGTGTAGTGCGTGATGAGCAGCGTGCCCATGTTGCCCGTTTCGTGTGCACGGTTGACGCCTTCGGAGACAACCTTCAGGGCGTCAACGTCCAGGCCCGAGTCGGTCTCGTCCAGGATGGCGAACTTCGGCTTGAAGAGCTCCAGCTGGAGGATCTCAACTCGCTTCTTCTCGCCGCCGGAGAAGCCTTCGTTGACGTTGCGCTCGGCGAAGTCCGCATCGATGCGCAGCTGGGCCATGGCCGCCTTGACGTCCTTGGTCCAGGTACGCAGCTTGGGTGCTTCGCCGTCGATGGCGGTCTTGGCGGTGCGCAGGAAGTTGGTCATGCTGACACCGGGGACCTCCACGGGGTACTGCATGGCCAGGAAGACGCCGGCGCGGGCACGCTGGTCAACGGTCATCGCGAGGACATCTTCGCCGTCGAGCGTAATGGTTCCGCGGGTGACCTTGTAGCGCGGGTGCCCGGCAATGGTGGAGGCCAGGGTGGACTTGCCCGAACCGTTGGGGCCCATGATGGCGTGGGTCTGACCGGTCTTGATGGTCAGGCTGACGCCCTTCAGGATCTCCTTGGTGCCCTGCTCCGTGTCAATGCTGACGTGCAGGTCCTTGATCTCAAGAGTAGACATAGGTCTTGTTCTCCTCTGCACCGCGCCCTCCGGCGGTGGTGCGGTCTGTATCTGGAAGTTTGATTCTGTTGCTTGGTATTGCTGCTCGCGGCTGATCTGCCCGGTTGATGCTGCTAACTGAAGTTCGGGGCTTCCGCTCCGTTGAGCACGTTCGTGAAGTCCACGTAGACCTCGTCGCCAACAATCTCGACGGCGAACACCGGGACGGGATCGTAGGCGGGCAGCTGGAGCGGCTCACCGCTGCGGAGGTCGAACTGGGAGCCGTGGCCCCAGCATTCGATCATGCAGCCTTCCACTTCGCCCTCGGACAGTGAGATGTCCGCATGCGAGCAGGTGTCCCCGATGGCGTGGATGTCTCCCATGGAGTCCTTCACGATGGCTACCGGGTAGTCATCGATCAGGATCCGGAGCGCCTGCTTGAGCTGGATTTCATCCGTCTTGCAGACAAATTCGCCCTTTGGCTGGTCAGTCATCTGTCTTCCGCGCCGTCTAGTTGTTCGTCACGGCGAGTTCGCGCTCAACAGCCTCGGTGAGCCGCTCTTCGAGGGCCGGTACCTTGATCTGCTGGATGATCTCGTGTAGGAAGCCACGGACCACCAGGCGGCGGGCAACATCCTCGGGGATGCCGCGGGCCATGAGGTAGAACAGGTGTTCGTCGTCCAGCCGGCCGGTGGCGCTGGCGTGGCCGGCACCCTTGATCAGGCCGGTTTCGATCTCGAGGTTCGGCACGGAGTCGGCGCGGGCGCCGTCCGTGAGCAGCAGGTTGCGGTTGGCCTCGTAGCTGTCGGTGCCTTCGGCTTCCTTGCGGATCAGGACGTCGCCCACCCACACTGCGTGGGCATTGCGGCCCTGCAAAGCGCCCTTGTAGAGCACATTGGAGGTGCAGTTCGCCACCGCGTGGTCAACAAAGAGTCGCTGCTCCAGGTGCTGGCCGGCGTCGGCGAAGTACAGGCCGAACATTTCCGCTTCGCCGCCGGGGGCGGTAAAACGGGTCGACGGCGTGACGCGGACCAGGTCCCCGCCGAGGCTGACCACCACGTGCTTGAACTTGGCGTCGCGGCCGATCTTTGCCTGCTGGGAGGAGGCGTGGACGGCGTCGTCGTTCCATTCCTGGAGCGAGACGACCGTGAGGTTGGCGCCGTCTTCAACAACGATTTCGATGTTTTCGGACACAACGGCCGAGCCCTGGTGGTTCAGGACCACAACGGCTTTGGAGAACTTCTCCGCCACGATCACCAGGTGCTGGGCGGCTGCCTCCGTGGAGGTGCCTTCGATCACGACGGTGACCTCGGTGTCGGCTTCAAACTCGGCCGGGATGGTGAGGACGGTGGCTTCGCTGAAGTTCTCCCAGGCGTTG
Organism: Pseudarthrobacter cellobiosi; assembly: GCF_023913755.1. Taxonomy (GTDB): domain Bacteria; phylum Actinomycetota; class Actinomycetes; order Actinomycetales; family Micrococcaceae; genus Arthrobacter; species Arthrobacter cellobiosi. Next base: position 125,030 of record NZ_JAMXBJ010000044.1, read on the forward strand.
GCGGACACGCGGTCCTCCGGGATGCCGGCCGAACCGATGCGCTTATCGCCGCGTGCCACGGTCTCAACCGTGACCTGCTCCGGGCCGCTGACGGTGACGGTGGGAGCCGCTCCCGCCAGGACTTCGCTGTGCAGGCCGCGCAGGCGCTTGAGCGGCGTGAAGCGCCAGTCTTCCTCAAGCCCGGTGAGCGGCTTGAAGTCCGCGAGGTTGTACGAGGTCAGCCGGCCGGCGCGTGAGCTGTCCGGAATGCCGACGCCGCCGCCGTGCGAGTGGCGCTTGACGGCTTCGCCGGCCAGCGGGGCCTTGGAAGCGTTCGTGTTGATCGGAGACAGGCTTTCGCCCTCTTCCGTGAAACCGTTAATAAACGGCTGGGCCGAGGGCGCGCCGATGCGGGCCTTTTCAGTAGTGATTTCAGTCATCGTTATCCGACGGACCCTTCCATCTGCAGTTCAATCAGGCGGTTCAGCTCAAGTGCGTACTCCATCGGGAGTTCGCGGGCAATGGGCTCGATGAAGCCACGGACGATCATCGCCATGGCCTCGTCTTCGCGCATGCCGCGGGACATCAGATAGAAGAGCTGCTCTTCGCTGACCCGGGAAACAGTTGCTTCATGGCCCATCACCACGTCATCCTCACGGATGTCGATGTACGGGTAGGTGTCAGAACGGCTGATGGTATCCACCAGCAGCGCGTCGCAACGGACGGTGTTCGCCGAGTGCTTGGCACCTTCACGGACCTGGACCAGGCCGCGGTAGGCGGCACGTCCGCCGCCGCGGGCCACGGACTTGGAAATGATGGAGCTCTTGGTGTTCGGCGCGATGTGGACCATCTTCGAGCCGGTGTCCTGGTGCTGGCCGGCGCCGGCGAAGGCGATGGACAGGGTCTCGCCCTTGGCGTGCTCGCCCACCAGGTAAACGGCCGGGTACTTCATGGTGACCTTGGAGCCGATGTTGCCGTCAACCCACTCCATGGTGGCGCCTTCTTCGCAGATGGCACGCTTGGTCACCAGGTTGTACACGTTGGTGGACCAGTTCTGGATGGTGGTGTAGCGGACGCGGGCGCCCTTCTTGACGATGATTTCCACCACGGCCGAGTGCAGCGAGTCCGAGGTGTAGATCGGCGCGGTGCAGCCTTCGATGTAGTGGACGTAGGAGTCCTCGTCGGCGATGATCAGGGTGCGCTCGAACTGGCCCATGTTTTCCGTGTTGATGCGGAAGTATGCCTGCAGCGGAATGTCCACATGGACGCCCTTGGGGACGTACACGAAGGAACCGCCGGACCAGACGGCCGTGTTGAGCGACGCGAACTTGTTGTCGCCCACGGGAATGATGGTGCCGAAGTACTCCTGGAAGATCTCCGGGTGTTCGCGCAGCGCGGTGTCGGTGTCCAGGAAGATGACCCCCTGCTTCTCAAGGTCCTCACGCAGCTGGTGGTAGACGACCTCGGACTCGTACTGGGCGGCGACGCCGGAAACCAAGCGCTGTTTTTCGGCCTCGGGGATGCCCAGCTTGTCGTACGTGTTCTTAATGTCCTCGGGCAGGTCCTCCCAGCTGGTGGCCTGCTTCTCGGTGGACCGCACAAAGTACTTGATGTTGTCGAAGTCGATGCCGGAGAGGTCTGCACCCCAGGTGGGCATGGGCTTGCGGTCGAAGTACTTCAGGCCCTTGAGCCGGAGATCGAGCATCCATTCCGGCTCGCTCTTCTTGGCCGAGATGTCGCGGACGACATCTTCATTGATACCGCGGCGGGCGTTGGCGCCGACGTCGTTCTTGTCAGACCAGCCGTACTCGTACGTGCCGATGCCGTGGAGCTCGGGATTCTTTTCCAGAATCTCCGAGATCACAGTGTCTTCGGCTACCGCTTTCTCTGATAGTTGGTCCGTCATCACGGCCTTTCTTGCTGATGGTTGGTTACTTCATCCAGGCTGGCGGGGGCTGCCTGCGGGACCCGGGGTCCCCCGGCAGCCAGCCGGCCTGTGGGTATATGGGTGGTGCAGACGTGTCCACCGCGAGCCAGCGTGGACAGGCGGCGTACGTCAACGCCTACCAGCCGGGAGAACACTTCGGTCTCCACATCGCAGAAGACAGGGAACTGGGTGGCGAGCTGCTGGATGGGGCAATGCCCCTGGCACAGCTGGACGCTGGAGAGTGCTGCCGGCAGCGGGGCTTTGGCCTCGATCGAAGCGGCCGACGCCACGAAGCCATCCCGGCTCAGCGCCGCGGACAGTGCCTGCGCCCTGGCGGTGATGTCCGGTCCGGCCTGTTCGACCTCCGGTGCGTACCGGCGCTCCATGTCGGCAAAACGTTCGACGGCGAACGCGCGGACTGCCTGTTCGCCCGCCACTGCCTGGAGCTGCTTGAGCGCGAGGGTAGCGATGTCGAGGTAATCGTTGCCAAGCGTGGACTGGCCCTGCGAGCTCAGGACGTAGCGGCGGGCGGGACGCCCCGCGCCGGCACCGGCCTTGGCCGCGCGCTTGACCTCAATAACCCCGCTGCGGGCCAGATGATCTAGATGCCTCCGGACCGCGGCGGGTGTGAAACCGAGCATGTCACCGAGTTCCGCCGCGCTGATGGGGCCGTGCTCAAGCACGGCACCAAGGACCCGGTCCCGGGTACGCTCGTCCGAGTCCGCCACCGGCACGGCGGCCACGTGGCCGCGGTCAGCGGCCGTACGCGGCGCTCCGTGCCTGGCAAACGGCACAGCAGGAGCATTGGTCATGGAATACACAACACAATCATGTCGTAATTTAGTTCCCCGTACTAGTAAGGTCAGGCTGACCTGCGGCCGGGGTCCCCTGCGGCCCCGCCAGTACTACATCGCGTAGAATGCTGGGGTGCGATCCCCCGAATCCCCGGTTCTGTCCATCAGCGGGTTAATTAAGGATGTTGGTCCGCTGGCCAGCCTGGACGGAAAAATGCTCCGGGTGGTCAACGGCGTATCCCTTATGGCCGAACGCGGCCAGGTCACGGCCCTCCTGGGCGCCAATGGAGCCGGAAAGACCACCACCATCGAATGCGCCCAGGGCCTGCAGAAGCGCAGCGGCGGCAGCATCTCGCTGCTCGGCCGGGATCCGGGCCGTTCGGGCGCTGACCTGCGGTCCCGCGTAGGCGTGATGCTCCAGGACGGCGGCCTCCCGCCGTCGGCCCGTCCCATCCCACTGTTGCGGCACATCGCCGGAATGTACGCGAGGCCCCGTTCCGTTGACGCACTGGTGGAACGGCTCGGCATTGATACTTTCGCCAGGACCACAGTCCGCAGACTCTCCGGTGGGCAGAAGCAGCGCCTGGCACTCGCGGCGGCCCTGATCGGCAATCCGGAAGTCCTTTTCCTGGACGAGCCCAGCGCCGGCCTGGATCCCCAGTCCCGGCAGCTGGTCTTCGAGCTGATCTCGGAACTGCGGGCAGCCGGGATGGGCATCATCCTGACAACGCACCTCATGGACGACGCCCAGCGGTTGGCGGACTACGTGTACATCATCGACGCCGGCAGGAACGTCGCCGAGGGCACAGTGTCCCAGCTGCTGCAGCGGGACCCGGCTGTGGAGGCCGGCACGGACCACGTCCGCACCCTGGTGTTCGAGGCTCCCCCGGGGCTGGATTTCACCGGCGTGCTGCCCGTTGCCATCACGGTCTCTGAAACACGGGCCGGAAGCTACGTGGCCTCGGGTGCACTGACACCCCGCGATCTCGCGTCGTTGACCGCCTGGTGGGCAGCCCACGACGTGATGCCCGGTTCCATGAGCCTGGCGGCACGAAGCCTGGAAGATGTCTTCCTGGACATCTCGGGAAAGGACGTCCGATGACGGCTCACGCAGCCACTGGCGCCCAGGGAGCACCGGCCACGCTGCTGCGCCGTATCTTGCTGCAGGGCAGGTACGAATCACTGACCATGCTCCGGAACGGCGAGCAGCTGATCCTTGCAGTCGTCCTGCCGCTTCTGGCGCTGGTGGGGCTCACCGTCACTCCTTTCCTGGACGGTTTCGGAGCCAGCCGCATCAATGTGGCGGTCCCCGGCATCCTGGCCTTGTGCGCGATGTCCACGGCCTTCACCGGGCAGGGCATCGCCACCGGCTTCGACCGGCGGTACGGGGTTCTCCGGTTCCTGTCCACCACGCCCTTGGGCCGTGAAGGACTCATCGCGGGTAAGGTACTGGCGGTCCTGGCTGTGCTCTGCCTCCAAGTGGCAGTGGTGACGCTGGTGGCGCTTCCTTTGGGCTGGCAGCCGCCTGCCTCCGGCTGGCTCCCCGGGCTGTCGCTGCTGGCACTGGGAGCTGTGGCCTTCACCGCACTGGGTCTCCTGGTGGCCGGCACCGTCCGGCCCGAGGCAACCCTCGCCATCACCAACCTGCTGTGGATCCTGCTGGGCGCCCTGGGAGGGATAGTTATTCCCGCGGAACGGCTGCCCGCACTGGCGCAGGGAGCGGTCCACTACCTGCCCTCCGGCGCACTCGGGGAGGCCATGCGCGAAGCTTTCCTGCACGGCTCGCTGAACGGCGGCGCCGCGCTCATCCTGCTGCTCTGGACGGTTCTTGCCGGAGCAGCAGCCATCCGTTGGTTCAAGTGGAATTGAGATATCCGTGAGCACGGCTTCACGCCTCCCCCAGATCGCCGGCCACCTCATCGCGAGGCTGCCCCGTACCGTGGACGCCAGCGTCCGCCGCCTCGCGGTGGCGTCCCTGGTTGGCCAGACGCTGCTGGTGGTGACCGGCGGCGCGGTGCGGCTGACCGCGTCCGGCCTCGGCTGCCCCACCTGGCCGCGCTGTACCGAGACATCCCTGGTCAACACTGCCGAAATGGGGATCCACGGCTTCATTGAGTTCGGCAACCGGCTCCTGACGTTCGCTCTGGCGGCGGTTGCGCTGGGCATGCTTGTCTACTTGTGGAACCTTCGCAAGGAGCGCCGGGACCTCTTCCTGCTGGCGCTGGGCCTCCTGGCCAGCATCCCGGCACAGGCGGTGATCGGTGGCATCACCGTGCTGACCAACCTCAATCCGTGGGTGGTGGGCCTGCATTTCCTCGTTTCCATGGCCCTTGTGGTGATTGCCACGCTGCTCGTCAACCGGGCCTACGGCAGGACGGGCCGCCACGCCAGCGTCCAGCTCCCCGCCTTGCCGGGCGTCATGCGTCCGCTGGCTGCCGCCGTCGGGCTGTTCTCCGCCCTCGCCGTGATTCTCGGTGTAGTGGTGACCGGCTCCGGTCCCCACGCCGGTGACGCCGACGCTCCCCGCAACGGCCTCGACTGGGACCTGTTCTCCCACATCCATGCCGTTCCGGCGTACGTGATCACGGCCGGAACACTGTTCGCACTGGTGCTGGTGATGGTCCGCCGGATCCAGGGCCCGTTCCGCACTTCCGTCCTGCTGCTCCTGGCCGTAACCCTGCTACAGGCAGTCATCGGCTTCACCCAGTACTACAACGGTATCCCCGCGTTGCTGGTGGGCGCGCACATGCTCGGCGCGGCACTGCTGATGAGCGCGGCAACCAACACCGCCGACCTCGCCCGCTCAAGCCCGGTCAGGTAACCTCCACCGCTTTTGCCCCTACGGAGTGCCACGGTTCGCGACGAACCGTGGCACCCGCATTTAGGGACGCTCTCTCACTTAATGCATGGAATCGGCAGACCCTCCCTCACCTAATGCAGGAAGTGGGCAGACCCTCTCTCACTGCCTGCGGTGTTTGGCAGGATCGTCCCTTACCTCCTGGGTGACAAAGAAGCGACCCTCCTTCACCGTTGGTGAGAGAGGGTCGCTAAGAAAGCTGCAGGTACTGATAGAGGGTCGGTAAAAAGCCCACATCAAGTGAGAGAGCGTTGGGTGGGGGTGCTGTTAACCGATGATCGCTGATCCGACGAACGGATCCACGGCCAGTGCGATGAACAGCAGCGTCAGGTAGCTGATGGAGCCGTGGAAGACCTTCATTGCGCGCTTGTCCGAGATGTCCTCGCGCTGCGCCCGGTTGTAAAGGGAGTGCGACTCGTACAGGAACCAGGCACCCGCCAGGACTGCGGTGGCCGTGTAGACCCAGCCCGCGCCACCGGCGGGGACCAGCAGCAGCGAACAGGCCACCATAGCCCAGGCGTAGAGGACCACCTGGACGGAAACCACCTTGGCGCCGGCAATTGCCCCAAGCATGGGCACGTTCGCGTTGCGGTAGTCCTCGCCGTAACGCATGGAAAGCGGCCAGTAGTGCGGCGGAGTCCAGAGGAAGATGACCATAAACAGGATGACGGCTGGCCACTCGACGGTATTGGTCACGGCGGCCCAGGCAATCAGCACCGGGAAGCAGCCCGCCGCTCCACCCCACACAATGTTCTGTGCAGTGCGGCGCTTGAGGATGATGGTGTAGATGACTACATAGAAGAAAATTGCGGCCAACCCGAGCCAAGCGGCCAACGGGTTGGCGCCGAACCAGAGAATAACAAGGGCGGCTGCCCCGAGCAGCCAGGAGAATACCAGCGCCTCGCGAGGTGTCACCTCGCCGGTGACCAGCGGACGGTTCTCGGTCCGGTGCATCAGTTTGTCGATGTCCCGGTCAAGGTAGCAGTTGAAGGCACCGGCGCTGCCGGCAGCAAAGGCGCCGCCTACCAGCGTGGCCAGAATCAGCCCGATCGGCGGGAAACCCCGCTCGGCGTAGATCATGGTGGGCAGGGTGCTGACCAGCAACAACTCAATGACACGCGGCTTGGTGAGGGCGAAATACGCCTTGGCCTTACGGGCGAACCCGGCTCCCCCTCTGGCACGGAAAGCATTAAGCGGCGTATCTGTTGTGCTCACGGTGGCAGTCACCCGTTCTGGTTGGCAGTTCTGTCTGGCGGTGCAGCTGTGTCTTGCGGCCGTTCGCCGGGCAGCCCGCCAATGGTCATCAGAAGAAGGTCCCGGCAACGCCCCGGGTCTGCCGCCGCCCTTAAAGGGCTCGGCTGCCGGCGTCGGCCTCCAAATATCATACCGTGCGCATTTGTAACAGATGCCCCCTGATTATGCCCTGATGATTACGCGCAGGGTGATTCGAGCAGATTAACTCAACCTCACGAAATGGGGATTCACATAAGGGGAAATTGCGTCCAAAAGGTGAGATTTGCGCTGACCGGAGAGTGGAATCGAGCTAAGCTGTCACCAGATCAGCACGCGGCAGAAAAGCGTTGGAAAACGCGTTCCCACAGCCCTGCTGAATGATAGATCAACGTTTCGATGGTGAACGGCTGGTACACACCGCAGCGGGCACCACAGCGTGCCCCGGAACGGATCCCGTGTACCGTCCACCATCAGCACAGAGAGGGGCCCGGTTTTCGTGCCACATTTGGAAGAGCAAGAACTGTCATGGACCAGCTTGGACCAGCGCGCGGTGGACACCATCCGCGTTCTGGCTGCGGATGCCGTCGAGAAAGTCGGTAACGGCCACCCCGGCACGGCCATGAGCCTGGCGCCCGCCGCTTACCTGCTCTTCCAGAAGCTGATGCGCCACGACCCGCGCAACCCTGACTGGATGGGACGCGACCGTTTCATCCTGTCACCCGGCCACACGTCGCTGACCCTTTACATCCAGCTGTTCCTGTCGGGCTACGGCCTGGAACTGAAGGACCTTGAGGCGCTTCGCACCTGGGATTCCCTGACGCCGGGCCACCCGGAGTACAAGCACACTGCCGGTGTGGAGATCACCACCGGCCCGCTGGGCCAGGGCCTGGCCTCCTCGGTCGGGTTCGCCTACTCCCAGCGCCGGATGCGCGGCCTGTTCGACGCCGACGCTGCGGCCGGCGAAAGCCCCTTCGACCACACCATCTGGGTTATCGCCTCCGACGGGGACCTGCAGGAAGGCGTCACTTCCGAGGCGTCCTCGCTGGCCGGCCACCAGGAACTGGGTAACCTTGTAGTTGTCTACGATGAGAACCACATCTCCATCGAGGACGACACCGACATCTCCTTCACCGAGGATGTCCTGAAGCGCTACGAGGCCTACGGCTGGCACACCCAGCGCGTCGACTGGACCAAGACCGGCGAATACAAAGAGGACGTCCAGGAGCTCTACTCCGCACTGCTCGCCGCCAAGGCCGAGACGTCCAAGCCCTCCATCATCTCGCTGCGCACCATCATCGGCTACCCGGCCCCCAAGAAGCAGAACACGGGCAAGATCCACGGTTCCGCTCTCGGTGCAGAGGAAGTCGCCGGCCTCAAGGAGGTCCTGGGCTTCGACCCCGCCAAGTCCTTCGACGTGGACCAGGAAGTCCTGGCCCACGCCCGCTCCGTCGTGGACCGCGGCGCCGCTGCCAAGAAGGAATGGGAAGAGTCCTTCAACGCCTGGCAGGCCGCCAACCCCGAAGGCGCCGCACTCCTGCAGCGCATCGAGGCCCGCGAACTGCCCGACGGCCTCGACGCCGCGCTTCCGGTCTTCCCGGCCGGCAAGGACGTCTCCACCCGCGCCGCTTCCGGCAAGGTCCTAAACGCACTCGGACCGGTCATGCCGGAACTCTGGGGCGGCTCCGCCGACCTCGCCGAATCCAACAACACCACCATCGAAGGCTCGCCGTCGTTCGTGCCCGCCTCCAAGCAGACCGATACCTGGTCCGGCAACCCCTACGGCCGGGTCCTGCACTTCGGCATCCGTGAGCACGCCGCGGCATCGATCGTGAACGGCATCGCCCTACACGGCCGGACCCGCGCGTTCTCCGGCACGTTCCTGATCTTCAGCGACTACCAGCGGCCCGCCATCCGGCTCGGCGCCCTGATGGGTGTTCCGTCCCTGTATGTCTGGACGCACGACTCCATCGGTCTGGGCGAAGACGGCCCCACCCACCAGCCGGTGGAACAGCTCGCTTCCCTGCGCGCCATCGTGGGCCTGGACGTCGTCCGCCCCGGCGATGCCAACGAGGTCGCGGTGGCATGGAAGACCATGCTGGAGAACCACGAGAACCCGGCCGGCATTGTCCTGACCCGCCAGAACATCCCCACCTATGCCCGTGGTGAAAGCGAAGCCGACGGCGACACGTTCGGTTCCGTTTCCGGTGTGGCCAAGGGCGGCTACGTCCTGGCTGAAGCTTCCAAGGACGGCGCCACCGTGCCCGCCGACGTGATCCTGATCGGCACCGGCTCCGAGGTCCAGCTGGCCGTCCAGGCCCGCGAAGCCCTCCAGGCTGAAGGCATCGCTGCCCGCGTTGTCTCCATGCCCTGCGTCGAGTGGTTCAACAAGCAGGACGCCGCTTACCGCGAGTCCGTGCTCCCCGCTGCCGTCAAGGCCCGGGTCTCCGTCGAGGCCGGGCTGGCCCTGGGCTGGAGGGAATTCGTCGGCGACGCCGGACGTTCCATCTCGCTCGAGCACTATGGCGCTTCCGCCGACTACAAGCGCCTTTTCCAGGAGTTCGGCATCACTGTGGAGGCTGTCGCCGCCGCTGCCAAGGACTCCCTCGCTGGCCTGCAGGCCTGAACCAGATTTTAGGAGATATCACCATGACTACCCCTACACAGCAGCTCTCCGACGCCGGAGTATCCATCTGGCTCGATGACCTTTCCCGCAGCCGCCTTGAAACCGGCACGCTGCAGAAGCTCATCGAAGAGAAGAACGTTGTTGGTGTGACCACCAACCCGTCCATCTTCCACGCCGCCATCACGGCCGGCACGGACTACGACGCCACCATCGCGGCCCAGGCAGCAGCCGGCGCCAGCGTCGAGGAGACCATCTTCGAAATCACCACCACCGACGTCGCCGACGCCTGCGACCTCTTCGCACCGGTGGCAGCAGCCACCAACGGTGTCGACGGCCGCGTGTCCATCGAAGTTGACCCGCGCCTCGCCTGGGACACGGCCGGCACCATTGCCGAAGCCAAGCACCTGTACAAGAAGGTCAACAAGGACAACGTCCACATCAAGATTCCGGCAACCCTTGAAGGCCTCGAAGCGATCACGGCGACGCTGGCCGAGGGCATCAGCGTCAACGTGACCCTGATCTTCTCGCTCGAGCGTTACCGCGCTGTCATCAACGCTTTCCAGTCCGGCCTGGAGCAGGCCAAGGATAACGGCCACGACCTGTCCAAGATCCACTCGGTCGCATCGTTCTTCGTTTCCCGCGTGGACTCCGAAATCGACAAGCGCCTTGACGCCATCGGCACCGACGAGGCCAAGGCACTCAAGGGCAAGGCAGGCGTGGCCAACGCCCGCCTGGCGTACCAGGTCCACGAGGAGCTCTTCACCACCGAGCGCTGGGCACTGCTGGCTGAAGCCGGCGCCCTCCCGCAGCGTCCGCTGTGGGCCTCCACCGGCGTCAAGGACCCGGCCTACCCCGACACCCTTTACGTCACCGAGCTGGCCGCCCCCGGCGTCGTGAACACCATGCCGGAGAAGACCCTGGACGCCACGTTCGACCACGGCGTCGTCACCGGTGACACTGTCTCCGGCACGTACGCCGAGGCCAACGCCACGCTGGACGCACTGGACGCACTGGGCATCTCTTACAACGAGGTTGTCGCACTCCTCGAATCAGAGGGCCTGGACAAGTTCGTGGCCAGCTGGAAGGAACTTCTGGGCGACGTCGAAGGTGCCCTTGCCGCCGCACGGAAGGCTTCCTAACCCACTATGAGCACTCTCAGCTACGACGCCACCGGTGCCGCGCAGCAGGCACTCGAGCAGCACCTGCCCGCCCTCGTGGCGGACCGCATTGCCACCCGGATCTTCGCCAAGGACCACACCCTGTGGGGTCCCGACGCGGAGGCCGAGTCCGCTGTCCGCCTCGGCTGGGTTGAGGCGGCCACCGTCTCACAGGCCCTTGTGGCCGGCATCCTCGAGCTCCGTGATGCCCTCAAGGCTGACGGCGTGACCCGCATCGTGCTTTGCGGCATGGGCGGTTCTTCGCTGGCTCCCGAGGTCATCGCCGGCACCGCTGGCGTCGAGCTGACAGTGCTGGACAGCACCGACCCCGACCAGGTCCGTGCTGCCCTCGCAGACCGGCTGGCCGAAACCGCGATTGTGGTTTCGTCCAAGTCCGGTTCAACCCTGGAGACCGACTCCCAGCGCCGGATCTTCGAGCACGCCTTCACGGAGGCCGGCATCGATGCGAAGAGCCGGATCATCATTGTCACCGATCCTGGTTCCCCGCTGGACAAGGCCTCGCGCGAGGCCGGCTACCGTGCCGTCTTCAACGCCGACCCGAACGTCGGCGGCCGCTACTCAGCCCTCACGGCATTCGGGCTGGTCCCCTCTGGCTTGGCCGGTGTGGACATCCAGGCTTTCCTGGATGAGGCTGAGGAAGCCGCCGAGATCCTGAACGAGGACGCCGCCGAGAACATCGGGCTGGCCCTCGGAACGGCCCTGGGCGGAACCAACCCGCTGCGCAACAAGATTGTCATCGCCGAGGACGGCTCCGGCATTGTGGGCTTCGCGGACTGGGCCGAACAGCTCATCGCCGAATCCACCGGGAAGCTCGGCACCGGCGTCCTGCCGGTTGTCGCCGGACCCACGTCGCCGGAGGTCACCTCCGGCGCCGCGGACGTCCTGGTGGTGCGGCTGGTAGCCGCGGATGCCGACGTCGAACTCGGTGACAACGAGGTAGCCATCGCCGGTGGCCTGGCCACCCAGATGATGGTGTGGGAGTTCGCCACCGCCGTTGCCGGACGCCTCCTGGGCATCAACCCGTATGACCAGCCGGACGTGGAGGCAGCCAAGGTTGCCGCCCGCGGCCTGCTGGACGCCCAGCCCGAACCGACCCCTGCCGCCTTCGTGGACGGCGCCATCGAAGTCCGCGGCGGTGACTGGCTCCGTGGTGCAGCCACTGCGGAGGAAGCCGTCGGCGCACTCCTGGGAACGCTCGACGACGACAGCTACCTCAGCGTCCATGCCTACTTTGACCGGCTGGCCTTCGCAGAGCTGGAAGGCATCCGCGACCCGCTTGCCGGCGTCAGCGGCCGTCCCGTCACCTTCGGCTGGGGCCCGCGGTTCCTGCACTCCACCGGGCAGTTCCACAAGGGCGGACCCGCCATCGGAGTCTTTCTCCAGGTCACGGCCGCTCCTGCGGAAGACCTGGCCATCCCGGACCGTCCGTTCACGTTTGGGGAACTGATTTCCGCCCAGGCCGCGGGCGACGCCCAGGTCCTGGCCGGCCATGGCCGCCCCGTCCTGCGACTGCACCTGACCGACCGCGCCGCCGGAGTTGCACAGCTGCAGGAGATCATTGCAGCACTTGCCGCCCGGTCAGCTTCCGTCACCGAAAACTAAGGCTCAACAGCAAACATGCCAGAAACTGAAAACGGCAGGAATTCCGCGACGCGTTCGGGGCGATCAGGGCGTAATCCGCTCCGGGATCCCCGTGACCGGCGCCTGAACCGGATTGCCGGTCCGTCCTCGTTGGTGCTCTTTGGAGTGACCGGTGACCTTGCCCGTAAGAAGCTCATGCCGGCCGTGTATGACCTGGCGAACCGGGGGCTGCTGCCGCCGAGTTTCGCGCTGGTGGGCTTCGGCCGCCGTCCGTGGAGTGATGCGGAGTTCGCTGCCGAGGTGAAGGCTTCGGTGAAGGCGTACTCGCGGACGCCGTTTGATGAGGCGGTGTGGAACCAGCTCGCCGAGGGTATCCGTTTTGTCCAGGGCGAGTTCGACGACGATGATTCGTTTGAGCGGTTGGGTGACACGGTCGCTGAGCTGGATGAGCAGCGCGGAACGCGGGGGAATCACGCGTTCTACCTGTCCATTCCGCCGAAGGCGTTTGAGCAGGTCTGCCGGCAGCTGTCCAAGCACGGCCTCGCGCAGGCTGAGGGTGATAAGTGGCGGCGGGTGGTGATCGAGAAGCCGTTCGGGCATGACCTGGAGTCGGCCCGGCAGCTGAACGACATTGTGGAGTCGGTGTTCCCGCCGGATGCGGTGTTCCGGATCGACCACTACCTGGGCAAGGAAACGGTGCAGAACATCCTGGCGCTGCGTTTCGCGAACCAGTTGTTCGAGCCGTTGTGGAACGCGAACTATGTGGACCACGTCCAGATCACCATGGCCGAGGACATCGGCACGGGCGGCCGGGCCGGGTATTACGACGGTGTGGGCGCGGCCCGCGATGTCATCCAGAACCACCTGCTGCAGCTGTTGGCTTTGACGGCGATGGAGGAGCCTATTTCCTTCAACGCCGATGACCTGCGCGCGGAGAAGGAAAAGGTCCTCGCCGCGGTCAAGCTTCCCGAGGATTTGTCCACCCACTCGGCGCGCGGGCAATTCGCCGGCGGCTGGCAGGGCGGGGAACAGGTCCAGGGCTACCTGGAAGAAGACGGCATTCCGGCCGATTCCAAGACCGAGACGTTCGCGGCGATCCGGGTGGACATCCACACCCGCCGCTGGTCCGGTGTGCCGTTCTACCTCCGTGCGGGCAAGCGCCTGGGCCGGCGCGTGACCGAAATCGCGGTGGTGTTCAAACGCGCACCGAACCTGCTCTTCCGTGACCACGGGGAGGATGACTTCGGCCAGAACGCCGTGGTGATCCGGGTCCAGCCCGATGAGGGCGCGACGATCCGGTTCGGGTCCAAGGTCCCGGGCACGCAGATGGAAGTCCGCGACGTGACCATGGACTTCGGCTACGGGCACTCCTTCACCGAGTCCAGCCCCGAAGCCTACGAACGGCTCATCCTGGACGTACTGCTCGGCGAACCGCCGCTGTTCCCCCGGCACGCCGAGGTGGAGCTGTCCTGGAAGATCCTTGACCCCTTTGAAGACTACTGGGCAGGGCTGACTGAACAGCCGGAGCCTTACGCCCCGGGGTCCTGGGGCCCTGCCTCGGCCGATGAGCTGCTGGCCCGCGACGGACGAACCTGGAGAAGGCCATGATTGTAGATTTGCCGGACACCACCACTTCCAAGGTCTCCAAGAAGATCACCTCCCTGCGCGAGCAGGGCGGTGTGATCGCCCTGGGCCGGGTCCTGACCCTCGTGGTGGTCACCCGGTCCGGGCTCGAGGAAGAAGCGATCGAGGCGGCCAACGAGGCCAGCCGTGAACACCCCTGCCGGATCATCGTCCTGGCCGACGCCGGGGCGACCGCCCCGAACCGGCTCGACGCGCAGATCCGGGTGGGCGGTGACGCCGGCGCGTCCGAGGTCATCGTGCTCCGCGGCTACGGCGAGCTCGCCCACGAAAGCGAATCCCTGGTCGCGGCCCTGCTGCTCCCGGACGCCCCGATCGTGGCGTGGTGGCCGCACGGGGCGCCGGAGAACGCCTGCGAAACCTCGGTGGGCCGGATCGCGCACCGCCGGATCACCGACTCCGCGAACGAAACCGACCCCCAGCTCGCGCTCGAAAACATCCGGGCCACCTATAAGGCCGGCGACACCGACCTCGCCTGGACCCGGCTGACGAACTGGCGGATCCAACTCGCGGCAGCCCTGGACCAGGTGGACTCCTCGCCCGTCACCGCCGTGGCAGTGGAAGGCGCCTCCGACTCCCCGTCCACGATCCTGCTCGCGGCGTGGCTGACCCTGGCCCTGGACGCGCCCGTGACCATCGTCGCGGATCCCGCCGGGACCGGCATCCGCCGCGTAAGGCTCACCCGCCACACCGGCGACGTGCAGCTGTTCCGCCCCGGACTATCCGTCGCGGAACTCACGCAGCCCGGACAGCCCGCGCAACGCATCTCCCTGCCGCGCCGCAGCCTCAAGGACTGCCTCGCCGAAGAGCTCCGCCGCCTCGACCCCGACGAAGTGTTCGGCGAAGTGATTACTATTGGACTGCCACGTACCAATCTAAGGAGCGTCCGACCCAGTGAGCGTTGAGCCAAGAGTTAGCATCCATCCCGATTCGTCCGTCCTGATGGCCGCCATCGCGGCCCGCCTGATCACCAAGCTGGTGGATGTGCAGGACAAGCACGGTGAGGCCACGGTGGTGCTGACCGGCGGCACAGTAGGAATCGGAACGCTGAAGGCGGTTGCGGATTCTCCGGCGGCGCCCGCGGTCGACTGGTCCAGGGTAAATTTTTGGTGGGGTGACGAGCGCTTTGTTGCTGCGGATGATCCCGACCGGAACACCAGGCAGGCGTTTGATGCACTCCTGTCGAGCATTCCGGTTGATCCTGCAAGGATCAACCAGCCGGCTTCCTCGGATGACTTCGACACGCCCGAGGAAGCCGCCGGGGACTATGCGCGCAGGCTCCGGGAAGCAGCCCAGGCCGAACACGCTGCTGACATGTCCGACAACCGTCCGGATCAACCGGGAGTACTGCCGCGGCTGGATGTTGTGCTGCTGGGCGTTGGCCCCGACGCCCACGTGGCCTCGCTCTTCCCCGAGCAGGCCGGAATCCGGGAGAAGGAGCGGACAGTCGTTGGCGTCCGCAATTCCCCCAAGCCGCCGCTCCAGCGGATCTCACTCACGCTTCCCGCCATTAACACTGCTGCCGAGGTCTGGATGGTTGTGGCCGGCGAGGACAAGGCCGGCGCGGTTGGCCTGGCACTGGCGGGCGCCAACCCGGTGCAGGTACCGGCGGCTGGCCCGCGGGGAACATCCCGCACGCTGTGGCTTATTGATGAAAATGCAGCGTCACGCGTCCCGCGGCAGCTCGTCCGGAAGGACGCCACCGGCGCGTAGCTTTTCCAGCGCTCCGGCCAGGACAGCTTCGGCGTCCTGGTCGGAGCGCCGTTCTTTAACGTATTCGAGGTGGCTCTTGAAGCCTTCGTCCAGCGGGTCCGGCAGGTCGGCTTCCTTGCCGTCCCGTGATGCCGGAGCCCCGCAGCGCCGGCAGTCCCAGACGGTGGGAAGCTGCTCATCCGGCAACCGCAGGAAGACAAGCTGGGTCTCATGCCCCTTGGCGCACCAAAAGGAAACCCTGATTCGGGGCACCCTCTCGCCCGAGGCAGCTTCTGACTGGTTCTTGGGGCCGGCTCCTTCTGTGACACCCACCCGGGTGCCACGGAACGCTGACGCACTATGTACCATCGGGACTCCTGGCTGCTTAAACAAAAACTGTGGCTGTTGGAAGCCAACAGCCACAGTTTAGTTCGGAGATCCCCATCGCGGCAGTGCCGGGCGACGATCAGTTGCAGGAGCTAAGAGTCCCCTGCACCGCTGAAGCGCATGACCAGGCCAAGGGCGATGATCACGACGCCCCAGGTAACGCCAAGGATCACGGTAAACCTGTTCAGGTTCCGCTCGGCCACGCCCGAGGAGCTAAGGCCGGAACTCATACCGCCGCCGAACATGTCCGACAGCCCGCCACCCCGGCCCTTGTGGAGGAGGATAAGCAGGGTCAGCAGAAGGCTGGTGATGCCCAGGAGAATCTGCAGAATGACATGAAGAACGTCCACGACGGCCTTTCAGAAGATTGGAATTGCGGGAGCCTGGAGCTGAGTGACGGACTAGTCCGTCATCAGGTGACTCTCGAACCTGACAATATTAGCAAACTCCGCGGGATCGAGGCTGGCCCCGCCGACCAACACGCCGTCGACGTCGCGTTCTTTCAGGATCGCGGCGACATTATTGGCCTTGACCGAGCCGCCGTAGAGCAGCCGGATCTTCGCCGCAACGTCATCGCTGAAGAGCGTGGCCAGTTCCGCGCGGATGGCGGCGCACATTTCCTGTGCGTCCTCCGGCCCGGCCACTTCACCGGTGCCGATGGCCCAGACGGGCTCGTAGGCCACCACAAGCTCTGCCGCCTGCTCGGCCGTCAGCCCGGCGACGTTCGCCCGGAGCTGTGTCAGCGTGTGCTCGACATGCGTGCCGGCCTGGCGGATTTCCAGGCCTTCCCCCACGCAAAGGACCGGAGTGACACTGTGCTTGAACGCTGCCTTGACCTTGGCGTTGAGCACTTCGTCGGATTCCTGGTGGATGGTCCGGCGTTCGCTGTGCCCCACCAGGACGTAGCGGCAGCCCAGCTTGTTCAGGAACTGGCCGGAGGTGTCGCCCGTGTAGGCACCCGAGTCGAACTGGGAGAGGTCCTGGCCGCCGTAGGCTATGTCCAGTTCATCGCCCTGGACGAGTGTCTGCACGCCGCGGAGGTCGGTGAATGGCGGGAAGACGGCCACCTCAACCCGGTTGTAGTCGTGCTTGGCGTCGGACAGGGTCCAGGCCAGTTTTTGCAGGAGGGTGATGCCCTGGACATGGTCCATGTTCATCTTCCAGTTGCCTGCAATGAGAGGCGTGCGGTCAAAAGCGCCGTTCGTTGACGTAGTCACGTGTTCTCCAAAAGTACTTGATATGTATGCGGCCGGCAGGGTGCCCGCGGGCACCCTGCCGGCCGGAGGACTTGGCAGTCCAGGTTCCTAACGGTCCAGGACGCTGAGTCCCGGGAGTTCCTTGCCTTCGAGATATTCCAGGCTGGCGCCGCCGCCCGTGGAAATGTGCCCGAACTGGTCATCAGCGAAGCCGAGCGTCCGCACGGCAGCAGCGGAGTCGCCGCCGCCTACCACGGTGAACGCGTCGACTTCAGTCAGGGCCTGGGCCACTGCGCGGGTTCCGCCGGAGAATGCTTCGAACTCAAAGACACCCATGGGCCCGTTCCAGAACACCGTTTTGGCGCCCTTGATGCGGTCCGCAAAAACAGCTGCAGAGTCCGGGCCGATGTCCAGGCCGATGCCCTGGGCACCGAAGCTGCTGCCCTCGATGCCGTCCGCGGGGACAGTCTCGTAGTCAGCGTCGGCCGCGAACTTACCGGCCACCACAACGTCGGTGGGCACGATGAATTCGGTGCCGGCACCGGCAGCCCGTTTCAGGTAGTCCTGCACAACCGGGATCTGGTCTTCTTCCAGGAGGCTGCCGGCCACGCTGTGGCCCTCTGCTGCCAGGAACGTGAAGAGCATGCCGCCGCCTACCAGGATGGTGTCGGCTTTGCCGATGAGGTTGTCGATGACCGCCAGCTTGTCGGAGACCTTGGAGCCGCCGAGCACCACCACGTAGGGCCGCTGCGTGTCAGCTGTCAGCTTCCGCAGGACCTCCACCTCGGTGTGCACAAGGTCGCCCTGGTAGGACGGGAGCCGGGTGGCGACGTCGTAGACACTGGCGTGCTTGCGGTGCACGGCACCAAAGGCGTCGTCAACGTAGGCGCCGTTGGCCCCGGTCAGGGCCACCAGTTCGTCCGCGAAGGCGCCGCGTTCGGCGCCGTCCTTGCTAGTCTCCCGGGCGTCGAAGCGCACGTTCTCCAGGACGAGGACCTCGCCGTCCTGAAGGGAGGCGGCGAGTTCCTTAGCGGAGCTGCCCACGGTGTCCTGCGCGAGCGAGACCTTGAAGGCGGCAAGTTCGGCGAGCCGCGCTACGGCAGGCCGGAGGGAGTACTTTTCCTCCGGAGCGCCCTTGGGGCGTCCGAGGTGGGCTGTTACCAGCACGCGGGCACCGGCGTCCGTGAGCTTTCCCAGTACTGGCAGAGAGGCCTTGATGCGGCCGTCGTCAGTCACTGTAGAGCCGTCGAGCGGCACATTCAGGTCACTTCTGACAAGAATGTACCGCCCGCGGACACCTTCAGCGATCAGTTCGTTGAGGGTGTGGAATGTCATGTGTCTAACCCTAGCCCAGCTTGGCTGCGACGAGCTCCGTGAGGTCCACGAGGCGGTTGGAGTAGCCCCATTCGTTGTCATACCAGGAAACAACCTTGACCTGGTTGCCGATGACCTTGGTCAGGCCGGAGTCGAAGATCGACGACGCCGGGTCCCCGACGATGTCCGAGGACACGATCGGTGCGTCCGTGTAGGTCAGGATGCCCTGGAACTCGTCGGACTCCGAAGCCTTCTTCAGCGCCGCGTTGACTTCTTCGACGGTGGTCTCGCGGGAGACCGTGACGGTGAGGTCGGTGGCCGAGCCGGTGGGGACGGGCACGCGGATGGCGAAGCCGTCCAGCTTGCCCTTGAGCTCAGGCAGGACCAGGCCGATCGCCTTGGCCGCACCCGTGGAGGTGGGGACCATGTTGATGGCGGCGGCACGGGCACGGCGGAGGTCGTTGTGCGGGCCGTCCTGCAGGTTCTGGTCCGCCGTGTAGGCGTGGATGGTGGTCATCAGGCCACGCTCGATGCCGAAGGTGTCGTTGAGGACCTTGGCCAGCGGGCCCAGGCAGTTGGTGGTGCAGGACGCGTTGGAAATGATGTTGTGCGCCGCGTTGTCGTACAGGCCCTCGTTGACGCCCATCACGATGGTGATGTCCTCGTCGGAGGCAGGTGCGGAGATCAGGACCTTCTTGGCGCCTGCGTCGATGTGCTTCTGCGCGGCAGCGGCCTTGGTGAAGAAGCCGGTGGACTCGATGACGATGTCAACGCCCAGCTCGCCCCAGGGCAGGTTGGCGGGATCGCGTTCGGCGAGAACCTTGATGACGTTGCCGTCGACAACAATGTTGCCGTCCTTGACCTCAACGGTTTCCTTCAGGCGGCCGCCGACGGAGTCGTACTTGAGCAGGTGGGCCAGTGCCTCAGGGCTGGTGAGGTCGTTGACGGCAACGATCTCCAGGTCCGCGCCCTGTGCGAGGGCTGCGCGGAAGTAGTTGCGGCCGATGCGGCCGAAGCCGTTGATACCAATACGGGTCGTCACTTGTTCAGTCTCCTTGGTGCTTGATTAAGCACAAACTAGTTGAGCGGGCGTTGAAGCCAACTAACAGATCCCGCACGCCATTGGGCAGAGATGATTAACATATCGGAGGGCGACCAGCCACATTGCTGAAGGCAGACCGCCTTCCGTGATCCATCTTACGTTTAAGTAGGTCCGCCCCCGCAAGTGCGGGGGCGGACCTTCCACATTCCGGCCGAAATCATGCCGAAATGTGAAGTTTGTTACACGCTCATGTACTGCGGGTCACTACGGCAGGGTGATGAGGCCCGTGGCGTTGGTGCGTGCAGCATCGAAGCGCTTGGCGACATCGGCCCAGTTGACGATGTTCCAGAAGGCCTTGACGTAGTCAGCCTTGACGTTGACGTAGTCCAGGTAGAAGGCGTGCTCCCACATGTCCAGCATCAGCAGCGGTGTGGTGCCGAGAGCCACGTTGCCCTGCTGGTCGTAGAGCTGCTCGATGACCAGGTTGCCACCGATCGGCTCGTAGGCCAGGAAGCCCCAGCCCGATCCCTGCAGGCCAAGGGCAGCCGCGGAGAACTGGGCACGGAAGGCGTCGAAGGAACCGAAGGCGTCATCGATGGCAGCTGCCAGCTCACCCACAGGCTTGTCGCCGCCGTCCGGGGACAGGTTGTTCCAGAACACCGAGTGGTTGATGTGGCCGCCGGTGTGGAACGCGAGGTCCTTGGAAAGGCGGTTGATGTTGGCGAAGTCGCCCTTGTCGCGTGCCTCTGCCAGCTGGGCAAGGGCATTGTTGGCACCTGCAACGTACGCGGCGTGGTGCTTGCTGTGGTGCAGCTCCATGATGCGCGCCGAAATGTGCGGCTCAAGCGCAGCGTAGTCGTAGCTGAGTTCTGGCAGTACGTACTCGGTCACAAAATCCTCCAATGTCGTGGACGGTCTGTCCGGGTTGTAACTCTCGGATTGTGCATCCGGATGACTGGCATCCGGAAGATCAGGGTGAACGCTCTGATTCTAGGGGCGCCGCTACTCGTCCAGCATCTCAGGCGTCACATTGGCATCAGTGCCAGGGATCCCCAAATCGATGGCCCGCTTATCCGCCATGGCCAGAAGCCGGCGGATGCGGCCGGCGATGGCGTCCTTCGTCATTACCGGATCTGCCAGGCGCCCCAGCTCGTCCAGGCTCGCCTGTTTGTGGGCCACCCGGAGTTCGCCGGCGTATTTGAGGTGGTCCGGGACGTCGTCGCCCAGGATCTCCAGTGCCCGGTCAACTCTGGCTCCGGCGGCCACGGCCGCCTGGGCGGAGCGCCGCAGGTTGGCGTCGTCAAAGTTGGCCAGCCTGTTGGCCGTGGCCCTGACTTCCTTACGCATCCTGCGTTCTTCCCAGACCATCAGGGCATCGTGGGCGCCCATGCGGATGAGCAGGGCAGCGATGGTGTCGCCGTCGCGGATCACCACACGGTCCACTCCCCTGACTTCGCGGGCTTTGGCCTGGATGCCAAGACGGCGGGCGGCACCAACGAGGGCAAGCGCGGACTCGGGGCCCGGGCAGGTGACCTCAAGCGATGACGAACGGCCCGGTTCCGTGAGGGAACCGTGGGCCAGGAAAGCTCCACGCCACACGGCCTCGGCGTCAGCGGCCGAGCCGTTGACGACGGCCGAGGGAAGCCCCCGCACGGGACGGCCGCGGCCGTCCAGGAGGCCTGTCTGCCGGGCCAAGGACTCGCCGTCGCGGACTACCCGCACCACGTACCGGCTGCCGCGGCGCAGTCCGCCGCCGGAGACAACGATGATCTCGCTCTGGTGGCCGTAAACCTCAGCGATGGCTGCCCGGAGCCTGCGCGCCGTGGATGCGAGGTCAACCTCGGCTTCGATCACGATCCGGCCCGAGATGATGTGCAGGCCGCCGGCGAAGCGCAGCATTGCCGAAACCTCAGCCTTGCGGACTGACGATTTCTTGATGTCCAGACGGGACAGTTCTTCCTTGACCGATGATGTCAGTGCCATGGCACCTTCCTAACTGTTCCCAAAAATGTCGTGGTACGCCGCTGCCAGACGCAGGGGGTCATGGACGGGTCGGCGGCCCGACGCCCCCACTTTACCCAAGACAACCTCGGCGCCGATCATCCCGGCGGCTTTCTCGAACTCCTGCCGGTCCTGCACCGACGCGGGATCCGCCAGGACAACGTCAACGCTGAAGTCCGGCGCATACCGGCGCAGTGCGTACAGGTGGTCCGCCGCCGACATGCCCGTGGTCTCCTTGGTGTCCGTCGCCAGGTTCATGGTGAGGCAGCGTTTTGCGGCTGTGGCACTCAGGGCGGCACGCATTTCCGGGAGCAGCAGGTGCGGCAGCACGGACGTGTACCAGGATCCCGGCCCCAGGATGACCCAGTCAGCCAGTTCGATGGCTGTCAGGGCTTCAACGCAGGCCGGCGCCTGTTCGGGCAGGAGCCGGACGTGTTCCAGCGAGCCGGCAACCGCGCATCTGGCCTGTCCGCGGATTGTCTGGAGCGCCGATGTGCCGTCAGGTGCAGTGACGCGGATGTCACCTTCAATGGTTAGCGGAACGGTGGACATGGGCAGGACCTGTCCACGGGCACCGAGCAGTGCGCCGGCCCACTTCAGGCCAGCCACGGTGTCGCCCAGCAGCTCCCAAAGAGTGACGATGAGCAGGTTGCCCATTGCATGCTCGTCCAGCGATCCACCGCTGCCCTGGCCCGGCCGGAAACGGTGCTGCATCACGTCGCGCCAGGTGCGTCCCCAGTCCGTGTCATCGCACAAGGCGGAGAGCGCCATGCGCAGGTCTCCGGGCGGCAGGACGCCGTACTCGTCGCGCAGACGCCCTGAAGACCCGCCGTCGTCCGCCACAGTGACAATGGCGGTCAGCTCGGAGGTGAGCAGCCGCAGCGCCGAGAGCGAAGCGGATAGTCCGTGCCCGCCGCCGAGCGCCACGACGTTGGGGCCCTTGTCCTGCTGGCCGGCTGCCGTTCCGCTGGAAACCGGTACGAGCGGGAGGGGCCCGGTGAACATCCCCATTACTCGCGGCCCAGATCCCGATGGGTGGTGGTCACGGTCACGCGCGGATACTGTGCCAGTTTCTTGGAAAGCTCGACGGCGACTGCCACGGACCGGTGCTTGCCGCCGGTACAGCCGACGGCGATGGTGGCGTAGTGCTTGTTTTCGCGCCGGTAGCCGTCCAGGACGGGCTCAAGCGCCAGGACATAGCGGTCCACGAAGTTCTTAACACCTTCCGCCTCGAGGACGTAATCGCTGACATCCTTGTCCAGGCCCGTATGCGGGCGCAGCTGCGGGACCCAGTGCGGATTCGGGATGAACCGGACGTCAGCAACGTAGTTGGAATCCACCGGCAGGCCGTACTTGAAGCCAAAGCTCATGACGTTGAGCCGCAGTGCCACCGGGCCGGTCTCGCTAAAGAGTTCCGTGATGGCGGTAGCCAGGGCGTGGACATTGTAGGTCGAGGTATCCAGTACGACGTCGGAGCTGTCGCGCAGTTCCTTGAGCACCTCCCGTTCGGCTGCAATGCCGTCGAGGATGCGGCCGCCTTCCTGGAGCGGATGGGGCCTGCGGCCCTGCTCGAACCGGCGGACCAGGACGTCGTCGTTGGCGTCGAGGAAAAGGACCCGGAACTTGACACCACTGGCGGCGAGGGCCCCCAGGGCCGCACGGACGTCGACAAAGAGGCCTTTGCTGCGGACATCCATCACCACGGCCAGCCGCGGAATGGACTGCGGCGCGTGGGAGACAATCTCGGCCAGGGTGCCGAGCATCTGCGGCGGCAGGTTTTCCACGACATACCAGCCATGGTCCTCAAGTGCGTCCGCGGCGGTGCTGCGTCCCGCCCCTGACATACCGGTGACCACCAGCAGTTCCGCTTCGAGGGGCTTGACCGGCGTCAGCCCGTCCTGCTCCGTCCCGGATTCCGCCGTAGAGTCTGCCATTCGTTCCGCCCCGTTTCTGTCCAGATGAAGGCAGGCACCCGCAATGACGGAAACCTGCGTTCCTTACCCTACCTAGGTTTCAATGATTTCGCCGGTGGCCATATTCACGGCCGGAAGCGCATCGCCGGCCGTGTCGTCGCCGCTGAAGTGGGCCACGATGGCGTTGGCAAGGGATGGTCCAATGCCCTTGGCCTCCGTGAGCTCGGCCGCGGTGGCGGCTTTCACGCCTTTGACGGACCCGAAGTGGGTGAGCAGGGCCTTGCGTTTGGACTCGCCAAGGCCCGGCACTCCGTCCAGCGCCGAGACGGTCATGGCCTTGCCGCGCTTCTGCCGGTGGAAGGTGATGGCGAAACGGTGGGCTTCGTCGCGGATCCGCTGCAGCAGATAGAGGCCCTGGGACGTCCTGGGCAGGATCACGGGGAAGTCGCTGTCCGGCAGCCAGACTTCCTCAAGGCGTTTGGCCAGGCCCACCACGTAGACATCCTCAATGCAAAGGTCCGCCAAGGCCCGGGCTGCGGCGTTCACCTGGGGCTTGCCGCCGTCGACCACCACCAGGTTGGGCGGGTACGCGAATTTTGCCCGCGGCGCGGCCGTAGTGGTGTCCAGGACCGCGGCATCGGCGGCTGCTTCCAAGGCGGCTTGGTGCCCGGGCAGGGCGGACGCCTCGACCTGCGCCGACTTGTCCTGCAGGTAATGCCGGAAGCGCCGCGTCAGGACATCGTGCATGGCGGCGGTGTCGTCTGCAGCGGCGGCCCCGGTGACGGAGAACTTCCGGTAATCGGACTTCTTGGGCAGCCCGTCCTCGACCACCACCATGGACGCCACAACGTTGGTGCCCTGGACGTGGGAGACGTCGTAGCATTCGATCCGCAGGAGGGCCACGGGCAGGTCCAGGGCTTCCTGCAGCTCCTGCAGTGCCTGGGAGCGCACGGTGAGGTCCCCGGCGCGGCGGGTCTTATGCAGTTTGAGTGCGTGCTCGGCGTTTTCACGGACGGTGGACATCAGCGCGGCCTTGTCGCCGCGCTGCGGCACCCTGACATCCACCTTGGCTCCCCGCAGGCCGCCGAGCCATTCCGTCAGTTCCGCAGCGTTGCTTGGTTCCACGGGCACCAGGACTTCGCGGGGCAGCCTGCCATGGCTGTCGCCGTCGTCGCCGTAGACCTGCTGCAGCAGGTGTTCCACGAGATCCGGGGTGGTGGCGTCCTCCACTTTTTCCACCACCCAGCCGCGCTGGCCACGGATCCGGCCACCCCTGACGTGGAACACCTGGACGGCGGCTTCCAACTCGTCCTCGTGCAGCGCGAAGACATCGGCGTCGGTATCGTCGGCGAGCACCACGGCGTTCCGTTCAAAGACCTTCCGCAGGGCGGAGATGTCATCACGGAGCCTCGCCGCACGCTCGTAGTCGAGGGTTCCGACGGCGTCGGCCATCTCCTTTTCGAGCTTGGTGATGAAGCGTTTGGCCTCGCCGCCCATAAACGCGCAGAAGTCCTCCGCCAGGGCCCGGTGTTCCTCGGGAGTCACCCGGCCAACACACGGGGCGGAGCATTTGTCGATGTAGCCTAGCAGGCAGGGTCGGCCGCTCGCCTGGGCCCGTTTGAGGACCCCGGCGCTGCAGCTGCGGACGGGAAAAACCCGCAGCAAGGTGTCCATGGTTTCCCGGATCGCGCCGGCCGTGTACGGGCCGAAGTACCGGGTTCCCTTGCGGCGGTCCCCCCGCATGACCTGAACCCTGGGGAGCTTCTCGCTCATGGTGAGGGCCAGGTACGGATACGTTTTGTCGTCGCGGAAGACCACGTTGAAGCGTGGCTTGTATTCCTTGATCCAGGTGTACTCAAGCTGCAGCGACTCCAACTCGCTGCCCACCACTGTCCACTCGACACTGCTGGCCGTGTGAACCATTGCGTGGGTTTTGGGCAGCAGGCCCGCCGGGTTCGCAAAGTAGGAGTTCAGGCGCGAGCGAAGGCTCTTGGCCTTGCCGACGTAGATGACCCGGCCGTGGGGATCGCGGAACCGGTACACCCCGGGATTGGTGGGAATTTCACCCGTCTGGGGCCTGTAACTTGCTGGATCTGCCACTACTTCATTCTACTAACGCCTAGTCCGCGGCCTTGCTCTGGTTGTAGCTGGTGGAGCGTTCCTGGCCGCTGAGTTCGGCGATCGCATCCATGATGCGGTCCGTTACCTGCCGCCGCGCCGGCAGCGAATGATCCGGGCCAGTTTTATCGAAGTACAGCGGCTCCCCCACTTTCATGGTGAAGTGGTGTGGCTTAAAGCCCTTCTCACCCGCGGGCTGCAGGTTCTCCGTCCCGATCAGTCCAACCGGGATCACGGGAGCTCCGGTTGCCAGTGCAAGCCAGCCCACGCCGGTGCGCCCGCGATAGAGGATGCCGTCCCGTGAGCGCGTGCCCTCCGGGTAGATGCCGATGCCTTTGCCCGCTTCGAGGATGTCCAGGAGGGTTTTGAGCGCCTGGACGCTTGCTGCCTGCTCGCCGCGCTCCACGGGGATGGAGCCCACGGACTCGAAGAAAGATTTCATGACCTTGCCCTTCACGCCACCCGTGGTGAAGTACTCGGCTTTGGCAAAGAAGGCCACGGGCCGCGGCATCAGTGCCTGGACAATGACGCTGTCAAAGAAGGAAAGATGGTTCGGGGCCACAATGAAGGGCCCCTCTTTCGGGACGTTTTCAAGGCCGACGACGGTGGGCCGGCACGTGCCCGCGACGAGCCCGCGAAATGTCCAGCGGACCGCCTCAAACAGCGCCATCGTTGCGCACCTCACTCATCGCGGCAGCGTGGATGGCTTCGAGGCGCCCGATGGCGGCAACCATGCCCGCGGTGGTATCCACCACGGTGACGGCCCCGGCTTCCTCGAGTTCGCCGACGGGAGCGAAACCCCAGCCCACGCCGATGCAGTCAAGCCCGTTCGCGACGGCTCCCGCCACATCCTGGGCGCGGTCACCCACCATAACGGCGTGCTGCGTGGAGAGGTCCGTCAGGGCCGCGGCGATGATATCTGCCTTCCCCACCGGACCTTCCGTTGACGATTCGTTGTCTGCCGAACCCCTGATGGACTGGAACAGGTTGGCGATCCCGTGGTGGCGCAGCACGATCTGGGCCAGCCCTTCGGGCTTCTGCGTGGCGACGGCCACTGGCCTGCCTTCGGCCGCGAAGGTCTCCAGCGCTTCCCTGATCCCGGGGTACAGCCGGCTCTGGGCTATCCCAGTGGCCAGGTAGTACTGCCGGTACGTCCGGATGACCTCGTCAAGCATCTCGGCCGGAACCTTGCAGACACTCTGGAGTGCGTCGCTGAGTTTGGGGCCGATCATCGAGTTCAGGACGTCCTGGCCAGGAACCGGCAGACCTGCGGCGGCAAGGGCTGCTGCGATTCCGCCGGATATTCCGCCGGCCGGATCGACAAGAGTGCCGTCCAGGTCAAAGATCACGGGCACTGTTGTTTGAGTCACCGGCTTAGTTTCTCACGACACCGAGCATGCCTGAAACTCGCATGCCCGACACGGCATACGTCATCGGAGGCCAACCGCTTAGCCCAGTATTTCCGCGAGGAAGGATGCCGTGTGGCCCTTGGTGGATTTCGATACCTGCTCGGGCGTGCCGGTTGCCACGATCTGGCCGCCGCCCGAACCGCCGTCCGGGCCAAGATCTACGATCCAGTCGGCGCTCTTGATGACGTCCAAGTTGTGTTCGATGGTGATCACCGTGTTGCCCTTGTCCACCAGACTTTGGAGGACCATCAGGAGCTTGCGGATGTCCTCGAAGTGCAGGCCCGTGGTGGGCTCGTCGAGAACATACACACTGCGTCCGTTGGAGCGCTTCTGCAGTTCCGCGGCGAGCTTGACACGCTGGGCCTCGCCGCCGGAGAGGGTGGTTGCCGGCTGTCCCAGCCGTACGTAGCCGAGACCCACGTCCACGAGGGTGTTCAGGTGCCGGGCGATCGGGGAGAAGGCAGCGAAGAACTCCGCACCTTCTTCGATGGGCATGTTGAGCACATCCGCAATGGTCTTGCCCTTGTAGTGGACTTCGAGGGTTTCGCGGTTGTACCGTGCGCCGTGGCACACCTCGCAGGGCACGTAGACGTCCGGCAGGAAGTTCATTTCGATCTTCAGCGTGCCGTCACCTGCGCAGGCTTCGCAGCGCCCGCCCTTGACGTTGAAGGAGAACCGGCCTGGCAGGTAGCCACGGACCTTGGCCTCGGTGGTCTCGGCGAAGAGCTTGCGGATGTTGTCAAAGACGCCGGTGTACGTGGCCGGGTTGGAGCGTGGGGTGCGACCGATAGGGCTCTGGTCCACGTGCACCACCTTGTCCAGGTGCTCCAGGCCCATGATGCTCTTGTGGCGTCCGGCCACCTGTTTGGCGCCGTTGAGCTTGTTGGCCAGCACCTTGTAGAGGATCTCGTTGACCAGGGTGGATTTGCCGGAGCCGCTGACGCCGGTCACGGCGGTGAACAGGCCCAGGGGGAAGGCTGCATCAACGTTGACCAGGTTGTTTTCACGCGCCCCGACGACCTTCAGCTCACGCTTTTTGTCGTATTTGCGCCGCTTCTTGGGGATGTCGATCTTCTTGCGGCCGGACAGGTAATCGCCGGTCAGTGAGTTGGTGTTGGCCAGGAGATCCTGGTACGAACCCGAGTGCACCACCTGGCCGCCGTGCTCGCCTGCGCCGGGCCCGATGTCCACGATCCAGTCCGCCACCTGGATGGTGTCCTCATCGTGCTCCACAACGATAAGCGTGTTGCCCATGTCGCGGAGCCGGGTCAGGGTGTCAATAAGCCGGCGGTTGTCGCGCTGGTGGAGGCCGATGGAGGGCTCGTCCAGGACGTAAAGGACGCCCACGAGACCGGAACCGATCTGGGTGGCGAGCCGGATTCGCTGCGCTTCGCCGCCGGACAAGGTAGCGGAGGGGCGCTCGAGATTCAGGTATTCCAGCCCGACGTCGAGCAGGAAGGTCAGCCGGGCCTGTATTTCCTTGAGCACCTGGTGGGCGATCTGGGCCTCGCGGCCGGTGAGGACCAAGTTGTTCAGGAAGTCCGCGCAAACGCGCATGGGCATGGCCGCGACATCGGCGATGGACTTGCCGTTGATCAGGACGGACAGCGAGGCGGGGTTGAGCCTCGCGCCATTGCACGCGGGGCAAGCGATCTGCCGCATGTACTCTTCGTAGCGGTCGCGGGCCCATTCGGAGTCCGTCTCGCCGTGCTTGCGGTGGACGTACTGGATGGCACCTTCGAAGCCGGTACTGTATTTACGTTCCCGTCCGAAGCGGTTCTTGTACTGCACAACCACCTTGTGGTCCTTGCCGTGCAGGACGGTGTGGCGGACGTCGTTGCCCAGCTTTTCCCAGGGTGTGTCCATGGAGAAGCCAAGCTCCTTGGACAGCCCTTCGAGCAGGCGGTTCCAATACTCGGTTGTTGCGGTGCCAAGTGACCATGGCGCGATGGCGCCCTCGGACAACGACAGCTCAGGATTCGGAATGATCAGTTCTTCGTCAACCTCGAGCCGTGTACCGATGCCGCTGCACGCGGAACAGGCGCCGAAAGGGTTGTTGAAGGAGAAGGACCGCGGCTCGATTTCATCGATGGCCAGGGGATGTTCGTTAGGGCAGGCGAGGTTCTCGGAAAATGCCCGCAGCCGTCCCGGCGCGTCTGCGTCCAGATCGACGAACTCGGCCAGCACCCGGCCTTCGGCCAGGCCAAGCGCCGTTTCAACGGAGTCCGTGAGGCGCTGGCTGATGCCCTCCTTAACCACCAGGCGGTCCACCACCACCTCAATCGTGTGCTTGAACTGCTTGCCGAGTTTGGGCGGCTCGCTCAGCTGGATCAGCTCACCATCCACCCGGGCACGCGAATAGCCCTTGGCGGTCAGCTCCTTGAAGAGGTCCACGAACTCGCCCTTACGCCCCCGCACCACAGGCGCCAAGACCTGGAAGCGTGTGCCTTCGTCAAGCTCAAGCAACTGGTCCACGATCTGCTGCGGAGTCTGCCGGGCCACAACCTCGCCACAGACCGGGCAATGCGGCCGTCCCACGCGTGCCCACAGCAATCGCATGTAGTCATAAATTTCGGTGATGGTGCCAACCGTGGACCGGGGGTTCTTGCTGGTGGACTTCTGGTCAATCGATACCGCCGGCGAGAGCCCCTCGATGAAATCGACGTCCGGCTTGTCCACCTGGCCGAGGAACTGGCGGGCATAGGCCGACAGGGACTCAACGTAGCGCCGCTGGCCCTCGGCGAAGATTGTGTCGAACGCCAGGGACGACTTCCCGGAACCGGACAGCCCGGTGAAAACGATCATGGCATCACGGGGCAGATCCAAGTCCACGTTGCGCAGGTTATGCTCGCGCGCCCCTTTGACCACAAGGCGGGAGAGGTCTGGCCGGGCAGGCGTGGCTGGGGCCTGGGGAACGGCGACGGGGACGGATTCGACTGCTGTTTCTTCAGCTACGGCTTTAGGCACCCACTAATGCTAATCGAAAACTTCTTCGAATATCCATGCGGGGTCCGGCTAGTCGGCGTCGTAGGCTGCAGCCAGCAGCTGGACTGCTTCCGCAAAGCTGGCACCTTGGGCCTTGGCCACTGACGCATAGGAGTTGGCGGCCAGGGAGAGCGCATCCGCCCGCTCATCACGCGCGCACACCACGGTGCCGTTCCTGCCCTTTGTGGCCACGACACCGGCCGCCTCCAACTCCTTGTACGCCCTGGCCACCGTGTGGGGCGCGACGTCGAGCAGCCCCGCCATGGTCCGCACCGCCGGCAGCTTGGTTCCCGGCGGAAGGGCCCCGCTGTCCGCAAGACGGATCACATGCAGGCGCAGCTGCTCAAACAATGCCACCGTGCTGGACTGGTTGGGCTTCCAGGTTCCGGGGAACGGACCCGCTGTTGTCATCGTCCGGCCTCCAACGTGCCGGCGCGGCCCGGGCGTCCGGCGAACTGGGCGTTGTAGAGCCGTGCATAGCGGCCGTTGGCCGCCAGGAGGCTTCGATGGGTTCCCTGCTCTGCAATGCGTCCGTGGTCCATGACCAGAATTAGATCAGCGTCCCGGACCGTGGACAAACGGTGGGCGATCACAAAGCTTGTTTTTCCACGGCGCAACCGCTGCATGGCCTGGCGGATCAGGACCTCGGTCCGGGAATCCACTGAACTGGTGGCCTCATCCAGGACCAGCACAGTGCGGTCCGCCAACTGCGCCCGGGCGATAGCGATCAGCTGGCGCTGGCCCTGGCTGAGCGGCTCTCCCCCGTTGCCCAGCATCGTGTCGTAGCCGGCCGGCAGCGACCTGATGAGGTGGTCCACGTGGCTCGCCTCGGCTGCCGCAGTGATCTCCGCAGCCGTGGCTCCTGGCCGGCCGTATTCGATGTTCTCCCTGATGGTGCCGGAAAACAGCCAGGCATCCTGCAGCACCACGCCGAATCCCTTGCGCAGGACGTCCCGCGGAATGTCAGCAATGTCGGTACCCCCGATGGTGATCCTGCCGGCGTCGACCTCGTAGAACCGCATGAGTAGGTTGACAACGGTGGTCTTGCCGGCGCCCGTGTGCCCGACAATCGCGACCGTCCGGCCCGGTTCCACCGTGAACGACAGTCCACGGACCACAGGGTCAGCCCGGGCATAGCCAAAGGTGACATCACTGAACACAATCCGCCCTCCCTGACCGGGTTTGTGACCGTCACTTTCGGTCTCGGCAGGTATCTCCGCGGAGTCGAGCAGGTCGAACACACGGCGTGCCGAAGCCACGCAGGACTGGATGACGTTGAGCATGCCGCCGATCTGGCCCACAGGCTGGGTGAAAAGCCGGCTGAACTGGATGAACGCCTGGATCCCGCCGATGGTCATGGCCCCCATGGTGACCTGGAGCGCCCCCACCACCGCCACCGCGATGTAGTTGATATTGGCGATAAGGACCATCAACGGCTGGACAATGCCGGATGAATACTGGGCCCGTGCGGATGCCCGGGCCAGGCGGTCGTTGCTTGCCTTGAAGACTGCCGCTGCCTGGTCCTGGTACCCGAAGGCCTTAATAACCTCGTGCCCGGTGACAAACTCCTCCACGTGCGCGTTCAACTCACCCGTTTCGGTCCACTGGCGGGCAAAATGCGCTTGGGACTTCCGGGCCACCATAACGGTGATAAGGGTGGACAAGGGCACCGAAACAAGCGCGATCAGGGCCAGGAGCGGCGAGATCCACAGCATCATGGCCAAGGCACCGCACAGCATCAGGACAGACATGATCAGCTGCGTGAGGACCTGGCTGAGCGCTTGCGAAATATTGTCGATGTCATTGGTGACGCGGCTCAGGACATCACCCCTGGACTGCTCTTGGAAGTACGTGGAAGGAAGCCGGTGCAGCTTGTCTTGAACCGATGCCCGGAGGCGGTACATCAGGCCGTGAACCGCGCTGGCCGTCAGCGCTCCCTGGATCCAGTTGAACAGCGAAGCGCCGATGTACATCGCGGCAACGGCGGCCAGCAGGAGTCCCAGGCGCTGCCCGTCGAGCGCTCCGCTGTAGACCCCATCCACCACCACATCGGTGGCATCACCAAGGTAGTTCGGCGCCGCGACGTTAAGGGCAACAAAAGCGCAGGTGGCCGCAACTGCACCCAGCATCCGCCCCCTGGACGGGCGCAGCAACGCGAGGACCCGGCGCGCTGTGGGCCAGAACCCTTCGGACGCCCCGGCGCCAGGCGAAGCGGTCATGGCGCGTCGTCCAGCGCCAGTTGGGACTCGGCGATTTCCCGGTAGGTGGCAGACGTCTCCAGCAGTTGCAGGTGTGTTCCCTGTGCAACCAGCCGGCCGTCGTCGAGCACCAGGATCTGGCCGGCTCCGGCAGCGGTGGAGATCCGTTCCGCCACGACAATGACCACTGCACCCTCAAGGGCAATCTCCAGGGCATCCCGGACCCGGGCCTCGGTGGCGAAGTCCAGCGCAGAAAAGCTGTCGTCAAAGAGATAGATGGGGACCCTCCGCAGGAGGGCCCGCGCTATGCAGAGACGCTGCCGCTGGCCTCCGGAGAGATTCGTTCCGCCTTGCCCGACCTCCGTGCCCATCCCCCGCGGCAGCGCACGGACGAAGCCGGCGGCCTGAGCTGTCTCCATGGCTTCCCAAAGCTGGCCCTCGGTTGCCTCCGGAGCTGCGACGCGCAGGTTGTCGGCGATGGTTCCGGAGAAAAGGTGCGACATTTGTGGCACCACCGCCATGGTCCGGCGGAGGACGTCCAGGGACATCGAGCAGATGTTCCGGCCGCCGATGCTGATGGTTCCGGCTGTGGCGTCCAGGAACCGGGGCACCAGGCTCAGGAGTGTCGACTTGCCGCTCCCTGTTGAGCCGACGATGGCAACAGTGGTTCCTGGCCGGGCCGTGAAGCTGATGTCTTCCAGTACCGGATTTTCGGCGCCGGGGTAGGAGAAGCTGACATTCCTGAAAGTGACGCTGCCGCCCTCCAAGGAGCTCCCATGGCGGGTCTCTTGGGGCGCCTTGTGGTCCTGGACTGACGGTCTTGCGTCGAGCACGGCACCCAGCCGTTCTGCGCAGGCAGCGGCCCGCGGCGCCGTCATGAACACGTACATGGCCATCATGATTGCCAGGAGAATCTGCAGGATGTACGCGATAAAGGCCGTGAGGGCACCAATCTTCATCCCGCCGTCGTAAACCCGGTGACCACCGAACCACACCACGGCCACCGACGACAGGTTGACCACAATCATGATCAGCGGCAGCATGCCGGCCACGAGCAGCGACGACTGAAGGTTGTTTCCCGTGAGGCTGCTGTTGGTCTTCGCAAACCGGCGTGTTTCGTGTCCCTGCCTGACGAAGGCGCGGATCACATTCGCGCCGATGATCTGTTCACGAAAGAGCTCCCCCGTGCGGTCCAGGAGCTCCTGCCCCTGCCGGTACAGGGGAACGAGGCGCCGGACGATGAGATACATGATGAGCAGAAGTATTGGCATGATGACCATCACGACGCTTGAAAGCACCATGTCCTGCTGCCACGCCAGTATGACGCCCCCGGCGGCCATCACGGGGGCCGCCACAAGCATGGTGAAGACCAGGACGGCGAACGACTGGATCTGCTGGGTGTCGTTGGTGGCCCTGGTAACGAGGCTTTGCGTGCCGAAGGCTGCCATTTCCTGGGATGAAAGCGACTGGATCCTGGTGAAGACCTCGCCGCGCAGCTGGTGCCCGAGCTTCATGGCCACCACTGCCCCGAAGTAGCCCGCGGCGATGGCTGCCGACGCCTGGACCGCAGCTATCAGGACCATGACGGTGCCCAAGCGGAAGATTTCCGGCGTGTTCCCCGCAACGATGCCGTCGTCGATGATGGCAGCGTTGATGGTGGGCAGCAGGAGGTTGCCTGCGGACTGGACAAGCTGGAGAGCAACGATCGCGGTCACGGCGCCTTTGTGGCCAGCCAGCAGTCGGGTCATCAAGCCGAAAAGCATCGCACCTCCAGGACGGATTTGGGAGGCCGATGAGGGTCCGGCCATTTGCCATCCCCAGAAGCCGCTGTCGTCATTGTAACCAGCATCACATTCTCTTCTTGGTCATAAGGCATTACCGACTATGTAGAGAACCTCAAGCGAATGGAGTTTATGCGCTTGGCTGCTTTTGCGCCACGGCAAAGATCCGCCGGAACGGAAACACCGTGCCATGTGCCGTTGCCGGGTATGCGGCCGCCAGGGCTGCAGCATACTCCGCTTCAAAGGCGTGCCCGTCCTCGGCCGACAGTGCCGCCGCGACCGGGCGCAACGCCGTGCCGCGCACCCAGTCCAGCACCGGATCCGTCCCAGTGAGGACCTGCTGGTATGTGGTTTCCCAGGCGTCTGCCGTGCAGCCCGCGTCCAGCATGATGCTGAGGTAGTCTGCGGGCTCCCCCACGGATTCTCCACCGCGAAGTACGCCGTCGAGCTGGGGCGACCAGCGTGCCGAACCCGCGAGTTCCCGCATCAGGGCATGGGACGGGGCGTTGAAGTTCCCCGGCACTTGCATGGCGAACCAGGCACCGGGCTTGAGCGCCGCCAGCCAGCCGGCAAGCATCTCCTGATGCCCCGGCACCCACTGAAGCGCGGCGTTGGTGACCACCACGTCGGTTTCAGCGGGGGGTGTCCAGTTTGCGATATCCGCCACCTTGAAGCTGAGGCCCGTATGCCTGGCTGCGTGCGCGGCGGCTTTGTTCAGCATTTCTCTGGACGAATCGAGCCCGACCACTTTCGTTTCGGGCCATCTCCGGGCGAGGGTGGCCGTGAGGTTTCCCGGACCACATCCAAGGTCCACAACGTGCTTTGGCCGGTCGGCCTGGATCCGCCCCGTAAGGTCGAAAAAGGGCCGGTCGCGGTAGTCGCCGAACTGGACGTACTTTACGGGGTCCCACTTCACAGTTAACTCCATCGCCTGGTGCTGTCTGGCAGTACCGCGAGCCTAACCCGGGCCCACCCGAATATCCGGCACCGGCTGGGCACTAAGCTGGAAATCAATGAAACTCGTTGACCAGCTGCCTGTCCTGTCCGCCTCAGACCCCTCCGGCGCAGGCATCGACCCGGACGCCCTGTACACCCAGTTCCTGGAGTGGACCGAAAGCCGGGGCCTGGAACTGTACGCTGCCCAGGACGAGGCCATCATGGAGCTTGCCACCGGAGCCAACGTCATCCTCGCCACCCCTACCGGTTCCGGCAAATCGCTGGTGGCCATCGCGGCGCACTTCCAGGCCATGGCCCGCGGCCAGCGCAGTTACTACACCGCACCCATTAAGGCACTGGTCTCGGAGAAGTTCTTTGCCCTGTGCGACATCTTCGGTGCAGAAAACGTCGGCATGATCACGGGGGACTCCGGCGTCAACCAGAACGCACCGATCATCTGCTGCACAGCGGAAATTCTCGCGAACATCGCCCTCCGCGAAGGGGCCGACGCCGAACTCGGTGCGGTCATCATGGACGAATTCCATTTCTACTCCGACCCCCAGCGTGGTTGGGCCTGGCAGGTCCCGCTGCTGGAGCTGCCCCAGGCCCAGTTCCTTCTGATGTCCGCAACCCTGGGTGATGTCAGCCGGTTCGAGGCTGGCATCACCGAGCTTACGGGCCGCCCCACCACCACCGTCAGTTCAGCCGAGCGCCCCATTCCGCTGCATTACTACTACCACCAGACGCCGGTCCACGAAACACTCGAGGAACTCCTCGCCACGCGCCAGGTGCCCGTCTATGTGGTGCACTTCAGCCAGATCGAGGCCATTGACCGGGCCCAGACACTGATGAGCATCAACGTGTGCACCCGCGAGGAGAAGGACAAGATCGCGGAGCTGATCGCGAATTTCCGTTTCGCCGCAGGCTTCGGCAAGACGCTCAACCGGCTGGTCCGGCACGGTATCGGGGTCCATCACGCCGGCATGCTGCCGAAGTACCGCAGGCTCGTGGAGCAGCTCGCCCAGGCGGGCCTGCTCAAGGTGATCTGCGGTACGGACACACTGGGCGTGGGGATCAACGTGCCCATCCGCACCGTGTTGCTCACCGCACTGAGCAAGTACGACGGCGTCCGCACCCGCCCGCTTAACTCCCGGGAGTTCCACCAGATTGCCGGAAGGGCCGGCCGCGCCGGGTATGACACCGCGGGGACAGTGGTGGTCCAGGCACCCGAGCACGTCATCGAAAATGTGAAGGCGATGGCCAAGGCCACCGCCAAATTTGGTGACGACCAGAAGAAGCTCCGCCAGGTGGTCAAAAAGAAGCCGCCGGAGGGCTTCGTCTCCTGGGGTGAACCCACCTTCAAGCGCCTCGTGGAATCTGTGCCCGATCCTTTGACGTCCAGTTTCAGCGTGACGCATTCGATGCTGATGAACCTGATGGAACGGCCCGGCGACCCGTTCACGGCGGCCCGCCGGCTGCTGACCGAAAACCACGAGAACCGGTCCTCACAGCTGCGGCTGATGAAAAAAGCCCTGGGAATCTACCGTGAGCTCCTCGCCGCTGAGGTGGTGGAGCGCATCCCGGCAGAAGAGCAGGGCCATGACGGCAGGACAGTACGGCTCACCGTCCATCTGCAGGCCAACTTTGCCCTGAACCAGCCACTCTCGCCGTTTGCACTGGCGGCGCTGGAGCTCCTTGACCCGGATTCGCCGTCGTACGCCCTGGACGTGGTGTCCGTGATCGAGGCGACCCTCGAAAAGCCCCGCCAGATCCTCTCCGCCCAGCAGAAGAAGGCCCGCGGGGAAGCGATTGCCGCGATGAAGGCTGACGGCATCGAGTACGACCAGCGCATGGCCATGCTGGAGGAAGTCACCTATCCGCAGCCGCTCGCCGAACTCCTGGGCGAAGCCTTCGAGGTCTACCGCAAGGCCGCGCCATGGGTGGGCGACTTTGAACTGGCGCCCAAGTCCGTGGTCCGCGACATGTACGAGCGTGCCATGAACTTCGGCGAATTTGTCCAGTTCTACGGGCTGGCCCGCTCCGAGGGCATTGTGCTGCGCTACCTCGCCGACTGCTTCAAGGCGCTGCGCCAGACCGTACCGCAGGACATGCTTCGGGAGGACCTTGAAGACCTCATCGCCTGGCTTGGCGAACTGGTGCGGCAGGTGGACTCCAGCCTCCTGGACGAATGGGAGGAGCTGACGTCCGGCGCGATGCCCACCCCGCACGACGCTCCCCCTCCGCCGCCGCCGTCGCTGACGTCCAACATCCGTGCCTTCCGCGTGATGGTCCGCAACGAGATGTTCCGCCGCGTGGAACTGTTCGCAGACGAAAACGCCGCAGCCCTGGGCGAGCTCGACGGCGGCGCGGGCTGGGATGCCGACCGCTGGGAAGACGTCCTGGACGACTACTTCGACGAACACAACGACATCGGCACCGGCCCGGATGCCCGGGGTCCCGGACTGCTTATGATCACCGAAGAGCCTGGGCTTTGGAAGGTCCGGCAGATTTTCGATGATCCGGCGCGCAACCATGACTGGGGCATCTCCGCCGAGGTAGATCTGGCGGCCTCCAACGAATCCGGAACGGCAGTGGTCCGTGTCACCGACGTCAACCGGCTCTAGGCTCTGACCGAATGGACTCCGTCCCCGATCTGACCGGCAGTCTTCGGGTTTTGGGAGCCCTGAAGGCCCAGCCCGTGGCACCGTCCGACGGTCCACGGCAGTGGTGGAAGGGCCCGCTGGACGTCGAGGGGCTGGCTTTGGGGGCGGTCCAGGCAGCAGCGACGTCGCTGAACGCGCTTGCTGGCGTTCCGGGCAGGTACTCCCTGGCATCCGGAGCCACCGCGCCGGCGTTCGATTCGCTGGGACACCTGCGGATCGCGGGTGAGAAACCTGAAGGGTTCGCTCCGATGTCCGGCTTGCGGCGCACGTCGGACGGCTGGATCCGCCTGCACGCCAACTACCCCCACCACGCAGCCCGGCTGACGTCGGCCCTCTCCCTGAGCACACCACAGGACGTGGAACACGCCCTGCTAAGAATGACGTCCCTGGCAGCCGAGGAAGCCATCACGGCTAACAACGGCGTCGCTGCTGCCGTGCGCAAGCGGGACGAGTGGGTCGCAACACCGATGCATGCGGCTGCCAGTGCCGGGCCCTGGATCAGAATCTCCCTTCCGCCAATGGCAGCCAGTGAACGTCCGCAGGTCTCCCGGTGGGTTCCGTCGGCAGTTCCGCGCCGCCCCTTAGCCGGGCTAAAGGTGCTGGACCTGACCCGCGTCATTGCCGGCCCCACGGCCACACGCCTCCTGGGCGCCCTGGGCGCGGACGTCCTGCGCATCGACCCGCCCCAGCTTCCGGAGCTGAGCGATGTGTTCATTGACTCGGGCTTTAACAAGCGCAGTGCCGAGGCGGACCTCCGGGATCCTGCCGCTATGGAAGCGGTCAGGCGCCTCATTGGGTCTGCCGATGTGGTGGTCACGGGTTACCGCGACGGCGGGCTGGACCGTTTCGGACTGGCGCCCGAAGCGCTGTTGCATGCCCGGCCCGACCTCGTCATAGTCGCCCTCAGTGCCTGGGGCAGCGGCGGCCCTTGGAACGGACGGCGCGGTTTCGACAGCCTGGTACAGGCCGCTTGCGGCATTGCCGAACGGTATGGCCGCACGACTGATGACGGGTGGCAGCCGGGGGCGCTTCCAGTGCAGGCACTGGATCATGCCACCGGTTATGGCCTGGCGGCGGCAGCACTTGCCTTGCTGGCCGAACGGCTCCGAAGCGGACGAGGCGGAGCGGCCCGGCTTTCGTTGGCCCGCACCGCTGAAGAATTGTTCCGGCTGCCCGCGGTGGCCGGTCACGGTGGTTCGCTGCCTGACCCGGACTTCCGCGTGATGGACAGCCCCTACGGCCGCCTGCGATATGTTGGGCCGCCCATCATGGCGGACGGCGTGCCCCTGGAATACAGCAACGGGCCCGTCCGCTACGGGACATCGCAGCTTCGCTGGCAATAGGGATCCTGGCAGTAGGGATCACGGCCCGCTAGTAAACTCGGACCATGAGTGCAATCCGCCCCGCCACCCGGCAAGACGTCCCCCCCATTCTGCAGATGATCCACGAACTGGCCATCTACGAGAAGGAACCGGACGCGGTCCGCAACACACCGGAAATGCTGGCTGAGGTCCTGTTCGGCGCGAACCCGCGCGTGTTTGCCACGATGGCTGAGAACAGCGCAGGCGAGGTCCAGGGATTCGCTCTCTGGTTCCTGAACTACTCCACCTGGGAAGGCGTCCACGGCATCTACCTTGAAGACCTCTACGTCAGCCCGCACGCCCGCGGCGAAGGTCACGGCAAGGCGCTCCTGCAGCACCTGGCCGCCACCGCCGTCGAGAGAGGCTACGCCCGGGTTGAGTGGAGCGTCCTGGACTGGAACGAACCGTCCATCAACTTCTACCGCAGCCTCGGCGCCCGTCCCCTGGATGGCTGGTCCACGTTCCGGCTGACCGGCGACGCGCTGGAGAGCTTTGGCACCAGAACGGCAGCTTCCATCCGTGGCTGAGCGGGACGCTTCCTCTCAAACGACGCAAACGCGGACCCCTGTCCCGCATTTTGTTAAGGCCCGGCACGAATTCCGGGGCATGCGCACCGCTGAGCACTACTTCACCGTTCCCTTGGACCACTTCGCTCCAGGGAGCGGCGACGACCCCGAGACCATCACAGTCTTCGCACGTGAGTACGTCTCGTCGGCCCACACCGGGGCTGAAGCCGAACAGCTTCCCTGGCTGCTATTCCTCCAGGGCGGGCCGGGCGGCCGCGGCAACAGGCTGACTTCGCTGAGCGGCTGGAGCAAGGCTGCGGCCCGGGAATTCCGGATCCTGATGCTGGACCAGCGCGGCACCGGGCTTTCGACCCCCGTTGACCGGAACACGCTGCCGGCGCGTGGAACGGCCGTGGCACAGGCTGCGTACCTTGAGCATTTCCGTGCGGATTCCATCGTCGCCGACGCGGAGCTCATCCGTGCGGCGCTCGGCTCCGGCCCCTGGAGCATCTACGGCCAAAGCTACGGCGGATTCTGCGCGCTGACGTACCTGTCCTTTGCCCCGGACGGGCTGAAGGAAGCTCTCATCACGGGCGGACTTGCGCCGCTCGCCGGCCATCCCGACGACGTCTACCGCGCCACGTTCGCGCGGGTTGCGGCCCGCAACACTGAGTACTTCAGCTGGTATCCGGAGGACCGCCGGACAGTGAACG
Source organism: Pseudarthrobacter cellobiosi (assembly GCF_023913755.1). Classification (GTDB taxonomy): domain Bacteria; phylum Actinomycetota; class Actinomycetes; order Actinomycetales; family Micrococcaceae; genus Arthrobacter; species Arthrobacter cellobiosi. Next base: position 165,058 of record NZ_JAMXBJ010000044.1, read on the forward strand.
CGATCGCATCGCACCTTCGGCAGTCCGAGGAGTTCCTTCCCGACGGCGGCCGGCTCACGGCGGAACGGTTCCAGATGGTGGGCTCCTTCCTGGGCGGAAACACGCGCGTGGACGGCCTGCACTACCTGCTGGAGGACGCCTTCACCGAGACCCCACAAGGGACCAGGCTCTCCGATGCCTTCCTGGAGCAGGTCCAGGGCATCGTGTCCCGCCTGGCGAACCCGCTGTACGCCCTGCTGCATGAGTCCATCTACGGGCAGGGACAGGCGACCGGCTGGGCTGCCTGGCGAGTACTGGACGAAAATCCGGCATTCCGCCCGGATGCAGAGCCGCTGCTGCTGACCGGCGAGATGGTGTACCCGTGGTACTTCGAGCAGGATGCCGCATTGGCGCCGCTGCAGCAGGTCGCGCAACTGCTGGCCGCCAAGACCGACTGGAAGCCGCTCTATGACCACACGCAACTGGCCGCGAACGGAGTGCCGGTTGCCGCCGCGGTTTACCGGGACGATATTTACGTGGACCGCGATCTGTCCCTGGAAACGGCGGCTGCCGTGCGCGGACTCCAGGCATGGGAGACACCCGACTTCCACCATGACGGCATAGCCGACGACGGCGAGGCCATTTTCGGGCGGCTGCTGGGTATGGTGCGCTCGGTTGCCGGCTCAGCCGGCAGCTGAGCCGGCCGCCGGGCTGCGGCGGCGCGCCACCAGGGCAACGACGGCGGCGGTCAGGACAGCAGCCCCCACCAGTCCGCCTGCCATGTTGAGCCCCAGGTAGCCGGCCCAGCTGAGGATCAGTCCGGAGGTGGCCCCGCCCACCGCACCTGCGGCGCCCATCAGCATGTCCGACACACCTTGGACCACCACACGGGACTCCTGGCTAACGCTCTCCGCCAGCAGCGTGGACCCGGAAATGGTGGCCGCAGACCAGCCCATGCCCAGCAGGACAAGTCCCACGGCCACCGCGACGGTGGACGTCTGGCCAAACCCTGCGACGGCGACGGCAGCGATCAGCGTGGCGAAGCCGATCATGATGGTCTCAGTCCTGCCTGCCTTGTCCGTCAGCCAGCCCATGACCGGCGACAACGCGAACATGCCTGCGATATGCAGGGAGATGGTGAAGCCGATGATCACCAGGACATCGCCGGAGGCGGCGTGGCCGGCATGGGAAGCACCCGGTCCGGCCACGAGTTCCTGCAAATGCAGCGGGGTCATGGACATCACGCCCACCATCACGGCGTGCGCTCCGACGACGGCGGCAAGCGCCAGCCAGGAAGCCCTGGACTGGCGGATTGCCCGCAGCCCGCGGACAAGTGAGCCCCCGCCTGCGTTGCGGGTGGTGGGGCCTTGCTGGTCGGCCGTACGTGGTGGCGTGCCCTGCATTTTCCCGCCAGCTGGCTGGGCGTCGAGATCCAGCGCAGCGGGTTCCTGAGTGGCAAGATCCCGGGCGGCGATTTCCCGCGCGAGCAGGAGCGGGTCCGGCCTGAGGCCAGCGAAAAGCAGCACAATGGCCAGCAGGAGTCCGGCTGCGGAGATCACGAACGGTCCGGCGACGGGCGGCAGGCCGAGTGCCAGGCCCACCACGGTGCCGGGCTGGATCAGGTTGGGTCCGGCCACGGCGCCGACCGTCACAGCCCACACCACGGCGGAAAGCGCCCTGCCGCGGTGTTCAGCATCCGCAAGGTCGACGGCGGCGAAGCGTGCCTGCAGGCTGGCCGCGGTACCCACCCCGATGCCCAACGCCCCCAGCACCAGGAGGACGAACAAGCCGGACACCACCGACAGCACTATCAGAACTGTGCCGGCCAGGGCGGCGGAAAGCCCCGTGACCTGCCCGGCCCGACGGCCCCGCCGGTCCGCCAGCGAAGCAAGGGGCAGCGCTGTCAGCGCGGCCCCCAATGTCATAACCGTGGCCACGGCACCCGCCCACACGCTGGAACCGGAAAGTTCCACGGCCAGGATGGAACCAATCGAAACCGTGGCTCCGGTGCCGATGCCACCGAAAACCTGGGCCGCGCTCAGCAGCACCACGGTGCGCCGTTGCACCTGGCGCACTCCTCTTTCCGTGATCAGTGTGCGGGCCATGGTCCGAGCATAGTCCTGGGCGGCCAGGTCCTACAGGGGCAGATTAAGCCACTGATCCCGGCCGCCGTGCGGCCGGGATCAGTGGAAATGCATGATGCGTCAACAAAACGCGGAGACAGCCTACTCGGCTTCGCTGAGGCTCTTCTTGGCGTCTTCCTCGAGGCGGGGGTCCAGGTGGGCCGTCTTTGCCTTGGAGCTCAGGAGGCTGGCAATCACGGCAACGACGATGGTGCCCACGATGACGGCCAGGGAGACGAATGTCGGAATCTCGGGGGCCCACTCGATGTGGTTGCCGCCGTTGATGAACGGCAGTTCGTTCACGTGCATGGCGTGGAGCACCAGCTTCACACCGATGAACGCCAGGATGAAGGACAGCGCGTGCTTCAGGTAGATCAGGCGGTTCATCAGGCCACCCAGCAGGAAATAGAGCTGGCGCAGGCCCATCAGGGCGAACAGGTTGGCGGTGAAGACAATGAACGGGCTCTGCGTCAGGCCGAAGATCGCGGGAATCGAGTCCACTGCGAACAGGAGGTCGGTCAGGCCGATGGTGATGAACACGATCAGCATGGGTGTGAAGACCTTCTTGCCGTCCACCGTGGTGCGCAGCTTGCCGCCGTCGAACTTCTCCGACATGGGGATGACCTTGCGGATCCGGGCGATGAGCGGGTTTTCCTTGTCCTCTTCGTCCTCGCCTTCGTCCTGGGCCTGCTTCCAGGCGGTCCAGAGCAGGAACGCGCCAAAGATGTAGAACACCCAGCTGAACTGCTCGATCACGATGGCGCCGAGGAGGATGAAGATGCCGCGCAGGATCAGGGCGATGATGATGCCCACCATCAGGACTTCCTGCTGGTACTTACGGGGCACGGAGAATCGGGCCATGATGATGATGAAGACAAACAGGTTGTCGATGCTGAGGCTGTATTCAGTGACCCAGCCGGCCACGAACTGGCCGCCGAATTCGGCGCCGGTAAAGAAGAACATGGCCCCGGCGAACAGCAGGGCCAGGGAGACGTAGAACGCAACCCACAGGCCGGCTTCCTTCATGGAAGGCTCGTGGGGGCGACGGACGACCAGTAGAAGGTCAATGAGGAGGATCAGGCCAAGGACGACAAGTGAGCCGACCTCGAACCACACTGGTAATTCGGGCACAGGTTAGCCTTTCGCAGGGTACAGAGAAATGGTGTAAGTCTCTCCGGCCAGCCTGTGCACTTGGTGCTGACATGGCGGCCCGCTACGCCCGGCCAGGCAACTGTGCCTGGCGTGTTGACGATCGTAGCGCTCGGGATACTCCCCTACGTGACATTAACTGTACAGTAGGCGTCGCGACATGCGGAAACATGCCCCGACTGCCACGTCCCTTTGGCGCCCGGGGGTGGACTAGGCGTGGCCGGCCGACTGCATCTGGCGGAGCTCCTTCTTAAGGTCACTGACCTCGTCCCGGATCCGCGCGGCCACCTCGAACTGGAGTTCGGCGGCAGCGCCGTGCATCTGTTCGGTCAGTTGTTCGATGAGGCCCACGAGGTCTTCGGCCGGTGCCGCGGCGAGGCCGTCCTTGCGGAGCTGTGCCGAGCCCTTTGCCGCAGACTTGCCACGTTTGGCGCCCTTGGCCAGCCGGTTGTTGTTGAGCAGCTCCTGGGTGTCGGCGTCTTCCTTGGCCAGCTGGTCGGTAATGTCCGCAATCTTCTTCCGCAGCGGCTGCGGATCGATGCCCCGTTCCGTGTTGTAGGCAACCTGGATGGCGCGGCGCCGGTTGGTCTCGTCGATAGCCTTGGCCATGGAGTCGGTGATGCGGTCCGCGTACATGTGGACCTCGCCGGACACGTTGCGGGCAGCACGGCCGATGGTCTGGATCAGCGAAGTCGCCGAGCGCAGGAAGCCTTCCTTGTCCGCGTCCAGGATGCTCACCAGGGAGACCTCGGGCAGGTCCAGGCCTTCGCGAAGCAGGTTGATGCCCACCAGGACGTCGAAGACACCCATCCGGAGTTCCCGGAGCAGTTCAACGCGTCGGAGGGTGTCCACGTCCGAGTGCAGGTATTCGACCTTGATGCCGTGGCCCAGCAGGTAGTCGGTGAGGTCCTCCGCCATTCGCTTGGTCAGGGTGGTGACCAGGACGCGTTCGTTCTTTGCCGTGCGGGTCTTGATCTCGCCGAGGAGGTCATCGATCTGGCCCTTGGTGGGCTTGACCACAACCTCAGGGTCGATCAGTCCGGTGGGCCGGATGATCTGCTGCACAAAACCGTCAGCCTTGCCGAGTTCGTACTTGCCGGGAGTGGCCGACAGGTAGACCGTCTGGCCCACGCGTTGGAGGAATTCGTCCCATTTCAGGGGTCGGTTGTCCATGGCCGACGGCAGGCGGAAGCCGAAGTCCACGAGGTTCCGCTTGCGGGACATGTCGCCCTCGTACATGGCGCCGATCTGCGGCACGGTGACATGGGATTCGTCGATCACCAGCAGGAAGTCGTCCGGGAAGTAGTCGATGAGGCAGTGCGGAGCGGTCCCGCGGGCACGGCCGTCGATGTGCGACGAGTAGTTTTCGATGCCGTTACAGAAGCCCATCTGCTGCATCATTTCGAGGTCGTAGGTGGTGCGCATCCGGAGCCGCTGGGCTTCCACCAGCTTGTTCTGGCCTTCCAGGACGGCCAGGCGTTCGGCGAGTTCGTCCTCGATCCGCTTGATGGCCCGGGCCATCCGCTCGGGCCCGGCCACATAGTGCGAGGCCGGGAAGACGTACATTTCCTCTTCGTCCCGGATCAGCTCGCCAGTCAGCGGATGGAGAGTGTGGATGTTCTCGATCTCGTCTCCGAAGAATTCGATGCGGATGGCGAGTTCCTCGTACATCGGGATGATTTCCACGGTGTCGCCGCGGACCCGGAACGTGCCGCGGTGGAAGTCCATGTCGTTGCGCGCGTACTGCATGGATACGAATTTCCGGAGCAGGTCGTCGCGGTTCATCTGCGCCCCTTTGCGGAGCGTGACCATGCCGGCAATGTACTCTTCCGGCGTGCCCAGGCCGTAGATGCAGGATACCGTGGCCACCACAATAACGTCCCGGCGGGTCAGCAGCGCATTGGTGGCGGAGTGGCGGAGCCGTTCCACTTCCTCGTTGATGGACGAGTCCTTCTCAATGAAGGTGTCCGTCTGCGCTACGTAGGCCTCAGGTTGGTAGTAGTCGTAGTAAGAAACGAAGTACTCCACCGCGTTGTTGGGCAGGAGTTCACGGAATTCGTTGGCGAGTTGGGCGGCCAGGGTCTTGTTCTGCACCATGACCAACGTGGGCCGCTGGACCTGTTCGATGAGCCACGCCGTGGTGGCGCTCTTGCCGGTACCGGTGGCGCCCAGCAGGACAACGTCCTTTTCGCCGTTCCTGATCCGCTCCGTGAGTTCGGTGATGGCGGCAGGCTGGTCGCCGGCCGGCTGGAACTCGCTGATGACTTCAAACGGAGCGACGACTCGGTTGATCTCCTGGGCAAGGCTCATGCATCTAATCTACAACCGGGGACCGACAGTGGAAGCCGGATCAGTTACCGGCGAACATCACCCGAAACGGGCGGACAGGATCAGGACGCGTACGACGGCGGCACCCAGCCCGTGCGCGCGGCCCAACCGTCCATACGCGGCCAGGCGACGTCCGTGAACCACGGCTCCTTCGCCTCCGCATAGGCGTGGGTACCTCTACTGCCGGCAAACTGTTCGGTCAACGCGCGTTTATGGTCTTCATACAAGGCGGCGGCTTCCGGGTCGTTCCTGAGCCAGTCGCGGAAGAGCAGCGCGTAGCGCCAGCCGGACGATCCGGCCGCCCGTACGTGCACGTTGGCGGGGCGTCCGGGGTCCGCGTTGGCGTGGAAGCGTTTTTGCCACTGCGCCGGGTCCGGATCCGTCGGTTTCGGAGCGTCGAAGCCAACCCCCTGCACGGCCGGGAAGCCAGCAGCGGCCAGCAGCGGTGCGATCCGGTCCGCGGCGTTGAGATCGGACACCGTGACCTGGAGGTCGATGACGTCCTTGGCTGCCAGGCCAGGCACGGCTGTGGAGCCGATATGGTCCACAGCCAGGATGTCGTCCGGTGCTGCGGCCGTGATTCGGGCGCCAAGCCGTGCAGCCTGGACCGCCCAATCCTGCTGCGGCACCGACAAGACTGCCATGCCTGCCCTGACCGCCCTGACGCTGCGCCGGAGGTTGCGCGCGAACGGCACCAGTCGTTCGGCCCAGAGCCGGTCCACCTGCGCCGTCACGTCCGCCAGTGATCCGGAGTTGTCCAGCACGACGTCGGCAGCGGCCAGCCGCGCCTCGCGCGAGGCCTGGGCAGCCATGCGTGACCGGGCATCCTCGGCCGTCATGCCGCGGTGTTCGAGCATCCGGGCGATCCTGACGTCATCGGGCGCGTCCACCACAAGGACAAGATGGAAGCCGCTCCCCTGGCCCGTCTCCACGAGCAGTGGAATGTCCTGGACCACAATGGCGCCGCCCGGGGCTGTGGCGATGATCCTGTCCGCGGCGGCCCGGACCAGCGGGTGCACAATGCCGTTCAGCACGGCCAGCTGCGAGGGATTGCCGAACACCACGGAACCCAGCCTGGCCCGATCCAGCCGGCCGCCGCCGTCGAGCATGTCCGCTCCAAAGGCTTCAACCACGCTGGCCAGCCCCGGCGTTCCCGGTTCAACGACGTCCCGAGCCAGCGCATCCGCGTCCACCAGCACCGCGCCGAGCTCCGCCAGGCGTGCGGCGACCACTGACTTCCCTGAGGCGATGCCGCCCGTCAAACCGATCTTCAGCATCCCACCACCCTAATCCCCACCGCCTCCCTGACTTCGCTGCGCTCAGCCAGGGAACCCTGGCGGCGTGGGCCCATGCTCGCACTAGACTTGGGCGGTGCAAGAGCAAGACAGCAGGGCCACCGCCTACACCACGCTCGCGTTGGGGCCGGAGTTCCGGCACGAGATCGAGATCAAACGCTCCAGGTTCATCACGGTGCTGCGCCGCGCGGACAATGAGGACACCGCGCGGGATCTGGTGGCCGCCCTGCGCCGCGAGTTCCACGATGCCCGCCACCACTGCTCGGCGTTCGTCCTTGGGCCGGACCGGGACATCCACCGCTCCAATGACGACGGCGAGCCCTCCGGCACGGCCGGCATCCCCATGCTGGAAGCCATCATCAAGAGGGAAACAGCGCCGGGCCTGACGGACCTCAGCGACCTCAGTACCGTCGTCGTCCGCTACTTCGGCGGTATCCTGCTGGGTGCCGGCGGTCTGGTGCGTGCGTATTCCGAGTCGGTTTCCGCGGCCCTGGAACGGGCCCCGCTGGTCCGCCGGAGCCGGCTGCGGATCTGCTCAGCATCGGTGCCGCACGCCGCTGCGGGACGGCTGGAGAACGATCTTCGGGCGGCCGGTTTTGTGATGGCTGAAACCAGCTACGTCGCGCAGGACACGATCCTGCGCCTGGCCGTGCCCGACGATGCTGAAGAAATCACTGCCGCCACCGAACGCGTGTTATCGCTCACCGCCGGGAGAACCGTGCTCACGCCGGCCGGAACGGAGTGGCTCGATGTCCCGCTGCCCTGAAGTCCGTCTGGCAGACGTCGACGACCCTATGCTGGAGCGGCTGCTGGAGCTGGCGCAGCTGGATGCGTCCGCGGATGCCGTCACACCGCCGCTGGGCAACGGGACGGGCTGGAATGCGGAACGCGTCGACTGGTTCCGCGCCTACCACCGGTCTGCAGCCGCGGGACTGGAGGGACCGGCCGCGGAAAAGAGCTGGGCAGTGCTCTGCGACGGCAGCCCGGCCGGCGCGATCAGGCTCAAGCTGACGGACGAGGAAACGGCGCAACACGAAACAGCTGAGACGGGCATCTGGCTGGGCCGGCGCTACCGCGGCCACGGTGTCGGCGGCGCCGCGTTGCGGCTGGTGCTGGCGGAAGCCCGCCGCGCCGGACTGCACCAGGTCGTGGCCAACACCACGGCAGCCAACATCGGCGCGCAGCGGCTCCTCACCGCCGTAGGCGCGGTCCTGACGCACGACGACGGCGGCGTGGTGAGTGCCGTCGTCGTACTCTCAACTAACTCGCAGTAGACGCACCGAAACCCTCGTTTGGGAGCATTAAGTGCTGGTCAGATGGCCGGCCAACCACGGATGGCGCATTAAGCACAGCGGGCCCCCGCATTTGCAGGGGCCCGCTGTGCTGGCCCGGGAAGCCCCGGGCCGGTGGCAATTAGTTGCCGGTCAGCTTCTCGCGCAAAGCTGCAAGAGCCTCGTCCGAAGCAAGGGTACCGGCCCCGGCGTTGGACTCGGCAGCAGGCTCGGAGGAGTAGCTGGTGGTGCCGGAATCGCTGTCACCGGACGTTGCAGCTGCAGCGTCGTCGGCAGCGTGCTGGGCAACCTGCTTCTTGTGTGCTTCCCAGCGGGTCTGGGCGTCAGCGTACTGCTGCTCCCAGACGGCGCGCTGGTTCTCGTAGCCTTCAAGCCACTCGTTGGACTCCGGGTCGAAGCCCTCCGGGTACTTGTAGTTGCCCTCTTCGTCGTACTCAGCGGACATGCCGTAGAGAGCCGGATCGAATTCGGTGGACTCGGCGTCAACGCCCTCGTTAGCCTGCTTGAGGGAGAGGGAGATACGGCGGCGCTCGAGGTCGATGTCGATGACCTTGACGAACAGCTCGTCACCAACGGAGACAACCTGCTCAGCCAGCTCCACGTGGCGGACTGCCAGTTCGGAGATGTGCACGAGGCCTTCGATGCCGTCTTCGACACGTACGAACGCACCGAACGGAACGAGCTTGGTGACCTTACCCGGAACAACCTGCCCGAGGGCGTGGGTGCGGGCGAAGGTCTGCCACGGATCTTCCTGCGTAGCCTTGAGCGACAGGGAAACACGCTCGCGGTCCAGGTCGACTTCGAGAACCTCGACGGTGACTTCCTGGCCAACTTCGACAACCTCGGACGGGTGGTCGATGTGCTTCCAGGACAGCTCGGAAACGTGAACGAGGCCGTCTACGCCGCCCAGGTCCACGAAGGCACCGAAGTTGACGATGGAGGAAACAACGCCGGGACGGACCTGGCCCTTTTCCAGCTTGTTGAGGAACGTGGAGCGGACCTCGGACTGGGTCTGCTCGAGCCATGCACGGCGGGACAGCACAACGTTGTTGCGGTTCTTGTCCAGCTCGATGATTTTGGCTTCGATCTTCTGACCGATGTACGGAGCGAGGTCGCGCACACGGCGCATCTCGACGAGGGATGCGGGCAGGAAGCCGCGCAGACCGATGTCGAGGATAAGACCACCCTTGACAACCTCGATGACGGTACCGGTGACAACACCGTCTTCTTCCTTGACCTTCTCGATGTCGCCCCAGGCGCGCTCGTACTGAGCCCGCTTCTTGGAGAGGATCAGGCGGCCTTCTTTGTCTTCCTTGGTGAGCACCAGGGCTTCGACGAGATCGCCAACGGAGACAACGTCTCCGGGATCAACATCGTGCTTGATGGACAGCTCGCGGGAGGGGATGACACCTTCGGTCTTGTAACCGATGTCGAGCAGAACTTCATCGCGGTCGACCTTGACGACGGTACCTTCGACGAGGTCTCCGTCGTTGAAGTACTTGATGGTGGCGTCGACTGCTGCGAGGAAGTCCTCAGCGGTACCGATGTCGTTAATGGCGACTACGGGGGTACCGGGCTTCTCGGTGGAGGTGATGGTCATGTAGTAGGGGCTCCGTTGTGGATAGTTAGTCGGTCAGGCAAACCGCCGCGCCCGCGTTATGGAACGCAGGCGCAGGTGTTCGGGCGATCGCAGGGATCTTCCGGGTCATCCTGATTTGTGGATTTTAGAAACGTGCACGTAGTACGCGCCCACTTATTCTAGTCGCAGCGGCCAACAGGGGTCAAAGCGCATGGCAACGACCGGCCCTGGCCGAGCGCGCCTGCAATGCCGGGGCTCAGAAGTGCGTGAGGCAGTGCGTGGCGCGTTCCACCGCGAACATCCCGCGTGCCCGGAGCGCCGCACCCTGGGTGTGTTCACGGATCCGGCCCGCCGCCCTCAGCGTCACCGGGCTGACGGCGCCGAGGTAGATGGATGACAGCGCGGAGACATCCAGCGTCAGGTTAGGAACCTGCGCAGCTTCCAGACGCACGACGGCGGCCTCGCCGCCGCTGACTTCCACGGCAAACGTTCCAGCCGTGAGGCCAAGCGGGTCCTGCACCTCGAGCACCAGCCTGCCGTCAACCGGGTAGTGCCGGGCTTCCAGCGCCTGGCCCACGTCCAGGATGCGGAGCCAGAGCATGTCCCGGCTGTCTGAGGAGTCGATGCAGCGGGGATCGGCCAGTGCCCAGGTGAGCGGGTCATCCAGCGGCGCTTCCTCCCACGTGATGCGTTCAACCAGGTCGATGGCGGCCAGGAACTGCCAGAGCTCCAGGTAGGCCTCGTGAGTAGCCGCCACGAGGTCCACCACGTGCATGGTGTAGGGCTCGGTGTCCCAGCCGAGGAATTTGTAGGAGACGTAGCCGTCCACGGTGCCGTCGGGGCTGTAGTGCAGGGCCACCTTGACGGCAGGGTCTTCTTTGCCCTCGCGGCCCAAGGACCCAGAGGCCAGTTGGCGGTACCAGTCCTGGCGGCCGATCGATCCCGGCGTCAGGCGGTGCACGCGGTCGAAGACTTCCGGCGCCAGGTCCAGCAGCACACGGGGGTCCGCGATGTCCACGGTACCGACGGCATGGTGGTTGAGCCGGAACCGGGCGGTGGTGTCCACTTTCACGGTCCGTTCGAAGCTGGCCACACCGTAGCCAAAGCGCCCATAGATGGAGCCTTCTGACGCAGTCAGGGCTGCCATTGCCAGGCCATCGTCCTTCGCCATGGCCAGGTCCTCGGACATCATCCGGCGCAGCAGGCCGCGCCGCCGATGTGAGGTCCGGACCGTCACGGCTGTGACCAGTTGCGTCTCCAGCAGCCGGCCGAAGCCGATGTTGAGTGTTTTGCGCAGGGTGCCGAAGGTTGCCACCGGTACCTCTGCGGGGAGCGACCCAGGCGCGACTTCCCGCGTCTGGTAGGCGCCGGTGAAGATCCGCCGGTCAGCTGCGTAGGTCTCCAAGGACTTGGCAACATGCTCCGGTGTCCGCGTGGATTCGTGGAAGCCAAAGGCCACCGCCTTCACCCATGATTCGGCGTCGGGATAACCCGCCTCGCCCTTGGATGCCGCTGGGAAGCGCCGGATTTCATAGTCATCACTCAGTTCAGCCACACCGGCGAGCCTAACCAATGAATCCGGGGCCTGGCCAGCAGCAACACGCCCGCGTCGGCGGGAAATGACTCAGAGCCGCCGCACGGGTTGGCGGAGGATGGTTTTGAGCTTTTCCGGTGCCACCCAGCGGGCGTCGCTGAGGTAGATCTCGTGGTGCAGGCCGGCAAATCCGAGGCCGTTGGCCGGCATGTATTCATTGTGCAGGCGGCGCAGCGTGGGGGCCTCGTCGTCAGGATCGGATGCTGTCCACAGGCCCTCCAGCGGCCCGACGACGTAGTCCCGGCCCGCGTGCTTGCTGGCGAACTTGACGGCGTAGGACACCGAATACAGAGCCTCGAGGGCGGCGGTGTAGGCGGGGGCCGTCCCTGGATTACCTTGCCCGTCCAGCATCAGGTAGTTCAGTGGAGGGACTGAGACCACCTCGAAGTCCCGGGCCCGGGGCGCGTACAGATCCTTGAACTGTTTCTTGACCTCGTACTTGTCCATCGCGCCCCGCCCCTCCGTTCCCAGCAGCCTAATGGCCGGCGTCGTACCAGCTGGGGCCCACGCCGATCTGGACATCCAGCGGGACGCTGAGGTCCGCGGCGGAGCCCATCTGCTCGGTGACGAGCTTCTCCACCGCTTCCCGCTCGCCGGCGGCGACTTCAAGGACCAGTTCGTCATGGACCTGCAGGAGCATGCGCGACTTGAGGCCCTGCGCCGCCAGTTCAGCGTGTACGCCCAGCATGGCGCGTTTGATGATGTCTGCGGCCGATCCCTGGATGGGTGAGTTCAGTGCGATGCGCTCCGCGTTTTCGCGCAGCTGCCGGTCCGTGCTGGTGAGATCCGGCAGGTACCGGCGGCGCCCCTCGATGGTGGCCGTGTAGCCGTCCACCCGGGCCTGGTCCACCACGCCGCGGAGGTAGTCGCGGACGGCGCCGAACCTGTCAAAGTAGTCCTTCATCAGCGTGCGGGCCTCGTCCACGGAAATTTCCAGCTGCTTGGACAGGCCGAACGAGGTCAGGCCATAGGCGAGGCCGTAGGACATGGCCTTGACCTTGGAGCGCATGGCGCTGGTGACTTCTTCGGTGGGCACGTGGAAGATGTTCGAGCCCACAAACCGGTGGAGGTCCTCACCGTCCTGGTAGGCCTGGATCAGGCCCGCGTCGCCCGAAAGGTGCGCCATGATCCGCATTTCGATCTGTGAGTAGTCCGCGGACAGCAGGCACTCATAGCCGTCACTGACCACAAAAATGCCGCGGACACGCCGGCCTTCCTCGCTACGGATGGGGATGTTCTGCAGGTTGGGGTTGTTGGAGGAGATGCGGCCCGTCGCTGCCACGTTCTGCGCATAGGTGGTGTGGATCCGGCCGTCTTCGGTCACGGACTTCTTGAGCGACTCCAGCATCTGGCGCAGCTTCGAGGACTCCCGGTGCGCCATCAGCTGGACCAGGAATTCGTGCCCGGTCTTTTCGAGCAGGTTCTTCAGCGAGGCGGCATCGGTGGTGTAGCCAGACTTGATCTTCTTGGTTTTCGGCAGCTGGAGTTCGTCAAAGAGCACTGCCTGCAGCTGTTTGGGCGAGCCGAGATTGACCTCGTGGCCGATCGCAGCGAAGGCAAGTTCCTGGGCGTTGTCGATCACCTTGGCCAGATCGGCGATCTGCTCGTCCATGCGCGGCAGGTCGATGGCGATGCCCGCGGTTTCCATGTCGGCCAGCACGCGGCTGACGGGCAGCTCAAGGGTGGTCAGCAGGTCCCCGGCCTTGCGTTCGGTGAGTTCTGATTCGAAGTGCCGGCTCAGGGCCTGGACCACGGCCGCCACTTGGACCAGAGCACCGGCAGCGGCGGCGTCGTCGCCGTCGAACGCCAGCTCCAGCTGGCCCGCCTTGGAGGTCTCCGCCGAGACACTGACGTTGAGGTGGTGCTGGGCCAACTCAGCGAGTTCATAGGTGCGGCGGTCCGGCTGGATGAGGTATCCGGAAATTGACGTGTCATCCACCACGCCTTCCAGTCCCAGGCCACGGCTGGAGAGAGCCTTCAGCGCAGCCTTGTAGCCATGCATGACCTTCGGGCTGTTTTCATCGCGCAGCCAGTCCGCGAGGACGTTTTCGGCCGCGGCATCCTGCGCGGCGAGGTCGATATAGACGGCGGCATCGTCACGGACGATGGCCAGTGCGGCGGCGTCTTCGCCGATCCGCCCGGGCACCAGGTCGACGGCGACTGCCGACGTCTTGCCAGCGCCCGCCGCCAGGAAGGCACCCAGCTCGGCTGCCCCGGCGGGAGTCACGAAGTCCGGAGCGGCGATGCTTTCGCGCTCCGCAGATTCCACTTCTTCGCTGCCGTACAGGGCAAAGAGCCGGGTACGGATGGTCTTGAATTCAAGTTCGTCGAACAAAGACTCCAGCGCGGCTTCGTCCGGCCGCGGTTCCGCGAGATCGTCCAGGGTGAGGGGAAGTTCGAGATCCGTGTGGAGCCTGTTCAGGCGTCGGTTGCGTTTGACGTCCTCCACGTTTTCCCTGAGGGCATCGCCAACCTTGCCGCCGATCGCATCCAGGTGCTCGAGGACGCCCTCAAGACCGCCGTAGAGGTTGATCCACTTTGCCGCGGTTTTCGGGCCCACGCCCGGAACGCCCGGAAGATTGTCCGCTGTCTCCCCCACCAACGCGGCAAGATCCGAATACTGCGCGGGCGTCACAAAATACTTCTCCTGGATGGCTGCCGCGTCCATCCGGGGAATGTCGCTGACACCCTTCCGCGGGTATAGCACAAAGACGTTGTCCGTGATCAGCTGGAAGGCGTCACGGTCGCCCGAGACGAGCAGCACCTCAAAACCCGCCTCTTCCCCCATGGCGGCGAGGGTTGCCAGGATGTCATCGGCCTCATAGCCGGGCAGCTTGATGGTCTTGATACCCCAGGCGCCCATGACCTTGTCGATAAGGTCGATCTGGCCGCTCATCTCACGGGGCGTTTCGTTGCGTCCACCCTTGTACTCGCTGTACTCCGCTTTGCGGTGCGTGGTGTCATCCGAGACGTCGAAAGCGACACAAATGTGGGTGGGCTTCTGTTCCTTGATCAGGTTGATGAGCATGGACGTGAAGCCGTGGATGGCGTTGGTGTGCTGTCCGTTGGCGGTGGAGAACTTGTCCGCCGGCAAGGCGAAAAACGCGCGGAACGCCATCGAGTGGCCGTCCAGCACCAGAAGCCGCGGCTGGCCGGTGATGGGAACCACCGGGGCTTCCGTGGCGGAAACCTGGCCTCCGACCGGCGGGACGTTGATGTCCTGCAAGGCAGCATCAGCGTCAAGCACTGCAGTCTCGGACGGGAAGGGGGCCGGTTTGGTAGTTTCACTCACAGGTGTCAGCCTAGTTCCCATGATGGACAATTTCACGCCCGGGCCCTTCACTGAGGAATTGGTCACAGCAGGCATCCCGGCGCACCTCCACGACTGGCTCGGCCGCCTGGGCGTCGGTGCCCTGGTGGTGAAGATGGGGATCCACTTCCTGGAGATGAGCCCGGAACGAACGGTGGCCACCATGCCGGTGGAAGGGAACACCCAGGTGGCGGGCATCCTGCACGGCGGCGCCCATGTGGTGCTGGCCGAAACCCTGGGATCCTTCGCCGCCGGGATGCACGCCGGCGCCGGCAGGCATGCCCTCGGCATCGAAGTGAGCGCCACACACCACCGTGCAATCGCCGCGGGCACCGTGACAGGTACGTGCACCGCGATCCATCTGGGCCGGACACTGACAACGCACGAAATCGTGATTACCGACGAAAAAGGCCGCCGCCTCTCCACCGCACGCATCACCAACATGCTGCGGGACAACGAGCCCACGGAGGCCTAAGCGCCTCAGGCGGTTCAGCTCCCTAGCGGGCCGGATCCGGGGATGTGAGGGTGTAGCGCAACTCCACGATCCCCCGCCCCATGGTGCGGGACGCCGTCAACTCAAGTGGCGTCGTCGGGCCTTCCAATGGGAGCAGCCGCTTCCCCTCGCCCAGGACCACGGGGATGACCGACAGGATGATTTCGTCCAGCAGTCCGGCATCGGCGAATTGCGCTGCGAGGTTGCCGCCGCCCACCACCCAGACGTTCTTCTCACCGGCGTGGTCCTTGAAGTCCTGAATGAACTCCTGGACGGGACCGCGGACGAACGTGATGTCAGTGCCGGCCGGAGCAACGTGCTCGTGCCGGGTGAACACATAACAGGGCGTGGAAGGGTATGGCCAGTTGCCGGGTTCGTGCTCCATCAGCCAGGAGAACGTCTCGCCGCCCATCACGATGCAGCCGACGCCGGCCATGAAGGTTTCGTAGCTTTCCTTCCCGCCCTCGAAGCCATCGAACTCGAGAAGCCAGGCGAGGTCATCCTTGGTGGTCGCGATGAACCCGTCGATGGAGGCCGCGACAAAATACTGGATCCTTGACATGGAACCAGAGTAGCGCTGCGGTGTGGACGGGCTGAAGGGCTACTTGCTGAAGTACGGAATGATCAGGTAAAGCCCGAACAGGACAGCCACGCCGCAGAGGCCAAAGCAGGTGTAGGCGAAGTAGCGCTTGGTGCGGGGTGAGGCCTGCCGGGCGTCACCGGCGATGGCCGTCAGCCGCACGCCCAATGAATACAGGACCACAACGGTCACCGCGGACACCAGGGTAGCGCCGGCCACTGTCAAGAGTTCCAACCACTTCATCGCTGAACATCCTTGTGCTGGTTCGCCTTGGCGCGCGCCCGGGCGAATGCTTTCTTCTTGGCAAAGCGGACGGCCTGGCCCGCTTCTTCGACTTCCACTGCATTGTGGTGGCCCACCGCCGACTTGCGGGAGTAGGCGAACATAAACAGCACCGCGGCGGTGCCGGCGACGGCGGCAATCACCACACCCACCACGCCGGTCTTCACCAGCAGCGCGGTCAGCGCGCCCACAACGCCGGCGGCTGGAAGTGTGAACAGCCAGCCCAAGGCGATCTTGCCCACCATGTTCCAGCGCACCGTCGTGCCCTTACGGCCCATGCCGGACCCGATGACGGAGCCGGACGCCACCTGGGTAGTGGAAAGGGCGAAGCCCAGGTGGGAGGAGGCGAGGATGGCAGAGGCGGTGCTGGTCTCGGCTGCGAATCCCTGGGCAGGCTTGACCTCTGTGAGCCCGGAACCCATGGTCCGGATGATGCGCCAGCCACCTGCGTAGGTGCCGACGGCGATGGCCAGGGCGCATGCCGCTATGACCCAGAACTGCGGGCCCGACCCCGGGGACTGGGTACCAGCCGAAATCAGCACCAGGGTGATGATGCCCATGGTCTTCTGTGCATCGTTGGTTCCGTGGGCCAGCGCCACGAGGCTGGACGTGAAGATCTGGCCGGTGCGGAACCCGCCCCGCTTCTGTGTCAGCTTGCTGCCGGTTTCAGGATCGTGCCGCGACGTCAGGGCATACGCGAGCCGCGTGCAAAGGTACGCCACCAGGCCGGCAATCAGCGGGGCGAAGATGGCGGGCAGGATGACCTTCTGGAGCAGCGTTTCCAGATTCACGGAATTGAATCCGATACCTGCGATTGCTGCGCCGATCAGCCCGCCGAAGAGCGCATGCGATGAGCTGGACGGCAGGCCTTTGAGCCACGTGATCATGTTCCAGAGAATGGCACCCATGAGGCCGGCGAAAATGATGTGCGGGGTGATCTGGACACCGTCCGAGCCTTCCCGGATGATGCCGCCGGAGACTGTTTTGGCCACTTCCGTAGAGAGGAAGGCACCTACCAGGTTCAGGATTGCCGCGAGAGTCACCGCGGTCTTCGGTTTGATGGCACCGGTGGCGATGGGCGTAGCCATCGCATTGGCGGTGTCATGGAATCCATTTGTGAAGTCGAAAAATAGTGCCAGTCCGATGACCAGCGCCACCATAAAGGTGATATCCACCTGTTGCCCAATCTGCAGAGTCGACGTTCAGCAGTTCCATTACCCGCCGTGCCCTGCAACGTATTATTCACCTGTAGTTCATGTGAAATGACCTGTGGTGTTAACAGAACCTGCGTGAAACCCTATCGATCGTATGCGTCCATGGCATCAGGTCAAAACAGCTGCTCCGTGACAAACCCTCCGACGGCGGCCAGCTCGGCTGGAGAGATTCCCCGGCGTGGATCGGGCGACACCGTGAGGATGCGTGGGCCCAGAAATCCGGCCCACGCCAGTGCTTGCTGTTCATAGCGGAGCTGGTCGTCAATCCAAACGATGCCATCCGGGGTGTTGGCCGCCAGGTCCTCCTGGAGGGCGGCAAGCTTCCACCAGCCCTCCCCCGTTCCGGCACCATCCGCGGTCAGGCAGGGCCAGTGGCCGCCTGCAAGTCCGATGGCAGGGCATAAGTATTCCGCGGCCATGTCCTCCCAGCTGGTGAGCCACACGCACCGGACTCCCGGCAGCCGGGAAAGCCGGTTCAGCCCGTCAACCAGCTGGCCCGCATATGCCACCTCAAGCACGCCGGCGTTCGCAAGTATCCAGCCGGAACCCCATGGCGTCTTGCCCGTCGCTCCGAACGGGCAAACGACGCCGTCGACGTCCAGGTACAGGGTGACGTTCCGCACTGCCGCTCCGGTCAGGCCGGCAGGCCCGGAACGGCCCTTAAATGATCGAGGGGCTGCACGCATCAATGGTCGCACTGCGCCCAGCCCCTCCTCAAGGACTCGCCGATAAGGAGTGTGTCCTAGGCAGAGAACGCCTTGGCCGGGGCGGCTTCAGGGCGGGCGGGGCTTCCGTGCTGGTCGTGGCCGTAGAGCCAGTCGTTGTACTGGAAGTTGTTGTCCGTCCGGCTCTTGAACAGCAGATTCCGGAGCGTGCGGGCCAGGCCGGAGACGTGCCACGACTCGCCCCAGACACGGGCATTCCGCTGGACCCGGGCCGTGCGGCCGGCACGGATTGTGTTGAATTCCTTGATGGCACCATCCCAGGCTGCGGGGTTGACGCCGTCCGCGGTGAAGACGGTGCCGTTGGTGACGTCCTGCAGCACGGCCGCGTCTTCGAGGGCCTGGCAGGCGCCCTGGGCCAGGTACTGGAGCATGGGGTGCGCGGCGTCACCCATAAGGACCATCCGGCCGGCCACCCAGTTTTCGATCGGGTCACGGTCGTACATGGGCCAGCGCATGGCGGTGCCAAGATTCTTCAGTGCATCCTGCACTGCCGGAATGCAGTCCTTGTAAGCCGCTTCGAGTTCATCCACACCGCCATACTGCTCTTCGCCGCGTTCGAAGGAGGGGGACTTGAACACCGCGACGGTGTTCAGCAGCTCACCCTTGCGCAGCGGGTACTGCACCAGGTGGCAGTCCGGTCCAAGGTAGACGATGACGTCTTCAAGGTCGGCTTTGGGCGTGTTTTCGGTGATCGGCACGGTACCGCGGTACGCCACGTAGGCCGAGGAAACCGGCTCGTCGTTGGCAACGAGGGGGCGCAGGGTGGACTTGAGTCCATCGGCGCCGATGATGGCGTCCGCCTCATAGTCAACGCCGGCGGCGGTGTGCGCAATGCCGCGGCCGTTCACGGTTTCCACACTCTCCACCATGACGTCGTTGACGAGTTTGACGCCCGCCGCCTCACAGCCGTCGAGCAGGACCCGGTGCAGGTCGCTGCGGTGGATCACGACGTAGGGAGCGCCATAGCGTTCCTCGAATTCGCCGCCGAGCGTCTGCCTGGTGAGCTCCTCGCCGGTCACTGCGTCGCGGAACACGAGGTGCTTGGGGCGGACGCCGATTTCGAGGGCCTTCTCCAGCAGGCCCCAACGCTTCAGTACGCGTGAGGCGTTGGGGGCCATCTGCAGGCCCGCGCCCACTTCGCCGAACTCAGGAGCACGCTCCACGAGGGTCACCTCGGCGCCGTTCTCCCGCAGCGCGAGGGCCCCGGCCAGGCCGGCCATTCCACCGCCGATAACGAGGACTTCGGTGGACGATTTCAGGTCAGACATTGCTGTCTCCTTCAGAGATCTTGGTAGTGGAATTGATCTTGGCGGAAATGGCTGCCAGCAGGACGGCTGCCACGGCTGCCGCACCGGCGAAAGCCAGGAAGTTGGAGTTGACGCCGAGCCCGGCAGCCAGCAGCAGCCCGCCCACCTGCGGTGCCGCGACGGCGCCTATGCGGCCGACGCCGAGGGCCCAGCCAAGGGCCGTTCCGCGCAGGTGCGCAGGGTAGTGGCTGGCCACTGCCGCAATGATGAGGCACTGCGTGCCGTGGGTTCCCACGCCGGCCAGGACCAGCATGAGGTAGACGACGGCGACGGGCGGGCCGGTAACCAGCACAAGCAGCGCGGCGGCAGCGACGCCGGCGGCAGCGATCGCCGTCGGGATCGGGCCGAACCGGGTCCCGGCCCAGGCGGTGATGACGGATCCCGCTACGGCACCCACGTTCAGGGCGAGGGCGAAAGTCAATGCTGAGCCGAGGTTGTAACCGGCCAGCTGCATCAGGTTGGGCAGCCACGTGCCGAGGCCGTACCAGGCGAACAGGGTCACCAGGGTGGCGAATGCGTAGAGCAGGCTCATGCCGAGGAACGGCGCCCGGAGCAGTGACCCGAAACCGGCGGGTTCCCGGGTTACTGCAGCGTCGGAGGACGCGGACGGTGCCAGGGTTTCAGGGAGGTAGCGGAGTCCCAGCGGAATGACCACGATCACGGCCAACACGGCGACCAGGAACATCGCCGGCCAGCCGAAGGCGGGAATCAGCGGGATCCCTACCAGCGCGGCGATGGAGCCGCCGATCGGTACGCCAGACATCATGAGCGTGGCCACCGTTGGACGCCACTTTGTGGGGACCAGTTCTGCCACGAGCGCGTTGGCTGAGGGGACGAGGCCACCCAGGCCGATGCCCGCCAACAGGCGGAGGGCACCGAAGACGACGGCGTTGGGGGAAAACGCGCACAGGATGGTGAAGACGGAGAAAAGAATGGCGCAGCCGATGATGGTCCGGCGGCGACCCCACGTGTCCGACATCCGACCCGCGAAGATGGCGCCTATCATCATGCCAACGAACGCCATCGAGCCGACGGTCCCAGCTGTGGCCTTCGTCAGCCCCCAGCCTGTGTCGTTGATAAGGGACGACTGCACCGTGCCGTAAACAATGAGGTCGTAGCCGTCAAAGACCACCAGGAGCCAGCAGACCAGCACAGCCATGGCGGACTGCTTCGAGAACCGCGATGCGCCAGAGGAGAAAAGGCCGGCGCCGCCTGTGATGCCCGGCGCCGCGGCAGTAGGTGTGTGATTCATCCCACCACTGTCAGCCACCTCACACGGCCTCGCCTATATAATTCTGCCATGCAGAACATACCGGTCCAGCGAAAACCTACCTACCCCATCGAGGCGGTGGACAACGCCCTGCTGTTGCTGCAGCTCCTGCGCGACGGGGGCAGCCTGAGGCTCAAGGATGCCGCCAACGAACTGGGCGTGGCTCCTTCCACCGCCCATCGGCTCCTGGCCATGCTGGTATACCGGGGCTTCGCGGTCCAGGACGAGTCCCGCCGTTATGTTCCCGGGCCGGCCATGGGTGCAGGCCCCGCCCGCGTGAGTTGGTCGCGCCTGCTGCGGGAAGTGGCCAGGCCGCATATGGAGATGTTGTGTTCGCGGGTCAACGAAACGGTCAACCTGATGATCCGCGTGGGCACGAAGGTCAGGTTCCTGGACACCGTCGAGAGCACCAGCGCCCTGCGCGTTGGCGACCGCCAAGGAACAGTCCTGCCGGCCCACAAGGCCTCGGGCGGCAAGGCGATGCTGGCGGAACTTGAACCCGCCATGGTTGACCAGTTGTTCCGCAGCAGCAACGCGGAGATCGGCGGCGACAATATCCCCGACGCCGAGTACCCGGCCTTCTTGCGGGAACTTCAAACCATCCGCGGCAACGGATTCGCCGCCAACTTCGAAGGCACCGAGGAAGGCATCAGCGCCCTGGGGCTGGCCCTGCACAACCGCGCCGGCGACGTCGTCGGGGCATTGAGCGTAGCCACCCCGGTTGCAAGGTTCCGGCGACTCTTTGACGCAGGACTGGTGGGCGTCATGCTGGAGACCCGGCGCCAGCTCGAAATCGACATTGCCGCCAACCCTTTCAACAGGGACTGATCCAACAGACCAGGCCCTTGCCCGGTAATTCTGCTAGCCAGAATATGTTGGAGGTCACATACTCCGCTCCCTAGAGTCGTTCGTACGCCCACACGCTCATCGCACCATCAAGGAGGCCCTCCATGTCCGTCAGCGCCGAGAATCTTACGCATGCTTCTGTTGCCGCCGGCCAGGTTGTTCCGGAGCCGTCGCCGGAGGAGGCTGCGCAGCTTGCGGAGTTGTACCGGGATTTCG
>NZ_JAMXBJ010000036.1 GCF_023913755.1 Pseudarthrobacter cellobiosi
GGCTCTCGGTTTCGAGGTGGAGGTCGCCGACCTGTCGATGGGGCTGCCCGACGGCGTCATCAACGGGATTGTCCTGCAGCAGCCGGGCGTGTCCGGCCGGGTCTTCAACCACGCCGACGTGATCGCGGCTGCCAAGGAGCGCGGCGCCCTCGTCACGGTCGCCGCCGACCTGCTGGCGCTGACGCTGATCACCCCTCCCGGGGAGCAGGGCGCGGACATCGCCGTCGGCTCCACCCAGCGATTTGGGGTGCCGCTGTTCTTCGGCGGCCCGCACGCGGCCTACATGGCGGTGGCGAAGGGCCTGGAGCGGTCCATGCCGGGCCGCCTCGTCGGCGTGTCCAAGGACGACGGCGGGACCCCCGCGTACCGTCTGGCGCTGCAGACCCGTGAGCAGCACATCCGCCGTGAGAAGGCCACGTCCAACATCTGCACCGCGCAGGCACTGCTGGCCATCGTCTCCTCGTTTTACGCCGTCTACCACGGCCCCGACGGACTCAAGGCCATCGCCGAGCAGGTCCACCACAACGCCCGCACCCTGGCAACTACGCTGAAGGTCGCCGGCCGCGAACTGGTCACCGAGACCTTCTTCGACACCGTCACGGTCCGCGTCCCGGGCAAGGCCGCCAAGGTCATCGCCGCCGCCGAAGCGCGCGGCATCAACCTGCGCCACATCGATGAGGACACCATCGGCGTCTCCGCTGATGAAACCACGACGACGGATGTCCTCTCCGCCATCGCCGTCGCCTTCGGTGCCGGCCCGGTAGTGGACGCGAAGGGCTTTGAACTTCCCGAATCGGTGCTCCGCACCTCCGAGTACCTGCAGCACCCGGTCTTCAACACGCACCGTTCCGAGACCCAGCTGCTGCGTTACATCCGCAGGCTGAGCGACCGGGACCTGGCGCTGGACCGGACCATGATCCCGCTGGGTTCGTGCACCATGAAGCTGAACGCCACGGCAGAGATGGAAGCCATTTCCTGGCCGGAGTTCGCCTCGATCCACCCGTTCGCCCCGGATTCCCAGACCGTGGGCTGGCGCGAACTGATCAGCGGGCTGGAGAATGACCTCGCGGAAATCACCGGTTACGACCAGGTGTCCCTCCAGCCGAACGCCGGTTCCCAGGGCGAGCTCGCCGGCCTGCTGGCGATCCGCGGCTACCACCTGTCCCGCGGCGATGACCAGCGCACCGTCTGCCTGATCCCGGCTTCGGCGCACGGCACCAACGCCGCCTCGGCTGTCCTGGCCGGCATGAAGGTCGTTGTGGTGGCCACCGCTGCGGACGGCAGCATCGACCACGCTGACCTGAATGCCAAGATCGAGGCGAACAAGGACGTCCTCTCGG
Source organism: Pseudarthrobacter cellobiosi (assembly GCF_023913755.1). Lineage (GTDB taxonomy): Bacteria > Actinomycetota > Actinomycetes > Actinomycetales > Micrococcaceae > Arthrobacter > Arthrobacter cellobiosi. Next base: position 1,341 of record NZ_JAMXBJ010000036.1, read on the forward strand.
CGATCATGATCACCTACCCCTCAACCCACGGTGTCTATGACGCCGACGTCACCGAAATCTGCGACGCCGTGCACGCTGCCGGCGGCCAGGTCTACGTCGACGGCGCCAACCTCAACGCCCTCGTCGGTCTCGCGCAGCCGGGCAAGTTCGGCGGCGACGTCTCGCACCTGAACCTGCACAAGACCTTCTGCATCCCGCACGGCGGCGGCGGCCCCGGCGTTGGCCCGGTCGCAGCCAAGGCCCACCTGGCCCCGTTTATGCCGGGTGATGCGAACAAGGCGGCGCACGAAGCCGGCCACGGCGTGGCCATCAGTGCATCCAACTTCGGGTCCGCCGGCGTCCTGCCGATCTCCTGGGCGTATGTGAAGCTCATGGGCGCAGAAGGCCTGACCGAGGCGACCAAGTCGGCGCTGCTCGCGGCGAACTACGTTGCGGCCCGCCTGAACGAGTTCTTCCCGGTCCTCTACACGGGCGAAGGCGGTCTCGTGGCGCACGAGTGCATCCTTGACCTGCGTGACCTGTCGGCCAGGACCGGCGTCACCGCGGAGGATGTGGCCAAGCGCCTGATCGACTACGGTTTCCACGCCCCCACCCTGGCTTTCCCGGTTGCGGGCACGCTGATGGTGGAGCCCACCGAGTCCGAGGACCTGGTGGAGATCGACCGGTTCATCGACGCGATGATCACCATCCGGAAGGAAATCGACCAGGTGGCCAACGGCGACTTCAGCGTGGAGAACAGCCCGCTGCGCCACGCACCCCACACCGCGTCCGCCGTCGTATCTTCCGACTGGACCCGTCAGTACCCGCGTGAGCAGGCCGCCTTCCCGGTTCACCACCTCAAGCAGGACAAGTACTTCCCGCCCGTCGGCCGCATCGACGGCGCCGGCGGAGACCGCAACCTGATCTGCTCCTGCCCGCCCATCGAAGAATTCGCGAACTAGTTTCGTGTGAAAGGCTTTCACAATGACTGAGAACTACACCGCTCTCTACGAAGAGCACAAGAAACTCGGCGCTTCCTTCACCGATTTCGGTGGCTGGCAGATGCCCCTGAAGTACAGCTCCGAGCTGGCCGAGCACCACGCGGTGCGCAATGCTGCCGGCCTGTTCGACCTCTCCCACATGGGCGAAGTCTGGGTCTCCGGCCTGGAAGCCGGCGCGTTCCTGGACTACGCACTCGTGGGCAAGCTCTCCGCCATCGCGGACGGCAAGGCCAAGTACTCGCTCATCTGCAACGCCGACGGCGGCATCATCGATGACCTCATCGTGTACCGCTTCGGCGACGAGAAGTACCTCGTGGTCCCCAACGCGGGCAACGCCCCCACCGTCGCCGTCGCCCTGGCCGAACGCGCCGCGGCTTTCAATGTAAAGGTGGAGGACGCCTCCGCAATCACCTCGCTGATCGCGGTCCAGGGTCCCAAGGCCGAGGCCATCCTGCTCAAGCTGACCGCTGAGGCCCAGCACGCACTGGTCACCGACCTGAAGTACTACGCGTTCAACGAGCTCACCGTGGCCGGCCACAACGTCATCCTGGCCCGCACCGGTTACACCGGCGAGGACGGCTTCGAGCTCTTTGTAGCGAACGACGGCGCCGCCTCCCTGTGGGCGTCCGTCGCCGAAGCGGGGGCCGAGTTCGGCATTGTCCCGTGCGGCCTCGCCTCACGCGATTCGCTCCGCCTCGAAGCGGGCATGCCGCTGTACGGCAACGAGCTTTCCCTCGAAGGGTCACCGTTCGACGCCGGCCTGGGTGGCGTTGTGGCGCTCAAGAGCAAGGAAGGCGACTTCGTGGGCCGCTCCGCCCTGGAAGCTGCCAAGGAAGCCGGATCAAAGCGTAAGCTGGTTGGCTTGAAGGGACTGGGCCGTCGCGCCGGCCGCGGGCACTATCCGGTGCTCAAGGATGGCGCCGTGGTTGGCGAAGTCACCTCCGGCCAGCCCAGCCCCACCCTCGGCTACCCGGTGGCGATGGCCTATGTCGACGTCGAGCACGCCGAGATTGGCACCGCCCTGGACATCGATCTGCGCGGCAAGGCAGAGCCTTTCGAGGTTGTCGCCCTGCCGTTCTACAAGCGCCAGAAATAGCCCAACGCTCTCTCACTTGATGCGGTGTTTGGGCCAACGCTCTCTCACTTGTTGCACTCCAAACTTAAGGAAACACACATGGCTAAGGTTGCCGCTGAACTGAAGTACTCCGCCGAGCACGAGTGGATCTCCACTGATGGCTCTGGGCCGTCCGTTGTTGGCGTGTCCGCTGTTGCCGCTGAGGCGCTGGGCGACATCGTCTACGTGGACCTGCCGGAGGTTGGCTCCACTGTGACCGCGGGGGAGACCTGTGGCGAGATCGAGTCCACCAAGTCCGTTTCTGACCTGTACTCACCGGTGACGGGCGAGGTCACAGAGATCAACGACGACGCCGTCGGCGATCCTGCACTGATCAACTCTGATCCGTACGGTGCCGGCTGGCTGTTCAAGGTCACCGTTGAGTCCGAGGGCCCGCTGCTGTCCGCCCAGGAATACGCGGAAGTAAACGGTGGCGAACTGTGAGCGCCGCTGCAGCAGGAACCGCCGTCTTTGAACAGGTAGTCTCCGCGAGCCTGGACACCGACCTGTCGGTGCTGGACCCGGAGATCGCCGTCAAGATCGACGACGAACTGGGCCGCCAGCGTAACGGCCTGGAAATGATCGCGTCCGAGAACCACACCGCCGTTGCCGTGATGCAGGCGCAGGGCTCGGTCCTGACCAACAAGTACGCCGAGGGCTACCCGGGCAAGCGCTACTACGGTGGCTGCGAGCACGTGGACGTCATCGAGCAGCTGGCCATCGACCGGGTCAAGGCCCTGTTCGGCGCCGAGTTCGCCAACGTGCAGCCGCACTCCGGTGCCCAGGCGAACGCCTCGGTCATGCACGCGCTGATCAAGCCGGGCGATACCATCATGGGCCTGAACCTGGCCCACGGCGGCCACCTGACCCACGGCATGAAGATCAACTTCTCCGGCAAGCTCTATAACGTGGTCCCTTACCAGGTCCGCGAAGACACCCATACCATTGACATGGCCGAGGTGGAGCGCCTGGCGCTGGAGCACAAGCCGCAGCTGATCGTCGCCGGCTGGTCGGCCTACGCCCGCCAGCTGGACTTCGCAGAATTCCGCCGGATCGCTGATCTGGTGGGTGCCTTCCTGATGGTGGACATGGCGCACTTCGCCGGTCTGGTGGCAGCCGGCCTGCACCCGAGCCCTGTGCCGCACGCCCACGTCACCACGTCCACCACGCACAAGACCCTCGCCGGTCCGCGCGGCGGCATCATCCTCTCCAACGACGCCGCGATCGCCAAGAAGATCAACTCGGCTGTCTTCCCCGGACAGCAGGGCGGCCCGCTGGAGCACGTCATCGCCGGCAAGGCCGTGGCCTTCAAGATCGCAGCCACGCCGGAGTTCAAGGAACGCCAGGAGCGCGTCCTCGCCGGCGCCAGCATCCTGGCCGACCGCCTGGTCCAGCCGGACGTCACCGCCAAGGGCATCAACGTGATCTCCGGCGGCACCGACGTCCACCTGGTCCTCGTTGACCTGCGCAACTGCGAGCTGGACGGCCAGCAGGCCGAGGACCGCCTCGCCGCGATTGACATCACCGTCAACCGCAACGCCGTGCCGTTCGACCCGCGCCCTCCGATGGTCACCTCCGGCCTCCGGATCGGCACCCCCGCGCTGGCCACCCGTGGTTTCGGCGAGGCAGCCTTCCATGAAGTTGCGGACATCATCGCCGAGGCATTGATTGCCGACGCCGACGCGGACCTTTCGGGCCTGCGTCACCGGGTCGAGGCTCTCGCCGCTGCCCACCCGCTGTACCCGTCTGTCGCCAACCTCGCGTAGTGGCGCCGGTCCGGCGAGCCGGAGTTTTCACGCGTGCTGCTCCTTCGTCGCTTTGACGCACGCTTTCGAAAACCCCGGCCCGCCGGCCCTGTGGGGGAGCCCGGGCGTGCGACAGAATGCACAGGATGCCCGGCTCGATCATTAGTAAATTACTTAGTTAGGAAACGCACATGGCCGTTGGAGTCTTTGATTTGTTCTCCGTCGGGATCGGGCCGTCGAGCTCTCACACTGTGGGGCCGATGCGCGCTGCCGCAGTGTTTGCCGAGGAGCTCGCGGGCTCCGGCAGCCTGGACAAGGTGGCGGGGCTGCGGGTGGACCTGTACGGGTCGCTGGCGGCAACGGGCCACGGCCACGGCACCATGACGGCCATCCTGCTGGGCCTGGAGGGTTTCCACCCCGAAAAGATCCTGCCGGCCGAGGTGGAGGAGCGGCTCGCCGCCATCGCCGAAACCGGCACCCTCCAGCTCGCCGGTTCCGTGCCCCTGCCCTACGGCGTCAAGGACATGGTCCTGCGCCCGCTGACCGTACTTCCGCGGCACACCAACGGCATGACCTTCACCGTCACTGACGAGGCAGGCGAAACTCTGCACAAGGCCACGTTCTTCTCCGTGGGCGGCGGTTTCATTGTCCGCGAAGGCGAAGAGGACGCGGCGCTGAAGGAACTCGACGAGTCCAAGAAGGAGCTGCCGCTGCCGTTCCGCACCGCCGCGGAGCTGCTGGGCCGGTGCCAGTCCAAGGGCCTGTCCATCGGCGAGGTGATGTTCGTCAATGAGCTGGCCTCCCGGTCGGAGGCGGAGATCCGCGAAGGCCTGCTGCACATCTACTCCGTCATGGAGGAGTGTGTGGCAACCAGCCTCAAGCGCGAGGGGCTGCTGCCCGGCGGACTGAAGGTCCGCCGTCGTGCTCCCGACTGGCATGAGCGGCTGGAGAAGGAGGACAAGGACCGGGACGCGAAGTACTGGCAGGAATGGGTGAACCTCATCGCCCTGGCAGTGAACGAGGAGAACGCGTCCGGCGGCCGGGTGGTCACAGCACCCACCAACGGCGCTGCGGGCATCATCCCGGCAGTCCTGTACTACGCACTGCATTTCGCACCCGGCATGGACAAAGCCACGCAGGAAGACCGCGACGACGTCGTCGTCAAGTTCCTGCTCACGGCCGGTGCCATCGGGGTGCTGTACAAGGAACAGGCGTCCATTTCGGGTGCCGAGGTGGGCTGCCAGGGCGAGGTGGGATCGGCGTCGTCCATGGCGGCCGGTGCCCTCGCCGAGGTCATGGGCGGGACACCCCAGCAGGTGGAAAACGCCGCGGAGATCGCGATGGAACACAACCTCGGCCTGACGTGCGATCCGATCGGCGGGCTGGTCCAGGTGCCGTGCATCGAGCGCAACGCGATCGCGGCGGCGAAGGCCATCAACGCCGCGAAGATGGCCCTGTGGGGGGACGGTACGCACCGGGTGTCCCTGGATGAGGTGATCGTGACCATGCGCGAGACCGGCAGGGACATGAGCTCCAAGTACAAGGAAACAGCCATGGGCGGACTCGCCGTCAACGTAGTGGAATGCTAAGGGAAGAGAACTGATGACACTGGCACCAGAAGGCCGGAAGCTGCTGCGCGTTGAGCAGCGCAACTCTGCAGTACCTGTGGAGCGGAAGCCGGAGTGGATCAAGGCGAAGGTCCAGATGGGTCCGGAGTATGTCCAGCTCAAGAACCTGGTCAAGAAGGAAGGCCTGCACACGGTGTGTGAGGAGGCCGGCTGCCCGAACATTTTTGAGTGCTGGGAAGACAAGGAAGCCACGTTCCTGATCGGCGGCTCCGAGTGCACCCGGCGCTGTGATTTCTGCCAGATCGACACGGGCAAGCCCTCCCCGGTGGACATGTTTGAGCCCACTAAGGTGGCCCGCTCGGTCCAGGCCATGCAGCTGCGCTACGCCACCGTGACCGGGGTGGCCCGGGATGACCTGGCCGATGAGGGTGTGTGGCTGTATGCCGAGACGGTCCGGAAGATCCACGAGCTGAACCCGGGCACCGGCGTGGAGCTGCTGATCCCTGACTTCTCCGGCAAACCCGAACACATCGCGGCGATCTGCGATTCCAAGCCGGAGGTCTTCGCACACAACGTCGAGACCGTGCCCCGGATTTTCAAGCGCATCCGGCCCGCGTTCCGGTATGACCGGTCCCTGGATGTCATCACCCAGGGCCGGAAGCTGGGCATGGTGACCAAGTCCAACCTGATCCTGGGCATGGGCGAGACCCGCGAGGAGATCTCCGAGGCGCTGCGGGACCTGCACGAGGCTGGCTGTGACCTGATCACCATTACCCAGTACCTGCGCCCGTCCGAGCGGCACCTGCCGGTGGACCGCTGGGTCAAGCCGCAGGAGTTCGTGGACCTCCAGGACGAGGCCAACGAAATCGGTTTCCTCGGGGTCATGTCCGGGCCGCTGGTCCGTTCCTCCTACCGGGCCGGCCGGCTCTGGGCCACCGCGATGCGCAAGAAGGGCTGGGAAATCCCCGCCGAACTCGCCCACATCGAGTCCTCCGGCAGCACCCGCCAGGAAGCCAGCTCACTGCTGGCAGCCCACGCCAGCTGACCGCCCGATATCAGGAAAGGACCGAAGATGTTCCCTACAAGGATCGAAATCATCCCCTCAACCGGGATCGTTGAGCAGGTCCAGGCCCTGGTTCCGCTGACCACCACGCTGACCATGACGTGCCTGCCGCACCACGGCATCGAGCGGACCATGCGTACCTCGGTGGAGCTGAGCACTCTCGGCTACACCGTCATCCCGCACTTGGCCGCGCGCAGCATCCATGACCGGGCCGAGCTGACCCGGATCATGCGGGACTGCGACGGCGCCGGCATCGGCGAAGTGTTTGTGATCGGCGGCGACCGGAAGCAGCCCGCCGGACCGTACGAGTCAGCGCTCCCGCTGCTGGAGGACATCGCCCAGTACACCGGCGGCCGGATGCGCGCCGGCGTGGCAGGCTACCCGGAAGGCCACCCCACGGTGGCCGCCCTGGACCTGCTCGATGCCCTGCAGGACAAGCAGCACCTGGCCACGCACGTGGTCACCCAGATGTGCTTCGACGCCCCCAAAATCCTCGACTACGCGGCGCTCCTGCGCCGTGAAGGCGTGGACCTGCCCGTCTGGGTGGGCGTGGCGGGGTCCGTTCCGCGGACCAAGCTGCTGGCACTCGCCACGCAGATCGGCGTCGGAAGTTCCCTGAAGTTCCTCAGCAGCAAGGGAACGCTGGCGCGCAAGCTGCTCAGCGGCGACCGCTACTCACCCCACACCCTGGTGGCCGGGCTCGAAAGCCAGCCCGGCATCGCAGGGATCCATCTTTACAGCTTCAACAACCTCGATGCGGTCCCCAACGAAGTGGGCCCCGCATCTTCCACAACGGCACTCCAGCCAGCATTGATTCGAGGAGCAGCACGTGAGTACTAAAACCGTCACCACCCCGGGCAACACACCCCATCTTGAGCGGCAGCTCAGCAACAGGCACATCCAGCTGATCGCCATTGGCGGCGCCATCGGCACAGGCCTGTTCATGGGCTCAGGCAAAACCATCTCGGCCGCCGGCCCGTCCGTCATTTTCGTCTACATGATCATCGGCTTCATGCTGTTCTTCGTCATGCGGGCCATGGGCGAACTGCTGCTGTCCAACCTGAACTACAAGTCCTTCAGCGACTTCGCCGCTGACCTGCTGGGCCCGTGGGCCGGCTTCTTCACCGGCTGGACCTACTGGTTCTGCTGGGTGATCACCGGCATCGCGGATGTCATCGCCATCGCCGCCTACTCGGAGGAACTCTGGCCGGGGGTGCCATTGTGGATTCCGGGCATCGCCACCGTGATCATCCTTCTGGTTCTGAACCTCGCAACGGTGCGGGCGTTCGGTGAGACCGAGTTCTGGTTCGCGCTGATCAAGATCATCGCTATCGCGGCGCTGATCATTGTTGGCCTGTTTATGATTTTCAGCGGTTTCCAATCCGATGCCGGCCCGGCCACCTTCACCAACCTGTGGAGCCACGGCGGCATGTTCCCGAACGAATTCATGGGCTTTGTAGCCGGCTTCCAGATCGCCGTCTTCGCCTTTGTGGGTATTGAACTGGTAGGCACCACCGCCGCTGAGGCCAAGGACCCGGAGAAGAACCTGCCCAAGGCCATCAACTCCATCCCCATCCGCGTGCTGCTCTTCTACGTAGGCGCCCTCATCATCCTGATGTCCGTCACGCCGTGGACCCAGTTCCAGGCCGGCCACAGCCCGTTCATCGCCATGTTCTCCCTGGCGGGCCTCGGCGCCGCGGCCACTGTGGTGAACCTGGTGGTGCTCAGTTCGGCCATGTCCTCGGCCAACTCCGGCATCTACTCCACCTCCCGCATGGTGTACGGCCTGGCCCAGGAGGGCGACGCCCCCGCCGTGTTCAGCAACCTGTCCCGCCGCAAGGTCCCGCAGAACGCACTGTTCCTCTCCTGCATCCTGCTGCTCTCCGGCATCATCCTGATGTACGCCGGCAAGGACATCGGCAAGGCGTTCGACATGGTCACCACGGTCTCCGCCGTCTGCTTCGTCTTCGTCTGGTCCATCATCCTGGCCAGCTACCTGAAGTTCCGTTCACGCCGGCCGCACCTGCACGACGCGTCCAAGTACAAGATGCCCGGCGGCATCCCCATGGTCTGGGTGGTCTTCGCGTTCTTCGCCTTCGTCCTGTGGGCACTGACCACGCAGCCGGACACGCTTGTGGCGCTCCTGGTCACCCCCATTTGGTTCATCATCCTCGGCGTCGCCTGGTTCATCCTGCGCAAGCGCCCGGCCCACCTGGCCCGCTACGCGGAGTTCCAGAAGGACCTCGCCGGCGAGAAGGTCGTGGCCGACGAGAAGGCCCTGGCCGACGCGAAGGCTTCGCGGGAGAACTAAGTGGCAACCGAACATGTTCTGACCGTCAACTGCGCGGAGTCCCCGGGGATCGTCCACGCGATCACCGGGTACCTGCTGGATCACGACTGCGACATCATCGACACCAAGCACTTCGGTGACCGCCAGGCTCAGCAGTTCTTTATGCGGGTGCATTTCGCAGCCGGCAACAAGTCCTTCAGCACCGAGGACCTGCGCGGGGATTTCGAGCCGCTGGCGGCTGAGTGGGCCATGAACTGGCAGCTGGAGCCGCACGGCCGCAAGCGCCGTGTGCTGGTGATGGTGTCCAAGTTCGGGCACTGCCTCAACGACCTGCTGTTCCGGGCCCGCACGGGCGATCTTCCGGTGGAAATCGTGGCAGTGGTCTCCAACCACACGGACCACGAGGACCTGGTCAAGTGGCACGGCATCCCGTTCTTCCACCTCCCGGTCACCAAGGAGACCAAGCCGGCGCAGGAAGAGCGCCTGCTGGAGCTCGTGGATGAGTTCGAGGTGGAACTGGTGGTCCTGGCCCGCTACATGCAGGTCCTCAGCGATGAGCTGTCGGCCCAGCTGACGGGCCGGACCATCAACATCCACCACTCGTTCCTGCCGAGTTTCAAGGGCGCCAAGCCGTACCACCAGGCCTATGACCGCGGGGTGAAAACCGTGGGCGCCACGGCGCACTACGTCAACGCGGAGTTGGATGAGGGACCGATCATCGCCCAGCAGGTCATCGACGTGGACCACACGTACACGGCCGATGACCTGGTGCGCGTGGGCCGCGACGCTGAGTGCAAGGCGCTGAGCAACGCGGTGCGGTGGCACTGTGAAGGCCGGGTGATGCTCGACGGCGGGCGCACGGTCGTTCTGCGCTGACTGTCCTCCTCGTCCCCAACTGGGTAGCGCTAACTGTCGATTTGAACCTTCAGAACGACAGTTAGCGCTACTTACATTCGGGGGAGTGGGGTGGGGGCGCGCCACCGTGTGTGGCGCCCATTAATGCTCGACGGCGGGGCGCTGCCTCAGGCGCGCTGCTGGAAGTGTGTGGGCGGAACCCCGCCCGGGAGCGTGCGCAGCATCCCTTCGGCGACGTCGCGGATGGTCAGGTTCCGTTGGCTCGATGCGAGCGTAAGGATCTGGAATGCCGCCTCGTAGGAGCACCGGTTCTGGCCCATGAGCACGCCGCAGGCGATGTTGACCGCGGTGCGGCTGGCCATGGCTGCGCGGAGATCCGCGGATTGGGCCAGGCCAGCCCGGACCTGCAGTGCCAGGACCAGGCTCCTGGCCGCCACCTCGGAGAACGCCAGCGCCTGGCTGGCGACAACCGGGGTGAACATGTTCGTTTCCGCCGAATACACCGTCAGTGCGGCCCGGTAGCCGCGTTCCAGCGGCAACGGCAAGGCGACAGCGGACCGGAAGCCGGCTGCCCTGAGAACGGCCTGGTACCCATCCCAGCGCTTGTCCAAGGAGTGATCGTTGAGAATGATGGTAAGGCGGCCGCCAAGTGCCCGTGAGGTGGGACCCCGTCCGGCGAGCTGGTCCCACCGGGAAAGGTCGCCGGCGGCGTCGGTGGTTGCCGCTGTGAAGGGCGTCCCGTCCGGCCGCACGATGGTCACAGTGCCCTCCACCTCGGAGCCGGCAATGTCGCTCACGGCGGGAGCCGCGATCTGGGCAAGGGCGCACGCCGATGCCGCTTCCGAGTGTCCGCGGATATCCAGCAGGACCCCCGAGACGCGCCAGTCCACCTGTTGATCGATCATCATGCCCCAGTCCCCCATGTGTCGGTACGCCCTTATCCTAAGAGCCCCTGCCGGGGTGGCACACGAGTAGTGAGTACTCGCTTTTTGCAGGCCCGCTGAAGATTTGGTTTTCTTACGTTTCGTACGTTCTTATACTTCTATACAAAACAGGTACTAGACTGTGACTATGGAAACTGAACCCAGCTCCGTCACTGTCGGAGCTCTGCGTGAGCATCTGCCCGACGTCGTCAATAGGGCGAACTACGGGCATGAGAGAGTCCAGATCACCCGCCACGGTAAGCCTGTGGCTTTTCTCATCGGCGTCGAGGACTTCGCACGCCTGGAGGAGCTCGAAGACGCAGTGGATCTCGCCGAATTCCGGGCCGCCAAAGCCGGAGACGATGGCCGTCGAGTGAGCCTGACTGAACTTCAGGCCGAACTCTAAACGTGGCCGGCTACGCGGTCGAATTCACCGCCGGAGCAGCCAAGGAAATCCGCAAACTGGAGACTGGTACGCGCAAGCGAATCCTGGCGTCTGTCGCGGGGCTGGCAAATGATCCCCGACCAGCTGGATGCAAGAAGCTCGCTGGCGAAGAGACGGCCTGGCGGGTCCGCATTGCTGACTACCGCGTTCTCTACGAAATCCATGACGACGTTCTGACCGTCCTCGTTGTGCGGGTCGCGCACCGACGCGAGGTCTACAAGAGGTGACGTCTGCCTGGCTGACGCGGACAACACTGACCAAGCCTTACATGTCGAAGTAGGTGGTTGATCCCTCGCCCGAGACTTTCCGGACGATCTCGTCGGCCACGTCCCGGAGCTTCTGGTTCCGGTGGCTGGAGACCTTCATCAGGATGGACATCGCCTCTGCCTGGCTGCAGCGGTTCTGGGCCATGATGATGCCGCCGGCAAGGTTGATGGCGGTGCGGCTCATCATCGCCGCGCTCAGATCATCTGCGGCGTTCTCGGCGGTTCCCACCCTGACGGCGAGGCGGACGGCACTGCCGGCGACGGCGGCGAAACTGGCTGCCTCACTGATGGTTTCCTCGGTGAATACGCCAGTGGCCGGCGCGAAGAAGTTCAGGACGGCGGCCGCGTTTTCACCGATTTCGAGGGGGACGCCGAGGACGCTGTGGATGCCCTCCTCAATCAGGCGTTCCTGATAGGTCGGCCAGCGCGGGTCAGTGCGGACGTCGGCCAGCAGGACGGGGGTCCCCGCCCGCAACGCTGCGATGCAGGGCCCTTCGCCCACAGCCTGTTCAATGCGGTCCAGGTGGATGGCGCGCTCAGTGCTCCCGCCCACCGTTGTGGTTTTCCTGGCGCGCTTGAGGGTGACCCCGCACTCCACCGTTGCGCCAGCCGAGCGGCTCAGTGCGGCGGCGGCGATGATGGAGAACCCGCCCAGGAAGTCAGCCACCGATCCTGTGCCGATAATCAGGTCCTGCAGCTCGAGGATCAGCTCTTGTTCGGGCGAATTGGTCATGCCCAAATCTAGGCCGAACGGCGGGCGCTCACAAGCTAGCCGGCCGCCTGCGGGGCCGCCACTTTGATGATCTCCAGGGCGTCAGGATCCAGCAGCTTCCGCGTGCCGGTCCTCGCGTCCCGGATCCAGATCAGTTCCAGGGAATGTACGACGTCGGTCACCCGGCCTTTGTGGAAAAGCTTGCCGTTGTGCCACGCCTCGATGTGGTCGCCGGGTTGGATTCTTACCGTCTGCACCTTGTCAGTGATCATGCTGTGCCCCCTGCTGGTTGTCCCCGTCTGCCCAGCATGCCCCGACCAGGTTGCCGCAGTGTTTCTGCCGGGTAAAAGCCCGGTGTTTCGTCCCCACCCGCCCCCTTACCTCGCAAGCTCGGCCAGGGAACCCGGCGGGCGTGGGCCCAGCTCAACCACCGGATAGTGCAGAATTCCTTCATGACCAATGACGAGATTCGGCCTGTCTACTTCCTTTCGGACAGCACGGGCATCACCGCGGAAACGCTCGGCAACACCCTGTTGACGCAGTTCCCCGCGAACAACTTTGACCGCATCACGGTCCCGTTCATTACCACCGTCGAACAGGCCAGAACCGTGGTGGGCACCATCGACAAACTGGTCGCCACCGGTCCGCAGCCCATCGTTTTTTCCACCGCCGTCGGCGGCGACATCAGGCAGGCCATTGCAAAGTGCCGGGGGATCATCGTGGATCTCATCGGGACGCATGTGGGTCAGCTGGAGCGGGCCCTCGGCGCGCAGGCCAGCGGTGAACCGGGCAGGGCCCACGGCCTGGGCAACGCGGAACGGTACCAATCCCGGATGGCCGCCGTCGAGTATGCCATGGAGCACGACGACGGCCAGAGCCTGCGGGCGCTGGAAAAGGCGCAGGTCATCCTGGTGGCGCCGTCCCGCTGCGGAAAAACTCCCACGACCATGTACTTGGCGCTCCAGCACGGCATCTTCGCCGCGAACTTTCCGCTGGTGGACGAGGACTTTCAGCGCGAAGGGCTGCCCAAGCCGCTGCGGCCTTTTGTGGAGAAGTGTTTCGGGCTGTCCTCCAACCCCCTGCGGCTGAGCCAGATCCGCACCGAACGGCGCCGCGGCTCGCCCTATGCGTCGCTGCGGCAGTGCGGCTTCGAGCTGCGCAGCGCCGAGCAGTTGTACGTCTCGCACCGGATTCCGTACCTTAATTCGGCCACGGTGTCAGTTGAGGAAATGGCCGCCACCATCCTGCAGCGCATGAACCTGAAACATTAGAGAAAATTTTCACAATCCCTGTGTGGCGCACATCATGTTGGAAAGGTGCTCCGGACCTGTCACTGTAGACAGGATTCGCGCCCACCAACCGGCCACAGCCGCGCGCGGGGCGGCGCCCCCGCATGCCATCATCTGCAAAGGAGCAGCAATTATGACAACAGACATCCTGTGGTTCTCAGAACTCGGACTCAAGGACCTTGACCGGGTAGGCGGCAAAAACGCCTCCCTCGGGGAGATGGTGCAGAACCTGACGTCCGCCGGCGTGCAGGTTCCGGACGGCTTCGCGACCACGGCGGACGCCTACCGCAGCTTCCTGGCTGACTCCGGCCTGGACCAGAAGATCGTGGACCGGCTGGTCGGCCTGGACACCGACGACGTGACGGCCCTCGCCGCGGCCGGCCAGGAAATCCGGACCCTCATGCGTGAGACGCCGTTCCTGCCGGACTTCGAGGCGCAGATCCGGGACTCCTACCAGCAGCTGGTGGACAAGCACGGGGGCTCCGAGGACCTGTCCTGGGCCGTCCGTTCCAGCGCGACGGCGGAAGACCTCCCGGACGCCTCCTTCGCCGGGCAGCAGGAAACCTTCCTGAACGTCCGCGGCATCGAGAACATCCTGCTCGCCATCAAGGATGTGTTCGCGTCCCTCTACAACGACCGCGCCATCGCCTACCGCGTGCACCACAAGTTCGAACACGCCGAGGTGGCACTCTCCGCCGGCATCCAGCGGATGGTGCGCTCCGACGTCGGGGCCTCCGGCGTGATGTTCACCATGGACACCGAGTCCGGGTTCCAGGACGCCGTGTTCGTCACGTCCTCCTACGGCCTGGGCGAGGCCGTGGTCCAGGGCGCCGTGAACCCCGATGAGTTCTACGTCTATAAACCCGCACTGCAGGCCGGCCGCCCCGCCATCCTCAAGCGCGGACTGGGCGAGAAGGCCCTCCAGATGACTTACACGAACAGCCAGGAGATCGGCCGGACCATCGACTTCGTGCCGGTGGAGGCCTCCTTGCGGAACCGCTTCAGCCTCAGCGACGCCGACGTCGAGCAGCTCGCCCGGCACGCCGTCGCCATCGAGAACCATTACGGCCGCCCCATGGACATCGAATGGGGCAAGGACGGGACCGACGGCGGCCTGTACATCCTGCAGGCACGCCCGGAGACGGTGCAGTCCCGCCGGGCCGCGGGCAGCCTCAGCCGTTTCCGCCTCAACGGGACCGGCCGGACGCTGGTGGAGGGCCGTGCCATCGGCCAGCGCATCGGTGCCGGCAGCGTCCGCATCCTCACCGCGATCGACCAGATGGCCGCCTTCAAGACCGGCGATGTCCTGGTCGCGGACATGACCGACCCGGACTGGGAACCGATCATGAAGCGTGCCTCCGCCATCGTCACCAACCGCGGCGGACGCACGTGCCACGCGGCCATCATCGCCCGCGAACTGGGGATCCCCGCCGTCGTCGGGACCGGAAGTGCCACGGACGCCCTCTCCGACGGCCTCGAGGTGACCGTCTCCTGCGCCGACGGCGAGACCGGCACCATTTACGAAGGGCTCCTGGACTTCAGCGTCGAGGAAACCGCCATCACCGAGCTGCCCGAGGCCCCGGTCAAGGTCATGATGAACGTGGGTACCCCGGAGCAGGCGTTCACCTTCGCGCAGCTGCCCAACCACGGCGTGGGCCTGGCCCGGCTGGAATTCATCATCAACCGTCAGATCGGCATCCACCCCAAGGCACTCCTGAATCTGGACAGCCAGCCGGCGGACGTGGCCGCGGAAATCCGGGAACGGATTGCCGCTTACGACAGCCCGCGCGAGTACTACATCAAGCGCCTGGCCGAAGGCGTGTCCACCATCGCGGCGGCGTTCGCGCCGGAGCCGGTGATTGTGCGCATGTCCGACTTCAAGTCCAACGAGTACGCCAACCTCATTGGCGGACCGGCCTACGAGCCGCACGAAGAGAACCCGATGCTCGGCTTCCGCGGTGCCTCACGGTACCTGGAGCCGTCCTTCCGGGACTGCTTCGACCTCGAGTGCGAGGCCCTGTCGTTTGTCCGTAACGAGATGGGCCTGACCAACGTCAAGCTCATGATCCCGTTCGTCCGGACCATGGACGAGGCCCGCGGCGTGATCGAGCTGCTGGCGGAGAACGGTCTGGTCCGTGGTGAGAACGGCCTCGAGGTGATCATGATGTGTGAGATCCCCTCCAACGCGCTGCTGGCGGACGACTTCCTGGACTACTTCGACGGCTTCTCCATCGGCTCCAATGACATGACCCAGCTGGCCCTGGGCCTTGACCGGGATTCGGCGATTGTCTCGGGTGGCTTCGATGAACGCGATCCTGCCGTCAAGAAGCTCCTGAGCATGGCCATCAAGGCCTGCAAGGCGCGCGGCAAGTATGTCGGCATCTGCGGCCAGGGTCCCAGCGACCACGCGGACTTCGCCGAGTGGCTGGTCCAGGAAGGCATCGATTCCGTCTCCCTGAACCCCGACACCGTGGTGGACACCTGGCTCCGGCTCGCCGGCGCCACCGGCGCCACCGCCGCCACAGCCGCGAACTAAACGCACGACGTCGGCACCCAGGTTGGGTGCCGACGTCGTCCGTTAACGTCCGGCCGGGCGCTGCGCATATTCCTTGGCGCTAGCTGAATATCGGTGGCGCCAGGGAATATGCGGGTCACGGTCGGGTTTTGCGCGTCGAAATCCGCGGAACGCGTGCGACGACGGGGCACGCCAGCCGCTGCCAGCTTGCGTTCCAGCTTCCCGGGCTCCATCAGATCGGCCCAATCCCACCTCACCACGTTGAACCCAGTGGCCTGCTTCCAATAGAAGTCGGTGTAGCCACCAGGCCGTCCCTGTCGTGGATGGCTTGCTGCAGGACCGGGGCTTCGAAGCCGGCCACGTGGATAAGGGCGCGGCTGTAGGACTCCCCTGCGGAACCGGACAAAGGGTCCGCGAAAGCCACGGCGGTCAGCACCCCTCGCCCCGCAGCAGTGGAGTACATAGATCCGATACCTGCCTCCAGTTCAGCCGTCGTCACGGCAGGCAGCCGCAGGGTCCGGTCTGGTCGAAGCACACGGTCCAGGGGAGCGGCAGCTTCGGTGAAAGGCCTGAACGCCGCCAGGTCCAGGACAGTGCGGATGCGGCCGGTGACGAGCAGGCCCTCCCGCCGGACCACCATCAGACCCGCCGGCGCAGCAAAGTGGCGGCGGACTCCGGCACGTGACCGGCCGCCGTCGTTCTTCATGGTGAGGGCCTGGACCGGGTGGTTCAGGCCGATGGTGGGTATTCCCCACACGCTGGCGGCGGAGTGCCTGGCGAAGACCGTGGGTTTCTCGAAGGTTTCCGCAGCTGCCTGGACGCGGAGGCGATACTGCTCCCACGGCTTCAGCCCCTTCCAGACCTGCCCGTCCGTGTAGACGCCGTGCCGTACGCGGACCAGGGAACCGGCCTTTACGCGCTTGGTAAGGTCGTTCGGGGTCAGCCCGTGAAGGGCGCGGTCGCGGGCCAGGAGAAGCGGTGGAAGATCCGTCATGTAGCGAAGATGCCAGCTGCGCGCCCTCGGCGCGAGGGGTAGGTGCCGCTATGTGGAGAAGTCCTGGCGACGCGCTTGTCCGTTTCCGACCCTCACCCACCTCGGCGCAACCGGAATACGGACTGCGTGGAGGAATTTCCGCCTCGAAAACGAATTTACACGTCGAAATCCCCGGGTCTCGACAAGCTGGACCACCGGCGGCTAGCCTTCAGGCCGGCAGTCGAGGATGAACTCCATGAGCGACGTTGCGTCCGCGTCCGCGTAGAGCGTCACCAGGCTCTGATTGAACTCAAGTCGGCGGCTAAACGGAATGGAGATCGCGTCGTGCCCGGAGCTCAGCAGGACACCATTCATCATCAGCCGTGAGGTGCGCTTGTTGCCGTCGAAATAGAACTGGTGCCGGGTCCCGAAGCAGAAGTAGGCGACAGCCCGTTCTATCGGATTCTTCACCCCGGAAAGGAACGCCAGTCCGCGGGTGTATTCGGCCCGCAGCTCCTCCCCGCCATCTTCGCAGCCGGTGGCTTTGAAAGTGCCGGCTTCACCCAGGTTGACCCTTCCGCCGCCCCGCACAGAACCTTCGCCACGGAAGTGCCCTGCCTCTATCGCCTCATGGGGTGCCACTATTCCGTGAAGTCGGTCTGATAAAGGCTTGGAAAGTGCGAAGGTCCCGTCCCGAACAAGGCCGTGGAGCAGGCGGGTGGACTCGACCAAGGCCAGGACCTGTTTCTCATCGTCGAGCCGGTGTCCGCCGACGGTGACCCCTTCCAGGAGTGTTTGGACTTCCGGGAGGGTGTAGGGGTTGCCTTCCAGGGCGGCAGCGTCCCACACATGGCCAGCCAGCTGCGCCTCGAAGCGGGCGAGGGCGCGTGGCACCTCCATACCGGGCATTTCGTCCCAGGGTATGCCAGATGAGTCCCAGGAAAAGCCAAGCTCGTCCGTCTGGTCCTTCGCTGCCGACTTGAGCAGGCCGGGGGACGGTTGCGGGCCGTGTGGCCGGGGCGGCCGCTTCTTGTACTGGTTGGAGCCGACGCCCCATCGTGCCTGCTCAGTCATGGTGCGCCCAGTCTTTCGTGAGTTCCTCGGCAAGGTCATACGTGGCCGGCATCCCGTAGCAGTCGAGGATGATTTGGATCGGGTCTGCCCAGACGATCCCTTCGTCGTTCCACGCGCCGCCTTCGCTGGCGCCGTCGAGGGGGAGCAGGAGAACCTCCACCGCGGCCGAACCGGGGCGGTTGATGATGGACGCGACCCTGGCAGGATTCTCGACGTAAAGGATGATGGGCCCGGGCGTCCCTTCTGCCCCTATCCGTGCCGCGGCCGGTGCGCCGCTGGCGGCCCAACCCTTTCTCGTGGCGGCCACGGCCGAGCAGATGCGCAGGAAATTCCAGTGACTGGTGATCTCTACGGCGCCGGGGCGGAGGGGCGGGGGAGCGGCCGCACCTGCCTCTCTGGCGAGTGACCTGGGGCGAGGGGTTCCGTCAGTGCTGGCCCAGCGCATGAGTGTCTCGATCATTACCGCGTCCGCAGCCGGATTGGAGGTGCCGTCTTCAAGGATCGTGCGGGCAGCACGAAGCGCGCGTACATCGCAGAGCGGCTCAGTCCGGGACGGAAGCTGCAGGCCGGCGGCCGCCAGGATTCGCGTCGCCATGCCAAGGGTCGGGTCGATGTCGCCTTTCTCAACCCGCGTGACAGTGGAGGCCGACACTCCGGCTCGTCTGGCAAGCTCGCGGCGGGAGAACCGGGAGTCGCGGATCGCAACCTGGACCACGTTTTGCATATAAGCAATTCTATGGTTCCTATTGCTTATATGCAATATCCACGCAGACGCTGCGTATGAGCAACAGCTGGTCCGTCGGTGATTGAGCTTGTCCGTCGGTGATTGAGCTTGTCCGTCGGTGGTCGAGCTTGTCGAGGCCCAGGGTCTCGACAAGCTCAATCACCAGGCTGAATGTCAGCCCTGGTTGATGCGGATCATGTTGCCGGACGGGTCGCGGAAGGCGCAGTCGCGCGGGCCCCACGGCTGGACGATGGGTTCCTGGAGAACCTCGGCGCCTGACACCCGGAGGGTTTCGAAGGTGGCGTCGAGATCGTCCGTGTTGAACACGAGCATGGGCATCACGCCCTTGGTGACCAGCTCCTGGATGGCGTCCCCGTCGGCCTGCGAGCGGCCGGCATGCGGCGGGGACAGGACAATCTCAAGGTCGGGCTGGGCGGCGCTGCCAAGGGTGACCCAGCGCTGTCCGTCCGAGCCGACGTCGTTCCGGACTTCCAGGCCAAGGGCGTCGCGGTAGAACGCGAGGGACTCATCGAGATCGTTGACGGTGACGTGTGCGTACTTCAATGAAATGTTCATGTCTCCCACGCTAGGGGAGTGGCAGCGGCGAGGCTTCTTCAATCCTGCTCGGTTTGCGCAAGGGCCGGGTGTGCTGCCGGGCCGCGGTGGCCGCCGTGGGCGTGGCTTTTACTTTCAGCAAAAAGGCGCGCGCCTGCAGGCGCGGGACTGGCCACCCAGACATGGTTACCGTAGCAAGTGTATTGATGGTTTATTAACTTTTAATAAAACACTACTATTCTTGCTATGGACCCACTTGAGAACCCTTACACCCCGAACGCCGGCGCGAATCCGCCAGTCCTGGTGGGCCGCACCGATGAGCTTGCCTCATTCAAGCTTCTGCTGGCACGGCTGGCTCGGGGGCGTAGCGAGCAGTCCATGATCATCACGGGACTTCGCGGGGTCGGCAAAACGGTATTGCTCGGTGCCTTCCGTAAAGAGGCGATTTCCGCTGATTGGGCTGTGATCGAAATCGAGGTCAGCAAGCACGATGACGGAGACTTCCGGCGCCAATTGGCGGTGGAGTTCCGGAAAGCTCTCCTCGAGATCTCGCCCCGGGCAAAGTGGACGGATCGCGCTCGACGGGCAGCCGGAGTCCTGCGATCCTTCACAGTCTCCGTAGACCCCGAAGGTAAGTTCACGGCCGGCTTCGACGTTGAACCAGTGGAAGGTCAGGCCGATAGCGGTCATTTGGGGGTGGACCTCACAGATCTCTTCCTTGCCCTGGGTGAGGCTGCGCAGGACCATGAAACCGGCTTAGTGCTTCTTTTTGACGAGGTCCAGTTCCTGTCGAAGGTCCAACTGGAAGCCTTGATCGCCGCACTGCACAAAACGGTCCAGCGCGAACTGCCGATTACCCTGGTCGGGGCCGGACTGCCCCAGATCGCAGAACTTGCCGGGGAGGCTAAATCCTACTCCGAGCGACTCTTCAAATTTCCAAGAATCGAGATGCTCGACGACGACGACGCCATCGAGGCCATCACCCGCCCGGCTCTCGATAGTGGAGTGATTTTCGAGAAAGACGCTATTACGGAAGCCGTGGCCGTCACGGGAGGCTACCCCTATTTCCTCCAGGAAATGGGATCAGCGGTCTGGAATCTAGCGGAAGATAACGTCATTACGGCCCGGGATGTGAAGGATGCTCACCGCTATGTTGAGGAGAAGCTGGACGGCAGTTTCTTCCGCGTCCGGCTTGACCGGACAACGGAGCTGGAACAGGCCTACTTGCGGGCAATGGCTCAGCTGGGGCCAGAACCCCAGCTGGCCAGCGACGTCGCGACCCTTCTAAATCGCACCTCCCAGCAAGTTAGTCCTACGCGGTCGCAGCTGATTGACAAGGGGCTGCTCTACACGCCGAACCACGGTTATGCGGCCTTCACCGTTCCGCATTTCGACCGGTTCATGCTCCGGGCCGTTCCGGAATTGAATGTGCCGGAGTTGCGTCAGCGACGAGGCAGGCATACCGCCGGCTGACCCCTGCGGTGGGGCCGGACGGCCCAATGATTGAGCTTGTCGAAATCCGTCACTCCTAGTTGATGCGATCATGTTGCCCGACGGGTCCCGGAAGGCATAGCCGCGCGGGCTCCGGTTGGACTAGCACTTGGTGAGCAGCACTTGGCGCTCGATGTGTCACCGGCTAGGAGGAAGTTTCTTCAATCCTGCTCGGTTTGCGCGAGGGCCGGGTGTGCTGCCGGGCGATGCACGTGGGCATTGCTTTCACGGCGTGGTGTTCGCGGGCGCGGTAGGCGCTGGGCGTTATGCCGACGATCTCGGTGAACCGCGAGCTGAAGGAACCCAGGGACGTGGAGCCCACTTCCATGCACGCGTCGGTCACGCTGGCACCGGCGCGCAGCAGCGCCATGGCACGTTCGATCCGCCGGGTCATGAGGTAGTTGTAGGGCGTCTCACCGTAGGCGGCCTTGAACTGGCGGGAGAAGTGCGCCGCTGACATGAGGGCCCCGGCGGCCATGGTGGGCACGTCCAGCGGCCGGGCGTACCCGCGGTCAATCAGGTCACGGGCCCGGCGCAAGTGGGCCAAGTTTGTCAGCTCCTGCGGTGTCATGAGGCAAGTCTAGTAGCGCTCCACGCCCGGTGGTTGATCCTGTCCGCCCAGTGATTGAGCCTGCGAAATCCCCCGACGCGGAAACGGCATGGCGCTACGGAAACGGCCTGGCGACACCCGAAATGCTCGGGCAGCCGTGCCGGATAGACAGCTGCGCATGGAGCATACTGAGGCATGACTGACCGCGACGACTTCCTAGCCTGGGTAAAGTCCGCGCTTTACGAAGCGGAACTAGCCCTTCACAACGGCGATTCGGCCCCGCGCCGGGCAATCTGGTCACGTAACGAACCCGTGAGCATCCTGGGTGCGTGGCGCAACGCCTATGGCCAGCATGGGCTGGACGGGCTCTTGTCGAGTGACGGTGCCAGGCGCGTCGCGTGAACCGGGTAGTGATCCGTTGCCGGGCGTCGAACCGACGTTAGGCACAGGCGGGACACGGCCCTTTACGCCAGAAGGTGGAGAAATAGGGTACGTTTTGTTTTCTTAATTCACCCACGCCCGGTGTACTCTTCCAAGGTTAGGCTTCCCTAAATCGCCGAAGACTCCTATGGACCACACGCTATGAGCACCCAACTTGACCTTCAACGCCTGTCGTTTGCCGCGAACCTCGCGAATTACGGGGACAGGACTGCCGTTGCCACCAGCAATGGTGTCTTGACGTATCGGGAACTGGCCGACCGGGTTGAGGAGGTGGGCCGGCGACTCGGTAGCGAACGTCGCCTGGTGGCCCTGACGGCCGGTAACGATGTTGAATCCCTGGTGGGTTACCTGGCGGCCATGGCGGCCGGTCATCCGCTGATCCTCCTGCCCGCGGACAAGCCTGCCGCCCTGGAGTCCCTGGTCGCGGCCTACGATCCGGACGTTATCCTTAGTTCCGCGAACGGCCGGACAGTATTGGAGGAGCGACGGCCTGGCACCGGACACACCCTGCACCCGGACCTGGCCCTTCTGTTGAGCACCTCAGGTTCCACCGGTTCGCCCAAGCTTGTGCGGTTGTCCTATGAAAACCTCCAGGCGAACGCAGAGTCCATCGCGGAATACCTCGGCATCACCGAGTATGACCGGGCTATGACCACGCTGCCCATGTCCTACTGCTATGGACTGTCAGTGATCAACAGCCACCTGCTGCGTGGTGCCAGCCTGGTCCTGACCGATCTGTCCGTGGTGGACCCCTGCTTCTGGGATCTGTTCCGCCGCGAGGGTGCCACATCGTTCGCAGCCGTTCCCTACACCTTCGAGTTGCTCGAGCGGGTGGGGTTCGCCGCAATGAACCTGCCCACGCTCAGGTATGTGACCCAGGCTGGCGGCAGGCTCGGCCCGGACCTGGTCCGGCGTTACGCAGAACTGGGCGCAAGGAGCGGCTGGGATCTCTTTGTGATGTACGGCCAGACGGAGGCCACGGCACGCATGGCCTACCTCCCTCCGCGGCTGGCAGGTACGGCGCCAGGCGCCATCGGAATTCCCATCCCCGGCGGCGCCTTCCGGATAGACCCGGTCCCTGGACTGGAGCATGGGGAGCTGGTCTATTCAGGGCCCAACGTGATGCTGGGTTACGCCCAGACGCCGGAGGACCTCGGCCTCGGGCGGACGGTGGATGAACTCCGCACCGGAGACCTGGCACGCCAGAACGCAGACGGACTGTACGAGGTAGTGGGACGGCGCAGCCGGTTCGTCAAGATCGTCGGCCTGCGCGTCGACCTTGGACAAGTGGAACGGATCCTTGCAGATCTTGGTATTCAGGCGGCGAGCGCCGGCACGGACCAGGGACTCGTGGTCGCCGTCGAGGGTGAACACGACACTGCGTTGCTGGGCAAGATCCTCCCCCAGGGCATAGGCCTGCCCCGCGCTGCCCTGCACGTCCAGGCGGTGCCGGAGCTCCCGCGTCTGGCGTCCGGCAAGCTGGACTACCCGGCCGTCCTGGCGCTCGCCAAACCCACAGTTCAAGACCAGCCTTCCAGCGCGAACTCCGGAGCTGGCCCGCGGGACAGTGTGGTGCGCATTTTTGAGGACACGCTGGAGCTGGACGACATTTCCGACGACGACACGTTCGTTTCGCTGGGCGGGGACTCGCTTTCGTATGTGGCAGCGTCGGTGCGGCTTGAGCAGGCGTTGGGGCATTTGCCCCCGGACTGGCACATCACCCCGGTGGGGGTGCTTGGGGCCCGCCATGAACAGCCGCGGCCGCGGAAGCGCCGCATGTTCGCCCGGCTTGAAACCAGCATCGTGCTGCGGGCGGTCTCCATTTTCCTGATCGTCAGCACCCACATCGGATTCCTGCACTGGCAGGGTGCCGCCCACGTACTCATGGCTGTGGCGGGGTTCAACTTCGCCCGGTTCCAGCTGTCCGGGGAACGTATGCCGCGGCTGCGGAAACAAGCCGCCAGCCTGGCCAGGGTCATCATCCCCAGCATGGCCTTCATCGGCTTCGCCTACCTGATCACCGACAGATACAGCCTGGAGAATATCGTCCTCCTCCACGCCATTATCGGGCCCGAAGAGGTGACCACCCGGTCGCATTTCTGGTTCATCGAGGTTCTCGTCTACCTGCTGGTCAGCATGACGGCGTTGCTCGCCCTGCCCTGGGTCAGTCGGGCCGAAAGGCGCTTCCCGTTCCTCTTTCCGCTGGTGCTGCTCGCCGCCGGACTCCTTACCCGGTATGAGCTTTTTGAGCCGGGAATTCCCCACACGACGCCGGCCCTCTGGCTCTTCGCGCTGGGATGGGCGGTTGCCAGGGCCCGTCACATCCTTCAGCGAGGCGCCGTCAGTGTCGTTGCCGCTTTGACTATCCCGGGGTTCTTCGACAACCCCGCCCGTGAACTGACTGTCCTGGCCGGGATACTCCTGCTCCTGTGGCTGCCCAGTCTTCCCGTCCCGGCCGGGCTCCGGCGCCTCACCGTTCTGCTGGCCGGCGCGTCCTTGCACATCTATCTGGTGCATTGGCTGGTCTACCCGCTGCTGGTTGAGCTCAGCCCCGCGCTCGCCGTCGTGGCCTCACTGGCCGCAGGCTCCGCGTACTGGGCACTCTGCAGCCTGGCGCCGACGGCCATCGCCCGCGCCAGAACCTGGAGATTGAGCCTGTCGAAATGGAACGGCCGACGGCGGCAGTCGCCCCGGCAGCCCGCCCCGCCGGCTGCCCCTCCCGGACATTGAGTCCGCACTGAACGGCGGAAGGTGGGGCTATCCCGCGTCCGCAGGCCGGAATGTCGTTCCTCCGTCCGTGGAGACAAGGATCCCGTCGGCGGTAGCGGCCCAGATCCAGGGTCTGCCGTCGGCGCCCTTGACTGCGGCGATTGCCATGACCTGGGCGTCGATGCGGCCCATTTTTGTCCAGGTCTCTCCGGCATCGGCAGAGTAGTGCACCGTACCGTCGGGTTCAACGCCCACAGCCTCGGCTGGGTGCGCGAACGCGGCGAACTGAATTACCGGGCCGTCTTTCACAGGCTCCCACGTGCTGCCGGCGTCGGTGGAACGCTGGACCCCGTCGGGCGTGGTCGCCAGGAGGGTTCTGCTGCCCGGATGACCGGCGAGGACGGCGGGGGCGAAGTCAGCGGGAATAGTGTTCCAGGTCTCGCCGTCGGCGCTGGTCCGCAGTGTCCCGTCGAAGGCCACGATCCCCGCTTGGGTGGTGGTCATGGCATGGAAGTCCGATTCACCCTGGCGCGAGAGCTGCTCCCACGTAGTGCCGCCGTCGGAGGATTTGAGCAGGCCCATGGGGTTGGGCAGGTCAGAGCCGGGCCCCGGGTGGCCCGAAGCGTAGAAGACCCCGTCGGCGGGGCCGGCGGTGAATCCCATCAGGTCGTTGGTGCCACCGATTTTTTTCGCCGGGCTGGTGGTGACGTCGAAGAGGCCGTCGTGGGTGGCGAGCAGTACCTGGCCGGTGTCACCGCTGACGGTGAGTCCGTGGACGTGTGTGCTGGGAAGGGGGCTCCCGGCTGCCGTCGTGTGCGGCGTGGTCTGGTTTGTCGCCGGTGCGCAGCCGGCAATGGCGAGAAGGGTGGCCGCGGCGCCGGCCAGGACTGCGCCGCGTCTGATCATGTGGGAGAGGAAAAACATGGCTAACTCCAGAGTGAAGGGAAATCAGGGACAATGTGGCGCCGGCCCGGTCAGGCCGGCGCCAACGTGATCGACTCGTCAGAGCGTGGTCAGGAGGCCCTGCATTTCCTTGATTTCCGCTTCCTGCGCAGACACGATTTGGTTGCCCAGGTCCACGGCCTTGGGGTCTTTGCCGCCGGTCTTTTCAGTGTTGGCCATCATGATGGCGCCTTCGTGGTGGGCGATCATCTGCTTCAGGAACAGTTTGGCGGCCCCGGTGCCCTGCGCGGCGTCGAGTTCCTTCAGCGAGGCGTCGTCCAGCATGCCGTCCATGGAGTGCCCGGCGTGGCCGGAGGCCATTTCCGTTGGTTCGTTCCAGTCATCAAGCCAGCCGGTCATGGTCCGGATCTCCGGGCCCTGCGCTTCCTTGATTTTGGTGGCCAGCGCGGTGACGGGGGCGGGGATGTCCTTTTTCGCGAGGATCATTTCTGCCATCTCCACCGCCTGGGCATGGTGGGGGATCATCATCTGGGCGAACGTCACGTCAGCGGAGTTGTGTTCCGCTGACGGTGCCGGCGCGCTGCTGGAGCTGCCGTGATTCATTCCGGGCGTGCTCCCGGATCCGGAACCGGATGAGCACCCGGCCAAGGCAATGGCAGCCGCAATGGCCGTTGTTGAAAGGGTCAATAGCTTCTTATTCATGGGAAGTCAGGTCCTTCAAATCTCGACCGCAGGGGGCCGGTGAGCGGGGGAGCATCCTTGCAGATGCCGGGAAGCGTCTGTTGGGCTCGCTTCATGACGGGGCTGTGCCGTGGGGACGGCGGTGTGCCCAGTTCTACGTCCGGCTGATGGACAGCTCACCCGGTGAAGGACCGCCGGGCAGATAGGCGTAGGAAGAACCGACCGTGTCGGGCAGCCCGCCATGGCCATCCAGGGTTCGGGTGCCCTGCGCGGGTTCAGGGGCGGCCAGTGTCCCTGTCTGGGCTGAGGGGGTGCATGCTGCGCTCATCGCCTGGATGCTGGCGCAGTCAGCAGAGCACGTGCACGACGCCGGGCCTGCGGCAACAGCCTCAGAGCCCCGATGTCCCGCGGCCGCCGCTGTTGTTGAGGCAACCGGTTCCGCGTGGGGCGCCGTGGTTTTGTGGTTGGCGTGCCTGTCCCCGACACTCACGGCCGGGGCCGGTGTGTGCCCGGCGGCGGGGGAGTGCATGGAGTGATTGCCGGTCATGACGTGCATGCCGAAAATCCCGGCGAGGATGGCCAGGATGGCGGTGATGATGCCGGCGCGGAGCAGGAACGCCGTGACGGGGCCGCGGAGCACTGCGGTCATGGCGTTCCTCCTTCCGTGTTGGTCTGATCCGTCTTCAAGGCTACCGGCCGGGTCCTTTCCGGCCGGTCAGCGCTTCTGGTTCAACGTACGCGGGACGGATTGAGTTTCACCCTCCGCAGCAACTGCGCATTCAGGGCCAATGGCGACGTCGGTGCCGGCGCCGATCGCGATTCCCACCTCGGCGCGGGCCAGGGCGGGGGAGTCGTTCACGCCGTCGCCGATCGCAGGCCACGGTCGGTCAGTGCCTCCACTACCTGGTCGATGGTCGGAGCGCCTGCCAGACCGCCGGGGGTGGGGTATATCCGGCACGCGAGTTCACTCGTTGGCGTTCCGTCAGGGAAGATGTCGGCCCCGTCTGCAGTGATGGTCGGCGAACCGGCAAATCGGGTCCCGGCCGTATCTGCCGGAGTCCTGATGCTCCGCAAATGGACCGGGATGTCCTGGCGCCCCATGGCGACGAGGGCAGCTTCCACCTGCTTGAGTGCTTTTGCTGTGTTTGGGCAGTCATCGATGTGGAGTATTTCTATTCTCATGTGGTCCCTGTCGGGCTCGCCGGTGCACGGTTCAGGGGCGGCGCAGCAATCATCAGCTTTCCCATCGCGTCCTGCCCCGGCTCGGGCCCCGGCCCGTGGGAAGGCACAACAGACGTCCCCTTTCCAGGCGTTAATGCCCTCACGGACGGCGATCCCTGCGATGACCAGCGCCGCGCCGGCATCCGCCCACCACCATCCCAAGGCGCTGTTGAGGACCAGGCCCACCAGTAGGACGGCGGAGAGGTAGGTGCACAGCAGAGTCTGTTTCGAATCTGCGACGGCGGTGCGGGAGCCAAGTTCGCGGCCCGCGCGGCGTTGAAGCCAGGACAGGACGGGCATGATGGCCAGGCTCAGGGCGGCGATCACGATGCCCGGAGTGGAAGGCTGTGCCTCGCCGCCTCTGGACAGTGACCTGACCGAGTCCATGGAGACGAACAGTGCCAGGGCGAAGAACGAGATCGCGATGATCCGCAGGGTCAGGTGTTCGCGCCGTTCCGGGTCCTTCGCGGAAAACTGCCAGGACAGGGCCGCCGCGGAAGCGACTTCAATCACCGAATCAAGGCCGAAGCCGATGAGGGCCGAGGAGTGGGCCAGGTTGCCCGCCCAGAGCGCGACGGCGGCCTCGACGACGTTGTACGTGATGGTCGCGGCCGCGAACAGGCGGATGCGGCGGCCCAACACGGCGCGGCGGGCGGGCGTAGATGCAAGCTGAACCGTGGTGGTCATGTCAGGCATGTCCCGTCCGGGGCGCAGCAGGCAGGATCCACAGCCAGCACCACACCGAGCAGATCCCTGATCGCGTGGCCCAGCCTGGCGTCAGCGAGCTCATACCGGGTCCGCCGGCCATCCGGGACAGCCGCCACGAGGCCGCAGCCCCGCAAGCACGTCAAGTGATTGGACATGCTCTGCCGCGAAACCCCCAGCAATTCGGCCAGGTCCGACGGGTACGTGGGCGCATCTGCCAAGGCCAGCAGAATCCGCGCCCGGGTAGGGTCGGAGACCGCGTAGCCGAACCGGGCCAGCACTGGGGCATGCGTAAGGGTTTCCATAAGAGCCAAAGTACATCAGTGCGTGTATTCAGGCAATTATGTATTGCGGCCGTATCGGCTCCAACCTGATTGAGCCCGTCGAAATCTTGACGCCCTCCGCACTCCGCGCATATCCTGAACGAACGGTCGGTAAATAAATGCGACCAATCCAGGCAGGTGCATAGGAGCAACCATGGAAGCCAACGCCCAGCGCGACGCGGACAGCCAGGCCAAGGACCGCCAAGACGCGGACGGTCAGGCCAACTTTGACCGCGTGATCGCCGAGGACTCCCGCATTGAACCAAAAGACTGGATGCCGGACGCCTACCGCAAGACCCTCCTGCGCCAGATCTCCCAGCACGCCCACTCCGAGATCATCGGCATGCAGCCGGAAGCCAACTGGATTTCCCGCGCCCCGAGCCTGAAGCGCAAGGCCATCCTCATGGCGAAGGTCCAGGACGAGGCCGGCCACGGGCTCTACCTGTACTCCGCCGCCGAGACGCTCGGTCAAACAAGAGACAAGATGATGGCCGACCTCATCGCCGGCAAGGCCCGCTACTCCAGCATCTTCAACTACCCGGCCCTGACCTGGGCGGACATGGGTGCCATCGGCTGGCTGGTGGACGGCGCCGCCATCTGCAACCAGGTGCCGCTGTGCCGCGCCTCCTACGGCCCCTACGGCCGCGCCATGGTGCGCGTCTGCAAGGAAGAGTCGTTCCACCAGCGCCAGGGCTTCGAGATCCTGCTGGAGCTCGCCCACGGCACCCCGGAGCAGAAGGAGATGGCGCAGGACGCCGTGAACCGCTGGTACGCCCCGGCGCTGATGATGTTCGGCCCGCCGGACGACGATTCGCCCAACTCCCGCCAGTCCATGGCCTGGAACATCAAGCGCTTCAGCAACGACGAACTCCGCAGCCGCTTCGTGGGAATGATGGTGGAGCAGGTCCGCGTGCTGGGCCTCACCCTCCCGGACAGCGAGATCCGCTTCAACGAGGACACCAAAAAGTGGGAGCACGGCCCGCTGGACTGGAACGAGTTCCACGAAGTCCTCGCCGGCCGCGGCCCCTGCAACGCCCAGCGCCTTGAGCGCCGGAGGGAAGCGCACGACGACGGCGCCTGGGTCCGCGAAGCAGCCGCGGCGTATGCAGCAAAACAGTCACTGAAGACAAAGGAATACGCAGCATGATCCCCACCGACTCCCCAACCTCGCAAGCTCGGCCAGGGACCCCTGTCGGCGTGGCCCCAGAGGTGCTCGAGCCTGCCACCGACCGCAACGCCTGGGGCCTGTGGGAGGTCTTCGTCCGCTCCAGCCGCGGCCTCTCCCACGTCCACGCCGGGTCCCTGCACGCGCCGGATGCCGCCATGGCCCTGCGCAACGCCCGCGACCTCTACACCCGCCGCAACGAGGGTGTGTCCATCTGGGTGGTCCCGGCCGACGCCATCGCCGCCAGCGACCCCGACTCCAAGGGTTCGTTCTTCGAGTCCCCGCAGGGCAAGGACTACCGGCACGCCACGTATTACACCAAGAGCGAAGGCGTGAAGCACCTGTGAGCAACGAATCCGCCACCCGCATCACCCCCGGCAACGCCCTGCGCCCGGAGGACATCGCCTTGGAGGTCCGCACCGGACTGGCCAAGCCCACAGAGGACGTGGCCGAGTACGCGCTGCGCCTGGGGGACGACGGCCTGGTCCTCGCGCAGCGCCTGGGCCACTGGATCTCCCGCGGCCCCGAGCTGGAGGAGGACGTGGCTCTGGGCAACATCGCACTGGACCAGCTGGGCCATGCCCGGAGCTTCCTCACGTACGCGGGCGGCGCCTGGGACAAAACCGAGGACGAGCTGGCGTATTTCCGACGGGAGCCAGAGTTCCGCTCCGCCCACATCTTTGAGCAGCCCAACGGCGACTTCGCGGCCACCATCGCCCGGCAGTTCGTGGTGAGCTACTACCAGTTCGAGCTCTACCGCCGCCTCACGGAATCCACAGACGCCACGCTGGCCGCCATCGCCGCCAAAGCAGTGAAGGAAGTGGACTACCACCGGGACCACAGCGCCCAGTGGGTCCTTCGCCTGGCCGGCGGCACCGAGGAATCCCGTACCAGGATGATCCAAGGCCTGAAGCAGATGTGGCCCTACGTCGCCGAGCTCTTCCAGGACGACGAGCTGACCACGCGCCTGGCTGAAACCGGCGCCGCCGTCGAGCCTTCCAGCCTGCGCGCAGACTTTGACCGACTGACCGGGGAGATCCTGGCCGAAGCGGGGCTGGGAGTGCCGGACGGGCCGGCTGCCCCCGGCGGCGGCCGGCACGGCCGGCACTCCGAGCACCTGGGCTACCTCCTCGCGGAGATGCAGGTGCTCGCCCGGGAGTACCCCGGAGCAAGCTGGTGACCGCCGTGGCCACCGCTGCGCCTGAGCGCACAAAGACACATCAGCAGGCCTGGGACATCGCCGCCACGGTCTGCGATCCGGAAATCCCCGTGCTCACCATTGCGGACCTCGGGATCCTCCGCGACGTGCAGGCCGAGGGGAAATGCGTAAGGGTCACCATCACCCCCACGTACTCGGGCTGCCCGGCCATGGACGCCATCCGCGATGACCTGAAAAAAGCGTTCGCCACAGAGGGCTACACAGCAGAAGTGGACCTGGTGCTCGCACCGGCCTGGACCACGGACTGGATGACGGAGGCCGGCAAGGCCAAGCTGCAGGAGTACGGCATCGCCCCGCCGTCGGGCATGGCAGCCGCCGCCCGCCACGCCGGGCCCATCCGGCTCAAAATGGCCGTGAAATGCCCGCAGTGTTCCAGCCTGAACACCAAGGAGCTCACCCGGTTCGGCTCCACGTCCTGCAAGGCGCTGTACGTCTGCAACGACTGCCTGGAACCGTTCGACTACTTCAAAGTCCTGTAAGGAAGCCCCATGCCTGTTGTGCGCCAGACCGCCGCCGAATCGGCGCTAGCCAGCGGCCGCCGTCGTCCGTCCTTCCACACCCTGACCGTCAATGAGGTGCGCCGGCTGACCGAGGACGCCATCGAGGTGACGTTCGGCGTCCCCCAAGAGCTCGCCGGCCGGTTCGACTATCTGCCCGGCCAGTACGTGGCCCTGCGCACCACGCTGCAGGATGAGAACGGCGAGCCGCATGAGGTGCGCCGCAGCTACTCCATCTGTGCCGAGCCGCGCAGCTTCCCGGACGGCAGCAGCGAGATCCGGGTGGCCGTGAAGCAGGACCTGGGCGGGCTGTTTTCCACGTGGGCCAACGCGGAGCTGAAGGCGGGGGACACGCTGGACGTTATGAGCCCCATGGGCGCGTTTGTGTCCAAGCACGGCCGGGACGGCCAGGCCGTGGAGCAGAACGTCATGAACTCCATGAACCACCCGGAGGAGCTGGCGGGGGAGGCCGCCTCGCAGGGGGCGGGCACTTTTGTGGCCATCGCGGCGGGGAGCGGCATCACCCCGGTGATCGCGATCGCCCGCACGCTGTTGGCGGCCAACCCGGGGACGCGCTTTGACCTGATCTACGCCAACAAGGCCGCCATGGACGTGATGTTCCTGGAGGAGCTGGCGGACCTGAAGGACAAGTACCCGCAGCGGCTGGCCATCCACCACGTGCTGTCCCGCGAGCAGCGGATCGCGCCGCTGCTCAGCGGACGGATCGATGCCGGGAAGCTGCAGCAGCTGCTGGGCACCGCCATCCACGCGGACGATGTGGACGAGTGGTTCCTGTGCGGGCCGTTCGAGCTGGTGCAGCTGTGCCGGGACACCCTGGCCGAGCGCGGGGTGAAGCCGGAGCATGTGCGGTTCGAACTGTTCACGTCGGGCAAGCCGGACCGCCCGGAGGGCCACGCCGGCCGTCCCGTGGTGGTGGACGAATCGCAGGAGACGTACAAGATCACGTTCAAGCTGGACGGCCTGCAGGGCGAGGTGGCCAGCCCCACGCACGCCCGCGAGTCGATCCTGAACGCCGCGCTGCGGGTCCGGGCGGATGTGCCGTTCGCGTGCGC
The DNA here is from genome assembly GCF_023913755.1 of Pseudarthrobacter cellobiosi. Classification (GTDB taxonomy): domain Bacteria; phylum Actinomycetota; class Actinomycetes; order Actinomycetales; family Micrococcaceae; genus Arthrobacter; species Arthrobacter cellobiosi. The sequence continues at coordinate 33,410 of NZ_JAMXBJ010000036.1, forward strand.
CGGGGGAGTGTGCGGCACGTGCCGCGCCAAACTGGTCACCGGTACCGTGACCATGGACGAAAACTACGCGCTGGAGCAGGATGAACTGGACAAGGGGTACGTCCTGACCTGCCAGAGCCACCCCACGAGCAAAGACGTAACAGTCGACTTCGACGTCTAAGGAACCCATGATCTCCCTCTCCATCGCCAACGGCGTCGCCGAAATCGTCCTGGACGCGCCGCACAAGCTGAACTCCCTGGACGAGCAGGCGCTCACTGATTTAACACAGGCGTACGACGACGCCGCTGCCGCCGCCTCGCGCGGTGAGGTGCGGGCGCTGCTGCTCAGGGGAGAGGGCCGCGCCTTCTGCGCGGGCCGGGACATCTCGGGCGTGACGCCGGAGACGGACGACGCCGAAGCGTACCTGGGCGGGCTGGTGCAGCCTTTGCTGCAGAAGATGAGCGCGTTCCCGGCGCCTACGTTTGCCGCGGCACATGGCGCCTGCCTCGGGGTGGGGCTGGGGCTGCTGCTGGCCACGGACGTGGTGTACGTGGCGGAGAACGCGAAGTTCGGCTCGCCGTTCGCGAAGCTGGGGGCCACGCTGGACTCGGGCGGGCACTGGTACTTCACCGAGCGGCTGGGCATGCACCGGACGCTGGACCTGATCTACACGGCCGAGCTCATGTCCGGGACGGAGGCCGTGGCCCAGGGGATGTTCAGCCGGGCGATGCCGGCGGATGAATTGTTGGCCAATACGAGGGAAATTGTGTCGAAGGTTGCCGCCGGCGCCACAGGCGCGTTCACGGCGAGCAAGGAGCTGGTGGCACACATCCGCGACCAGCGGCTGGGCCTGTGGGACGCCATGGCCGAGGAAAACGCCGAGCAGGCGCGGCTTTGCAAGACCGCGGACTACGCCGAGGGCTTCCGTGCCTTCCAGGAGAAGCGGTCACCGGCGTTCAAAGGCCGGTGAAATGTTCCGGACAAAGTGGGCAGGGTGAAGCCGTCCGAGCCCTTCGATGCTTGAACGCAGTGCGTCCGGGACCGTCGCCGAATATTGCTCCCCCGCCGGCGTCCACCCGCACCGTCTGCCGCGCAGCGACACGACGTTCAACCATGCGCATGACGTGATGAGCATGCGCATTAGGCCGGATGAGCATGCTCATCACTTAGTGGGCATTGGTCTACAAGCTTTGGGGCGCGACCGAGAACGTTCCGCCCTCTCCTTGATGCCCTGGTGTGTTCTCACGCCGCTGGTAACGAAAGATATGGTCTTATAACAAAAAGTGTTATATCTCGTTAGAAGTAGGTATCATTGGGGCATGGATCCAGCACTGAACCCCTTTAACCCCGGCTCCGGCGTCCGGCCTCCGGAGCTTGTCGGCCGTGATGGAGAGATCGATGCCTTCGATCTATTGGTCGCACGCGCCAAGTCCAACACCGGGGGGGACCGGGGCATGGTTCTGTCCGGCCTTCGCGGAGTGGGCAAAACCGTTTTGCTGAACGTCTTCGCAGAGCACGCGCGACGGAACGACTGGCTGGTAATCCAGCTTGAAGCCCAACCAGGGGACGCCGGCAAAAAAGCCACCCGGGCGAAGCTTGCCCGTGAGCTTGAAGTAGGTGCGCGCAGACTCCGCGGAAAGCCAGCCTGGAGCTTTCTGCAGAATGCCTTGAACAGCATCGGCAACATCTCAGCGAGTTTGGGGGTTGCCGGCGTCTCCGCGTCGGTGACGACCAAACAAGGGCGCGCCGATTCAGGCAACCTGGACATCGACCTCGAGGAACTTGTCGAGGATGTATCACTCGCGATGCGAAAAGCCAGGGGCGGGTTCGGCTTGTTCATTGACGAAATGCAAGACCTGGACGAAGAGCTTCTGACCATACTGTTGTCCGTTCAGCACCTTGCGGGCCAGCGCGGATGGCCTTTTTACATCATCGGCGCGGGCCTACCCAACCTGCCCGGCAAGATCTCCGAGGCCAGGACCTATGGTGAGCGGCTGTTTCTCTACAGGACCATAGGCCAGGTCAACGAAGAGGCCGCCTCGGAAGCCCTCGCCTTGCCCATCAACAGGCTCGGCGCCTCCTTGGCGCCTGATGCGCTGTCACTCCTGCTCTCTGCCGCGAACGGCTACCCCTTCTTCCTTCAGGTCTACGGACGTGCCGCCTGGGAAGCATCATCGGAGAAGATCATCAGCGCTGACGACGCGCACGTGGCAGTCCGCCACGGCACCAACGACCTGGACCATGGCTTCTTCGAGGCCAGATGGCAGCGTGCCACCAATGCAGAACGCCTCTACCTCAGGGCCATGGCCCAGGACAGCGATACCCCTTCCTCGACTGGAGAAATCGCCGAACGCCTTGGGAAGTCGACCAGCAAACTTGCCGTCATCCGCTCACGACTCATCGACAAGGGTGTTGTGTATGCACCCGAATATGGCTCTATTCAGTTCACGGTGCCCGGAATGGCTGCCTTCATCGGGCGCCAGACCGAGGACTGACATGCGCTAGTTTCAGCGCTCGGCTGATTCAGGCGGGTCAGCGTCCGACGCCAGGCGGCCAAGGAGCTACGTAGGCAATCACGTGTGCACCCACCACAACCAGACCACAGCCGCCTAACCACCACACACGACCCCAGAAACATGCCACAGCACAGCTACCTACAAATCTGACGCACACCCGAACCCGGGTTGCAGCATTCCTGTGTTGAATCCTTGGTCCGTGACAAGTCTCAGCGGGGACTAAGCGCAGTGAGGGGGCCTGACGCATGGATTGGCTTGCTTGGGGTGCGGCAGACCATCGTGTAGGAGGCCCGCTCATTTTGGGTAGTGATGTCCTTCGCCGGTCATGGTGGTGGGGGCGCCAGTGATTTCGTACCAGGCAACGATTGCCCCGGCCTGCACGTCCCGGAGGCCTCTTCTCGGGGAGGGACCGGGCTGGTCGGAAACGCGGTCGTCTGCTCCTGAGCGATCAGGTTGGACGCATCGTTCCCGGACGGCAGCAGTGAGATCCGGGTGGCCGTGAAGCAGGACCTGGGCGGGTTGTTCTCCACGTGGGCCAACGCCGAGATGAGGGCGGGGGACACCCTGGAGGTGATGAGCCCCATGGGCGCGTTCGTGTCCAAGCACGGCCGCGACGGCAAAGCCGTGGACCAGAACGTCATGAACTCCATGAACCACCCGGAGGAGCTGGCGGGTGAGCCGGGCAGCTTCGTGGCCATCGCTGCGGGGAGTGGCATTACCCCGGTGATCGCCATCGCGCGCACTTTGCTGGCGGCCAACCAGGAGACCCGGTTCGACCTGATCTATGCCAACAAGGCGGCCATGGACGTGATGTTCCTGGAGGAGCTCGCGGACCTGAAGGACAAGTACCCGCAGCGCCTCGCCATCCACCACGTGCTGTCCCGTGAGCAGCGGATCGCGCCGCTACTGAGCGGCCGGATCGACGCCGGGAAGCTGCAGCAGCTGCTGGGCACCGCCATCCACGCGGACGATGTGGACGAGTGGTTCCTGTGCGGTCCGTTCGAGCTGGTGCAGCTGTGCCGGGACACCCTGGCCGAGCGCGGCGTGAAGCCCGAGCACGTCCGGTTCGAACTGTTCACGAGTGGCAAGCCGGACCGCCCGGAGGGGCACGCCGGCCGCCCCGTGGTGGTGGACGAATCCCAGGAGACGTACAAGATCACGTTCAAGCTGGACGGCCTGCAGGGCGAGGTGGCCACCCCCACCCACGCCCGGGAGTCCATCCTCAACGCCGCGCTGCGGGTGCGCCCGGACGTGCCGTTCGCGTGCGCCGGGGGAGTGTGCGGCACCTGCCGGGCCAAGCTGGTCACCGGCACCGTGACCATGGACGAAAACTACGCGCTGGAGCAGGATGAGCTGGACAAGGGCTACGTGCTAACCTGCCAGAGCCACCCCACCAGCAAAGACGTAACAGTCGACTTCGACGTCTAAGGAGCCCCATGATCACTCTCTCCATCGCCAACAACGTCGCTGAAGTGGTCCTTGACGCGCCGCAGAAGCTGAACTCCTTCGACGAGCAGGCCCTGGCGGATTTAACACAGGCGTACGACGACGCCGCTGCCGCCGTTGAGAGCGGGAAGGTGCGGGCCCTGCTGCTCAGGGGAGAGGGCCGCGCCTTCTGCGCGGGCCGGGACATTTCGGGCGTGATACCGGAGGAGGACGACGCCGCCGCGTACCTGGGCGGGCTGGTGGAGCCGCTGTTGAAGAAGATGAGCGCGTTCCCGGCTCCCACGTTCGCGGCCGCCCACGGCGCCTGCCTCGGGGTGGGGCTGGGGCTGCTGCTGGCTACGGACGTGGTGTACGTGGCGGAGAACGCCAAGTTCGGCTCGCCCTTTGCCAAGCTGGGGGCCACGCTGGATTCGGGCGGGCACTGGTACTTCACCGAGCGGCTGGGGATGCACCGGACGCTGGACCTGATCTATACCGCGGAGTTGATCTCCGGTGCGGAGGCCGTGGCGCAAGGGATGTTCAGCCGGGCCATGCCGGCGGACACTCTTCTAGATCAGACCCGGGAGATCGTGGGACGGGTGGCCGTGGGTGCAACGGGCGCGTTTGTGGCAAGCAAGCAGCTGGTGGCGCACATCCGGGACCAGCGCCTGGGACTCTGGGCAGCCATGCGGGAGGAGAACGCTGAGCAGGCGCGTCTCTGCCGGACCGAGGACTACTCCGAGGGTTTCCGGGCTTTCCAGGAGAAGCGGAACCCGGAGTTTACCGGCGGGTGAATTGCCCTTGCCAGAGGCCGTTGAGTAAACCTCACCCATGACATTGGGGAAAGCTGTAACCAAAGCCGTCATTCCTGCTGCCGGATTGGGAACTCGCTTCCTGCCTGCAACAAAGGCGATGCCGAAGGAAATGTTGCCGGTGGTTGACCGCCCGGCCATCCAGTACGTCGTGGAGGAAGCCGTCAAGGCCGGCCTCGACGACATTTTGATGATCACGGGGCGCAGCAAGCGTGCCCTTGAGGACCACTTCGACCGTGAACCCGGCCTGGAGCGCGCACTGGAGCTGAAGGGCGATCAGGGTCGCCTGGACCTGGTGCATGAGGCGTCCGACTTGGGCCCCATCCACTACGTCCGCCAGGGCGAAGCCAAGGGCTTGGGCCATGCCGTGCTCTGCGCGCGTCAGCACGTGGGCAACGAGCCCTTCGCTGTCCTGTTGGGTGATGACCTCATCGACGAGGCCGAGACCCTGCTGAGCACCATGATGGAGGTGCAGCAGAAGACCGGCGGTTCGGTCATCGCACTCATCGAGGTGGACCACACAGAAATCAGCGCTTACGGCTGCGCTGACATCTCAGCCATCGAGGGCGAGGACTACGTCCGCGTGAACAGCCTGGTGGAGAAGCCGGCTGCTGGCGAGGCGCCGTCCAACCTGGCCGTCATCGGCCGCTACGTGCTGCACCCATCGGTCTTCGGCGTCCTGGAGAACACCGAGCCGGGCCGCGGCGGGGAAATCCAGCTTACAGATGCCCTGCAGACCCTTGCCGCCGCGGAAGGTGAAGGCGCCGGCGTGTACGGCGTGGTTTTTAAGGGCCGCCGCTACGACACCGGCGACAAGCTCAGCTACCTGAAGGCCGTGATTACTCTGGCTTCAGAGCGCGTGGAGTTCGGCGAGGATTTGAAGACGTGGTTGAAGGCCTTCGTGGGCTGACGGCTCGCAGTGACGCACTATAGGCCCGTCGCTGAAAAGCGGCGGGCCCTTCGTTAAGGCTCTGGGCGATCAGATCCAAGGAACGGCCGGCTTCTGGCTAATTTCCGTTCTGCAGGTTCTTCGCCGCGATGTAATCGGAGAGTTTGTCCTCGGTGAGGGCTTTTGAGACCTCCTGGACAGCGGTTTTATCGCTAAATACGATCGACTGCCCGTCGACCGATGTTCCGATGCCTCCGGTGGGCAGAGTAAACATAGTCATGTTTTGGGGCCGGACGTCCTTGAGTTCGACGGCCAAGCTCCCAAGGGCGGCTGCGTCAAGGCTCTTGTCCACCGCCACGAACGGCGAGAACACGTTGACAAGATTGCTGACGGTCACCGGATTTGAAAGAGTGTCCGCATTGATGGTCTTCGCAAGAACACCCTTGATGAATGCCTGCTGGTTTCGGACCCGTTGGTAGTCGCCGTCTGGGAAAGCGTAGCGTTCGCGGACAAACGCGAGTGCCTTGTCACCGCTGAGGGTATTTGTTCCGGCGACGTAGCTGAATGGGCCAGTGCTGAATGCAACATTCGAGTTAACCTCCACGCCCCCTAGCGCCTCAGTCAGACCCTTGAACCCCTCAAAGTCCAGCGAGGCGACATGATCAATACGCTGGCTAAGTATTGACTCCACGGTCTGAACCACCAACGGAACTCCTCCCAGGGCCAGGGCCGCGTTGATTTTCGCTTCACCGTGCCCTGGTATTGAGACCCATAGATCGCGCATCAGGGATATGGAGTACACATTCTTGCGGTCCGACGGAATGTGGACCAGCATCAACACGTCGGACCGTTGATCGGAGGGCGCTGCCGTTTGGGAATCGGGCGCTGCTCCGCGGCTGTCACTTCCCATGAGCAGAATATTCTTTGCCGGTGGCCCGCTCGTAACTTCCGACTTCTGCGGTCGGGTGGACTCCTCGGGAAATGCACTCTCGATCTTTTCAGTTTTAGAGTTGAAAGAACCTGCAAGATTTGCGATGTAGCTGCCCGAAAGTACGGCGGCGATGAGGACGATGATAGCCATGACAATGATCACGGTCCGGCCAGTGTGCTTCTTGCGTTTCACACCGGTTTCGTCATCCCGCTGTTCGGTTTCGACTGGCAACGTCATAAATTTCCTTGCTGTTGGCGGCGTACGACTGTTGGCGGGGGTGATGCCTCCAATGCAGCCGGCTCGGACGCGGTGGCCCGCTTTTCAGTAAACACGGTGGGCACGCCTCCCTCCAATTCACATGCCGTGGTGCAGGTCAGTCAATTCGTTGTAGCACTGTAGGGGCTGGGGTGCCGATACCTCAGTGCGGCAACGGCCAGAGTCGAGAGGGCGCCAAGGAGTGCACGCGCAGCATTTTGCGTCACATCCAAAACGCTTGCGAATCTGCCGGAAAAAGTTGGCCCAGTTCGATGCCGGAGGAGGTCATTAACAACGATGCGCCAATAGGCCATGCTGATGCCCTCGCTTAGGGCGTGCGGGCCGCACACCTGAGTGAAAAGGGGAGCTGCTGGGAACCGAGGACGCGTCTAAGTGATGAATTCGGTGCTTCGGAGTAATTTAGCGCGTGTCAACATCCTCTAACACCAGAAAAGTCCGCGTGTCCAGGACCCCCGGCATTGACTGGAGCTGGTCGAATATCACCCTCCGCAGATCGGCGTTGTCGACGGCCCGCACCAGAAGTATCACATCAAAATCGCCTCCCACCAGCGCGATGTGGTGTACCTTCGGGATGGCGCGAAGTTCTTCGCGCAGTTCACGCCAGGAGTGCTGGCTCACATTGAGCGTCACGTAGGCAGAGGACTTGAGGCCGGCTTTGATGGGGTCCACCAGTGCCGTGAACTTGGTCAGCACACCTTCGCCCGTCAGCCGGGCGATGCGGGTGTAGGCGTGGGCCCGGGAGATATGGACGTTTTCCGACACCTGGGTCACGGACATCCTTCCGTCCCTGGTGAGCTCGGCGATGATTCTGCGGTCGACGTCGTCCAGCGCCACGTCGGTGTTGTCGCCTGCAAGTCGTGCCAATTCGTCCACCGCTCCCACTCGTGGCCCACATCACACTTGCAGTCCGCCTTTCAGAAGAGGCCTATCTGGCAGAATCTGTCACGATTCCGTGGAGTACTGGATACGAAACTTCCCCAAGGACCGTACTGGGAACGACTAGTGGCTACAGAAGGACGGACCAATGTCGATTTCCGCGGACCACCCTGCGCCGGACCAGGCCCAACGTCCGCCGGCCGAAAATGCCGCATCGTAAGCTGTGCGGAAGTTCGGAATCACCGTAGAGGACTACATGCTTCCCGCCTACCTCCAGATTGAGATGGTGGGCCCGGACGGAAAGCTCAAAGCAGAAACCGAGCAGGGCACCGAACCCGGCTACGAGTACCCGCTCCCCGCCGATGACGAGCTCCTGGCCGCCTTCGAGCACTCGTCGTCGGGCGCCGGGTCAATGACCAGAATTCGGCGCTCGTCCGCCAGGGGCGGATGGCCGTCTACCCGTCCAGCCACTGGATCTTCCCCGCTTACCGCGACTCCGTGGCGGTGATGGCACGCGGACTTAACTCGTGGAGACCATGACACTCTTCCGGGGTGACTGGCACAGCGGCTACGATCCCGCGGAGCACAAAGTGGGCATCCAGTGCACCCCGCTCACCACCCAGCTCCTGCACGCCGTGGGCGTTGCCCACGCGGCCAAGCTCCGCGGCGAGGACACCATGGTTCTGGCAATGTGCGGTGACGACGCCACCAGCGTAGGTGACTTCCACGAAGCCCTTAAATTTGCCGCTGTCTTCCACCTGCCCGTGGTCTTCTTCGTCCAGAACAACAAGTACGCCTTCTCGGTGCCGCTGTCGCAGCAGCCCGTGGCGCCGTCGCTCGCCCACAAGGCTGTGGCTACGGCATGGCCGGCGAACGCGTGGACGGCAACGACGTGGTGGCTCTCCTCGCGGTCCTGGACCGCGCAGTCAAGCTGGCCAGGGATGGCTCGGGTCCTCTCCTGGTGGAAGCGAACACCTACCGGATGCAGGCGCACACCAAAGCCGATGACGGCACGCGATACCGGCCGGGCAGCGAGGTGGCCGAGTGGCTGGCCAAGGATCCGGTCATCCGGATGAAGACCTACCTTGCGGACCGGGGACTGCTGGACGACGACGGCGCCGCACGGATCGCCGCGAAGGCGGAAGCGGTTGCCACCCAGCTACGGGAGGGCCTCAGCGAGGACGTTCCCGTGGACCCGCAGGACCTCTTCCGGCACGTGTTCACCGTACCCACACCCCAGCTGAAGGAGCAGTCCGCCATGCTCGCGGATGAACTGTCCCGCGAAGCGTCACCCAAGGAGCCCGCACAATGAGTCCCACCGTGACAACGTCCTCCGAAGCGAACGGCAACGTCAGTGCAGCAACCGCCCGGGCGGCTGCTTCCGCCGCGGCCACTGCTGAGGCATCCGGCCCGCAGTCCGTCATCATGGCCAAAGCCCTGAACACGGCCTTGGCTGATGCGATGCAGGCCGACTCGTCCGTCCTGGTCTTCGGTGAGGATGTGGGCCTCCTGGGCGACGTCTTCCGGATCACTGACGGACTGACCAAGGCCTTCGGCGAGCAAAGATGCTTTGACACCCCGCTGGCAGAGTCGGGCATCGTGGGCATGGCGGTGGGCATGGCCATGAACGGCATGCGGCCCGTGATCGAGATGCAGTTCGACGCCTTTGCGTACCCGGCGTTCGAGCAGATCGTCAGCCACGTGGCCAAAATGCACAACCGCACCAAGGGTGCCGTGAAGCTCCCCATGGTCATCCGCGTTCCCTACGCCGGCGGCATCGGGGGAGTGGAACACCACTGCGACTCCTCCAAGTCCTACTACGCGCACACTGCCGGGCTGAAGGTGTTCACCCCCGCCACTGTTGCCGACGCTTACCGCAGGCTGCGGGAGGCGATCGATTCTGAGGATCCGATCATGACCGAAACGCAAGTATTCCGGCTGCCCGATCTGGGCGAGGGCCTCACGGAAGCCGAACTGGTCAACTGGCTGGTGTCCGTGGGCGATGAGATCCGCGTTGACCAGCCCATCGCGGAGGTGGAGACGGCCAAGTCCATGGTGGAAGTGCCGTCACCCTATGCCGGGACTGTCACGGTGCTCCATGGCGAACCCGGGCAGACGCTGGAGGTGGGCAAGCCGCTCATCTAGGTGGCGCCGGTGGGGGCTCCGCCGGTTACTCCCGCTGAAGAGGCCGCCGATACTTACCGGGAAGAAGAGAAAGCCGGCTCGGGGAATGTGCTGATCGGGTACGGGACGCCCGGCGGCAGTGGGGGAATGAAACGGACCAGGGCTCCCCGGAGGGTGGCTTCGTTGAGCTACGACAAGGACAGTGCACCGCGCCGGAGCCTGACGCGCAGAAGGCGGCCGACGATCTGCTGCTGCTCCGCACGCGCGTCCCGGGGAAGTTGGCGCAGTCATATTACCGCTTGTCCGGCGGATGGCCCGGGAGCATGGCGTTGACCTCGGAGCGGTCCAAGACCCACGGCTTGTCAATAATCCGGCCGACGCCGAGAATGGCCACCTCGGGATGATTGATGATGGCCGCGGAGCCGTCCACCCCAAACACACCATAGTTGTTCAGCGTGAAGGTGCCGCTGCCCAGTTCCTGCGGCGTCGCCTTACCTTCGCGGACGACGGCGGTGAGCCGGCGGATCTCCGCATCCAGTTCCCGGGCGCTGAGTCTGTCCGCGTTGCCGATGGAGGGAACCATCAGGCCGCGGTCCGTCTGTGCCGCGAAGCCAAGGTTGACTCCTGCGAACGCAACAATTTCCTGGGCGCCTTACGTGATAGTTTCGAGGCGGGTGTTCAGCTCGGGAAATCGTTTTAGCCCAGCTGTGACGAACGGGCGATGAAAGCCAGCAGGCCCGGAGTTTCCCGCGGATCAGACATCTTGAGCCCTGCCCGCAGTTCAACCAGCCCGGTGGCATCCACATCCACCCAGACAGTCGCTTCCGGGATCTCGGAGCGGCTGCGGGCCATGTTGACCGCAACGGCTTTGCGGACTCCCTTGATGGGCGTCCGCGAGGAAATGCCCAAGCCGCTGCGGGCGTCAATTTCGGTGGAGCCAGCCGAAACCTCATCGGTTGAGACACTCCAAACCACATTGGCAGATCCCGTTGACGCAGCCGGGCTGCCGGTAGCCGCTTCGACATCACGCCGCCGGATCAGCCCGCTCTCACCTGACCCTGTCCACGAGCTGCCCCGGGTGTCCGTTATGGGTCAAGAGTGCTGGAACTGGTAACGCTGGATAGATTGCTGCCGCCGCTTAGTGCGTTGGGCTCTCTCGTGTGGTGAAAGTGCGGATGATGGTTGCGGGAGTCCCGGCGATCAGGACATTGTCAGGAAACTCTCCGCGTACCAGTGAGCCGGCAGCGACCATGCAGCCGGCGCCGACGATGGCGCCAGCCAGGAACGTCGCACGTGCGCCAACCCATGTGCCGTCACCGATGGTAATATCCTCCGAACGTCCCGCCCCGGCGCGGCGTTCGGAGGTCCCCAACGCATGGGTTCCAGTCACGAACATGACCTCGGTGCCAATGTCACAACGCGCACCGACCCGCGCAGCTGACTCAGCAGTGGAAATTACCTGAGCCCCGGCACCAAGCCAAGTGCCCTCGCCTATTGACACGTTCGGGAAGTGGATGCGTGCGGTGCCGTTGATCTTTGCCGTGGGTGCCACATCCACTCCGGCAGCACGGTACGCCGCCCGCCGTACACCGAAGCATCTGGTTTGCGGGGATATCAGGGACACTAGGTTAGTCAGCCAGAGACTCATGTCCGTGCCGCCCGGCCTTCGTTCTTAGGATCGGCCTTCCATGCATAGGACGACCAGGCACTAATCGTTGCTATATAAACAAAACCGCCCAGCAGGAACGAAGGCTGGCCTTGCGCCACGCCCTGCCGGATAAACGGGACGGCAGTGGCGACTCCCAAAGCCAATAGCAAGTACATAGGGCGGTTCAAGCAGTCCCCCAAGCTAAGTAATTACCCCGATTCTACGGGCGGATAGGATCGGCCAAGTTCCCTGAACCAAATTATTACAGCTCCGCCACTACCGACCCCGGGTTCTCCATGCCATCCGCCACAAACCGGAGGAAGCCCGCAGCCGTGCCGCCGTCGCACACGCGGTGGTCGAAGGTGAGCGTCAGCTCGGTGACCTTGCGGTCAGTCAGCTGCCGGTCCACCGGCTTCGCAGCGACAGCACCCTCGGGTGCTGTCACTGCCCGCGAGTAGCTGCGGCACGAGCCCTTCTCTGACCGGTCGCAGTACGAGGCAGCGCAATGTCGCTGCCTGACGCCGGCCGGTATGATTTGCCTAATGATGAGTAACGGTGAGGGCCTCAGTGCGAACAAGCGGCAGTGGATAAAATACGGTGCCCTCTTGATGCTGGCCGTCGTGGCGTTCGGGTTGGCCGGGCTTGCACTGGCGAAACAACGCGGCCCAACAGAAGCCGCAAATACTGCGACGGCAGCGCAGCCCGCGGTGACTCAGACTGCAACAGCAGCGCCAACACCCACTCAGACTGCTGCCGCTGTTCAACAGCCAAGGATTCAGCTTCCCGCCGAGCCCGTTGTTCTGATTCTGGGCGATTCATATACTGCCGGCGTAGGCGCAGATGAGCCAGAGCAGGGGTGGGCGTATGTCGTTGCAGGCTCTCTCGGGTTCCCCACCAACATAGAAGGCGTGCCCGGAACTGGCTTTGCGTGGGGCGGCGGTGCGCAGGATGATCTCGCCCTTGAATACGGTGTCCGGTTGCAGAAAATCGCGGACGACCCGACCTTTATCCCCAACGTCCTTATTTTGCAGGGAGGTCAGAACGACTCTTTGATCGGTAACCCCGATGAAATCCAATCCGCGACAGCCGCCACCATCGAGTCGGCCCGCAAGTTCTGGCCAGGCGTCCAGGTGGTTGTTCTCGGGCCCTCAGCCCCACAGCCATTCGCGGAGGAACTTCGAGACACGAACACCGCCGTCCGCGCCGGTGCCGCGGCAGCCAAAGCACCCTTCATTGACGCCAGCGAGTCTGGCTGGTTCACAGCGGCCAACAGCCAGCGATTCAACTTCGACGGCTCGCACGTGAATACCGCAGGGCACCGCTACATCGCTGAAAAGTTCCTGGAGTCGTGGACGGGCCTGACTCAATGAGCCGCATTCTCCGCGGGCTCGTCCAAGGCAGAATGCTCGACGCCGGGGGGTCAGTTTCCCTTTGAAAGTTGTTGCAATGTACTCGCCGAGTTTTTCAGCCGTGAAAGCGGCGGAAATGCCCCTTCTTGCGTCCGGATCGGTCAGGACTATTGACTGGCCGTCGCTTGACATTCCGACACTGATGGTCAGCCAAAGACCACCCATCATGGAAATGGGATAGACGTTTCCCGGTCCGCCGGTCCGCAGGCAGCATTATCGTGTCCGCCCGGTTGCCAGACGAAGCCTCGACCCGGCATCGACCGCTTCATGCCAGGGGTTATCACTGCCCGTCAGCAAACGTTCACTACGGCGGGCCCGCTCCCGGCGTCGGTCTTCTGAGCCCGTGGGGACTCTTCCGGGAACGCGTCCTGGATCTTCTCCGTCCGGGAGTTAAAGTGTGTGCCAAGTTTACGATGTAACTGCCATAAACTACGGCGGCCACGAGAGCAAATACACCCATGACGAGCAGTTCTGTGCGTCCCCTATGGCTCGTCCGCTCCTTGACTATCTTCAGACTGGCCGGGGGCTTGGCTATTCGGCTGTAATGGGGAGAGTCATGGTATTCCCAAAGTGTCGGGGCAGGCCTCTCGGCGGAGAAGAACGTGCGCGTATCAGCGCAACAGCGATAGCGTGGACATGCCAGTTGCCACAATTGCCAGCCCGGCGAGAAAGATGTATGGCACTGCCTCTCTCGGTGGCACGATGCTGAAACCCTGCCACCAGCGAAGCCTTCGCCAGTGTCTACCCATACCTAATTTTTACCACGGGCGTCCAGAATCCTGGCCAAATCGCTTGGCGGAGCCTCGACGGCGCAGCCCAGCACTCAAGGCCTCGCGTTCGCACTGTCTGGGTGAATGTGTCCTACACTACCGCCGCGATCCGTCCTCGAATGAAAGTTTGCATAGGCGGCGTGTTTTAATCAGAAGCGGCGTGCCTAGCGCCTCAAGGATTCGTATTGCCATGGAGCTGCTTCGGTGGCGGAAAAATGCCGGGGGAACTTATGGAGTTGAAAGACTACTTGCGTGTCGTCCGGCAACGATGGATCTCCATCGTTGCCGCCGCATTGATTGGGCTGGCCTTGGCGGCCGGGTACACCTACATTCAGACTCCACAGTATGAGGCGAAGAGCCAGCTGTTCGTGTCGGTCAAAGGCGGTGCGACGTCCACGGACGTTATCCAAGGAAACTCCTTCGCCGAGAAGCGAGTCACATCGTACGTGAGCCTCGCAACGAGCCCTCGGGTTCTTCAGGCCGTGGCCGGAGACCTCAACTTGGAGGGTGGTGCCCTCGCTGGAAAGGTCGTGGCGACTACCCCTCCCCAGACGGTACTGATAGACATCACGGCTACTGCTACGAATCCGCAGCTCGCTGCGGATATCGCAAATTCTTCCGCCAGGCAGCTCATCGGCGCGGTCAGTCAGGTTGAAGACGTCACCATTGTAAGGTTGAGCGTTTTCCAGGAAGCGACCCCCTCAATGGCCCCTTCATCGCCGAAAGTCCCATTGAACCTGGCCCTTGGATTGCTGCTTGGCCTCATGATAGGGGCCGCCTCTGCGCTCCTTAGAGAGGTCCTTGATACCCGGATCCGAAGCCAAGCCGACGTCGAACGCACGGTCAAAGCGGGCATTCTTGGTACGTTTTCCACTGACTCAAGCGTTGAAAAAGAACCCTTGGTTACTCAAGGCGATCAATTCAGCCACAGGGCTGAAAGCTTCCGTCAACTGCGAACACATCTACACTTTACGAATATCTCCGGAGGAGCGCAGACTGTTGTTGTCTCGTCGTCAATCCCTGGCGAGGGAAAGACCTCGACGGCGGTCAACCTGGCCATAATGCTTGCCGAAAGCGGGACTCGGGTCCTGCTTGTCGACGCGGACCTTAGGCGTCCGCGCGTTGCCAAATACCTTGGCGTTGAAGGGTCGGTGGGCCTGTCTGGAGTCCTTTCACATTCGGTGGAGCTGGAAGACGCAATCCAGACGTGGGGCCGTGGCGGAGCACTTCACGTCCTGGCCTCCGGACGCTCGGCGCCTAACCCCAGCGAACTCCTCGGATCACCAACCATGGAAAAGCTCATTGCCCGCTTCGAAGCCGAATACGAGGTGGTGATCATCGACGCGCCCCCGCTCCTGCCGGTCACCGACCCGGCGGTTCTCGGTTCCATGGCGAGTGGTGTTGTCCTTGTGGCCAGCGCCGATGGCCGGACCAACCGTGCCGATCTCACGCAGGCCGTTGCGAATCTCGAGGCCGTCAATGCCCGGTTGCTTGGGGTAGTCGTCAACCGGCTGGAAAGGTCAGCCAGCGCGCACTCCTATTATGACTACCGGCCCGAATTTGCGGAGACCGGCAAGCGCGGCAAGTCATTGCCAAAGAAGGCTACGTTCAGTTCCCAAGGCTGATGAGGAAGCTCTCATGACCTTGGGTGCTAAACGATGTATCAAAGACCAAATTTCTATTGGGGGACAGCCCGCATGAGCGGCACTACTACGCGGCTGAAGTCGCCGATGATTTTCCGGTGGCGGGAATACCTAATGGACGCGGCCGTCTGGGCAGTTGCACTTCCAGTCGCCTCGTTGATGCGGCTCGACTTCGATCCAACACAGATCGCTCCCGTTGTTGTCGCCTTCGCGATCCTCGTGGCTGCGGTTCTTCAGGCCACTTTCGGGTGGATAATTGGCGTGTACCGGTACCGGCACCCTTACGGCTCCCGGCAGGACGCATACAGTCTCATGCTGGTGGTCGCCAGCGTTGGGGTGACCCTGACAATTGGTCGGCTCCTGGTGCCGGCATCAGAGGACTTCCCTCGCAGCGTGCCGTTCATTGGACTCCTGGTCGCTTTTGTGTTGATGGCAGGCGTCCGGTTGTTCCACAGGGCCCATCGGGAACGGGTTTACCGTCCCGATGAAACGGCAGCACCGGCGCTTATCTATGGTGCGGGGCACGTTGGACAGCACGTCATTCAGCAGATGAACAGGGATCGGTTCTCGCCTTTTCGCCCCGTGGGCGTCATCGACGACGACCCACGGCTCCAACAGTTCCGGGTGGAGGGAGTACCTGTTCTCGGCAGCGGAGCGCAGTTGACCGCGGCGGCCCGGCAAACAGGAGCCGAAGTATTGATTTTCGCAATTGCGCGAGCCGATGCTTCGCTCTTGCGCAGAGTTTCGGACGACGCTGACTCGGCTGGCCTTCGTCTACTGGTCCTTCCGCTGCTCGCCGATGTTCTCGAAGGGCATGCCCAACTTGGGGACTTGCGGGACGTCTCCATTGCCGACATCATCGGCCGCCATCCGGTTGATACTGAATTGGACTCCATAGCTCACTACGTAACTGGCAAGCGAATCCTCGTGACCGGCGCCGGAGGATCCATCGGCTCGGAATTGTGCCGCCAGTTGTGGAGGTTCTCCCCGGCTGAGGTTCTTATGCTGGACAGGGACGAATCCGGTCTGCATGGTACCCAGATGTCCGTGTTCGGTCACGGTCTCCTGGATACAAATGACGTGATCCTCGCGGATATCCGCGACCAGGAAGCGCTGTCGGCCATCTTGGCTGAACGGCAGCCGGACGTGGTATTTCACGCTGCCGCGCTCAAGCATCTGCCGATGCTTGAGCAGTACCCGGAGGAAGCCTGGAAGACCAACGTACTGGGAACACTGAACGTTCTTGAAGCCAGTAGGGCCGCTGGAGTACGGACGCTTGTGAACATCTCGACAGACAAAGCGGCCGACCCCACCAGCTTCCTGGGACGGTCAAAAAGGATTGCTGAGCAACTCACCGCGTGGATGGCGCATGACACGGGACTGGATTACCTTTCGGTGCGTTTTGGCAACGTCATCGGCAGCAGAGGGTCTATGTTCCCCACATTTTTGGCCCAGATCGAGGCTGGCGGCCCGGTCACCGTCACGGACCCCGACGTTACCCGCTTCTTCATGACCATCCCGGAGGCCTGTCAGTTGGTTGTCCAGGCGGCCGCGATAGGCAGGCCAGGCGAAGTGCTCATCCTGGATATGGGGCAGCCCATTCGTATCCTGGATGTCGCTGAGCGCATGATCGCCATGTCAGGTAAGCAAATCGACATCAGTTTCACCGGCTTGAGGCACGGCGAGAAACTGCACGAGGCGCTGATAGACGTTGGAGAGACGGACGAACGGCCGTTCCACCCGAGTATTTCGCATTCTTCCATTCCAGGACTCCACCCGCGAGACTTGGCGGAGTCCCATGCCGTTTTCACGGATCCTGCTGTTAAGGGTTCTCCGGCGTGATTTCCACCCTCATCATTACTGCGGGCATACTCTTGGCGCTCATTCTTCCACGGTGGATCTATCCAGTCTTGAACCGCCTCGGCGTCGTTGACGTGCCTAACGAGCGTTCTTCACATGAAGTTCCCACCATCCGGGGCATGGGGGCGGCCCTCGCCATTGCGGCATGCGTTACTACCGCCGTGCTCGCTGCCGTCATCGGCGACGGCTACGTGAATATCCTTGCCATGACGTTGCTGGGAGTCGCAGCTGCCGCCTTAGGCTTCGTGGAGGACTTGCGGGGAATACGCGTAACCAAACGCGCCGGGCTCCAGGTCATCATTGGCGCAGCCTTCGGTTGTCTTGTTGTCTGGACGTCCGGAGCCGGCTGGATTTGGATTCCGCTTAGTGCGGTGGCAGTCGCCGCCTACATCAACGTGGCAAATTTCATGGATGGCATCAACGGCATATCCGGCTTGCACGGTGGCGTCGCTGGAATCTCCTATGCCATCCTTGGGGCGGTTACCGACCGACCTTGGATGATCCAACTCGGGCTACTTGCGGCGGGCGTTTTTCTTGCCTTTCTCCCCTGGAATCTTTCACGTCGGAGGGTCTTCCTCGGTGACGTGGGCAGCTACTTTCTCGGGGCCTGGATAGCCGGGATAGCTGTCTTGGCAGTGGCATCGGGACTCAACCCGCTCTTGGCGGTTGGGCCGACAGTCGTCTACCTCGCTGATACCGGCTTTACTCTCATTCGTAGGATCAGCCGCCGTGAGCGCTGGTTCGAAGCCCACCGCAGCCATGTGTACCAGCAACTCACATCACGCGGCGGTAATCACGTAGCAGTTGCCCTTTTGGTGGCAGGATTCTCCGCGCTCACGGCGCTGGTCTCGTTTTTGGCACTGCTGCAAACCTGGATTGCGTCGGCCGGAGCGGTTGTGTTGATGGTCCTGATCACGTCCGTCTATTTGTGCCTGCCCAGAATCCTTAGTAGAAGTGGACGAGAATTGGTAGGGGACCCAGCATGAAGATATTGGTCACTGGAGCGAACGGGTTTGTTGGCACTCACCTCTGTGAGCACCTGCTAAGGGACGGGCACCATGTTGTGGCGGCGGTGCGCAGCCCGCACACCGCTCCTGATCAAACTGAAGAACTTGCCTACGGCGATCTCTTGGGCCCGGTGGACTGGACGAGTGCTTTGGAAGGCGTCCACACGGTAGTGCACTTGGCTGCACGCGTTCATGTGATGAAGGACGATTCCAGCGATCCAGCGGCGGAATTCCGGAAAACCAATGTTGACGGAACCATGAAGCTTGCCATGGCCGCTGCGGCGGCTGGAGTGCGGCGTTTTGTGTACATGAGCAGCATCAAAGTCAACGGCGAACGAACCCAGGCCAACCACCCCTTCGATGCCTCGTCGGCGCCCAATCCACTGGACCCGTACGGTGCCTCCAAGTGGCAGGCGGAGCTGGCACTGACCGAATTGGCGGGATCAACCGGCATGACGGTCATCTGTGTTCGGACACCGTTGGTTTACGGGCCCGGCGTTCGGGGAAACATGGCGCGGCTCGTGCGCATGGCGTCGGCTGGTTACCCCTTGCCCCTCGGGGGCATTCGAAACAACCGAACGATGATTTCTGTTTGGAATCTTGCGGATCTCTTAGCCTCGTGCTCCACCGCAGACGGACTAAGTTCGGGTTTGGTCCTGGCCGGCGACGTGCATAGTCCGTCCACTCCCGAGCTGTATCGCGAATTGGCCGCAGCGGTCGGCAGAAAGCCGCGCACCTTGAACGTTCCCGTTGCGCTCCTGTCCGCGCTGGGCCGGATCAGCGGGAAGTCCGACGTGGTTTCCAGGCTTTCCGATTCCCTGGAAGTTACTACCAGCTCAACCATCGATGGCTTCGACTGGACGGCCCCGCACTCTTTTCAAGACGGAGTGCGCAGATTCGGATCGCGGTGGATGAAGAACGGTGCACGATGAAGATTCTTATAATCAGCCAATACTACGATCCGGAGCCGATCTATATTCCGGCGACTGTGGCGCGCGGTCTGGCCGAGCGGGATCACGAGGTCACTGTGATTACAGGTTTCCCGAACTACCCTCACGGTCGGATCTACGACGGATTTACTCAGGGGCTGGGCCGTACGGAACGGGACGGGCGCGTAAAGGTCCTCCGGACACCCCTGGTGATCAGCCACTCCGAGAACCCAATCGGGCGGCTGGTGAACTACCTGACCTTCGCGTTGTCGGCAATGGTTTCGAGCTGGCGGGTGCGCGGTGTGGATGTGGTTTACGTATACGCCACGCAGATGACACCGGCACTCGGTCCCTCCATCATGAGGGCGTTCGGGGGAGCGCCCTACGTCATGCACGTCCAGGATCTGTGGCCTGAATCAGTCACAGGGTCGTCGATGGTTGGCGGAGGCAGTGCCTCTCGGGTGATCGCGGGTGTCCTCAAGCCTTGGCTGCGTTTTCTCTATAAGCAAGCGACGGCGACCATTGCGATAGCACCCACCATGGCGCGAATGCTCGTTGACCGGGGAGTACCGTCGTCGCGCGTCAAGATGGTATTTAACTGGGCAAACGAAAACGTAAAAGATGCGGTCTCCGGCAGGGCAAAACAACGAGTGGACGGGCAGTTAAAGTCTGACCGCGTACTGATTGTCTACGCTGGCAACCTGGGCGACCACCAAGACCTCGAAACCGTCATTCGCGCCGCCAAGGCTGTCGAGGATGAGAAAAACGTGCGTTTTGAATTCTACGGTTCGGGTATGGCGAAGGACCGCTTGGAAGCCCTGGCAACTGAGCTCGACGTCAAGAACCTTACTTTTTGTGGTTCCGTGAGCGCCGCCGATATGGAAGGCGTCTACGACAGGGCGGACTTCCAGCTTGTCACCCTGAAGGATCGCGAAATCTTCAGGGGAACGATTCCCTCCAAGCTTCAGGCCTCCCTGTTCAACGGTTCAGCGGTGATGTCGAACGTTGCCGGTGACGTTGCTGAGATATGCTCCAGTGAGCAGGTCGGGCTGACCTGTAAGCCGGGATCCGTTGATTCCATGGCCGAAATGTTCCGCACCGGCGCGCAGACGACCACCGAGACCCGACGCCAAATGGCAGCAAATGGACGTGATTTCTACTTGAACAAAATGTCACTCGATCAAGGAATGGACGCATTGGAAAAGATTCTGCTCGAGGCCGCAGCCGCCGGGAAAAGCAAATGACGACATACCAGTCCTATGAGGGCAAAAAGGTTTTGATTACCGGGGGTACCGGTTCCTTTGGCCACACCGTGGCCAAGAAGTTACTGGAGACCGGTGTGGAGCAGATTCGGATCCTGAGCAGGGACGAGGCGAAGCAGGACGCCATGCGGCATGAAGTTCCCGACTCGCGCCTGAAGTTCTACGTGGGCGACATCCGGGATTTCGACAGCGTTGATCGAGCAACGAAGAATGTGGACTACGTCTTCCATGCTGCAGCCCTTAAGCAAGTCCCGTCCTGCGAGTTCTTTCCGATGGAGGCAGTCAAAACCAACATCACAGGCAGTGAAAACGTGGTGCGCGCTTCGGAGAAAAACGGCATTTCATCTTTGGTGTGCCTGAGCACTGACAAAGCCGTATACCCAGTCAATGCGATGGGCATGAGCAAGGCCATGATGGAAAAGGTGGCCCAGTCACATGGTCTGAACAATCCAAATGCCGAGACAATCGTCTCCTGCGTCCGCTATGGCAATGTCATGTATTCGCGCGGATCGGTCATTCCACTGTTCATCAATCAAATCAAAGCCGGCAAACCCCTGACCGTCACCAACCCCGGAATGACCCGCTTCCTGATGTCGCTCGCGGACTCCGTGAGCCTCGTGCAGTTCGCGTTTGAGCATGCGCGCCAGGGTGATCTCTTTGTCAAGAAAGCGGCATCGTCCACCATCGCTGACTTGGCTCAGGCAGTGGCCAATCTCTTTGAGTCCAAAGGTAAGATCCGGGTCATCGGCACTCGGCACGCCGAAAAGCTGTCCGAAGCCTTGGCCACCAGGGAGGAGCTGACACGGGCGCAGGACATGGGCGATTACTTCAAGGTGCCGGCTGACAATCGTGATCTAAACTACAGCGTCTTCTTCGAGTCCGGTGACGTCAACCAGGCCAATTACTCGGACTACGATTCCCACACCGTGGAGCGGATGAACGTCGGCCAGATCGAAGACCTTCTCCTGACTCTTCCGGAAGTCCGCCGGGAGCTCGCCTTGGCGGGCAAGACCGAACGGATCGGTGCGGCCCTGTGAAGCTTGCCCTGACCGGGGCCGGGGGTTTCCTCGGTCTGCACACCAGAGCCTTGGTGCACAGTCTGGGCGGTTCCAGCGAAGCCATCGGCCTCGGGGACAAATTTGACCTTGACCAGGCCAGAACAAGCGTTGACGGAAGCGACCGCTTGCTTCACCTGGCCGGGGTGAACCGAGGGGCCGACGCCGAAGTCAGGGACGGGAACTTGAAGTTCGCGAAACAACTGGCAGAGGTACTGGGCTCAGTAGCGTCGCCTCCGAAGGAGGTGGTCTACGCCAACTCCGTCCAAGCCGGTAACGGTTCGGTTTACGGTGAGGCCAAGTCGGAAGCATCGGACGTTCTGCGCGTCGCAGCTGAATCGGCCGGTGCCAAATTCACTGATGTGCTCCTGCCTAACCTGTTTGGTGAGCACGGGCGGCCTTTCTATAACTCTGTGGTGGCCACATTCTGCCACGTCCTCCAGGCAGGACAGTTGCCGGAGGTAAAGGATGACAAGGAATTGGTTCTGCTGCACGCGCAGAACGCAGCTGAAGTGCTCGTCGGCATTGTGGATGTTGACGACATGGAATCTCTCACGACCAGTCGGATGGTCTCGGAAATCCTGGGCCAGCTGCAGGGCATCGCGGAGACCTACCGGAACGGTGACGTCCCGAATATCGGCAGTTACTTCGACCGGGATTTGTTCAATACCTATCGTTCGTTCCGCCTGCAGGAACACCCCGATCTGCCCTTCGCGCTGGACCGTCGAGCTGATGCCCGGGGGAGCTTTTTTGAGGTTTGCCGCTCCCACGGTGGAGACGGACAAACGTCCTTCTCGACGACGGTTCCCGGAATTACTCGTGGCCAGCACTTCCATCGACGCAAAGTGGAACGGTTCGTGGTTCTCGCCGGCACGGCACAGATAGCCATGCGGCGACTATTCACCGACGAAGTGCTCAGATTCAATGTTGACGGTTCCACGCCGGTGGCCATCGACATGCCGACGCTCTGGACACACAACATCACCAACACGGGCGACTCCGAGCTTTACACCATGTTTTGGACGAACGACATTTTCGATCCGGAAAATCCCGATACGTTCGCAGAGGAAGTTTAAGTGGCCATGACGTTCAAACTTAAAGTTGCCACCGTGGTTGGCACCAGGCCCGAGATTATTCGCCTTGCAGCCACGATCAAACGTCTGGACAAGTACACAGACCACGTTCTGATTCATACCGGACAGAATTACGACTATGAACTGAACGAGATCTTCTTTGAGGATCTCGGCCTGCGCAAGCCCGATCATTTCCTGCAAGCTGACGTATCGTCCCTCGGTGCTGTGCTTGGCTCCATCTTGACCAACGTCGAGGCGGTCCTGTTGGAAGAAAAGCCTGACGCAATGGTTGTGTTGGGGGATACCAACAGCTGCATATCAGCCGTGATGGCCCGCCGCATGAAAATCCCTGTGTTCCACATGGAAGCGGGAAACCGCTGCTTTGATGAAAACGTTCCCGAGGAGGTGAACCGGCGCCTGGTGGATCACGTTTCAGACTACAACTTGGTCTACACGGAACATGCGCGGCGGAATTTGCTGGCCGAGGGAATCCATCCGGCACGGATCTTGCTCACCGGTTCCCCCATGAAAGAAGTCCTCAAAGCCAATGCCACGGCCATCGATGCCAGTGACATTCTGGAACGACAAGGCCTCCAGACGGGCCAGTACGTGTTGGTCAGCCTCCACCGCGAGGAAAATGTGGACAGCCCCGAGCGTCTGCGGACCGTTCTTGAAGCGCTGAATGCTGTTGGCGCCCATTATGGTGTGCCAGTGTTGTTGTCAACGCATCCTCGGACCCGCAAGCGCCTTGAAGGTCAGCCAGAGGAACTCAAGGCCGGCGTCGTCCTCCACCCGCCATTCGGATTTAACGACTACGTTAAGCTGCAAAAGGAAGCTCTGATAGTGCTTTCTGACAGCGGAACGATCAGCGAGGAGTCTTCCCTGCTCGGTTTTGCCGCGGTAACGCTGCGTGACTTCATCGAGCGGCCTGAGTCGCTGGACACGGCCAGCATCGTGACTTCGGGGCTGCACAAGGAGAGCATCCTGGACGCCATCGAGCTGACCCTTGGGCAGATAAGTGACGATGGCTACGTTGCTCCTCCAACGGATTACCAGATAGATGACGCTTCCCGTCGCGTTGTGACCTTCATTCGGTCGGCTGCACATGCTCACCACCTGAGGGCCGGCCTCCGCCGCCGCATCGGTGACAATGGGAGCTAGTTTCGCTCGAATCGGGAGTGCTGCTTCAGCTGTAGGCTTCGCAAGGGTTTTCTCGTTGGTTGCCGCGGCTGTGCAACTTCCGGTTCTCACGAGAATGCTTACTACGGCCGACTTCGCCCTAGTATCACTGTCGATAGCCGCGGGTCTCTACTTCAGTCTGCTTTCAGCCGAGCGGACGATCCTGCCCTTTCAGCGGTTTCCCGGTTCGTTCGACAACAGACAGAATTTCTTGTTCGCTTTCAACCGACTCCTCCTGTCAGTTGGCCTACTCGGCGTCCTCGTAATGCTGGGGGGCTTCCTTGTCGGAAGCCCGGACGTAGCCTTCGGGCTGCTGGGGTGGGGGTGTGGCATTGCTTTCAACCGTCTTGTGGCGACCGCTTGGATCATGTGGGAGAAGCCGTGGCCGTACTCGTGGACCCTAATCTTAGGCACAGGCGTTCGCGTAGTTGCCTTGATTTGCTCGCTTGCTGTGGGAGTTGCGCCCACAATAGCTGTAGGTCTGGCGGGCCTGCTGTCTGGCGTGGCGGTTCTAGCCGTCGTGCCCCGGAGCCGTGCCGGAACGCCGGAACTAGGATCGGGGGCGCCGCGGCGTCCTAGGCGTCCCTGGAAGGTCCACGTTGGGATCTCTCTGGCGCTGGCGTCGATGGCATTTACAGTCTTATTGAACCTCAACCTGTTGATACTTCCGCTCGCGGCTTCGACAGACGATGTTGGCATATATGCTGCGATGAACCAGGTCGCAACACTTACACTGGGTGCGGCGCTCGGCGTAGTCAATACGCTCTTGTATCCCAGGGTCCAGAACATCTGGACTTCTGGGGGGGGCGGAGCTATGTCGATGCGTTGGTATCCTTCCTCTGTACAATCTCACTGTGCGTGGGCCTCGTTGCCCTCGTCCTGGTTCACCTATTCGGTGAGGTGGTGTTGAACCTGATTGTGGGTCCCTCGTACACATACGTGCTGGCGCTGAAACTTCAACTGGCAGCAGCCGTTCTGAGTAATGTGGGCCAGTATCTGTCATGGCTCCATCTGCTCAACGTTAAGTCGAGCCGGATCAGGAACGTGTCCGTGTTGGCCGCAACGACTGGAACCATGGTTTCCTTCTACCTAATTTCGAAATTCGGGCTCACCGGTGCCGGGGTGGGGATCCTTCTAAGTTTCTTTATCTATGCAGTTCTGATGTCATTTGCGTCGCCGGCAGGCGCGAGAGTTCGACCCCAGATATTCGCATATGCGCTTGCTTCATTGGCTGCTGTCTTTGTTGACGGGGGTTTATTCGTAGGACTAATGGCTGGCTTAGCCGTCGCCTTCTCGGTTTTTTCCTGGCGCGCGTACCGCCGGATCCGCCCTGAGGTGGACGAAGACCGCGAAGCCGTCGCCTCCAAAGAATCAGTTGGGCCGGATGACTAGGCGCAATCGAGGCGGGTGGCATGGAGTGTCAAGGGGACTTTTCGTGAGTACACGACGAAGCTTGGAAGTTTTGAATTGAAAAAGCTGGTCTTCTGGCAGAATTGCATCTCTATTCATCAGGCGCCGCTCCTGAGAGAGTTGAGCGCGACCCCAGGTGTTGACGTCACAGTCATCGCGGACGAGGACATCCCTCTTGAACGGCAGTCTATGGGCTGGGAGACGGCTGATTACGGCTCCTGCGAGGTGATAATAGGTCCGAGTCCTTCACAGAGGGCGCTGATCCTGAAGAGGCTGAGGAACGCTGATGCTCATTTGTTTTCGGGCCTTGCCTCCTACCCGGGACCGACTTCCTCATTCAAGGATTTGCTGAGAGGGAAGCGTAATCATGTTTCTATCATCAGTGAATCTTGGGACCCGAGAGGTGCCCGGGCTAGCTTGAGAACCCTTCTCTACAAGCATAAGGTGGCCAAATATGGAAATGCTGTCGACTCAATCCTGACCATCGGAGAACTGGCACGCAAGCAATTTGAGCGAGCAGGGATTGCGTCCGGGAAGCTTCAGCCCTTTGGATATTTTGTTGACAAATCAGAAGCGCTACGGATGCCGACTGAAGGGCGTCCCTTTCGTGTTTTGTTTGTCGGATCCATGAGCGCACTTAAGAAGCCTCTGATGTTGCTCGAATCTCTGGCGTCCTTCCCCGATCATGACTGGGAACTTCGTTACGTTGGAGAAGGGTCCGAGCTCGGTAAAGTGCGACGATCGGCGGAGTTCGCTGGTGTTGGACAGCGCGTTTCATTTCTACCGTTCGGTAGTAATCGACAGGTTCGTCAGGAAATGGCGGACGCTGACTTGTTGGTCCTTCCAAGCTCCTACGACGGCTGGGGAGTTGTTGTGAACGAGGCGCTCCAATCCGGAACACGAGTGGCAGTCAGTAGCGCCGCTGGTGCGAGTGAACTTGTGCGGGGTGAGCTCCAGGGTTGGACATTCTCACCAGCCCACCCGACGGAACTGGCAGACGTGATAAGTTCGGCCAGACAACAACTCGGGAGTGATCGGCGTCGATTGATTGAATGGTCTGAAACTGCGATATCGCCTCAGGCTGCTGCACAGTACTTGCTTGCCGTGGTCGAGCTCGACGGAAGAGGCGAAGACGATGCGAAGGCGGCGCCATGGTTGATCTAGATACACGGCGACGAAATGTAAAATTTCGTTCTGCTGCAGGCGTTCTCACTTTTATGGCCTGGTTAGTGTCTTGCGCGGCAATCGTAATGGGTCCGTCCTTCATTCTGGGACTTTGCGGCGTCGTTTTGCTCCTTGCGCTTATGGTTGTTAGGGCCAGTCCGTCGCTTTGGATATTTCTTGCCAGTATTTGTATTGTGCTGTCTTCAAGTTTATGGACTTCAGAATCTGGCGTCCTATCCGCAGCGTATCGATTTACCGCGATCATCTTCATTATCCTAAGTTTTGTGGCAGGTTCACGGTCTGCGTCCACGTCCGTATCATCAGGCTCACCAAGGATGTACGGGATCCTTGGTCCCTTGTTCATTTATCTCATTGCAGCCATGCTTGCTCACAATTCTTGGGGCGACTTTATTGGCTATAGTGCTGCGCTAATTATCTTGATGTTTGGCCTCGGTGTTCTTCCGCGCGTGTCCCCCCAGCACCTGTACTTTGGCTTGTTGGCGGCCCTGCTCGTCGTAGCTGCATCATCTTTAGCGGCCGGAATCATCCTTCCCGAGACCGCCTTGGCAGGTGGACGCTTGCGTGGATTGACAACGAACGCCAACCTTCTAGGTTTCTACTCGTTCTGTTTGATAGCGCTTGCCATCCTTTATAGGCCACGCTCCCTAATTTCTCGAATTGGCCTTTGTGTGGGAATCCTGTCTCTATTCTGGACCGGAAGTCGGGCTAGTCTACTTGCCGTCGGTGTACTTGTCCTGGGTCGGATTTTTTTCGGTTCAAAGCAGAAGCGTGGTTTGTCTTGGCTACTAATGGGATTTCTTATGCTCACTCTCTTTGCATTGGGAATAGGTGATACGTTTTTGGACAAGGCCTTGATCGCAGATTCTAATTCGCGGATTGGTACTTTGAATGAGGCGCAGCGCGTTCTTCAGTTGGCGCCTTGGACGGGTATTGGTCTGAACGAAAGCGTTGAGGTTGCAAGTAGTCCACTTCGTGCGTTCGTACATGCTGGGTTCTGGGGAGTGATGGCGGTTGCTGCGATGTGGGTTTCCCTGCTTGTCTCTGGAAAATCCTTTGGCTGGCGCAGCGTGGTACTAGCCTTAGCAGTAATCGCTCATAGTTGCTTTGAGGGTTGGATGCTATCTCCGATCGGCCCGATATTCATGATCTTCATGCTGATGTGGTTCGCAGTATGCAGGATAGGAACTGCGGCTCAAAAAAACGGCAACCAAGATGCGGCGAGTCCCCTGCGTCAGCAGCAGGGGGACAATGAGCAACCCCAGCGCCGTCATTCGCCACAAGCTGAGCAGCAATAAGTCGGCGCGTCCCTTTCGGGTCCAATGGTCGATCCTCGATAGGCCACAGCGAAGTTCCAGGACATTTACAAGCGAAGAATTGATGGAAATTTGAGAGTCGTAGTTTACAGCGCATTTTTCCCCCCCTCATTTCTGGGCGGAGGGGCTCTAAAATCGGTATCCGCTATAGTGTCACAAGCACCGGAACGTTTCGATACCACTGTCATCTGTTCTGATACTGATCTTGGTCAGACCACTCCACTTGACGTTGTGAGAAACGCGCCCACGCGGTGGGAGAGCGCGAGCGTTCTCTACACAACGGTGGGCTCTGCGGTCGACTTAGTGCGGTCTCTCCTTTACGCCCGGAATCTCAGACCCGAAATAGTCTACGTTAACAGTTTTTTCGACCCTTTGTTTTCAATCTTGCCATTTATTATTTGGCGCCTGAATCCACTTAGTCGAACTAGGTTCGTAATTGCGCCACGGGGCGAATTCGGCCCTGCAGCCCTCCTGCTTGGGAAGGAAAAGAAGTCTGCCTTCCTTTTTCTTTTCCGAAGAATGTATTCAAGCCAGCGGATCACATGGCATGCATCAAGTCCGATTGAGTCCGAGGATATCCATAAGACCATCGGACAGCAGGTGATGGTCATAGTCCAAGAGGACAACACGGTTTTACCAGAAGAACCGTTGAGTCCTGCTCGGGGAGGTACAACCCTTCGCGCTGCCGTATTAGGCCGACTTGTTCCCGTAAAGGGTATCGAGGAATTATTGATCTCTCTTCGTAATGCACGCGCCCAAATTGTGTTGGATATCTTCGGTCCCGAGGAAGATGCTGAATATTCCAAACGTTGCTATGTAGTCGCAGAGTCGTTGCCGCCAAATATCACAGTCACATTCAAGGGCAGCCTCGACAGTTCGGTCGTTGTGCAGACTCTCAACGGTTACGATGTCCTCTTGCACCCCACTCGGGGAGAAAACTTTTCGCATGTCATCGCTGAGGCGCTTTCTGCCTCACTTCCAGTCATGTGTGCCGACGTTACGCCTTGGACTCCACGATTAAAGGCCGGAGGGGGTGTCGTACTACCGGAATGCTCCGTGGAGTCTTGGACTTCTGCGGTCTCAGCATATGCAGGACTCCATCCTGATGAGCGGCTCCGTCGGCGCTTAGAGGCGGGCCGAGCATACAGGTTGTGGAGAAGGTCATCGGCACAGAGGCATCATATTTTTGAGCTCGTTGAAGAGCGCCATTTGTAGCGAGCAGCTGAAACTTAGCAACTCGTTCCTTCCAGAGCGCTAACATCGGCTGTCTTAGCCTTGATCCACCGATCCGCGGTTGGTCCTGCTTGATTTCGGGGCCGGCCGCGGTTTTGTGGCTTGTATCTCTTGAGTACCCCCTGTTGAGGTGGGTGGTCGTCGTTTACGGGCCCTTCGCAGATTGGTTGGGTCCCCGGATAGAAGTCCAGTGTTTGTGTGAGTTTCGTGTCCGAGAATGGACACAGGAGGAAATTCACGAATCATGGCACGCAGACACACCCCCGAGCAGGTCATCGCCAAAGTCCGGCAAGGCCAGAAAATGCTCAATGACGGACGTCCGATGGTCGAGGTCATCAAGGAGCTCCAGGTCACCGAGGCGACCTGGTATCGGTGGCTGAATCAGTACGGGTCCGAGAAGAACGCCGAAGCGTCCAAACGGACCAAAGAGTTGGAGAAGGAGAACGCCCGGCTCAAGCGTCTGCTGGCGGAGAAGGAACTGGCCATCGACAACCTCAACGAGGTAGCCAAGGGAAAATTCTGAGCCCCGAACCCCGCCGCCGTGCCGTGCGCATGGCGGTGGAGAAGTTCGGGGCGTCCGAACGCTTCGCTTGCGCGGTCCTGGGCCAGAACCGGTCAGCGTTCCGCAAGAGGAAACCCGACATGGGCTTCGAGGAAGCCCAGCTCCGCGCAGCCCTGCGCACCGTCGCCGGGAAGCACCCCGCTTGGGGCTGGCGGAAGGCCCGCTGGCACCTGCTGGACCAGCCCGAGTGGGACGGCGTGGCGCTGAACCGGAAGCGGGTGCGCCGGCTCTGGCGCGACGAAGGGCTGACCTGTAAACCAAGGGCGCGGAAGAAGCGCCGCACCGGGCCCGGCGCCGGTGAGCAGAAACGGCTCACGGCCAAGTACCCGATGCACGTGGTCAGCTTCGACTTCCAGTCCGATGTGACCTCCTGCGGCCGGCACATCCGGTTCTTCAACGTCATCGACGAATACACCCGCACCGCGCTGGCCATCATCCCGCGCCGGTCATTCAAAGCCACCGACGTCGTCGCGGTGCTGGAGAACATCATCGCCGAAACCGGCACCGCCCCCGACCTACGTCCGGTGCGACAACGGGCCGGAATTCACCGCCGCCGCATTGGTCGACTGGTGCAACACCGCCGGGGTCGACACCGCATTCATCGACCCGGGATCGCCTTGGCAGAACGGCTTCATTGAATCCTTCAACGCCCAATTCAGAAGGGAACATCTCTCCGGAGAAATCATGGACACCATGGCCGAAGCGAAGTATTTGGCCGACGAATGGAAAGCTATCTACAATCATGAACGGCCCCACGGATCCCTGGACGGCATGACGCCGAAACGCTACTGGGAAACGTGGACCGAAAAAACCACATTAGCTATCGCATAGACGCTGGACTGCTAACGGGGGCCCAACCAAGCATAAACAGACGGGTATTCGGACAACCGATCCAAGGTCATGCGCACTGCACGGTCACGGACTTCGGGAGGGAACTGCTTGGGCATAATCACTATCTTTCTCACAGAAGATAGCGGCATCAAACCCGGGACGGTTCAACAGGGGGTACTCAAGAGATACAAGCCGCCAAAGGAGATCACCGAACAGACAGCCGCCCAACTCCCGTTGGTACCGTTCAGCTTGAAAAATTCCGCAGCGGCGGCGGGCTACTCCTCGCGGATAGTCGCAGCACTTCGCTTGGCAAAGCCCGACATCAAAGTTTTGTGCTTCGTTTGGCTGCAGAGCATTAGCAGGGGAAGAGCGACGAATAGAAAGTATGAAACCGCAGAGGCCATCACGAAGGAATGCACATCGCCGATTGCTAGGCTCGTGACCTTGGCCAGGATCAGAAGAATTGCGCCAAAGACAAACACCCATGCTTGGCTCCGGATGCGATCGGCAGCGTTCAAGTAGTTCGTCGAGATCAAGACACTGGCTGTGCTTATCATGAGCAATAAGAAGTAGAGCAGGTCAGGAAGATCCGGGGCTACACGGCCACCGCTGAGGTAGCTGTATATGGGGCCGCGCACCAATACGATAACCACACTTCCCAGGGCCGCTAAGCCGACGCTGACGAGGGTCACCGAGACAAAGAGTCGATGTAGACGGGCAGTGTCTGCCTGCGTGCGCAGTCGTCGAAAGACGGGCCAAAGGGCCAATGCGTATGTTGAAACGATCATCGGCAACATATCGAAAGGCCGCTTAGCCACGTTGAAATAGACCAAGTCGCTCGGACTGCCAAAGATATTCACGAGATACGGATCCAGGGCCGAAATAAGCAAGTAACAGACCTGCATCACAAGAAACCACTTACCTACGCTAAATGTGTGGCGATTCTCCCTCACCGCTTGCACAATACCTGGCATCTTGCCCACTGGTGCCATTCCCTGCGACTTCAAGAAGAGAAAAGCATTCAGCCAGCTAAAGATCGACACCGGCAACATGTACGAAACGATCAGGAGGTAGAGGTTGGGTGACCACAGCAAGACGGCTAGTGACAGGCCGAGCCCGACCGTCTTCCCTACACCCTCCCAAATGACAGCTTGCGACGCTTTCTCCTGCGACAGTTGAATTCTCTGCACAACGGATGCCGGTACGGCTGAAAGGAAACAGAAGAGGCCAAGCACGAGGGACACGAATATTATGGATTCATCACGCTGCTGACCGCTCGAAATCGAGTATACATATGCGATGACTACTCCTATGAGGAGCCAGGTTAGCGCAACGACACTGAGCAGCTTTATGAGGCCTCGAATGCGAGTTTCATGTGTTCGAAGGCCTATGCCTCTTGCATGGTCTGACCCAAATTCATTTACGACACTGTTGCCAATGCCCAGGTCGGGAGCTACGACTAAACCCGAAACATAGGTAGCAAGCAGCCAATAGGCGAAATGGGTGACCCCGAGTTGACTCAACCCCACCGGGGTAATGATGAGCATTCCGAAAGCTGCAACCGTCCGTGGGAAGACGGAGGCCGCTCCATACAAGAATACGCTATTCGTTGAGATCCTGCGCCACGCAGCGGTGCTCGTGCCAGCCAAGCCCATCGGACTACACCACCGTGGTGGAGACGCCACCCATGAAGCCTGACATATCGGAAACGATGACCTGCCAGTCGTACTCGCATTCTATGAAACTTGGAGCCGATGCTGCCTTCTCCGCGAAAATCGCGTAGTTGTTCTCTGCGCGTCGAAGGGCTTCCATGACGCTCTCCGCGCTCACCTCGGCAACAACCAGTGCGAATCTAGACAACAGCGCGGATGGCAGCACAGCGGTGGTAGCAACTGGGACTCCCGACCCAAGAAGTTCGATCAGCTTTGAAGGAAACGCGTTTACGGACACGGGGTGGTCTAGATCCCGCAAATTGAAGGCAAGATTGGAGCGCAGGACAGCAGCCTCTACTTGCGATTTGACCCCAACACCGTGATAGACAATCCCCTCATGCCGCGCCGCATACACTTCAACCATTGATCGCAGGTTGCCGGTGCCATACAGGTGAAGCACTACAGGTCGTGTTGACGAGTCGTCGCGATTTCGCAGAATGACTCCGTCCATCATTTGCTGGATCCCGTTGTAGACCTCGAGTGCGCCAGCGTAGATGACACTAAATTCCTCGGAAAGCGGACGTCCCCATGGCTTGGCCCGCTCTACATCAAAACCTATGCGGGTCCTCAAAGTGCGTCCATTCAGCCTCGAGAACCTCTCTTCAGCCTCTCGAGTGACCACGAACAGCCCAGATAGGGCGCGCAATAAGAGTATACCTAGGCCGAAGTACGCGTTCACTAGTGTCCGCTTGACTGGAGCGAACCGTTCGGACGACCCGACGTGGGTGTCAAACACGATTGTGTATGCGTTAGCGCCAAGGGCTCGTGCAAGCACCAGTGGCAGAACCATAAGTGGGTCGTATCCGAACGATATAACTTGAGTGCCTCGCCGCTTCTCACGAAGCAACTCCCTCGTTAGACTCCAAGCTGACGTAAATCCACGGGGCTCAGACCTCAGACCAACGAGCTTCAAGCCATCGAGCCGCGCGTCGTCTACTGCAACGAGTGAGATTACCGTAGTTGATTGAATCTCGGCGAATGCACGTGCTAGTTGCAACTCATACGACTGGCTTGAAGTAGTTGCATCGTCGATTGAAAGAGACTCCAACGTCGCGGATACGATTATTGTGCGAGTCATGGGTCCCTGTAGTTCGAGTGCCGACATGCTCACCTCCATCCGAAGGCAGCAGCTATCGCTTTTCCTAGGATCTAGGCAATCCCGGAAGTTGTCAAGGTGAATGAGGCCAGTGGGAGTTAGCGGTCCACGGCCCAGGGCTCCTGACATGGCCGGGGGTCCGTGTGGGTGATTTGTTGAGTTTCCGGGGATTGGGACTGCTGAAGGTTTGATTGACACTTTGCCTGTGAGGATTTGATCCTTGCGGGTGGAATGATGTTCATCATGCCCAAAGCTTTTCCCGAAGAGTTCCGCCGCGATGTCGTCGCGGTTGCCCGCAAGGGCGAAGCACCCGTCACCCAGATCGCCAAGGACTTCGGTGTTTCACCTGCTGCCCTGCACCGCTGGATGAAGATCGCCGACAAAGAGGACGGCGTAGCGTCCGGGGCGGTATCCGATGACGCCGCGAAGCTGCGGGAGGCGAAAAAGCGCATCCGGCTCCTGGAGCAGGAAGCCGAAGTCATGCGCCGCGCCGTGGCCTATATGTCCCGGGACATCAATCCAAAAAAATGATGTACCCGCTGGTCCGCGAGCTGGCTGCCAGGGACGCCCCGGTTCGGGTTCCCGTGGCAGTGTCCTGCCGGGTACTGAATTTTTCCAGACAGGCCTACTACCAGTGGGCCGCAAACCCTGTCCCTGCCCGGGACTGGGAAGAAGCGCACCTGATCAACGCCGCCATCGATCACCACCGCGACGATCCTGCCTTCGGTTACCGGTTCATCGCTGATGAGATCAACGCCGGACCCAGTGCCGTGGCCAGCGAACGCCGAATCTGGCGGCTGTGCTCCCAGAACGGAATCCTCTCGGTGATCCACCGCCGGCGCCGGTCAGGGATCAAGGCCGGCCCGCCGGTCCATGATGACCTCATCGAGCGGGACTTCAGCGCCACGGCCCCGAATCGGAAGTGGCTGACGGACATCACCGAGCACCACACCGCTTCAGAACCTCTTGCCTAAACATCCTGGGGGACAGATATGCCCGATCCAGCGGACCAGAACGCACGCGCTCATGCAGAGGATGCAGGGCAGCCGCAGCTGCGTCGTCGTGACCTTCGTCGTGCCGACGGCGAGCTGATGGATGCCCGGACAGGAACCATGCCAGTTATACCGCCCACCCCTTCCAGCCAGCCCGACGCCGGCAAGCCCGTGATACGCCGGACGTCGTGGGCGGAGGCAGCGGCAGCGGCCGACGCCGGTCAACCAGCCACGCACGCCCCGGCGCCTTCCCGCGCGCCCGCCTCCGCCCCGGGCGCCGAACAGCAGACTGCCGAACAGGACTCAAGTACCTCTGCCTCGGCCGGGCCTGCCGCGGAGGCCGCGCCGGCGCCGTCGGACGCTCCTGCCGGAACGCCTGCCTTCCGGCGCGTGCGGCCCACCGTTGCCGACACCATCGCTGACGCCCCGATGCCGGACTTCATCAGCTCGCCCGGCTTGTTCGTCAAGGAGCAGAAGCCGCGCCCCGTGGGTGGCTTCCGCGGGGCCATGTACAACCTGACCGGCGGGTCCTGGAACATGGGCCCCGGGGCCAAGCAGCGCAACGAGGAGGAGTTGGCCCGACGCATCTCGCGCCAGCTGCAGGGCAGTTACAACACAGCTGTGTTAAGTCTCAAGGGCGGCATCGGCAAGACCTCCACTACGGTGGGCGTGGGCCTGACCCTCGCCGAATACCGCGGGGATGCGCCCTGTGCCATCGATGCAAATCCGGACTCGGGCGACCTGGTGGAGCGTGCCCTCGGTGAGGGGATCTACCAGCAGGCAAGCCCGCGCACCATCACGGACCTGCTCAAGAATATTGAGTCTGTGGACTCACTCACCGCGCTGGCCCGGTACATGCACCATGCGGGCCGGCTGCACCTGATCGCGGGGGAGCAGGACCCGGAGGTCTCCGACTCGCTCACCGCGGCCGAGTACCTGCGGATCCGCAAGCTTATCTCCGGCTACTACTCCGTGGCACTGACCGACTGCGGCACCGGCGTGACGCACAACGCCATGAGCGGGATCCTGCAGTCCGCGGACAATCTGGTGATCGCCGCCGGCTACGCGGTGAGCGGGGCCAAGCGTGCCCGCAGCACCCTGCACTGGCTGGCGAGCCACGGGTACGAGGAACTGGCCCGGAACGCGATCGTGGTGATCACGGACAAGGACGAGGTGTCCTCCCGCGTGGACAAGGACGCCATCGAGGAACACCTGTCCGGCATCTGCCGCGAACTCATCGCGGTCCCGCACGACCGCGGCGTGGCCGACGGCGACCTGGTGACCCTGGACGTGCTCAGGCCCGAGACCCGGCGCGCATACCGGGAGATTGCTGCGGCGATTGTGGACGGGTACCGGTAGGGCACCTGCGGGATCGATGGCGCGTTCTTACCGCGTGTCCACATCCTCGAACACCAGGAACGTCTGCGTATCGATCACGCCGGGCATGGCCTGCAACTGGTCGAAGATGACCCGCCGCAGGTCGATATTGTCCACAGCGCGGACAAGGAGGATTACATCGAAGTCTCCGCCCACCAGTGCGACGTGGTGTACCTCCGGTATGGCCGCCAGCTGGTCGCGCAGTTCGCGCCATGAGTGCTGCCTCAACTTCAGGGTGACGTAGGCGGAGGACTTGAGGCCCGCCTTGATCGGATCGACGATCGCAGTGAACTTGGCCAGCACCCCCTCGCCCGTGAGCCTGGCGATGCGGGTGTAGGCGTGCGCCCGCGAAATGTGGACGTTCTCAGCCACCTGCGTCACGGACATCCTCCCGTCCCGGGTGAGTTCGGCGATGATGCGGCGATCGACGTCGTCCAGCGGCACCTCACCGGGCTCTCCTTCAAGTCGTGCCAATTCGTCCACCGCTCCCGCTCGTTATCCAGATCACATTTCAATTCGTCTTCTAGAGTAGGTCCATCCGGCGGAACCTTCCACGATTTGGTGAACTACTGGATACGAAACTTCCTCGAGGGCCATACTGGAACCGACTAGTGGCTACAGAAGGACGGACCAATGACGATCTCCGCGGACCACCCTGCGCCGGACCAGGCCCAGCGTTTGCCGGCTGAAGACGCAGTATCCGAAGCGGTGCGGAAGTTCGGCATCACGGTGGAGGACTACATGCTGCCCGCCCGGCACCAGATCCAGATGGTGGACCCGGACGGACGGCTCATGGCAGAAAGTGAGCAGGGCACAGAACCCGGCCACGAGTATCCGCTTCCCGCGGATGAGGAACTGCTGGCCGCTTATGAGCAGCTCGTCGTCGGACGCCGCGTCAACGATCAGAATTCGGCGCTCGTCCGCCAGGGCCGCATGGCCGTGTACCCGTCCAGCCACGGCCAGGAAGCCTGCCAGGTGGCAGCCGCACTGTGTCTCTCCGACGGCGACTGGCTGTTTCCCACCTACCGGGACGCCGTGGCAGTCATGGCCCGGGGAGTTGATCCCGTGGAAACCATGACCATCTTCCGCGGAGACTGGCACAGCGGCTACGATCCGGCCAGGCACAAGGTGGGCATCCAGTGCACGCCGCTCACCACCCAGCTGCTGCATGGCGTGGGTGTGGCGCACGCGGCAAAGCTCCGCGGCGAAGACACCGTTGTCCTGGCGATGTGCGGGGACGGCGCCACCAGCGAAGGCGACTTCCATGAGGCCCTGAACTTCGCCGCCGTCTTCCACCTGCCCGTTGTCTTCTTCGTCCAGAACAACAAGTACGCCATCTCGGTGCCGCTGGCGCACCAGTCCGTGGCGCCGTCGCTCGCCCACAAGGCGGTGGGCTACGGCATGGCCGGCGAGCGGGTGGACGGCAACGACGTGGTGGCCCTCCTCGCCGTGCTGGACCGGGCAGTGAAGCTCGCACGGGAAGGTTCCGGGCCGCTCCTCGTGGAGGCACACACGTACCGGATGCAGGCACACACCAACGCCGATGATGCCACCCGCTACCGGCAGGACAGCGAGGTGGCCGAGTGGCTGGCTAAGGATCCCATCAGCCGGATGAAGACGTACCTCACCGGGCGGGGACTGCTGGACGACGACGGCGCCGCGC
Organism: Pseudarthrobacter cellobiosi; assembly: GCF_023913755.1. Classification (GTDB taxonomy): domain Bacteria; phylum Actinomycetota; class Actinomycetes; order Actinomycetales; family Micrococcaceae; genus Arthrobacter; species Arthrobacter cellobiosi. Next base: position 70,448 of record NZ_JAMXBJ010000036.1, read on the forward strand.
GGATCGCTGCTCACGCTGAGGACGTTGCCACTCAACTTCGCGAGGGGCTGGGTGAGGACGTTCCGGTGGACCCCCAGGAACTCTTCCGGCACGTGTTCTCCGTGCCAACACCACAGCTGAAGGAACAGTCAGCCATGCTGGCTGACGAACTTGCCCGGGAAGCGTCATCTGAGGAGTCGCCGAAATGAGTCCGACCATCACCACTTCGTCAGAAGCGAACGGCAACGTCAGTGCGGCAACTGCCCGGGCTGCGGCTTCCGCCGCTTCTGTGGCTGAAGCTTCCGGGCCGCAGGCCGTCACCATGGCCAAGGCCCTCAACACGGCATTGGCTGATGCCATGCACGCCGACCCGTCCGTCCTGGTCTTCGGCGAGGACGTGGGCCTCCTGGGCGGGGTCTTCCGCATCACCGACGGCCTCACCAGGACGTTCGGGGAGCAGCGCTGCTTCGATACCCCGCTGGCCGAGTCCGGCATTGTGGGCATGGCCGTGGGCATGGCCATGAACGGGATGCGGCCGGTGGTGGAGATGCAGTTCGATGCGTTCGCGTATCCGGCGTTCCAGCAGATCGTCAGCCACGTGGCCAAGATGCACAACCGCACCAGGGGGACCGTGAAACTGCCCATGGTGATCCGGGTTCCCTACGCCGGCGGGATCGGGGGAGTGGAGCACCACTGCGACTCCTCCGAGTCCTACTACGCCCACACCGCGGGCCTGAAGGTGTTCACGCCCGCCACCGTGGCCGACTCGTACCGGATGCTGCGGGAGGCCATCGACTCGGACGATCCCGTCATGTTTATGGAACCGAAGAAGCTCTACTGGTCCAAGGACCTGGTGGACCTAGAGGATCTCCGGGCGCAGCACTTGGCGAACGCGGACGCCGGGGTGTCCTCGGAAGGCCGTGCCGCCGTCGCCCGGTCCGGGACTGACGCAACGCTCATCGCCTATGGACCGTCGGTGCCCACGGCGCTGGCGGCAGCCGCCGCTGCTGCCGAGGAGGGGCGCTCCCTGGAAGTCATCGACGTCCGCTCCATCGTTCCGTTCGACGACGAGACGGTGTGCGCGTCCGTCCGTAAGACCGGCCGGGCCGTGGTGATCGCTGAAGCCCACGGCTTCGCGTCCGTATCCTCCGAGATCGTGGCGCGGGTCCAGGAACGCTGCTTCCACTACCTCGCCGCCCCCATCCGCCGCGTGACGGGATTTGACGTCCCGTACCCCGCTCCGAAGCTCGAGCACTACTACCTGCCCGGCGTGGACCGCATCCTCGACGCCGTAGACGACCTCCAGTGGGAGAACTGACCATGAGTGAACCGAAAGTATTCCTGCTGCCCGACCTCGGCGAAGGCCTGACCGAAGCCGAGCTGGTCAACTGGCTTGTGTCTGTGGGGGATGAGATCCGGGTGGACCAGCCCATCGCCGAAGTGGAGACGGCCAAGTCCATGGTGGAAGTCCCGTCCCCGTACGCCGGCACTGTCACGGTGCTCCATGGCGAACCAGGCCAGACGCTGGATGTGGGCAAACCGCTGATCTCGGTGCTTCCGGTGGGTGCGCCGACGCCGGTGGTTGAGCCTGGCTCGGTGGTTGAGCCTGTCGAAACTGAGCCTGCCGAAACCGGTGCCGCGGCTACCTACCGCGAGGAGGAGAAGGCCGGTTCCGGAAACGTGCTGATCGGGTATGGAACGCCCGGCGGCGGTGGCGCTGCCCGGCGAACCAGGGCCCCCCGCGTGGGTTCGGCGAGCTCAACCAACGACCATCCGGTGATTGAGCCTGACGCCCAGAAGGCGGCCGATGACCTGCTGCTGCTCCGCACGAGGGTCCCGGGCAAGCTAGGCGCGGTCATTTCACCGCTCGTCCGGCGCATGGCCCGGGAACACGGCGTGGACCTCGGCGACATTCACGGGTCCGGGGACAGTGGGCTGATCATGCGCAGGGACGTTGAGGCGGTCATCCATCCGGCGGTTGAGGTTTCGACAGGCTCAACCACCGAACGCCCGGTGGTTGAGCCCGTCGAAACCCAGGGGGCTGTCGATTCCCGCACTGGCCTGGGCATTTCGTCCCGGACGCCCGTCAAAGGTGTCCGCAAGGCCGTGTCCGCCAACATGTCCCGCAGCCGTGCGGAGATCCCTGAGGCCACGGTCTGGGTTGACGTCGATGCCACGGCGCTGGTGGAACTCCGGGCAGGCCTCAAGAAGTCCGATCCGCACAATACCCCGGGTCTCCTCGCGTTCATCGCGCGTTTTGTCACGGCCGGGTTAAAACGATTCCCGGACCTGAACACCCGCATCGAAACTGCTGCCGACGGCTCCCAGGAGATCGTTGGCTTTGCCGGCATCAACCTGGGCTTCGCCGCCCAGACGGACCGCGGACTGATGGTCCCTTCGATCCGCAACGCGGACAAACTCAGTGCCCGCGAACTGGACGCGGAGATCCGCCGACTTACCGCCATCGTACGCGAGGGCAAGGCGACGCCGGAGCAGCTGGGCAGCGGCACGTTCACGCTGAACAACTACGGCGTTTTCGGCGTGGACGGTTCCGCAGCCATCATTAACCACCCCGAGGTGGCAATCCTCGGAGTTGGCCGGATCATCGACAAGCCGTGGGTGGCGGACGGGGAACTCGCGGTCCGCAAGGTCACCGAACTGACGCTCACGTTCGATCACCGCGTGTGCGACGGCGGCGCAGCAGCCGGGTTCCTCCGGTTCGTGGCCGATGCCATTGAGAAGCCGACGTCCATCCTCGCCGACATATAGGTGGCCTTGGTGGACGAAACCGCAGAGCTGTTGGGCGAGCACCTGAAGCAATGGAGAATCGTGCTTGGCCTCAGAGCTGGCCGCGGACCGGGCCAATCTCTCCATGCCCACACTGCGCCGCCTTGATCGCGGCGACACGGGCGTCAGGCTGGGAAGCGTCCTGGCCCTGACATGCGCGCAGCTGCCAGGTTTCGTCCCAGTTGCAAGCAGAACGGCCCTACCCTCAGTTGTATCAATGGGCAGTGTCTCCCAGCAGCCAGCTCATTGCTTCGCTCCTGTAAGTGAAGAACTTCGTGGGGGCATGGGGCGCGTTGATGCCAAGGAAAAAGTTAGCAATGACTCGATCTACCGGGCTGGAACCGAGTAGGGCGATCCGTGAAGCCGCGCACGGGATGGACCATACGGCGCGCGCTTCGCGGCTGACAGTTTCCGTAGCAGCCATATCGACCAGCATGGGATGATCGACGCCGTTGCAGACCTCGTTGACCATCGCCATCGCTGCCCTGGCGTCGGCTACGTCGATTTTGGCGTGGGGCGTCCAGATTAGATGGACGATACCGTCGCCTCGGAGCTCGACAGAGCCTTTTCCTCCTTCTAGTGGAGTTCGCCGCACTCGATGGCCTTCCGTATTGGTTCTGGACCCCATGATAGTCGGCACCAACGCGGCTGCTACACCGGCCCCGGCGGATGCCGGAAGCACGGCCTGTACTTCTCACGGACCCTTCCCCGCAAGCCTCTCCGATGCGAACTGCGGCCCGGAGGGGCAGACCAAAATAGTCCTGCGGTCAGGGGATCGGTTCTGATACGAAGGCCCGCACCCCATCACCTGGCTTATCTGGCCAGACTCAACCCGGGCACAGGCTTCTCTGCATTTTGCACGTGCCTACACTTTGGTCAGTTGGAGATGCCTTTTGCATCGCTGAGCCCGGCGAGGGCTTTGCGGAGTCGGGCATCGGCGTCGTCCGCGACCTCCCGGACGGCCGGGCTGTCGCTGAGCTGGACCATGGTTTGTGGGTCGATGGCGTCGATGGTGGTTTCGTGCGCGTTCTTGCCTCGTCTGACAACGACATTGCATGGAAGCAGCGCACCGAGTTCCGGCTCGGCTGCGAGGGCGCGGCTCGCCAGGGTGGGGTTGCAGGCGCCGAGGATTACATAGTCGCCGATGGCGTCGGCGGCCTCGGTGCCGAGTTTGGCTTCAAACGTGGAGCGGACGTCGATTTCCGTCAGTATGCCAAAGCCTTGTTCACCGAGCGCCTCGCGGGTGCGCTGGACAGCGTCCTCCCAGGACAGCGGGACGGTAACAGTGTGGGTATAGCTCATGAGCCTGCTCCTCATATGTCGTTACAGATACGGCCGATTCAGGTTGGGGGCCGCGCCGGGGCAGTTTGGGGGGAAACTGCCCCGGCACGGGGTCTGGGGTCCCTGCTTTTCAGGCGAGGGAGAGGAAGAGCTTTTCCAGCTCTTTTTTGTCCATGGTGGTGTCCTTACGGACGATGCACTGCTCAAGGCCGCTGGCGATGATGGCGAACCCGGCCCTGTCCAGGGCCTTCGAGACTGCCGCCAGCTGGGTGACGATGTCCTTGCAGTCCTTCCCTTCCTCCAGCATGCGGGTGACGGCGGCGAGCTGGCCCTGGGCGCGCTTGAGGCGGTTGACCACCGGGGTCAGTTCAGTCGAATCGAGTTGCATGAAGTCTCCAAGGCTTGGGCGTCTTGCCATCAACCATATACCCCCTGGGGTGTCTTGCATACCCCATTGGGTATCTGTAATACTCGGTGGGGTATCCACCAACCCCTTCGAGAGGCCCGCATGACTTCCCTTTCTCCATCCACCGCCATTACCGCCCTGGCGCCGGAGGCCTTGCGCAGCTGGGTCGCCGAGCATCAGGACCTTGTGGTCATCGACGTGCGCTCTGCCGCTGAGTTCGAGTCGATGCACATCCGGGGCTCCTACAACGTCCCGCTGCCACTGCTCTCCGAGCACACCGACGAGCTGGCCGCCCGGCTCGGCGCCCGCGTCGTGCTGGTCTGCCAGTCCGGAGCCCGCGCAGAACAGGCACGCCAGCGCCTCACCAAATCCGGAATCGACACCGCCTACGTCTTGACCGGCGGAGTACCCGGATTCGCAGCGAGTGGTGGCGACGTGGTCAAGGGCAAGGACCGTTGGGACCTGGAGCGGCAGGTCCGCCTCGCCGCCGGGTCCCTGGTGGTTCTTGGCCTGGCAGGGGGTAAATTTGTTTCCCCTAAGATCCGGACGCTTGCCGGCGTCATCGGGGCAGGCCTGACCTTCTCCGCGGCCACCAACACCTGTGCCATGGGCCAGGCCATCTCGGCGATGCCATGGAACAGGGCCGCCAAGGAGCCCACCCGCGAAAGCGCAATCCTGACCCTTCCTGTCGCTGACGCCCAGGAGGAGGTCAAGGCCTCATGACCGCCACCCTGATCCTGGTCCTTGCCCTGTCTGTAGTGATCGGGCTCTCGCTCGGCGTCCTGGGCGGCGGCGGATCGATCCTGACCGTCCCGATCCTGGTCTACGTGGCCGGGTTCGATGCCAAGGAAGCCATCGCCGCTTCGCTCTTCGTCGTCGGCGTCACCTCCGCTGTCAGCGTGCTCAGCCACGCCCGCGGGGGCAGGGTGATGTGGCGGACGGGCCTGATCTTCGGCGCAGCCGGGATGGCGGGCGCGTTCGTCGGCGGCCTCCTGGGCGGACATATCCCGGGCCAGGTCCTGCTCATCGCCTTTGCGGTCATGATGGTGGCCACGTCCGTGGCCATGCTTCGCGGCCGGAAGAAAAAGTCCGACGACGGCGCCACGCCGGTCAAGCATGAACTACCCCTGGGCAGGGTGCTGCTGGACGGGGCCGTCGTCGGGCTCGTGACCGGCCTGGTCGGCGCGGGCGGCGGATTCCTTGTGGTCCCGGCCCTGGCACTCCTGGGCGGCCTGCCGATGTCAGTTGCCGTCGGCACGTCGCTGGTAGTCATCGCCATGAAGTCCTTCGCGGGGCTCGCCGGATACCTCACCACCGTGCAGCTGGACTGGGGCATTACCCTCGGCGTGACTGCTGCTGCCATCGTCGGTACCCTTGCCGGCTCCAAGCTGGCCGGACGTATCCCGGAAGCTGCGCTGCGGAAGGCCTTCGGCTGGTTTGTCCTCGCGATGGGAACCTTCGTCCTTGTCCAGCAGGCCCCAGCCGACCTGAGGTGGTTCATCACCGCCGGCGTCGCAGCCCTGACGGCAGCGACCGCCGGCGTCTGCTGGTTCTTCATCAGCTCCTGCCCCCTGCGCAACCGTAGCGGCCGGCGTCGAAACGTTCCCTCCCCCGCCTGAACCCCACCATCACCCCAAGCAAGGAGAACACCATGGGCCTCATCAGCTCCCTGAAGAAGGCATTCAGCAAGCCCTACAAAACCATCACGGTCGCTGAGGCCAAGGAACTCCTGGCCTCGGGCGCGGCTCTGATCGACGTTCGTACCGTCCAGGAATGGCGCTCCGGGCGGGCCCCGCAGGCCAAGCATGTCCCGCTGGACAGGCTCCAGACCAGCATGACCGGAATCCAGAAGACCCGGCCCGTGATCGCCATGTGCCAGTCCGGGATCCGATCCGCTTCCGCCGCCCGCCTGCTTGCTGAAAAGGGCTATGAGGCATATTCCCTGCGCGGCGGCATGGGCGCCTGGCGCCAGGCCGGGGAACCCGTCCGCTAAGGACAACAGCCCCACTATCCGAAGGAACAACCGATGACTGAAATCACCGTCAACGAAGCCGACCAGCGCCGATCCACTGACCGGATCCTCGATGTCCGCGAGGACTTTGAAGTCGCCGACGGCATGATCGCGGGAGCGCTGCACATCCCCATGGGGCAGCTGCAGGCACGACTGTCCGAGCTGGACCCCACAGTCCCCGTCATCGCCGTCTGCCGCAGCGGCAACCGGTCCGCCGCCGTCGCGGACGCACTCAACGGTGCCGGCTTCACCGCCGACACCATGGCCGGCGGCATGATCGCCTGGACCCGCGCAGGACTCCCCACCACCTGACCCTCCTGCTGAAGATCAGCATCCAACCCTCCACGACACCATCCGGAAGGACACGAACCTCCTCATGGCAACCATCGATATCACCGAACAGAACTTCGCCGAAACCCTGGCGAACAACGACATCGTCTTCGTTGACTTTTGGGCAGCCTGGTGCGGCCCCTGCCGCATGTTCGCCCCCACCTACGGTGCCGCCGCCGAACGGCACCCGGACATCACCTTCGCCAAGGTAGACACCGAAGCCGAACAGGCCCTCGCCGCCGCGGCCAGCATCACCTCCATCCCCACCCTGATGGCTTTCAAGGACAAAACCCTGGTCTTCTCCCAGCCCGGAGCGCTCAACGCCACCGGACTCGAAGAAGTCATCCAGGACGTCAAGAACCTGGACATGGACAAGCTCCGGGCCGGCTCAGCGCAGCAGCACCCCTAACATCCCAACGAAAGACAGCTGGCACACCCAGCATTGCAACATACCCCCAGGGGTATTAGAATTGATGCAGGAACAGACGCCAAACTTCCCCTCATGAAGGAGAGCACCAATGCTTATCGAGCGTATTTACGATGAAGACCTCGCCCAGGCCAGCTACCTGATCGGCTGCCAGGCCAAGGGAGAGGCGATTGTGGTGGACGGCCGCCGCGACATCGCCGTGTACCAGGACCTTGCCGAGAAGAACGGCATGAAGATCGTGGCCGTTACCGAAACCCACATCCACGCGGACTACCTCTCCGGCACCCGCGAGCTGGCCGCAGCCACCGGGGCAAAGATCTACGTTTCCGGCGAGGGCGGCCCTGACTGGCAGTATGAATTCGACGGCGAAAGGCTCTACGACGGCGACACGATTGCCTTGGGCAATATCAGCATCAAGGCAGTGCACACGCCGGGCCACACGCCCGAGCACTTGTCCTTCCTCGTGACGGATGGCGCCTTTAGCGACCAGCCGGGCTACCTGCTCTCCGGTGACTTCGTCTTTTCCGGCGACCTTGGCCGGCCGGACCTGCTCGACGAGGCAGCAGGCGGTGTTGACACCCGCTTCGAGGGAGCGAAGCAGCTCTTCGCCAGCCTGCGGGACAAGTTCCTGACCCTGCCGGACTACGTCCAGGTCCACCCTGCCCACGGTGCGGGCAGCGCCTGCGGCAAGGCCCTTGGTGCGATCCCGTCCTCCACCGTCGGCTACGAGCGCCTCTACGCCTGGTGGGGACCGTACCTCGCAGCCAATGACGAGCAGGGCTTCATAAACGAACTCCTTGACGGCCAGCCCGACGCCCACGCCTACTTCGGCCGCATGAAGCGGGAAAACCGTGAAGGACCTGCCGTGATGGGTGAGCGTACGCCGCTGCCGGAACTCGCAGCCGGCATTGTTGCTGCAGGCCTGGCAGAGGACACCCTGACTTTCATCGACACCCGCTCCAACAGCGAGGTCCACGAGGGCACAGTGGCCCGATCCCTGAACGTGCCGGCCGGCAAGTCAGTGGCCAGCTACGGCGCCTGGGTAGTGAACCCGGAAACGGACAAGAACCCGCTGGTCCTCCTGGCATCCGACCAGGAAGCCGCGCAGGACATGTGGGACCACCTGGTCCGCGTCGGCATCGACAACGTCGCCGGCTACCTCACCAGCATCGACGGGCTGCCCACGACCACCCCCCAGCTGATCAAGCCCGAGGAACTCGACGACTTCGACGCCGCCATGGTGCTGGACGTCCGCAACCGCACCGAGCACACTGCCGGGCACATCCCCGGATCCCACCAGCTCAGCGGCGGCCGCGCCATGTGGCACCTCGATGAAATTCCGGCCGAGGGCACCATCGTGAGTTACTGCCAGAGCGGTGTGCGGAACTCCGTAGCCGCCAGCGCCCTGCGCCGCGCCGGGTACGACGTCGTCGAGCTCGACGGCAGCTACGCCGCCTGGGACGCCTGGCAGAACTCCCGTCAGTCAGCCAGGGCCTAGAACCACCGGCATCAGCGCGTCCCGGATAACCTGCGGTCAGGAACGGCCTGGCCGTGTACGAAAGAGACGAGGAACCCTTCATGATGAACGGCTTTGATATGGGCGGGATGGGGCTTGCGTGGATCTTCTGGCTTCTGCTGATCGCAGGCGGGGTCATGCTCGCCGTGGTGCTGGTCAAAGCCTTCACCCGCAACGGCGCCGGTAACGCGCCCACCGATGGGCAGGGACCACCGCGCACGGGTGCGGGCCCTGCCCGGGCCAAGGAGATCCTTGAGGAGCGTTACGCCCGCGGGGAGATCAGCACCGAGGAATACCAGGAACGGCGACGGATACTGGAGGAGGACGGCCGGTGAGGCCGCTGACACGCCGGCAGCTGCTGGCGCTGGGTGCGGTCGGGGCCGGCGCTACGGCTGCCGGCGGCGCCGGGCTGTGGCTGACCACCGGCAACGGACCCGGATACACCGGGGGTGAGGACCTGACCGAACCCCAGGTGCTGGCCAGCCGCGACCGGGTGCTGGAGCTGGACCTGACCGCCGCGCCGGCACGGGTCCGGGTCGGCGGGCGGGATGCCTCCGTCCAGGCGTTCAACGGCTCACTGCCCGGTCCGACCCTGCGGGTCCGCGCGGGCGACACGATCCGGGTCACACTGCGCAACGGGCTGCAGGCTCCCACGAACCTGCACGTGCACGGACTGCACGTCTCCCCACAGGGCAACAGCGACAACCCGTTCGTAAGCATTGACCCGGGCGGGTCCTTCGACTACGAGTTCACCCTGCCCGAGGACCACCCGCCTGGTACCTACTGGTACCACCCGCACCGCCACGGACACGCCGCCGACCAGGTCGCCGCCGGCCTCTACGGGGCCATCGTGGTGGAGGACCCCGACCCGGTCCCGGTCACCCGGGAGCGGGTGCTGGTGGTCTCCGACCTGTCCCTCGACGCTGCCGGCAATCTCGCCGAGGTGGACCAGATGCAGCAGATGATGGGACGTGAGGGAGAGATCGTCCTGGTCAACGGGCAACTCCGCCCGCAACTGCGCGCCGCGCCCGGAGAGCGGGAGCGGTGGCGGATCATCAACGCCTGCCCCTCCCGGTACCTGCGCCTGGCACTTGACGGACAGCAGGTCCGGCTGCTCAGCAGGGACCTCGGGCGCCTGCCGATCCCAGAGGACGTCACCGAAGTGGTTCTCGCCCCCGGCAACCGCGTAGAGCTGCTCGTGGAAACCCGCGACGGGTCCGCCGCCCTCACGGCTGCCGCCCTGGACCGCGGCAGCGTGAACGCCATGATGGGCGGGGCCATGAGGGGCGACAACGAATCCGGTGGCGGCCCGGTCGAACTGCTCACCCTGGCCGTCTCGGGAAGCGCGGGCACTGACCCCGGGCCCGTGCCCGAGGGCCGGCCCCTGCGCGATCTACGGAACGAACCGGTCACCGCCGCCCGCACCCTGAACTTCGCCATGGGCATGAATGGAACCATGGGCGCGGGAATGGGCGGCGGACAGGGCACCATGATGGCCTTCACCATCAACGGACGGGAGTTCGACCCCGAACGGCTCGACGAGACGGCCGCAGCCGGGACCGTGGAGGAGTGGACCCTGACCAACTCCAGCCCCATGGACCACCCCATCCACCTGCATGTGTGGCCCATGCAGATCGTCCAGGACGGCGATCGCGACGTGACCGGGCCCAGATGGCAGGACGTGGTCAACGTCCCCGCCCGCAGCCAAGTGAAAGTCCGGGTGGCATTCGACGACTTCGCCGGCCGCACCGTGATCCACTGCCACATTCTGGACCACGAAGACCAAGGCATGATGGCCACCGTCCAAGCCCGCTGACCGGCACCCCTAACACTGACAGGATCCGCCAATGGCCTTAGACAACACCCCCTCCCGCCAGCAGCCTCGGACAACCGAGGTCATCACGTTGGGACTGCGGCAGAACCTGGCCCAGTTCATGCTCCTCGTCGCCGTCAACGCCCTGGTGGGCGGCACCCTCGGCCAGGAACGCACCGTACTGCCGCTGCTCGCCGGACAGGTCTTCCACCTCGATGAGTACACTTCCGCCCTGACCTACATCCTGGCGTTCGGTCTGGCCAAAGCCGCCACCAACTACTTCGCCGGAACCCTCTCGGACCGCTACGGCCGCAAACCGGTTCTGGTCGCCGGCTGGCTCATCGCCCTCCCCGTCCCCCTCCTGCTGATCTTCGGGCCTTCCTGGGAATGGATTGTCGCCGCGAACGTCATCCTCGGTATCAGCCAGGGCCTGACCTGGTCCACCACCGTGATGATGAAAATGGACCTCGTCGGCCCCGAACGCCGCGGCCTGGCCATGGGGCTGAACGAAGCAGCCGGCTACCTCGGCGTCGCAGGCACCGCACTGGCCACCGGTTACATCGCCTCCACCTACGGACTGCGCCCCGGGCCCTTCCTGCTCGGCGCAGCCTTCATCGCCGTCGGCCTCGGCCTGTCCGTGCTGACCATCCGCGAAACACACCACCACGCCAAAGCCGAAGCCGCCGGGCACGTTCCGGTCCACGCCGGCAGCCATGCCGGACTGAGCAGCAGTGCCGTCTTCACCCTCACCAGTTTCCGGGACAAGTCCCTGTCCTCCGTCAGCCAGGCCGGGATGGTGAACAACCTCAACGACGGCCTCGCCTGGGGACTGTTCCCTGTCCTGTTCGCCGCCGCAGGGCTCAGTATCGAAAGCATTGGCGTCCTCGCCGCCGTCTACCCGGCCGTCTGGGGTGCCGGGCAGCTGGTCACCGGCGCGCTCTCGGACCGGATCGGGCGCAAACCGCTGATCGCCGGCGGGATGCTCGTCCAAGCCCTGGCGCTCGGTATGGTCGCCCTCGGAAATGACTTCGGAACCTGGCTTGCCGCCGTCGTCCTGCTCGGTGCCGGCACCGCCATGGTCTACCCCACACTGCTTGCAGCGATCGGCGATGTCGCCCACCCCGAATGGCGGGCCAGATCAGTGGGCATCTACCGGCTGTGGCGCGACGGCGGGTTCGCCGTCGGCGCCCTGCTCTCCGGCATCATCGCCGACGCCTACGGCATCCCGGCAGCCGTCGCCGTCGTCGCCGGCCTGACTGCGCTCTCCGGCATCATCGTGGCCGCACGGATGCGAAGCAGCGACCACCGCGGCCAGGGATGAACGAGTGGAACCACTTCAAGGACGGACGACCGGGATGCCCAGGTCGGTCAGGCGGCCCGGCAGGGCTGCCCGGTGATGTCTGGGTACATCCGCACACCAGAAGAGGGCGGTTCGTCGAAGGGCATTTCAGGCGCCGGGCGCAGTAGGGAGGCGACGCGGACAAACTCAGTGCAGGTGAACGGGACGCGGAGAACCGCCGTCCCCCCGCCGTCGAACGAGAGGGCAAAGTGACGCCGGAACGCCTCGTCGCATCGGTAATTGAGAGATCGAGGCGCACACGCCCGATGCCTTTCTTGCGGATGATGGGCCGGAGCCGAACGGTCGTGGCGCGGTCAGTGGGTGACGAGCTGTTGCGCTCGCTGGTGTGAGACGCCAAGTACCGCGCCGATGTCGCGGACGGTGACACCTTGCCGCTTCAGGACCATGGCCGCCTCGTGGCGTTCCTTGGCTGATGCCGCCTTCAGCTCATCGGACCTGGCAGCTAGCTCACGCGCTTGGCGGAGGTGGGCTGCGACTTCGGGCGTGTCGAATGTGACTTCGACGTCGAAGTCGGTTTCGGGGCGTCCCGTGATCATGGCCGCAAGATCGCGGACCATTTCGGGGATCTCGGCGACCGTGCGGGCCTGAGTGGTGAGCCCGTCGATTTGGGTGGATTCCAGGTACCAGAACCGTCCGTCCCGGCTGGCCGTTACTTCGAGTTTCATTTGGTGTCCTCTCCCTTGGCCTGCTCCATGATTTGCTTGGCGAGCTTCTCGCCGATTTCATTGTGGCGCGGCACAAACGTCGTATTATCGCCGACGTTCACGCGTGTGTGCCTGCCGCCTTCCTCGGTGGTGTATTCGACGCCGAGGTCCTGTGCAGTCCGCTTGAGTTGGTTCAGGAGTTCCCGGCGCTTCATCACAAGACAAGTCTATAGCGGACTAGGCGAGGCCGTCTAGTCCGCTATAGACTATGCCTGGGCGAGCTGTGCACCTCCGCGTCAGACGGCTTCCTCTGCATGCTCAGCGCACTGCACCGTCGCGATCAGCCGGCCACCGCCGTCGGCCTTTACATAGTGGGTCACGTGGTTCGTGATCCTGCCGCAGTGATCACAGAAGCACGCGTGTTGTTTTGTCTGCATAGCGAGATGTTACGCAGTTCGATGGATTTAAGGCGAAATCCCGGCTAGGAATGTGGATCTCCACATGCGGCCCGGACCGCGTCCCGCATCCCGGAAACTCCAAGGCCCCGCGGGTAGAATCGGGGCCAAGAAGAACGCAGTCGCTTTCCGGAGGTACGGAGAAACAATGTCAGAATGGCTCGACGTCGGCGCGGACAACTACGTGCTGGTCACCGAAGGATCACTGCTGAACACCGGCCTGATTGTGGGCTCCGAGCGGGCCATGGTGGTCGATACCGGCTGCGGGCCGCGGCAGGGGCGCGAGATTCTGGACGCGGTGCGGGAAAAGACCTCTTTGCCCCTGGTGGTGGTCAACACGCACGCGCACTACGACCACTTCTTCGGCAACGCCGTCTTCGCATCCGACGGCGCCACCGAGTTCTGGGCGCACGAAAACTGCGCCCAGGAGATCGACGACCACGGGGACCTGCAGCGCCGGTTCGTGGGAACGCTGGAGCCGGAGATGTCCACGGGTGAGGGCGAGAACGTGGAACTGGTGGTACCCAACGCCATCGTCAAGGACCAGCCCGTGCTGGTGGACCTGGGCGGGATCACCGTTACCCTCTTCTACCTGGGCCGCGGCCACACCGACGGCGACCTCCTGGTGGGCACGCCCACCACCCTCTTCGTGGGCGACCTCGTGGAGCAGGGCGCGCACCCGTCCTTTGAGGACTCCTACCCGGAGGAATGGGCCGACTCCCTGCGCCACATCTCCGCGCTGCGCCACCGGTACGAGTTCCTGATCCCCGGCCACGGCCAGCCCTGCAGCGACCAGTTCGTCAAGACCATGGCCAACACCATGACCACCGCTGTCCGCCAGGCCCAGCAGTCCATCCGCGAAACCCCCACCGACGCCACCAAGGCCATCCCCGTGCTGCCCTACGGCCCGGAGCAGTCACGCTGGTTCATCAAGCGCCTGCAGGAGACGCGGCCGCTGCACTAGGGCGCGCCGTCGTCGTTCACCCCTTATTCAGGCACATCCATCTGGAAGCCGCAGGAACAACGCAGGACCTGAGCCGTCATGTACACGCCGACCTCGTCTTCCTGCTGCCCGTCCGAAAGGCCCGGGACCCTGAGCCGCCGCACCTCCGAGCCGATCTTTTGCATCGGCAGCCCGCAGTGGACGTAGTGCCCGCCGAAGACCAGGACGCCCTTGGGGCTGTGGAACCGGCTAAAGACCGCGGCCACGGCAGCCACGTCCGCCCGCCCGACATGGTGGAGGTTGCAGGCGTCGCAGGAATACCCCACCTCCAACAGGACGTCCGACGGCGGGCTGACGGCCGTGATGGAGTGCAGCGTCAGCATGCCGTCGGTACCGCAGCGGGCGCAGGCAATATGACCGCCGTCAGTCGGCCCTTCGGCCCGGTTATCGCCGGGCCCCGGGGGATGGATGGGCATCGTCAGGCGGCTGCGGGGCGGCCGGCCAGGATGGTGGCTTGATCAAGGAACTGGCTGAAGTGCGAGGCGGCCATGGCGGGCTCTCTTTCGCTGTGTGCATTCCGGCCGCCGCGCTGCTACAGCGGCAACTCCAGACGTCCCTGCACCGGGCGAAAGGGGATTCATCAACTGAAGTGATATATGCCACTTTGAACTTAGCATGCCTCCCGCGAAGTCCAGCGACCCCTCCCACGGACTGTGCCTCACCTGAGCCCCTGCCAGCGAGACCTCAGGCATGATTGTTGGGTGATCACCGAACATGCACTGCCCTCCCTCCGGCCCGGCATGGAGGAGGACTTCGAGACTGCTTTTGGCACGGCAAAGTCGATCATTGGCTCCATGCCAGGATTCCAGGGCCTCACGCTTTCCCGTTGCATCGAGAACCCGGCCACGTACCTGCTGCTGGTGGAATGGGCGCGGCTGGAGGACCATACCGAGGGCTTCAGGGGATCGGCCGAGTACCAGGAATGGCGCGCGCTCCTGCACCATTTCTACGCGCCGTTCCCGACGGTGGAGCACTACGAGCCTGTTGTTGTTCTGAACCCGTGAGGGCTTCCGCGGCGCTACGGCTTGGACGGCTCCGACATACGGATGGCCATAACGATCAGGCCAGCGATCGGGATGAGCAGCCAGAAGAGCTCCGTCCACCGGCGGCCGGCATCACGGAGGCGGCGGACGCCGACGGCGAGCGTGGGGATCATCGTGCCGATCACCCAGAGCGAGGCAAGGCTGGAGCCGACGCCGATCACCCCGTTGGGGGTGGCCACGTTCAGGGCGCCAAGGCCGCTGGTTACCAGTGCCACGAAGAGGATGAACCACCAGAACTCGGCCACGCCGGCGCGGCCCCCAAACTCGGCGTACTGCCGGAAGCCCGCGAGGATCGCATCGCCGAACGATATAGTAGGGTGCCCTGCAGCCTGAGTCATGACCGGATTCTACCGCCGCGTACGGTCTATGGCGACGGCGTCAACAGAGCCTCCGTCAGCGCCGCGCCCACCCGCGCCGGCGCCACGCCGGCAGGACCGGCGGGACGCGCAGCGGCGACCGTCCCGTCGTCGTGCGTTACGTCTTTTTTGTGGCGAGACCGGCAAACCCGGGATTCCATCTGGACAGTCAACCGCATCGCGCCTCCGGCGGCCACGGAGGTCACATTGGGCGTGACTTGAGCAAAACCTTGAGCCTGTGTTCATAGCCTTGCGGCATGGGTAAGTATGGGGGTAAACAGTACGCGCGCGACACACGGAGTGAGCTCCGCCGTCGCCGATTTCAGGCGGTTCCCTACGTTGCGCTGGCCGCCCTGGCAGTGGCCACGGCAGCGGTGGTGGTGATCGCGCTCAAGGGGTGAGCGGCTGCTGCCCTATTCTTCGGGCAGCGGTGCAGATTAGGTATCCCACATGGCGTGCCATCCCTGGCATGTGAGGCTTCATCAGCCGGCAGTTCGAAGAATAGCCAGTCGGGAAGCGCCGGAACAGCTGCTAGGGCGCCTTCTCAATTCCTTGGTTCTGTCGGGACGCCGAGAGAACCAAGGAAGTGAAATGGCCGAATTCTAGGCGACGCGTTGTGTATGAGGAGCGCGCGGGCAGGGGCGCGAGGGAACAGGCAACCTGAATTCGCACTGAGGGTCGCTCTCAGGCTGTTTGCGGTGGGATCTGTTCGTGGCGGTGGTGGGATCTGAGTTGGATGATCCGCCCGGCGCCTGCCACGGCGACCAGGACCCCGCCGCTGACGGCGGCGATAAACAGGGCCATGCCCAGGGAAATTGTCCCGTCCAAGCCAAAGAACCTGACCCTGACGTTGTCCTGGTTCTGCACGATGAAGGCGATGAGCAGGATCAGCAGCATCAGGGTGGCCACGGTGGCCACCCAGATCATGCCTGAGCGGGTTACTGCCGGCCGATTCGCAACGGCCGGAGCGGGCCCGGGGCCGTGCACCGGCTCCGGCGGCGGAATCGGTTCAGCATTCATGAGGTGTCCCCTCTTTGGTTCCCGTGGACATCCCGGGCTGGTCCCGGGGCCAGGGCTGGGAAGGCCCCGGGTTTCGGGTCAGTGTTTCTTGAAGGCGTCTTTGATTTTTTCCCCGGCCTGCTTCAGGCCGGCCTTCGTCTGGTCGGTCTTGCCTTCGGCTTTGAGGCTTTCGTTGCCGGTGGCCTTTCCTGCGGCTTCCTTGCCCTTGCCGCCGGCTTTCTCGGCGGCGTGCCTGATCTTGTCACCCAAACCCATGATGGCTCTCCTATCCATGGCCGGTCCGCCGGCCCATGCCGGCGGGACACTTTCATCCTATCGCCGGGCGAACAAGGCGAACAAGGCGAACGGGCGAGGGCGATAACATTCACTCGGCACCGTGGTCAGGGCCGCCCCGCGGTGTGGTGGGCCGCTATCTGCGCGGGGGTGAGTGCGGTGGAGTAGGCGGCGGCGTACCTCATCCTGCATGTGAAGGCATGGTTGGACGGTTCGTTGGGGCCCCAGCCGGCGAGGTTGTTGTAGCCGATGCGCCAGAACCCGCTGAACGTTTCGCCGGTGGTGGTGGCGGGGTCCTGCGCGGCGAGCTGGCCGTCGACATAGAGTTTCATCCCGGCCGGAGACAGGGTCGCTGCGACGTGGTGGGGTGCCCCGTCGTTGTAGCTGCCGGGGGTGGTGATGACTTTCACGGTGCCGGGGTAGACGCCGAAGACGAGCTGGCCGGCGTTGTTCATGAAGATGTGCCGGTCATAGGTCGTGGAGGTTCCGGTGGCGGTGTTGCCCCAGCCGATCAGCCGCCCGCCCGGGGTGGTGGTCCTGAACCAGACCTCCAGGGTGAAGGTGTTTGTGGAGGCCCGGGCGATGGGGCCTCCTGCCGACACGTACGTTGATGTGCCGGTCAGGGCGTAGGATCCGCCGGCGTCCCGGGGGGTGCAGGGCCGGTTCGCTGAGGTGGTGTCGGAGCTCATGGTGCCGCGGTAGGTGCCGGGGTTGTTTTTGCCGGAGAAGTCCGCCGCCACGGCGGAGCCGGAGGGTTCGGCGAGGCGGTAGGCGAAAATTGCCGCGGCCTTGTCCGCTGCCATGGCGCCGTGGCAGGTGAAGTAGGGGGCCGTGCCTGCGGTGTTGGTGCTGTTCGTGACCCGTGCCTGATACCCGCCGGAGGTGGGAGGGGTGGCCAGCGCGGCCAGGCCGATCACCAGGGCCAGGGCGAGGGCGGCGGCGGGAAGGGCCGGGCGGAGCCGGGGTCCGCCCTGTTCCGTGGTCATCCGGGCACCCGGGCCGGTGTTTCCTGAGGGCCGCCGGAGCGCAGGCCCCGTCCGAGGACCCAGAAGACGGGCAGCAGGCAGAGGAGGGCGGTGATGATCCATCCCCACCAGGGCAGGTCGGCGGAGGAGGAGAGGTGGTAGTAGCCCTCGCCGTCGGTGGCGGTGAGTTCGCTGACCTGGCCGCTGGACAGCTCTGCCGTGGTGCCGTGCTCGGCCCGGACCGTGATCGGCAGCAGGCCGGTGGAGGCGACACTGGCCCGCGTCCCCGATTCGTCCGTGGTGACTCCGAGCAGGGTGAGGCCGATGAAGGGACGGAGCAGGATGACTGTGAGGGAAACGACGGCGCAGGCGCCGAAGAGCCGGACGGGTCCCTGCCACGGCCCGCGGATCCAGTACCTGGTCACGGCCCACACGGTCAGGCCTCCGGCCAGCAGCAGGGGCACGGCCTTGACCAGCCATCCCCAGCCGGGCAGGAGCGTGGCCACCCCGAGAATATTCAGCGGGGTCAGGACCCAGGGGTCGTCGGTTCCGTTGATGTCCCCGCGGGTGGTGATGCCCCCGGCCTCGTCGATCCCGGCGATGCGGTGGGTGTAGACCGTTCCGGGCCGCCCGGGCGGGGTGAAGGTGATGACTTCCCCGGTGTGCAGCGCGGACGCGGGCACGGGTTCGGACAGGACCAGGGAACCGACGGGTGCGCTCTGGCCCATGGAGGGGGTGGAGACAACGAACCAGCGCCAGCCGGCCAGAAAGAACAGGACCGCCACGATTACGAGCCCCGCTGCCAGCAGGGCGGCGGCGGGCAGGGCCATGCCGCGGACCCGTCGCCATGCCGGAGTCGCCATGGGGTTTCCTTTCCGTGCGGGGACGCGGGGCGGTGCCTGCGCCGGCATGACGTCATCCGGCACAGGCACCGCACCGTGTGTTTTTAGCTGGCGAAGGCCCAGGTGAGCGGCAGTGATGCGGCCAGGCCCTGGTAGGTGTTGTCTGCCGTCGTGTCGAGGGTGACCTTGATGGTGACCGGGACGCTCACGCCGGCGGCCGGGGCCGGGGTGATGCTGATCGCGGGCGCCCCGGCGAGGGTCGCGGCGGTGCCGTTGAAGATGGACGTGCCGCCGGCGGTGATGACGACCTTGAGCTTCGCGCACAGGTCCGTCGCGGTGCCGTTGACGGCGCCGTTGTTGGACTGGGCACACGCTGCGCCGGGGGTCAGGGTGAAGGTGCCGGCGTTGGCCGTGCCGATGTTTTTGATCGTGATGTCGGTGCTGACGACGTTGCCGGGCACCAGAACCGTGCTGCCGCCGAACTTGTTGATCGTCGCGCAGGTCGCGGTGTTCGTTCCGACGCCGCCAGCGCCGGAATTGGACGTGCAGGTGACGGGGGTGGTGCCGGTGGATTGTTCCTGCATCACCAGGGTGCCGGAGCCGGCGGTGTTGGCGCTGTTGGTGATGCTGGCGGCGAAACCGGAGAGCGTCCCGGTCAGTGTCAGGGACAGCAGTCCCGCGCCGGCGGCGGCGGCGATGAGAGCCAGCGGAGCGATGCGGCGGTTCTTCTTGGCGGGCATGGTGGAATCGTTCATGGCAGCTTCTTTCAGGAAGTCGTGATCAGACAGAAGGACCCCGCCGGGGCACCCTTGCGACGTGGTCCCCGGCCTGTCCATGGCGCACAGGTATCCGGTGATGGTTCACGAATATCCGCTGATGGCGGTCTAACCTGCGCCGTCCATGAATGCTCGGCCCGGTAACCGGGCCCGAACGGCTGCACCGCTGGCGCCCGACGAACATTACCGGCCGGTAACCCCGTTGCCCAATTGGCTCGCCGCACCGGCATCGGACATATCCCACGGTCCCCGCCGGCAGACAGCCCTCCAGGCCGGCCTGCGGTCGGCACTGACCGCCCCGCACGATTCTGAACGGGGCTCCGCGGCCGCCACCGCCGCCTTGCTCAGCGATGACCACGGCATCATCCTGGCCCGCCGGATCCTGGACGCAGCCCGAGCCATGCGCGATTTGTGCGGAGGTCGCCGCTGAGCCGGGCTCCGCTCCCTTCCGGGGCACGGGATGGGGCAAATCGCCCGGCTGCTCACGGTTGTACGGAGTCAAAGAACCGGTACTCCGGGGGATCGGTCCGGGCCTCGTGTGCCTTGGCATGGATGAAGTCACGGTCGTCCTGGGAGAGCACCGTCTCGCCGTGCCGTTCACCCTCGTCGGTTCCGCCGGTCTCCTTGCAGATGGTCGCTGTGATCGTGCGCGGCAGGATGAGGCATCCCGGGTGGTCGATGAGCCACTGCTGTGTGGCGTGATCGAGCCGGTCCCACTGGTCTTTGATGTTCATCCCCATGAATGCTGCCTTCCCGAGTGAACGCGTATTGAGGGCCCCGGCGTCGCGCCGGTACCCGGTGTGCGCTCAGGGTACGCCCCGCCGGCAGACGAAGGACAGGGCCGCGGGACGGAGCCGTGCACCGCGGCCCGTCGAACCGTCCCACCAAGGCACGCCGGCTGCGCTCAGGCACCTGTTGCCTCATTGGGGACTAAAGATATCGGTCGTTTGTGAATCAGAGGATTCGTTGCCCAGGATCCTCTTTCCGGAAGATGTGCACGTGCGGATAGTGTCGGCGTGGTGAGGGCTGAGCTTTTCCTGCACTGCCCCGTCGTTCCTGTCGGGGATTCGTTTCGATGGGAGTTCTATGTCTGGTGTTCAGGTCCATCCGGATGTCGCCATGGTGATGAGGGTTCTCGGCGACCTCGGCCTCGCCTGTTCCCCCGCCAAAGTCGAGGCCGACAACGCTGAGTACGGTGCCGCGATCTCGGCAATCGGTCGGTCTCCGGTTCGCTTCAGGGTCGGAAAGCTGACCCCGACGAAGGTGGGCTTGTTCGTGACGGTGTGGCGGCGCTCTCTCGGTGGGTCGACCGAACCTCTGCCTGCGGAGGAGGACCCCGACATGCTCGTGGTCTGCGTGGGGGAGGATTCCCGGGTCGGAGCATTCGCGTTTCCGAAGGCCGCGCTCGTCAAGCATGGCGTCGTCTCCGTGGGCGGGGCCGGAGGCAAGCGAGGATTCCGCGTCTATCCGCCATGGTCAGCAACGACGAATCGGCAGGCGAAAAAATCCCAGCAATGGCAGTGTAATTACTTCTTCGAGATGGCTGACGGATCCGCCATCGATGCGCAGCGAGCCATTCGACTCCTCGTTGAGGCCTAGCTAGGAGGAGCGCTGGGGAATAGCTGCGAGACGGAAACCAATCTTGTCCGGAGGGATCCATCTGGTGACCGGAAGCATGCCCACCGCGCCGCGCCGTTGACGCGATTTGTCAATCCCGTGACGGAGCGATAGCGTGACCTCTGATCGCATGGGGGATCACTCTAACGTTCGGAGACCGTTGTGGCTCTCATTGACTATGTCCTGGCGCTGTGCGCACTGTTGGGCACACTGTTGATTCCCTTTCTTGCGATGTACCACGTGCTGCGCCGGAAGCGACGCGCAGTGCGGGTGACCGCCACGAGGAGTATCCGCCGCTAGCCATGCCCTATATAGATATCAACCCGCATAAGGGCCGCCCCAAATGGCAGGCCTACGCCATTCTGGCCGTGCTTCTGGTCCTCACCGGCGCCGTGGTGATTGCCGCGCTCACCCGCGGCTGACCTCGTAATTCTGCCCAGCGCCTAGACTTACTGATTGAATCAGTCCGTAAAGTGCCGCAGAAACCTTGTGCCGAAAGTCCTGGGGAGACAGACATGCCCGATCCGGCGGATCAGAACGCACGCCCCATCGCAGAAGATGCAGGGCTACCGCAACCGCCCCGGCGACGCCGTGACCTCCGTCGCGCCGACGGTGCGCTTTCGGATGCCCAGACAGGAACCATGCCAGCCGTAACGCCAGATCTTTCGAGCACCCCCGACGCCGGCACCCCGGTACCGCGCCGCAGTTCCTGGGCGGAGGCGGCGGCCGCCGCCGACCAAGCCAGTCCCGCGCCTTCCGCCCCCATCACCTCTGTCCCGGCGCCCACCCGCCGGCCCGCCAGGCCGCCGGTGACCCCGCTGCCGCAGGCGACGCCGCAGGACGGGCAGCCGGCCGAGCCGGACTTTGGCACCCCCGCATTGGCGTACGACGGCGACGAAGCCGCGCCGCCGTCGTCGTACGTTCCTGAGGAAGCACCGGAGCCGGCACCGGCGTTCCGGCGCATCCGCCCCACCACCGCGGACATCATCGCCGACAGCCCCATGCCCGACTTCATCAGCTCCCCGGGCCTGTTCGTCAAGGAGCAGAAGCCCCGGCCGGTGGGCGGCGTCCGCGGCGCCCTCTACTCGCTCACGGGCGGGGCCTGGAACATGGGCCCGAGCGCCAAGCAACGCGAGGAAGACGAGCTGGGCCGCCGCATCTCCCGCCAGCTGCAGGGCAGCTACAACACGGCGGTGCTGAGCCTCAAGGGCGGCATCGGCAAAACCTCCACCACGGTGGGCGTGGGCCTGACGCTGGCCGAATTCCGCGGCGACCCGCCCTGCGCCATCGACGCCAACCCGGACTCCGGCGACCTCGTAGAGCGCGCCCTCGGCGAGGGCATCTACCAGCAGGCCAGCCCGCGCACCATCACCGACCTGCTGGCGAACATCGACGGCGTTGACTCGCTCACCGGGCTGGCCCGGTACATGCACCACGCCGGCCGGCTGCACCTGATCGCGGGGGAGCAGGACCCGGAGGTCTCCGACTCGCTCACGGCCGCCGAGTACCTGCGGATCCGCAAGCTCATCTCCAACTACTACTCCGTGGCCCTGACCGACTGCGGCACCGGCGTGACCCACAATGCGATGAGCGGGATCCTGCAGTCGGCGGACAACCTGATCATCGCCGCCGGCTATGCGGTGAGCGGGGCCAAGCGTGCCCGCAGCACCCTGCACTGGCTGGCGAGCCACGGGTACGAGGACCTGGCCCGGAACGCCGTGGTGGTCATCACCGACAAGGACGAGGTCTCCTCCCGCGTGGACAAGGACGCCATCGAGGAGCACTTGGCCGGGATCTGCCGCCAGCTCATCGCCGTCCCGCACGACCGCGGCGTGGCCGACGGTGACCTGGTAACCCTGGACGTCTTGAAGCCGGAGACGCGGCGGGCGTACAAGGAGATCGCGGCGTCGATCGTGGACGGGTACCGGTAGCTTCTGTCTTGCCCCCGCCTCCCCAACTAGGTAGCGCTAACTGTCGTTATGAGGGCTCAAAACGACAGTTAGCGCTACCTACTTTTGGGTGGGCAACAATCTTGAGTGAACGCACCGTGCCATCTTTGGCTGATCCTGAGCATCGGTCACTAGCGTCAGCGCATCAGCCATATGAAAGGTGCGTCAACGATGACCATTCTTGAATACCTCACAGGCCTGGCAATCATCCTCGGGTCCCTTATGGGCACCATGGGACTCTCCGCAGCGGTCATGCGTCACCGGCAGCGCCACTAGGCAACTGGACGCCTGGTTTCCAGCCAGTCGTGGTATGTCTGGCGTCCGACGGCGGAGCCGGCCGCCGGGACCAGGTCACCGCGACGCATGGCTTGACCCATGGCGCCGGGTGCCGGTACCTTCACGACCAGCTTCCGCTGCCCGGATTTCCGCAAGTATTTGTGGACCAGATCCGCGAGCTGCTCCCGACGGGGCCCGCCAAGATCAGTAACCCGTCCGCGGGGTCCCTGCTCTGCTGCGTCCACTAACGCCTCAGCCACTTCCCGCGCTGCGACCGGCTGAGTGATCATCTGAGGAACCAGTACCACCGGGCCAATCGACGCGGCGTTGATGGCCATGGGCACAAACTCGTGGAACTGAGTGGACCGCAGGATGGTCCACGGCACTTCTCCGTGCCGGACGGTATCCTCCTGCGCGAGCTTCCCGGCGTACAGCCCCGACGCAGCCCTGTCGATGCCTACGATCGAGAGCGCAATATGGTGCCTGCACTGAACCGCCACCTCGGCTGCGAGCAGGTTCCGGGTGGCGGCAGTGAAAAAGTCCACGGCCTTCCTGGTGGAAAGCGTCTGGATTCCGGAGACATCAATAACGGTGTCCACACCGAGCAGGGCTTCGTGCAATCCGCGGCCCGTGGACAGGTCCACGCCTTCTGATCGTGTCAGGCTGGTGACCCGGTGTCCGCGGTCCCTGGCAATGGAGACGACATGTTGGCCAACGGTCCCGGTACCTCCTGGAACGGCAATGTACATGCTCAGATCTTATGGCCAATGGTCAGCGGCACTGAAGACAGGTAGCCGCTACTCGTGTGCGCGTGTGCTGTACATCCCTAGTCTCGGACCATGGAGCGAGGAAATTACCGAAGAGTGCGGCGGCGCGGGCGGGCACGGCCTACCGAACGAGAGATCCAGGGGCTCGTTGCCCTGATCGGTGACTTGGGCCCAGAGGCGGTCAGCCGGAAGGTTGCCGTTGTCGCGCCCGTCTCCGGATTCGGCCTCTTGCGTGAATCGCTGCGGAAGGTCCTGAACAAGGGATCCGGCATTCGCTGACAGCCCGGCGCAAACGGGGTTTCGATGCTCCTATGGTTGTCAAGCGGCTTGTTGAAGGGTTTGGTGGCGTTGTTGGATCTTGATGAGGATGGGATGAATTTCGCGGCAGACGTAG
>NZ_JAMXBJ010000045.1 GCF_023913755.1 Pseudarthrobacter cellobiosi
AACCCCGCCGGCCGTTGGCTCCTGCCCAAAAACGATCCGCCACCATCTCGAAGGAAAACCCGTCCCAACGCTTGACAAAAAACATAGGGACACCCCCCATGTTGAAGGAAGCCAAAGCCCATGTAACACGAGTCCGCGCCCTGGACCAGCTCCACCGCGGCGATGAAATCGAAGCCCGCCTCTCTGTGGGGCCCAGCTACGACGACGTGGTCATCCGCCGCGGCCGTGTCCAGGAGACAGCACCGGGAATCGGCGTTGTCTGGATCATGGACCATCACACTGGCTCGCGGAAAGCGATCAATACGGACGAATGCAGCGTCTGGCGGATTGCCTGACCCAGGTTTACCGCCACGGCGGAGAACCTCCTTGCGGAATCTTGCACCACAAATCTTGCACCGCGGAGTCTTGCACCGCGACGGCGGGCGCAGTCAGTCAGGACTGCCCGCCGGACCGCCCGAGAGATACTTCGGTCCTAACCTCCGGCCACCGACTGCATGACCAGCACCTCCTGCCCGGCCGACACCTCGGTTTCCAGGCCCTGGAGCCGGCGCACCTCATCGCCGGCTACGTAGATATTCACGTACCGGCGAAGCGCTCCCGTTTCGTCCCGCAGCCGCCTGGCCAGCACCGGGTAACCCCCGGTCACCGTATCCAGCAGGCTTCCCACCGTCACCGTTCCGTCGGCGGGCGCAGTTAGGATGGACTGCCCACCGGCCAGCGGCTGGAGAATGCTGGGTAGTACCACGCTGATGTCAGGCACCGCGGGCCGCCGCCGTTTCCGGAACCGGCAGTCCAGCCGCGGAGACCACGGCGGCGCGGACACACAGTACGTCGGGGAGATGGCTGACAACCTCTGCAAACGTCTCCCCTTCATCCGCGCTGGCGTACACCGTGCCGCCACGGGTTCCCAAGTAGACGCCGGCCGGCTCGGATGAATCCACGCCCGCGGCGTCGCGGAGGACGCTGTTGTACTCACCCTCGGGCAGGCCCGTATCCAGGCGCTTCCAGGTGGCCCCGGCGTCGTCCGTTCTGTGCACGGCCAGCTTTCCCTCCGGCGGGATCCGCTCGCCGTCGGCCTTGAGCGGCACAACCCAGGCGGTGCCCTCCCGCCGCGGATGCGTCAGCATCACAAAACCGAAGTCCGCAGGAAGGCCGTCGGCGATGGAGTTCCAGTTTTCGCCGTTGTCATCCGTGCGGTAGACGCCGTGATGGTTCTGCGCGTACAGCCGTCCTTCCACCGCAGCATCCGCCGCGATCTTGTGGACGCACTGGCCGAACTCAGGATTGGGGTCCGGCATGAAGTACGCCGAAATGCCTTTGTTCCGGGGCTCCCAGGAGGTCCCGCCGTCGAGCGAGCGGTACACACCACCCGTGCTCATGGCGACGTGGACGTTGTCCCCGGCCGGATTCACTACGATGGAGTGGGCGGCGGCGCCGCCGTAGCCCGCACCCCAGTCGCTGCGATGAGGATGGTCCCACAGCCCGCGGTTGAGCTCGAAATGCTCGCCGCCATCGATGGATTTCCAGACCGAAATCGGTTCGGCACCTGCCCACACCACCCCTGGCCGCGACTCTGCGTCCGGGTAGATCTGCCAGATGCGCTCCACTGCCGCGCCGGTGTCTTCGGGAAAGGTAATGGCGCCCTGTTTGGGTTCGGTCCAGGTGGCGCCCAGGTCATCGGAGTGGGCCACCGTAGGGCCCCAGTGCTCGGACCTGACGCCCACCATGATCCGGGTACGGCCTTCCCGTGTGTCGATCCCGATGCTGGGGATTTCGCTCATCAGGAAATGCGGGCCGGAGAAGGACCATTGTTTCCGGTCCTGGCTGGTGGCCAGCCAGAGGCCTTTTTTGGTCCCGATCGCTAAGACATAGTTCTCTACGGTTGCCATGCACCCCATGCAACCACCCCGACCGGAGGGCCGCAACGCTTTTCTTCGCTACGTGGACTGGTCCGGCGTGGCCGGACCGCGCCCTGTCAGTCGACGAATTCGGACTGCGTCTCGATGAAATCCCAGTCCGCATCGGTGAGCACAGCCACCGGGGTATCCGGATGCGGCCCGCCGGCTTCGGCGATGCCCTGCAGCACCGGCAGCGGCAGTTCCGCCGCACGGAGGTTTTCCCTCAGCCATTCCTTGGTTTGCAGGTTCAGATCCAGCCACCACATGTAGATTTCCATGCCGGTCACGCACCTTTCGTATGCTCCAACGTTAGGCGCCGCCCTGTCCACGTTCAAGGGTGGAAAACTCCAGTAGCGGGCTCCCATTTCCGCGTACACGCAGGTAACGACGCAGGTCAAAGGCGGAAAAAGACGAGTACCCGCTACTCGCGACCGCGCCCGTCCGGCGCCCCTAGCCTGAACCCACAAGCAAACCTGATCATGCTGCTGGGGGCATTCAGAACCGTCACTTCTCCCTTGCCGCCATGGTCCTTTCAGAACAGTCGGGGGAGACGAAAAACCATGAAACGAACTTTCGCAACTTTGGGAGTGGTGGGGCTGGCGATGCTCAGCGTCACGGCCCCGGCCAGCGCGGCAGACAACTTCACTCTTTGCCACAACGGGCACACCATCAGCATTGACCTTAGCGGGGTGAACGGCCTGGGTGCCCATAGCGGACACTCAAGGGACATCATCCCGCCCAATGCGCTGCTGCCTGGCGGATTGAACTGGGACCTTCAAGGGATGGCGGACTTTGCCAATGACTGCGAGGCCGTGACGCTGCCGCCGGTTGTGGTCGATCCGCCCGTCGTCGTGGACCCACCGGTTGTGGTCGATCCGCCCGTCGTCGTGGACCCACCGGTTGTTGTGGACCCACCGGTTGTTGTGGACCCACCGGTTGTTGTGGACCCACCAGCAGTGGTGCCTGCGGCAGCGGGCGCAGTCACACCGGCCGCACAAACGCCCGCACCGAAGGCAGCCGCTGCCAAGGCGCCCGCCGCAGCAGCAGCCGCTGTCAGCCAGGGCACCAACCAGGGCTTCAACGCGCAGACCTCAGTGGGCGGAGCCGAGAGTTCTCCTACCTGGCTCGCGGGCCTGGGCGTGATGCTCGGCGCCGGTGCACTGGTGGCCCTACGCCGCAGGTCCCTGGAACCAAAGGCAGACTAGGCCACAGCTCGGACTGGGCCGAGCTGACACGCAGGGCGCCCCGCCAACTCAAGGCGGGGCGCCCTTCCTGTAAGCACACTTTCCAACAGCCTGAGGAGAATTGTGTCAAAGCAAACCGGACGGCACGAAGTGCCGAAACGGCCCCGCGGCTGGAACCGCGGAGACATCGCCATCCTGACCTGCGGCGTCCTGGGCTTCCTGTCCTTCACGTTCGGTGGACCGCTGCTGGACCAGCAGGGGGCCGCAACACCAGGAACAAATGCTGCTGCCTACTCTTCCGGAACGTCGTCCATCCAACTGCCGTTGCCCCTGGCCGTTTCGGGCCTTCCGGCCGTACCGTCTGCATCCGCCCCAGCTGCAGCTGCGCCCGTGGCCACCGGCCCGGTCCTCCCGGAGGCTTCGGCCCCGCAGCGGATCGTCTATCCGAAAGCTGCGATGGACACGGCCGTGCATCCGCTGGCGCCGGACAGCACCGCCGTCGAAAGCCAGACAATCGTGCCGCCCACCACCATGGACGGGTACTGGCTGACACCGTTCGGGACTCCGGGCAACGGATCGGGCAACACCACGTACATCATCGGACACAGCTGGGAGGGCCGGGACGCCCCGTTCAACCACCTCAGCTCCGCTGCCGTCGTCGGCGACACCTTCGACGTCGTCACCGCGACCGGCACCATCCCTTACCGGGTGGACAGCGTCACCACGTACCTCAAGGACAGCCTCAAGGACAGCCCCATCTGGGACATGGTGCCCAGCCGTGTGGTCCTGATCAGCTGCTACACGGAAGACCCGTGGGGGAAGAACGTGGTGGTCTCGGCGTCCCCCGCCGCCGCCTGACACGGCCACGCACCGTCGGCCCCCTGTTCAAGCGGCGCCGCGCAGGCACAGAATGGTGCTATGAGTCCCGAACGGTTCAGTGGTCCGCCTCCGTTGCTGGTGGGCGTGTTGCCCCATCAGCACCCGGAAGTGCTGAAGACCGCCACCTCCCTGGCGGCCAAACTGGCAGCGCCGTTGCTGTGTGCCTATGTTGACGAGGCCAGCTACCTGGTCGAATGGGATCCCACCAGATCCGCGCACCGGCTGTCGCTGCACCCGGACAAGGACGACGACGACATCCGCTCCGTCACCACTGAGCTCAGGGCGGTGATCGCGGGAGCCGTGGCCGACGCCGCGACGTCGGGCACCCCCGTGGATTGGACGCTGCGGACCCTGGCGGGGGATCCGGGCCGCGCCCTCGCCCGGCTCGCCGCGGAAAACAACTCCTCCATGATCATCGTGGGAACCTCGGAGCGCGGCCTGACCCACCGGATCTCCGAACTGCTCAACGGATCAGTGGGACTCTGGCTAACGCATCATCAAAGCCGGCCGGTGCTGGTGGTTCCCTACCGGAGACCGGCCCATCAGGACGAAGCCTGAACAGGGAGCTGAGACGTTGGCCTGAGCTGGCTGCCTGGCCCACACGGGCGGTTTTCGGGTGACCGAAATAATAAAGCGAAAGTAGTTATTCGAGGTGGTAGCGGACGGCGGTACCGGCAAGTAAGCTAATTCAAGCAGAACGATCCGGCCGCAACGGCCGGGTGAATCTGCCCAAATGCTGCTCCGGAGTGCGTATCCCCCAATAACGCACTCCGGAGCTTTTTTGTGCCCTTCCATCGCCACACCGGTCCCGGACTCGTGGTGCTCCTCCCCGAATTGGATACCCCATGGGGGTACTTGCCTTATACCCACATGGGGTATATGTTGGCAGCATGGAACCTTTGCAGGACACCTTGACCACACACACTGGTACCGCCCCGGCGCCTCCGCATGGCTACACCGCCAACAAGGAGGCATACCTGCGCAGGCTCAAACGCATCGAGGGCCAGGTCCGCGGCATCGCCCGGATGGTGGATGAGGACAAATACTGCATCGACATCCTGACCCAGGTCTCAGCGGTCACCAAGGCCCTGCACGCCGTGAGCCTGGGACTTGTGGAAGAGCACATCGGCCACTGCGTGGTGGGCGCCGCCGGGGAACCCGATCCCGCCCTTCGCGCTGAAGCCATAGACGCCAAAGTCAAGGAAGCTACAGAGGCCATCGGCCGCCTCCTGCGCTGACCACTTACCACCTGCCACCCATTCACGGCCGGCCACCGCCGGCCCCTTTGAAGGAGCCAGCCATGAGCACCACCTCCACTACCGTCAACGTGTCCGGCATGACCTGCGGTCACTGCGTTTCGTCCGTCAGCGAGGAACTCGAATCGCTCGCCGGAGTTGAAACGGTCGACGTCGAACTTAACGCCGGCGGCATTTCCACCGTCACCATCACCTCAAGCCAGGAGCTGTCGCCGTCCGAGATCGGCGAAGCGGTAGCCGAAGCCGGCTACCTGGTTGTTGCCAACGACGCGTAACGCCGTCCGATCAGGGGATCCATCATGAGTACAGACCATCTCCATGACCAGCCCCAAAGCCGCGTGGTTGAACTGGACATTGAGGGCATGACGTGCGCCTCCTGCGTGAACCGCGTGGAACGAAAGCTCGGCAAACTAGACGGCGTCGAAGCCTCCGTCAACCTGCCGCTGGAATCCGCCCACGTCACCGTCCCGGCTGGCATCACGGACCAGCAGATTGTAGACACCGTCAACGCCACCGGCTACAAGGCAACGGTCCGACCCGCGCGCTTCCCAAGCCAAAGTGCCGGCCACGAAGCGGATACACTCGGCCTGCCCGCGAGCGCCGACTCCGGTGGCATGCGGCAGCATGCGTCTAAGGTGGGCCCACGGCGGCAGGGTTCCTTGGCCGAGCTAGCGAGGCCAGGGGGCCGCCGGGGAGGCACGAGCGAGCATGCAGAGCATGACTCCGACGGTGCCGCGAATGGTGACCACGCGGAGCATGGCGCCGAAGGCGGCACGCAAGGTGACCACATGCAACACGGTCCCGCCGCCGCCCAGTTCGTGCCGCGGCTGATCGTGGCGGCGTTCCTGACGGTTCCGGCGTTCCTGATTTCGATGGTTCCGGCACTGCAGTTTCCCAACTGGGGCTGGGTGGCCGGGGCCTTGGCACTTCCGGTGGTCAGCTGGGCGGCCTGGCCCTTCCACCGCGCTGCGGCCGTCAATGCGCGCCACCTGGCGTCCACCATGGACACGCTGGTGTCCATCGGCGTCGCTGCCGCCTACCTCTTCAGCCTCTGGCAACTGGCCCTGGATCCCCGCATGACCGAGCACCCGGCCATGGAGGGGATGGAATCGGGTGGCCTGTACTTCGAAGTGGCCGCCGTGGTCACCACGTTCCTGCTCCTGGGCCGGTTCCTGGAAGCCAACGCCAAACAGAAGGCCGGCGACGCCCTCAAGGCATTGCTGAACCTCGGCGCCAAGGACGCCACCATCCTTCAGGACGGCTCCGAACACAAAGTCCCCGCCGACCAGCTCCGCGTGGGAGACGTCGTGGTGGTCCGGCCCGGCGAAAAAATCGCCACGGACGGAGAAGTGATCGACGGCATGTCAGCTGTGGACGCCTCCCTGCTGACCGGCGAATCCGTCCCGGTGGAGGTGGAGCGCGGGAGCAAAGTCACCGGCGCCACCATCAACACTTCCGGGCGGCTGCTGGTCCGGGCCACCCGCGTGGGCTCCGAAACGACGCTGGCACAAATGGCCCGGCTGGTCTCGCAGGCACAGACCGGCAAAGCCCCCATCGCCCGCCTCGCCGACCGGATCAGCGCCGTCTTTGTCCCGATCGTCCTGGCCATCGCTGCGCTGACTTTTGGGCTGTGGCTCGCGTTCAGCGGCCCGGCGATTGAGCCTGCCGAGCTCAGGGCCGCTTTTACCGCCGCGGTCACCGTCCTGGTCATCGCCTGCCCGTGCGCCCTGGGGCTTGCCACTCCCGTGGGACTGCTCACCGGAACCGGCCGGGGAGCCCAGCTGGGCATCCTGATCAAGGGCCCGCAGGTCCTCGAAGACACCCGCACCGTGGACACCATCCTGCTCGACAAGACCGGCACCGTCACCACCGGAAAACTCGCTGTGGGCAGCACCCTCGCGTTTGGCGGTTACCAGGGCACGGACGTGCTGCGGCTCGCCGGCGCCGTCGAGGCGGCTTCGGAGCACCCGATCGCACACGCCATCGCGGCCGCGGCCGTTGAGGCACAAACCGGGCACGACGACGGCGGGCGGCTCCCCGCCGTCGAACACTTCCGTTCGGCACCCGGCGGCGGAGTGGTGGGAACCGCTGAAGGGCGCGTGATCCTGGCGGGCCGCACCGGCTGGCTCACGGAGAACGGCGTCCGCCCTTCCGGCCCGCAGCAGGAGGCCCTGGCCGCCGCGGAAGCAACCGGTGCCACGGCCATCTGGGTGGCGGTGGACGGCACCCCGGCTGGAATCATCAGTCTCCGCGACACCGTGAAGCCGGGATCCGCGGAGGCTGTCGCAAAGCTGAAGAAGCTCGGGCTGCGCCCCATCCTGCTGACCGGGGACAACGCCGCGGTGGCCGCGCAGGTCGCTGCCGCCGTCGGCATTTCCCCTGACGATGTTTATGCAGGGGTTCTGCCTGCCGGGAAGGTGGACGCCGTCCGCCGACTCCAGGCGGGCGGGGCCATTGTGGCGATGGCCGGCGACGGAGTGAATGACGCCGCCGCGCTGGCGCAGGCTGACCTGGGCATCGCCATGGGATCCGGTACGGATGTGGCCATCGAGGCGGCGGACCTCACCGTCATGGGCAATGACCTGGGACAGGTGGCACAGGCCATCGAATTGTCCCGGCGGACGCTGGCCACCATCAAGACGAACCTCTTCTGGGCATTCTTCTATAACGCCGTCGGCATTCCTGTGGCCGCCCTGGGCCTTTTGAACCCGATGCTTGCCGGTGCTGCGATGGCAGCGAGTTCCGTCCTAGTGGTGGCAAACTCGCTCCGGCTGCGCAGCTTCGGCAAGTAGTCCTCAGGCGGTTAGGTCCTCAGGCGGTGCCGAAGCGCACGGCCGCGCGGGCCCTGGCCTTGGCGGCTTCTTCGTCCCGGTGTTTGGCGGGAGCGTGGGTGACCAGCGAATCCAGCAGGTGTTGGGTGATCTGGGCGATCTCGTGCACCGCCGCTTCGAAGGCGTCCTCGTTGGCCTTGGACGGCTTGGTGCTGCCGCTGACCTTGCGCACATACTGCAGCGCGGCGGCATGCACTTCCTCAGAGGTCGCATGGGGTTCGAAATTGTGGAGGGTACGGATATTCCGGCACATATGCCCATGCTAGGCTCTGGAACGCCTCGGATCGACCCCCAGCCCACCGGTGATCGAGCTTGTCAAGATTCGGCCGGCTCAAACCACGGGGAGCTGTGGCCCATGGGGAGTGGTGCATGGGCAGCGGTGCCCATCGACAGTGATTTGGGGCCGGGATAGGTTCTAGGTAATGGATCTTCCGGATGAGCCGGGGGCCGCTGGGGATGCCGATCTGGATCGGATCCAAGACAACGAGGAGAAAACTGATGGCAATGTGGGGCGCAGATGTAGAACAGCTCAGGACTCTTGGCAGCAAGCTGCAGGCCGGTGCCGGCGAGATCGAGCAGCAGAGGTCCAACCTGACCCGCGTGCTGGACAGCACCAACTGGAAGGGCCCGGACGCCGACCACTTCCGCGGCGAATGGTCCGGCACCCACACGGCGGCGCTGAACCAGGTCATCCAGGCGCTGAAGGACGCGGGCCAGAAGGCCACGAAGAACGCCAGCGAGCAGGACCAGGCTTCACGCTAACCGCAGAATCCCTACTGCGAGGGCCCGGACACTGCACAGTGTCCGGGCCCCGCGGCATTTAACGGCCGGGCACAACGAAACGGTGGGGCGACGGCGGTGCCCCGAGCTGTGGCACCTGCCCTTCAGGGCAAGTCCTTCAGGGCAAGGCGGCCGGCACTCAGGGCACAGGTTCGACGTCGTTCGCGTGGTCCAGTGGGGCTGGCGCACCGACAGTTGCAGCGGCCGTGCCGGAGCGCAGCTCGTCCAGCCGGACCAGAACCACCCCGCCGACAATGAGGACGCCGCCCAGGAGTTGGATGGCGCCGGGCAGCTCACCCAGAAGCAGCCAGGCCCAGGTCACGGCGAACAGCACTTCGGTCAGCGAGACGAAGGATGCAACCTTGGAGCCAAGGGCGCGGGCAGCGACAATGCCGGAAATGTACGCCAGGACTGTTGCCAGGATGACTAGGCCACCCAGGGAGACCCACCAGGGGGTGATCCAGGGGCCGAGCCTGGTATCCGCGGTGCTGAAGGCCATGGGAAGCAGTCCCGTGGCGGCCGCCAGCCACATGACGGCTGACCCCACCAGCAGCCCGGCGGATGCCAGGACGATGGGCGGCAGGGAATCATTCTCCTTGGCAGTGATGAAGAAATAGATGGCAAGGCACACGGCAGCGGCCATCCCCCACAGGACCCCGACGATGTCGATCTTGACCGTTCCGGTGAGGTCCAGCACGAGGACCAGGCCGCCGAGCGACAGCACTGTTCCGCCGAAGGTCAACGCGCGTGGCCGCTTCTTGCTGGCTCCCCACAGCCAAAGCACGATGAGGACGGGAGCCAGGTATTCAAGCAACAGCGCTACACCCACGGAAAGGCGGGCTACCGCGTTGAAGTAAAACAGCTGGCAAGCGGCCACGCCGATCAGGCCGAAAAGACCGATGGTGACCCAGTTGTCGCGCAGCTGGTACCACCGTCCGCGCAGAGCCAGAACGGCAGGAACGGCGAGAATCAACGCAGCACCGGTCAGGCGGGCCGTCACGGCAGCGCCCGGGGACCAGCCGGTTTCCAGGAGCGCTTTGGCGAAGGAGCCGGAGAGCCCGAAGACGGCAGAAGAGAACAACGCGATTCCGAGGCCGGAGCCAAGGAATCCGCCCGCGGCTGCGGGGTTAGGGGCGGCAGTCACCGACGCCTCCTGTCAGGAGTAAAGTGGGGTAATGGTCCTGACACTACGCCCGCCCCAGTAAGGAGTCAAGATGGTCTTTGCCCCTGACACCGAAATAGCCCTGCGCGCCGCGGTCAACCTGATCAACACCGCCGCCAACGGACGCGAATCGCTCGCCACGGTGGCGGATCTGGATGGCTTCCTTCACTCCGAAGGGTTCAGTGGATCCCGCGCCGGCGATGCGGCCGAGCTGTCGAGTGTCCACGAACTGCGCGGGCGGCTTGCCGCCCTCTGGACCGCGGACGAAGACTCTGCTGTGGCGGGCGTCAACCGCCTGTTGCGCGAGGCCAACGCACTCCCCCAGCTGATGAAGCACGATGAGTGGGACTGGCATCTGCACGCCACTGCCAGTGACGCGCCGCTGGCAGAGCGAATGGGCACCGAAGCCGCCATGGCCCTGGCGGACGTCATCCGGAGCAAGGAGATGGACCGCATGCTGGTGTGCGAGGCCGAGGACTGCGATGCCGTGGTCCTGGACCTCAGCCGCAACCGGTCGAAACGGTACTGCGACACCGGGAACTGCGCCAACCGCGCGCACGTGGCAGCGTACCGGGCGCGGCAGGCGACTGCTCGCTGAGCCTAGGTTCAGTGAATAAGGTTCGCTGATCCAGTGCCGGGGCCAGGCCCGGCGCGCGAGGAACCGGCGCGCGAGGAACCGGTGGGCTAGGGGTGGCTGGAGCCGTTGCTGTCGGCGTCCGGAGACTCAGGAGCGCCGCCGGTCTGGCTTGGGCCGTGTCCCCCGAATCCATGGGACGGCTTCCGCGCTGAACTCAGGTTGACGCCGGACCCCTTGCCCAGATGTTCGGAGTTCTCCTTGTGGCTCATGGCCAGCATGGCGGCGATCACCAGCGTTACGATGAACGCAATGCCGGCGCCCGTGAAGGCGAGGTCGAACCGCGGGGTCTTCGAGCTGCCGCCGGAGGCGAAGATCAGCACCGCGACGAAGGCGAGGACGGCCCAGAACGCGGAGAACATCAGAGGCCCCTTCACCGAGGTCCGCAGATTGCGCGGTTTTCCTGGTTTCTGGTCTGCCAAGGTAGTTCCTCTCCTACAGCCATGCCGAAAGGCGTGCTGGTTCGAATGTGTGCGGGGGGTTGTTCCGGGCGTCTTTTCTACGCCGGGTAGAACCTTTCGCTTCTAGTTTACGGCTTCGCGGAGGCGGGCCGGGAATCGTGCCTTAGCGTCAACCCGGACAGGGCCCACAGCACACCGGAGATGATGGCCCCGCCGCCGGCGACGCCAAGCAGGGCATGGGCTCCTAGGCTGATGAAAAAAGGCAGGATCGCCGCAGTACCAAGCCCGATGATGCCCGAGGCCAGCCAGTCGCGGGCCAGCACGTGCCGGCCGCGATACTTGAGACCGCAGTACAGTTCCACCGCTCCGGCCAGGCCAAGTCCCACCGCCGCGACGACGCCAAAGACGCGGTCCCCGTAAAGCAGCGCCAAGGCAACACC
The DNA here is from genome assembly GCF_023913755.1 of Pseudarthrobacter cellobiosi. Taxonomy (GTDB): domain Bacteria; phylum Actinomycetota; class Actinomycetes; order Actinomycetales; family Micrococcaceae; genus Arthrobacter; species Arthrobacter cellobiosi. The sequence goes on from NZ_JAMXBJ010000045.1 coordinate 11,466, forward strand.
TGCGCCTGCCAGGGCGGCCCCTGCGGCGGAGAGGATTTTGCCGGGCATGCCATCACGCGCGTAGCCGGTCTTCGGGATGGCCCAGAGCAGCAGCAGGCCCGTGACCAGCAGATAGAGCCCGCCCGACCATCCCATGACCTGGACCGATGGCCCGGCCCAGAAAATGGTCACGGCACCGAACACCAGTGCGGCCAAGGCCCGGAGCAGTACCGGCTTCCACAGGTCTGCCTGCTGGGCGGTGCCGGAGGGAGCATCTGTGGGTGTCAGTGGTTGGTTCACCGGTCCAGTTTAGTGGCCGCCAGCCCTATGGCGAACCCAGCACCATCCAGCGGTCCGACCGGGCGCGCAGGCCCAGCGTCAGCGCCCGGGCGGCCATATACCCCAGCGCAAAGGCGGCCCACAGCCACACGAGGCCTGCAGCGGCGGACATGCCGGAGACAGCAACGGCCACGAGCATGGGGACGTAGACAGCGAGGTTGACCACGCCCGCCAGCGCCAGGTACTTGGCGTCTCCGGCGCCGATCAGCACGCCGTCCAGGACAAAAACATAACCGGCAAGAGGCTGACCGGCGGCCAGGATCCACAGGGCGTAAGTCAGCACGGACTGGACGCCGGCGTCGGAAGTGAACAGCGCCCCCGCCCAGGGCGCGGCGACGGCCAGCATGGCTCCCGTGACCACGCCGAATCCGACACCCCAGCGGATCATGGTCCGGGTCAGGTGCCGCGCCCTGACGGCGTTGGAGGCGCCCAGTTCCTTGCCGATCAGGGCCTGGGCGGCGATGGCAAGGGCATCGAGGGCAAAGGCGAGGAACGAGAAGATGGTCATGGCCAGCTGGTGCGCGGCCAGGTTGACGGCACCTTGCCCCGTGACCACAAAAACCGTCGCCAGGATGGCAATGCGCAGGCTCAGCGTGCGGAGCATGAGCCACGAACCGACGCGGGTCATCGCGCGGATACCGCTCCAGTCGGGCCACAGGCCGATGCCATGCCGGGCGGCATTTCGCTGGACCATCACCAGATAGACGGCCGCCATGGCCCATTGCGCCATGCTGGTGCCGGCCGCCGAGCCTGCGACGGACCAGTCCAGCCCGTAGACCAGCCACAGGTTGAGGATAATATTCAGGGCAAAGCCTGCGGTGGCCACGAGCAGCGGCGTCCTGGTGTCCTGCAATCCGCGGAGCACTCCGGTGCCTGCAAAGATGAGCAGCATGGCCACCAGGCCGGGCATGGACCAGCGGAGATAGTCAACAGCGAACGAGCGAACGTCAGCCTCCGCCCCCATCAGGGACACCAGGGGTTCAGCGGCCCAGAAACCGGCCACCGCCAGAACTATGCCCAACAGAAGTGCCAGCCAGACGCCGTCGCGCCCTGCGGCGAGTGCCTTGCCCAACTGGCCGTGTCCCATCGCGCGGGCCACCGCCGGAGTGGTGGAGTAGGCGAGGAAAACCATCAGGCCGACGGCGGTGTGCAGCACGGCGGAAGCGAGCCCCACGCCGGCCAGCTGGGCCACGCCAAGATGGCCCACAATGGCCGAATCCGCGAGCAGGAAAAGCGGTTCGGCGATCAGTGCGCCGAACGCCGGAACCGCGAGCCGCAGGATTTCCCGGGCATGGCTGGCGGGACGCTGGACGGCAGCGGGGGCGGATTGGTTGGGCACAGTTTCAGCCTAACGGCCGGAACCAACCACCTGGCGGCCCCGCTTCCGTGACGCCGGAAGTCATGACAAAGGACACAATGGTGGACGGTTAGTTGACACTTCAACTAATGATCCAGCAGACTCGATTTATGAATCAGTCACGCCTCACCACCACCGCCATCACCGTCCTGCGCGTCATCCTCGGCTTCCTCTTCACCGCCCACGGCTGGCAGAAGTTCAACGAATGGACCATCGCCGGCACCCAGGCCGCGTTCACCCAGATGGGCGTTCCGGCAGCCAACGTGTCAGCACCCTTCGTCGCAGGCCTCGAACTGGCTGGCGGCATTGCCCTCATCCTGGGCGTACTCACCCGCGTGGTGGCCGCCCTGCTGGCCGTAAACATGATCGGCGCCTTCTTCCTGGTGCACGCCTCGGCAGGAGTCTTCGCCGACAAGGGCGGGTACGAACTGGTGCTGCTTCTGGGCGCTGCCGCCCTGGCACTCGCACTCACCGGAGCCGGCCGCGTGTCTATGGATCGCGTCCTGTTCGGCCGCAAGGGCTCCAAACTGGCAGTCCTCGCCTAAGCGGACTCCTCCTAAACGAGCAACGCCCGACGGCGGACAGGCACCCAGGTGCCGGTCCGTCGTCGGGCTTTTAACGTCTTTGCCGTGGCAGGAATGTCAGCCGGCAACTCCGGTGAGTTCGTTGGCGGCGCGATCCAGGACGGCGCTCTGGACCACCTTTCCCGAATTCAAGTCAACGGCGTGGATGCTGGAAGTGGCCGGCTCCGTGACGTAGGCCGTTGAGCCCTGGACAACCTCTCGTGGCGGACGTGGACGCGGACGGCAAGGACGAGTTCATCTTCGGATCGATGACCATCGATGACAACGGCAAGCCCCTCTAAAACACGGGGCTTGGCCACGGCGACGCGATCCATACGAGCGACCCGGACCCCACCCGGCCGGGACTCGAAACGTTCGCCGCCCACGAGGACATGGGGTCAAGCGGCAACAAGGGCGCCACGTTCCGCGACTCCCGGACCGGTGAAGTCCTCTGGAGCATCCCGGCCGTCAAGGACACCGGACGCGCGGCGGCCGGCGACATCGACCCCCGCTACGCCGGGGCTGAGGGCTGGGCCATCGGCGGCGACGCCGCCTGGAATTCCCCCGTCGGTGAGCTCCGGTCGGCCAAGGGCGAACTGATCGCCAACAGGATCTCGGCTGCCAATTTCCTGGCGTGGTGGGACGGGGACCTGCTCCGCGAAATTGTGGATCACGATTGGGACGCAACAACAAACAAGGGAACGCCCAGCATTGCCAAGTGGAACTGGGAAACCGGGTCCAGCGACCGGGTCCTGACGGCGGGCGGAACGAAGTCGCCAGCAGCCAGCAATCCACAGACAGAACTGCCCTGTCCGCCACAAAAAGGCGGTCGGGGCAGTTCCTGTTGCATATATGTCATCCCCGACCCTCCGGTAACACAACGTCTCAGTAAGATCGCAGCATGACTGAGACCGCCGCCAATTCCGTATCCCTCCGCTTCCTGGCTGCCCCCACGGATGTGGGCCACAGCGGCTCGGTAGATGCGGGGACCGTCCTCGAATGGGTGGACAAGGCGGCGTACGCTGCCGCCGTGGGCTGGGCCAAGTCCTACTGCGTCACCGCCTACGTGGGCAACATCCACTTCGCGGACCCGGTGAACAGCGGCGACATGGTGGAGGTGGAGGCCACCATCGTCTACACGGGACGCTCCTCCATGCACATCCGGACCACCGTCTCGTCCAGCGATCCCAAGGGCGGGCCTGCCACGATGCGCAGCCAGTGCATGGTGATCTTCGTAGCGGTCGGCGACAACGGCAAGCCGATACCCGTCAAACAGTTCGAACCGGTCACGGCGGCGGAGATCGAACAGCGGGACCACGCCCTGGCGCGGATCACGGTCCGTGAACGGATCGTCGAAGCCATGAACGCCCAGGAATATACCGACGCCGGGACCGCCGAACGGGTGACGCTGCGGTTCATGGCCGCCCCCACGGACGTGAACTGGGGCGGGAAAGTGCACGGCGGCATTGTGATGAAGTGGATCGACGAAGCCGCCTATGTCTGCGCGTCCCGCTACTGCGGCATGGACACGGTGGCGGTATTCTCCGGTGGCGTTCGCTTCTACCGGCCCCTGCTGATCGGCCATGTAGTGGAGGTCGAGGCCAGGCTCGTCTACACCGGGACTAAAGGCATGCACATCGCCGTACACGTCCGCTCCGGTGATCCGAAGGGCAGGGAACTGAACCTCACCACGTATTGCCTCACGGTGATGGTGGCGCGCGACGCCGACGGCAACTCGGTGCCCGTCCCCGGCTGGGTGCCGGTCTCGGCAGAAGATACGCGGCTGCATGCCCACGCCCGCGAACTGCTCAAGATCCGTGGGACCGCCCCGGGGAACCGGCTGCCCAACCACCTGCTGGGGCAGGGCTAAGCCAGCCAGCCCCGGCGGGAACGACCCTAGAAGCCGCTGCCTCCGGCGTCGGCCGCCATGTTGGCGAAGCGCGAGTAGTGGCCCTGGAAGGCCACCACGATGTCCTTGGTGGGGCCGTTACGGTGCTTGGCGATCAGGATGTCCGCCTCGCCTGCGCGCGGGGATTCCTTGTCATAGACGTCCTCACGGTGCAGCAGGATGACCATGTCCGCATCCTGCTCGATGGAGCCGGATTCGCGGAGGTCAGAGACCATGGGCCGCTTGTCCTGGCGCTGCTCGGAGCCACGGTTGAGCTGCGACAGGGCGATGACCGGAACCTGGAGTTCCTTGGCCAGCAGCTTCAGCGCACGGGAGAACTCGGAGACTTCCTGCTGGCGTGACTCCACTTTCTTGCCGGAGCTCATGAGCTGCAGGTAATCCAGGATCACGAGCTTCAGGTCATGCTGCTGCTTGAGGCGGCGGCACTTGGCCCTGATTTCCATCAGCGACATGTTCGGGCTGTCATCGATGAAGAGCGGGGCATCATTCATCCTGCCCATGGTGGTGGCGATCTTGGACCATTGCTCGTCCTTGATGGTGCCCTTGCGAAGGTCCTGCAGGCCGATGGTTGCCTCGGCGGACAACAGGCGCATGGCGATTTCATTCCGGCCCATTTCGAGAGAGAACATGACCGTGGCCAGATTGTTCTTGATGGCCGCAGAGCGGGCGAAGTCTAGGGCAAACGTGGACTTACCAACTGCCGGACGGGCGGCGATGACGATCATCTGCCCCGGGTGCAGTCCATGCGTGAGTTCATCGAGTTCGTAGAACCCCGTTGGCACACCGGTCATGCCTTCCCCGCGGTGTCCGGACGCTTCGATCTCGTCCACCGTGGCTTCCATGACGTCCTTGAGGACCACATAGTCCTCTGCTGTGCGCCGCTCCGCCACGGCGTAAACCTCGGCCTGTGCCTGGTTGACCAGGTCCTCCACCTCACCGTCGGAGCCGTATCCCAGCTGGACGATTTTGGTGCCTGCGTTGACGAGCCGGCGCAGAATGGCGCGCTCTGCCACGATTTCGGCGTAGTAGCCGGCATTGGCGGCCGTGGGCACAGTCTGGATGAGCTCGTGCAGGTAGGCGGGTCCGCCGATCCGGTTGATCTCTGCGCGCTTGGTCAGTTCGTCCGAGACGGTAACCGCATCCGCCGGCTCGCCGCGGCCGTAGAGGTCGATGATCGCCTCGTAGATGGTCTCGTGCGCAGGCCGGTAGAAGTCCTGGCCGCGGAGGATTTCCACAACGTCCGCGATGGCGTCCTTGGACAGCATCATGCCGCCGAGGACGGACTGCTCGGCGGGAATGTCCTGTGGTGGCTTACGGCTGCCTTCTGATCCGCGGGTACCCTCGATCGAGTCCAGGTGCGTTACTGACAAAGCTGCCGTCCTCCATAGTGTGCCGCGACTTGATGCGGCGAGTAAGTCATTTACCTGCCGGGCGCCCTCCTGCGGGACCTCCACGGGACGGCATACGTTCAGGTCTATCAGCGGCCTCCGACAATGAAGCCCGGCGGGCCCGATTGAAGTCTGCGCAACATTTGAGTCTGCGCAAGGCGCGTGGGAGTTATCCCCATGTTCCGCAAGTTATCCACAAAAAGCGCCGCAGCAGCCGGACCGAAGTCGTCCACTGCTGCGACAGCACATGTCCGCGACGGCGTCATGGCGCCCCAAAAGCAGGTATCCCGCAACGGTAGCCGCCACCGCCCCAGCGTCCAAGCCCACCAACCCGGAGGGCTGTGGATAACCTGTGCACTAAGGGGCATAGCTTGTGCACAGCCTGTGGGTGAACCTGTGGAAACAAAAAAACTTTTGCCGTATATATGCGTCTGACCTGCGAAAACGTTCGTCGAGGATGTGGACTAAATTCTTTTTTTCTCAACCTTCATCCACAGCTTGCGGCGTGGCGCTGTTGAAAGATCTGGCTTTCCGAGCGTCTCCGTCGGCGATTCATGCCCGTTTGGTGATGCGCGGCACACCGCCGGGCATCTTTTGACGCCGCAGCGAATCGGCTGTATGCAACGGCAGGAATGTGCTGTGGATAACGGGCATCTGGCATAAGCTCTGACTATGGGCGATGTACTGATGGTGTTTCTGCCGGCTGGCGTGTTGGCGGCGATAATCTGGGCATTTACGACGGCCCTCAGACCCCGTGATTCCGGGACCTCCGACGCCGAGAAGTACCAGCAGGACCTGGCCAGGCGCTCTGCGGAGCACTATGCCGAGCAGGTGCGCGTCGCAACAGCCGTGCGTGTCCGCCTGGAAGCCAACACCCGGCCCAGCCAGAACGAACAGCAGCAATCGCAGCAGGAAGACCATGCCCGGGCAGCACGGCGCGGGCAGTCCGGAGCGGGTGCCGGCCAGTATGGCTATGCGGCGCTGCCCGGCGGGATTCTGGACCCTCAGCTGGCCATGCAGTTGCAGACAATGGCGCACGAAGGGCATAAGATCCAGGCCATCAAACTCCTCCGCCAGGCAACCCAAACGGACCTGGCGACAGCCAAAAAGTATGTAGATCGGCTTTAGAAATGGAATCGCTCGTGATCCCCGTTATTATCCTCGCGGTCGTGGCCGCCGGTGTCGCACTGGCTGCCCGGACGGTCAGCAGGCGGCAGGCGGCCGTCAAGCAGGCCGGCACGGCCCCTGCGCCGGATCCGGTTGAGGTGGCCCGCCTGGCCGCCGCCAAGCTCTCTGAGGACCAGCACCGCAGGTTGTACGCGCTGATTGCCCAGGGACAAGCGATGGCGGCCATCAAGCTGTACTACGAGGCCACAGGAGAAGGCCTGCGGGCATCCCGGGACGCGGTGGGGGCGTTGGCCGCCCATCCGCAGGCCTACCGCAGCCCTGCCGCTGAAGTGGTGGCAGAGTCCGACGATGACGACACGCCCCAGCGGTTCCCCTACCGCTACCGCGCCATTGCCAGCAAGGGCGACGTGACGCGTGAGGTCAGCAGCAATATGCTCAACGACGAGATCTACGGCCGCATCCGCACGCTGGCGCGCAGTGGCGACACCGAAGGCGCCGCCACTGCGCTGACCAGGCACTCGGACATCTCCCTGAAACAGGCACGCGAGTTCATCGCCCTCCTGGACGACTAGGGCTTATGGACGACTAGGCTCCTGGACCCCAGGGCTCTCAGCCACGGCACAGCGCACCGTCCGGCTGTCAGAAGTCGAAGATGTCTCCCAGCCAGCCTTCTTTCTTTTTGGGCCGCCGGCGGTCGCGGTCATACCCCGGCTTGTCGTACTTCCGGTCGTCGTAGCGCGGCTGGTCGTAACGGGGCTGCTCGTACCGCGGCTGCTCGCGGCGGGGTTCAAAGTTCGGATACAGCGGGGGCGGAACCGGAGCAGCGACAGGCGCCGCGGCCGCCGGGCGCGCCGGCGTAGGAGCGCTGCCGCCCATGGCGTCGTTGGCGCGGTCGATGATTTTGTCCAGCTCACCGCGGTCCAGCCAAACGCCGCGGCACCGCGGGCAGTAGTCGATCTCGACGCCGCTGCGTTCGCTCATGATCAGGTCAATTGAATCCACAGGACACTTCATGTTCCGGTCAACGACCGGGGAGACCGAATAGTTCGGCAGCCGGGACCCCGGCGCTGACGGGAAGAACTTTGCGGGAAGGGCGCGGACCTTGCGGACCAGCCCGCCTTAGCGTCCGCCGGAAATGCCCGCCAGGAGCTGCTCGAACGGCAGGGACTCCAGGGCCGCCGGCTTGCGGCCGGGCTGATCCTCCGCCAGGAGGGCGGCAAACTCAGCCGCCGCACGGTCGATCCGCGACGAGAGGGGCGAGCCGCCGTCGTCCGTGTTTCCCCAGTCCTGGGGGCCGGCGAAAACGGCCGTAGCGGCCATCCGGGTGCGCAGGTAGCTGAACAGCGGGCGCATCGCGTACTCGAGAACCATCTGGTGGCGGTCCGTGCCGCCCGTGGCACCCAGGAGCACAGCCTTCCCGTCCAGTGACTTGGGGTCCAGGACGTCAATGAAGGACTTGAACAGGCCGCTGTAGGAGGCGCTGAACACCGGGCTGACGGCAATGATGCCATCGGAAGCCTCCACGCCGGCAATGACATCCGCCAGGCGAGGAGCCGCATAGCCGGTGACAAAGTTGTTGGCGATGTCCACCGCGAGGTCCCGGAGCTCAAGGACCTCAACCTTCACCTCGAAACCGGCATCGGCGAGGCGGTGCTCTGCTGCAACGGCGAGCTGGTCGGCGAGCAGCCTGCTCGAGGACGGCACGCCCAGGCCGGCGGACAGTACGGTGATGCGGCGGGTTTCCACTTGGACTCCTGAGGTTCGGTACAGCCTATGTTACATGTGTTTGCATGCACCTTGGTAACCAGCAGCGGTCGGCGTTTATTCCACAGGCGCTAGAGCAGCACTGCGCCGCGCCTGCGTTGAAGCTGCCCGCGACAGGGTCCTCGGCGGCAGCGTCCCCCCGGGATGAAGGTCCGAACCTCAAAGTCAGTTCCGGCGTCCGCAGCATGCGGTCCGATCACACCCACTTTCAGGCAGCCAGGGCGGCGAAGTCCGGCCTGATGCCGAGCACCCGTCCGGCGGACTCCAGGAGCACGCCGATCCATTCGGGGCCGTTGACCAGCCAGGTGGCATCCAGAAGCGCCGGGCGGGGCAGGCGAAGGCCCGCAGCGATCCGCGCCAGGTCCGCTTCCGCCACCGGCCCGGAGCGCGTCAGGGGCGGCGCGGCGAAGGCCCGCCGTCCGCCGTCCGCCGTCGAGCTTCACGCGGACCAGGCCGGCCGCGCACTCCTGGACCAGGACCCCGCCCCGCTTCGGGAGGCCACCGGCGTCGAGCCACGCGTGCGCAGACCCCAATGTGGGGTGCCCGGCAAAAGGGAATTCCTCGTGGCCGGTGAAGATGCGGACGCGGTAGTCGGCATCGGGATGCGTCGGCGGCAGTAGAAACGTGGTCTCCGACAGGTTGGTCCAGTTGGCAAACTGTTGCATCTGTTCTGTGGTGAGGTCCACGGCATCACCAACCACTGCGAGCGGGATTGCCCCGGTAGGGTTCGTCTGTGAATACGTCCACCTGGGTGAACGGACGACGGCGGCGCGCGGGGGAGGAATTCTGGCTCACCGCCGCAGGCTATCACCCGGAGCGGCCTGGCTGACAAGTGAGCCGTGCTCTGGGAGACTTCCGTCATGGCAGAAAACAAGACCCAGGCAACCGGCGGGTCAGTGGAAGAATTCCTGGCCGCAGTGGAGCACCCTGTACGGCGCGCTGATGGCTTTGCACTCCTGGACCTCATGCGGGAAATCACAGGACAGGAAGCCTTCATGTGGGGTCTGACGATCGTGGGATTCGGCAGCTACCACTACAAGTACCAGAGCGGGCGGGAAGGCGATGCGCCCGCCGTCGCGTTCTCGCCGCGCAAGGCGAACCTGGTGCTGTACGGCCTCACCGATGGACCCGCCGCCGACCGGCTGCTTCCCGAACTCGGCAAGCACAAGACGAGCACAGCCTGCCTCTACGTCAACAAGTTGGACGACGTGGACCGTGACGTCCTCGCGGAGATGATCCGGACCGGATACCACCATGTCATGGCGGAGATCCACCAGCCCTGATCTCTACCCCGAGTTGGCATTTGGCGGCAGTCCCGGGCTCCGACACTGCCGCCAAGTGCCATGTCGGCGCAGCGCAGGGCACATAAAACCCCCGCTGCCGGTGACGGCAACGGGGGTTTTTGTGCAGTTTGAGGCTGCGTAGCCGGAAAGGCTACTTACCTGCGACTACGTTGAGTTCGATCACAGCGGCAACGTCGGCGTGAAGACGTACGTTGGCCTGGTAGGAACCAACCGACTTGATGTGAGTCGGCAGTTCAACCTTGCGCTTGTCGATGCGGCCAAGGCCAGCGGCCTCAACAGCGTCGGCGACGTCGGCCTGCTTGACGGTGCCGAACAGGCGTCCGGTCTCGCCAGCCTTGACGACGAGCTTGACCGGCTTGGCGGAGAGTGCAGCGGCCTGCTTCTGAGCGTCTTCCAGGGAAGCGTGCTCGCGGGCGGCGCGGGCAGCCTTGATGGACTCAACCTGCTTCTCGCCACCCTTCGACCAGGTCAGGGCGAAGTTGCGGGGCAGCAGGTAGTTACGTGCGTAACCGTCCTTAACCTCGACAACGTCGCCAGCGGCACCGAGACCGGTTACTTCGTGGGTCAGAATGAGCTTTGCCATGTTAGTCAGTCCCTTCCTTAGCCGCGGCCAGCGCCGGAGTAGGGCAGCAGTGCAACTTCGCGGGCGTTCTTGATTGCCTGGGCGATCTTGCGCTGTTCCTGCACCGTGACGCCAGTGACGCGACGGGCGCGGATCTTTCCGCGGTCGGAGATGAACTTGCGCAGCAATGCTACGTCCTTGTAGTCGATGACAGTGATGTCAGCGGCCTTCAAGGGGTTGGACTTTGGTTTGGGCTTACGGAGTTCAGCCTTAGCCATCGTGGAGCTCCTATTCTATGGAGCCCGTGGATGTTGATCCACGGGATGGTGGTGGTCCGACGGCGGCAGTCACGTCAGGTGCCTTGCGGCACCTTCGGCGGTCCCGGCGTCGGGCCTAAATGATTGGTTTAGAAGGGAGGTTCGGAATCGGGGCCGTTGCCCCAGCCGCCGCCTGCGTTGGATACACCGGGCGTTGCCCAGGGATCCTCCTGTGCAGCCTGCTGGTTGCCGCCACCGAAGCCTCCACCGGAGTTGCCGCCCTGGTTTCCACCAGAGTTGCCGCCTCCGAAGCCACCGCCGCTGTTGCCGCCGCCGAAGCCACCCTGCCCACCCTGACCGCCGGAGCGCTGGGTGCGGTTGACCTTGGCATTGGCGTAACGCAGGCTCGGGCCGATTTCATCGACTTCGAGCTCGATAACGGTGCGCTTTTCGCCTTCTTTTGTTTCGTAGGAACGGCTCTTCAAACGGCCGGAAACGATCACGCGCATGCCCTTGGTGAGGGACTCGGCAACGTTCTCGGCTGCTTCACGCCATACCGCTGCGCGGAGGAACAGGGTTTCCCCGTCCTTCCACTCATTGGACTGGCGGTCAAAGGTGCGCGGGGTGGAAGCGATGGTGAAGTTCGCTACTGCCGAACCTGACGGTGTGAACCGCAATTCCGGGTCATTGGTGAGATTACCGATGACCGTAATAGTGGTTTCGCCTGCCATCTACTGCCTCCTTGTTCGATCCTGGGTGAAGAATTCGATCCTGCGGGGTAAAGAATGAAGATCGGAGCTGAAATTACTCAGCAACAACCTTCTGCTCTTCGGGGCGGGTGATCTTGGTGCGCATGATGGTCTCGTTAAGAGACAGCTGGCGGTCAAGTTCCTTGGCGGTGTCCGGCTTGGCGGTGAAGTTCACCACGGCGTAGATACCTTCGGACTTCTTCTTGATTTCGTAAGCCAGTCGACGACGGCCCCAGATGTCAACCTTTTCGATGGTTCCACCATCGTTGGTGATGACGTTCAGGAACTTCTGAAGCGACGGCTCAACGGTACGCTCTTCGACCTCGGGGTCGATGATTACCATCAATTCGTAAGGACGCATATGTGAACCCACCTCCTTTGGGCTAAGCGGTTACGGCATTTCCGTAACAGGAGGTTCATTTGCGATGCCGTGCGATGCCCAGCCAACAGAACGGAGGCAGGGCGCAGCACAGACTTCAATATCTTAGTGCATTTGAACCGGATAGGCGATTCGCGCTTGACTCAAGGCTAGGCGCCATGGTCCCGAGGCGGAAGCCGGAGTGTGCGTATGTGGAAAACTTCACCAACAAGTGGGCCTGCAAGAGGGCAACGTTTGCGAGGGCTGACGAGTGGACGCTTCCAAGCGACGAGATCTGCGTATTCCCTTTCCAAGACGATGCCCCTATGGGGTTTCTTCTTTCTTCGGCTCACGTTGCCTGGGCCTGGAAGCAGGGGCAACTTTGAAAGCTGACCTTGCGTATGCAAGTACGTCCGTCTTCGAAACGTTCCCCTGGCCGGGCCCCATTACCCCGGCGCAACGCGAGGCTGTCGCGGAACTCGGCCGCGCCGTCGTCGAACGCCGGCAGGAAATCTGGATGGCGGAAAACTTCGGCCTGACCAAGCTCTAGAACCTCGTGGACGATGGCGGCTACGCGGACCTGAGAAGCTGTACAAGCAGCTGGTTGAAGCCGTGGCCGCCTGTTACGGCTGGCCGAAATCCATAGCGCAGGACCCGGCGGAGATCGTCCGGCGGCTGACCCAGCTCAACAAGGACATCACGGAGGGAACCCGCAGCTACGATCCCTTCGGCTTAGCGCCTGTCAGCGAAGCGGCCGAATAGCGCCTTCCCCGCCGCCGCTGAGTTCACTGGTGCGAGCGTGCGCTGGCCGCAGGGACCTGCCGCGGGCTGGGCCACAGGAGCCCTGGTGTACGTCGCCTGCGTGTGGGTGTTGATCGTGCGCATGGATCCGCAGCAAGCTTCCGATCCAAGCCGTTTGAATCCGCGGATTCGGCGCGAAGCCTTGAAGCACAGCCTGCATTCCTACATATTTGTGCCGTCATCCTGGCCGCCACCATCAACCCGAGGCTGGGACTGGCGGCCTAATTGGACCCCCAACTGCACTCCGGCTCGAGGCAGAAAGTCTCTGGTGCCCGCAGCAGAACAGGTCTATATTGGCAAGAACGGCTGGGTACCGTACTGGACGCAATGAGGCGGCCAGGAAAGCCGGTCCGCGTGTCGCGCAAGCGGCTGGATGGACCCAGGATTTTGGATAGAGCAAGCAGTTCGGTCTCCTTCTTCGATGGATGGGGACCACATGTCGTTAATAGGCCGAAGCAGGGAATTGGACCGGATACTCTCCGTAATCCGGGGTCCTAAAGATTCAGCCCTCAAGGTGGTGGGCAGGCGCGGGACGGGCAAGTCCGCCCTCCTATCCGAGATTCCCCGCCTCTCCGATGTCCGCACCGTCTTCCTGACAGCGAGTGCCTCAGAGTCCGACTGGCCGCTCTCGGGCCTCACCGCGCTCCTGACCGGCATCGATGATCCCGTCCTCAACCGCTTCGCCGACGAACTGCTGCGCGATTCCACTGGCGCCATGGACGTCCCGACTGTGTCCACCCTGCTGCTCAACGGACTGCACCAGCGCTCGTCGTCCCGGACGGTCATTGTCATCGATGACGCCGACCAACTGGACCCCAGCAGCCAGGCGGTGATCGGCTACTTGGCGCGCCGGCTGACCGGAACGGACATGGCGCTGTTCATGAGCGTGCGGGAAGATGTAGCCGATAGCCCGTTCGCATCCCTTCCCGCCCTCCAGCTGGCACCGCTGAACTACAACGACACAGTCCGCATGCTGGAGGCCATTCCGGCCCGGCAGACCGCGACGGCGGCGGTCCACGCAGTCGCCTCTGCCACCCAAGGGAACCCGCTCGCCGCCGTCGAGCTTTTTAAGCTGCTGCTGGAACGTGTGGCAGACGGAAAATACGCGCTGCCGGTTCCGCTGCCCGGCAAGGGAAGCTTCGAAGCGGAGTTCGCTGCCTCCGTGGGGGGACTCTCGCCTGTCGCGAGGAAGGTCCTTGACCTGCTTTCGCTGTCCTGCCGCAGCGATATCGCCACCTTGGAAAGAGCCTATGACCAGCTGTGGGGCGGGATCGACGAACTGCTGGCACAGGGCATGGTGGGCAGGTCCGGGCCGCATCTGAGGATCCAGGACCAGTTGCTCCGAGGCTACGTGTATGCGGCCATGACACCAGCAACGCGGACCGCCAGCCACCGCGCCATGGCGGCAGCGGCGGAGCCCGCGGATCCCTATGCGCACCGCTGGCACCTAAGCTTTACCGCTTTGGAACGGCAGACCCCGTTTGGGCTGCTCCGCCTTGCCGTTGACCTAATCCGGAGCGGCGAAGTGCCCTTCGCCGTCGAATACGTTGAACGGGCCCTGACCATCAACCCGTGGGAAGCGGAGACGGCTGCGAGGCTCACCACCGTGGCCGAGCTGCTGCTGAACCGGGGTGAATTCGTCTACGCCAAGCGCTACCTGGACTGGGCGCAGCGCGTGACGCGGAACCCTGCCCTGATCCTTCGGCTTACCGGCCTCGCCTTCGAGATCCAGTTCATCCAGGGCGGCGCCGTGCGCTCCAGCATGGTGCTCCGGCTGGTGAAGGAGTTCGGGCAACACGATCCGGCCTTCGCTAACCGCCTGCTCGTGGCCGGCGCGCTCTATTATGCGGACCGCTGGGAGCTTGCGGATGCCACGAGCCTGCTGCGGTACGCCGAGGAGTTCAAGGACCACGCCTCACCGGACTGTCTGGCCCTGGCGGAGAGCGCCAGGCAACTCATCGAAGCGATCAGCGGGACACGTGAGGAGATCGGCCGCAAGCCCGACGGCGGGAGCGAAACGGTTGCCACCCTTCTCGTACAGGGCCGTGCGCTGAGCTATGCCGAACACCATGTCGCCGCCCAGGAGGCCTTTGCCCGGGTGCGGAACTTTCTGGAGGCAAACACCGTCAACTGGCGGGAAACCGCGGAGTTCCTCGCAGTGGACAATGAAATCCGGGCGGGGAACGTCCGGAAGGCGGTGAAACTGATCGAAGATCTTGAGCTCGCAGAACCGGAAACCAAATACCACCGTGGAATGCGGCACGTCTTCCGGGTCTGGCGGGCCAACGCGATCGGAAACGAGGAACTCGCCCGCGCCTACGCGTCGGACGCCCAGCACTTCTCAGGGGCGGAGAGCCACCCTGCGATTACAGCGCAGCTGGCCGCGTGCCAAGGGCATTTTGCCCTCATGCGGGGAAACCTCGCCAAGGCCTTCGCGCAGCTGTCGCGGGCAGGGGAGATAGGTCAGGCTTTCAGCAACCCCACGCTGCTCCGCTGCGAGTCCGATCTGGTGGAAGTCCTGATCCGGCTGGGCCGGCACAGGGAGGCCGCCCAGGCGCTGTGGCACCTGGAAAGCCAGGCAGTTGGCCTGCGTTCGCCCTGGCTCATGATGGCTGTTGCCCGGAGCCGGGCGATGCTGGCCGACGGTGAGCAGTCGCTCCAGCTGTTCAGTGACGCCCTCGCCGGCAGAAATCCCCAGGAATCACTGCTGGAACGCGCCAGGACACTGCTGTGCTACTCCGAACGTCTCGGCGCCTTCGGCCGCCTCCGGAGCGCCCGGGATGGTCTGCTTCGAGCGAAAGTGATGTTCGACGAAGCCGGGGCCCACGCGTGGGCCCAGCACGTCGACTCGCTGCTGCTCGACGAACGTGTGGAACCGGCAGGTGCCCCCGGCAACCCCGCGATCCTGATGCTTGCAGACCACGAACGTGTGCTGGTGCGCATGGTGGCCCGCGGGATGCGGAACAAGGAAATCGCGGCCACCCTGTATGTCTCTGTCCGGACCGTGGAAGTGCGCCTCACCTCGATTTACCGGAAACTCGGAGTGGAATCACGCGCCCAGCTGACAGCCCTCGCAACGGGCAAGGAAGCCACGCAGGCCAAGGAACAATTCGTCCTTCCCATCCTCTAGGACACCGGCTGGGGGCACAGGGCGCTGCAGGTACCCGCAATTCCCGCATTCTTCCCTTCCGGTGCCCACACAACCGCCTGCTTTCCCCGCCAGAACGGCATGCATCCCGCTAATTTTGCAGTACGGAATGCACAGACCCCGCAGCGAAAAGTAGGAAGGACGCGGACATGAGAACGGTCGCCAGAAAGGCCGGTGCCAAGTGACAGCAGAAACCGTCCTGGCCCGCATCAACGTCATGGAACCCTGGCTCGGCGACGACGAAACCCGCGCAGTGGCGGAGGTCCTCGCCTCCGGCATACTGACGCAGGGGCCGAAAGTGAAGGCGTTCGAGGCGCAGTTCAGCGCCCTGCAGGAGGTGCCCCACGCCGTCGCGACCTCCAGCGCAACCACCGCACTGCACTTGGCGCTGATAGTGGCCGGCATCGGTCCCGGCGATGACGTGGTGGTGCCGTCGCTGGCCTTCATCGCCACGGCGAATGCGGTGACGTATGTCGGGGCACGGCCGGTTTTCTGCGACGTGGACCCCGCCACCGGGACTGTGGCTGCGGCCACGGTCCGGGCGGCATTGACCCTGGACACTCGGGCCGTGATCGTGGTGGACCAGTCCGGCGTGCCCGTTGACCTGGACCCCGTCCGCGAGCTGTGCGACCGTCACGAAATCACTGTGATCGAAGACGCCGGCTGCGCCGTTGGCTCGGAATACAAGGGCAGGCCCGTGGGCACGGGGGCCGACATTTCCGTGTGGTCGTTCCACCAGGACAATGTGCTGACCACTGGCGAGGGCGGCATGCTGACAACCCACCGGGCGGACTGGGCGGCACGCGCCCGGAGCCTCCGCGGCCACTCCCTGAACGTGCCGGCGGCGGACCGTCGCGGATCCCGCATTGCCGCGCCGGAGGTGTACGTCGAGGTCGGCTTCGACTACCAGATGACGGATCTGCAGGCCGCCGTCGGCATCGTGCAGCTGGGCCGGCTGGGCGAGATAGTGGCTCGCCGCCGGGAGATCGCCGCGAAGTATGAGGCAGGGCTTTCCGGCCTGGCGGGTCTGCGGTTTGTGGCCGACCCACCGTACGGGACGGCCAACTTCCAGTCCTTTTGGGTCGAAGTACTCCCGGATTTCGCCATTGACCGCGAAGGGCTCCTGGCCCGCCTGGCCGATGCCGGAATTTCGGCGCGCCGCGGCGCCATGGCGGCTCACCGGCAGCCTGCCTACCGGTGGCGCGATACTGGCAACGCAGGGCTCCAGAACACCGAACGGCTGACGGACCGGACCCTAGTTCTCCCGATTTTCCACGGCCTAGACAACGTGGGCCTGAACCGGGTCATGAACAGCGTACGGGCGGCCGCCGGTGTACGCCGGTGAGCGAACTGGTGCTGATCGCAGCAAGCGGGCTGGCCCGGGAGGTCCTGACCATGGTCCGCGCCAGCGGGCAGTACGACGTCGTCGGGCTGCTCGACGACGACAAGGAAATGGCAGGCGTCACCGTGGACGGCGCGCCGGTGCTGGGGACCATTGACGACGCCTCCAAGTTCACGCACGCACTGGTGCTGGTATGCCTGGCCTCGGGAAGATCGCGGGAAGCCGTAGTGGAACGGCTGGCGGCCCAGGGCGTGCGCGATGCCCGGTACGCCACGGCGATCGACCCCACCGTGGAGTGCCCCGAGGGTTGCCGGATTGGCCGGGGCAGCATCCTGCTGCGGAATGTGACGCTGACGGCTTCGGTCACGCTTGGGGCGCATGTTGTGGCCATGCCGTCCGTAACTTTCACGCACGACGACGACGTGGCGGACTTCGCGACGTTCGCCGCCGGTGTGTCGCTGGGCGGCGGAGTCCGGATCGGCCGGGCGGCCTATCTGGGACTGAATTCCAGCGTCCGTGCACGGACTTCATGGGGTCCTACGCGACGGTTGGCATGGGGGCGGCAGTGTTGAGCAACGTACCCGACGGCGAAACATGGGTTGGCGTCCCAGCCCACCCTATCGATCAGGAATAGCTCAGAACAATCCCGGCGCAAGGGGCCACTCCGCCGTCGTGACTTCCGTTACCCGATTGTGATTAATCAGGTCCGGTCCTGTACGGTCGATCAAATGGGCCGACCTTCCAGGCCCGAATCCGGGCAGACGCCAAGCTCTGCCGCTGCCCGGAATCCACGACATTATTAGGCAGAGGCGGGGGACCCAGAGTGTCCGGGCCACGGCTTTAAGCCGGCCCTTGGGGTGAAGCCGCATTGCGCGGCCGGATGGCCTCATCCGAATCCGACAGCTAACTCCGCAGGCGTTGAGAGGTAATCACCCATGTCTGCATCCCATGATCAGCCGCGTACTGACGCGCGCCCGTATTCCGAAGAAGCCGCCGCGCCCACCCAGCCACGGGCTGCGCTGAAGAAGTCCGCCCACCGTGCCAACACCCAGCGCAACATGTCGCTGACAGCGGCCGCCCTGGTAGCCCTGCTGGGAGTTGTTTCCTTGGGCCAGGTCTCCGACCAGGCACCCCTAAGCGCCGAATTGAGCCGCGTCGCGGACACGTCCAAGCGTGACCAGGCCCCGGGCCAGGTGAAGCGCAACACCGACCCCGCCCCGGCACCGCTGCCGGCAACTGACCCCTCCCCCGACCCGACCACGGCGCCTGCGCCTGCACCGGCACCGGCACCGGCACCTGAAGAGCCTGCGGTTGCTCCCGCACCCGCCCCGGTAACGACGACAACGGCTGCACCAGAACCGGCCCCTGCCCCTGCACCCCTTGCGTCAACCGGGACAACCGGCGCCATGCCTGTAGGTGTCCCCGGCGCATGGACGATGGCTTTTGCCGACGAATTCAACGGCACGGCCCTGGACACGGCCAAATGGTCCAACTGCTGGTTCTCCCCCACCTGCGGCACCATGAACAAGGTCACCACCAGCCCCAGCAACGTTTCCGTCGGCGGCGGCAACCTTGTCCTTTCCCTCAATTCGTCCACCTCGGGTGCGCTGGTTTCAACCAACCCCAAGGGCGGTGCCACCACCGGCTACGAATTCACGACAGGTTACGTCGAGGCCCGGATCAAGTTCCCCGGCGACGGAACGAACCTCTACAACTGGCCTGCGTTCTGGACAAACGGCCAGTCGTGGCCCACCAACGGCGAGAACGACATCGCTGAGGTCCTGAGCGGCAAGATGACCGTGAACTACCACTCAACATCCGGCGCCCACAACCAGGGGACCGTTCCCGGCGACTGGGGCAACAATTTCCACACCTTCGGCCTGCACCGGACGGCGAACTCCGCGGACGTCTACTTCGATGGCGTCAAGGTGAAGTCCTACTCCACCGACGACGGCAACGCACCGCAGTACATCATCCTCAACGTCGGAGCGTCGGGAAGCAGCCCGGCGGCCTACGGAGCTGCGTCGCAGGTCCAGGTTGATTACGTGCGCGCCTGGAAGTAAGGCACCACCACCACGGTGAGCGGACGACGGCGGGACCTCCCGCCGTCGTCCGCTTTCTGTTAATCGTCTGCTTCACTTACTACTGTGTAAACCCGCAGTTGTCGGTGCCGGACCGGCGGAACGTTCCGCCACTCCCGTAAACTCTTGCAATGAAGCTTCTGTACATCACAGAAAGCGTGCCCAACCGGGACCCCATGCTGGGGGACGGCAGTTCCATGATTCCGTTCGAGGTGCTGCGGAACCTTCCCGGAGAAGTGGCAGTGACGCTTCTGACTTTCGCCGGACCGGTGGACGTGCCGGCCGAAATCAGGTCGCGCTGTAACGCCGTGCATGTGATGCCCACGCGCAGCCGCGCCTGGGCCACCGTCCTGTCCGTCTTTGGCCTGACCGGTCTCGGAAAGCACGAACGGTCCACCGCCAAAGCTATGGCCATCGCGGCACAACTCTCCGGCCAACACGACGCCACCCTGATCCATGGTCCGCACGCCCTGTTCCTGGCCAACGCGGTGAGCGGCCCGCTGGTTTTGCAGACTGTTGATCCCTGGTCGGTCCGCGCCGCCATGGACACTGCCATTGCACGCACCCTCCGGCCGGCCTACCGCGCCCGTGAGTTCCTTGCGCTACTTGCCGAAAGGCGCCTGCCGCCGCGGGCGCGGCTCCTCACCGTGGGCGCCGCGGATGCGCGCACCTGGTCGGAGCGGCTTGCGCGGCCCGTCAGGAGCGTTCCCAACGGGGCCGAGGAATCGGTGCGCGACGCCGCCAGACAGAACGGTCCGGTGGCCTGTTTTGTTGGCAGCCTGAACTACGGTCCAAACATCGACAGCGCAAACGTCCTGATCAGGAAGATCGCCCCGCTCGTGTGGCAGCAGGTTCCGGATGCCAGGTTTGTGCTCGCGGGCCGGCGCCCCGAGGCCTCAGTACAAGCCTTGGCTGGCCCCCGCGTGGAGGTCCTCGCAAACGTGCCGTCGGTGCTGGCGGTCTTCCACTCCGCGGACGTGGCAGTCTTTCCCGACGAACACGGTGTGGGCATCCGGAACTCCGTGCGCGAGGCCCTTGCTGCCGGCCTCCCGGTGGTTGCGACGCCGGTGGCCGCCCGCGAGCAGGACCCCCACCCCTTGCTGGCCGTCGAACAGGACACGGAAGGGTT
Organism: Pseudarthrobacter cellobiosi; assembly: GCF_023913755.1. Lineage (GTDB taxonomy): Bacteria > Actinomycetota > Actinomycetes > Actinomycetales > Micrococcaceae > Arthrobacter > Arthrobacter cellobiosi. The sequence continues at coordinate 31,624 of NZ_JAMXBJ010000045.1, forward strand.
CGTTGATCAAGTCGTGCGGCGGCTGACCGCGCCCGGACGGCACCGGCCCTCACCCGGCGGCGGGTCCGTCCGGACGTGGCGGGCTGTTGCCGAGGACTATCTGGATGAGGTGGGAAGCGCGATCCGGTCCGGCAGCGCCGGCCTCCCGTCCGGAAAGTCACCGGCATGACGTTCGCACCCGGGGATCTGTCCCGGACCGGTGTCCGGGGCGCAGCGTGGCAAGGGCTGGCATTCGTCGCCGGAAAGGTGATCGTCCTGGTCACCACCATCGTCCTGGCCCGGCTTCTGTCCCCCGAGGAGTACGGCCTGGTGGCGCTGGCGCTGGTCCTCATGGCCTACGCCGAAACCGTCGCCGACGCCGGTGTGGCACAGGCACTGGTCTATTTGCCCCGCACTGGCGTCATTGCGCGCTCAGCCTTGTTCATTTCCGTGCTGCTGGGAGCGGTCCTGGCATCCGCCGCCGTCCTGGCCGCGCCCTGGATCGCAGGCCTCTTCAACCTTCCGGACGCGGCGCCCCTCGTCCAGGTGCTGGCGGTTTCGGTGTTGGCCACGTCCTTCGGGGCGGTCCCGGAAGCTCTGCTGCGGCGGGACCTGCTGTTCAAGCCGCTGACCGCAGCTCCCGTGATCCGCGCCGCCACCATGGGAACGGTGACCCTGGCTCTGGCGTTCACGGGCCACGGCGCGTGGTCACTGGCTGTCGGCACGGCCGCGGGGTCCGTTGCGTATGCGCTCACGTGCTGGTTCCTGGTCCGCAGGAATGCGCCCTGGCAGATTTGGCGGGTGGGCAGGGACGCCCTCCGGGCCAACATCACCTTCGGGGCACCCGTCGCGGGTAGCAGCCTGTTGGCCCGGCTGATCTTCGACGTCGACTACCTCATCATCGGGCTCCTGCTGGGGGCGCAGGCCCTGGGCTACTACACCTTGGCCTTCCGGCTTCCGGAGGCCCTGATCCTGAACGTCTTTTTTGTGCTGTCCACAGTGCTGTTCCCGCTCTACGCTCAGGTACGCACGGATCCGGACAGGCTCCGCGACGGCTACCTGAAGAGTGTCCAGGTCCAGTCCCTGTACGGGATCACCTCCGGCGTGGGCCTGGCCGTCCTGGCACCCATTCTGGTCCCCTTACTTTTCGGCCAGAAGTGGACGGACGCCGCGCTGCCGCTGATCTTCCTGGCACTGTACGCAGCCGTGCGGTCGCTGGGCGCGGGTGCCAACGACGTCTATAAGGCGCTCGGACGGCCGGGGCTCTCCATCACGATATCTGTGGTCCGGCTCGTGATCCTCGTGCCGGTCCTGCTGGTCGCCGTCCAGTGGGGCATAGTTGGCGTGGCCTGTGCGCAGTTGGCCGTGGCGTTTGTCTTTGCTTGCGGAATGCAGGCCGTTGCTGCCCGGGTCATCAGGATCCGGGCGCGCCGCCTAGTGCGCGCCGCCGTGCCAGGGGTGGTGTGTGGGGCCGCTGTGGCAATGGCCGGGCTGGTCACGTTAGCCCTTCCGTTCCTTGGCCCCGTGCTGACGACGGCCGCCGTGGTGGTTGTGGCCGTCGGGCTGGTTTATGCGATTCTGCGTTGGGGATTCCCGTCCCTGCACCACGAACTGCTGAGGCTGGCGGGCCGGGCCTAAGCCGTCCAGCTTCTCACCACGTGGCGCCAGAGCCAGAAATCCCGGTCGGCCGCCACTGCCGAACGCACCTGGTCTGTTCCGCGTCCGGGATCGGACTGGCCCTCGAGCCGATAGGACAGCGTGGCCGCGGACCGGGCCCACGTTGCGATGACAAGCAACGGAAGCAGGGCAGCGTCCACCTCCCGCAGGTCCAGGTGCCCGGCAAGGGGTGCCAGCGCCCACCCGCCGGGGCCGAAAGCCTTTTCAAAGGCCCTGAGCTGGCTGCCGCGATCGAAAGCCTGTTCGCGTGATTCACTCAGATACTGGAGGTAAAAGACCAGGTCATGCCCGGGAACGCCATCGGTGCGGGCCCGTTCCCAGTCCACCACCTGCAACCCTCCTTGGGGATTGAGGAAGAGATTGGGATGGCTCAAGTCGCCATGCTCGACGACGGCGGGCAGTTGCGCACCGCGCAGCGGCGCCAGTATCTCGTGGGTCCGTTCCACCAGCGCAGTGGTCTCGACTTCCTGGGACACGAGACCGTTGAGGGCCTCCAGCGGACGGATAATGGTCCGTTCGTACCAGCCGTCATTCTGGGCTGCTGCCTGCGTGCATGGCAAGGCGTCCACAAAAGCAGTGCCCGCGCTGACCGCGCCGGGCAAGTCCGCCGCCACCAGGCGGGGGTCCAGGGGTGCTCCCGTCACCGCCGTTTCGACCAGCACTGTGTGGGCGCCGACGTCCTGGACGGTCACCACCGTTGGAACGCCGATGGCTGGCCCTTCCCTCCCGGTGCTGAGCTGCCTCAGGACCTCGGCCTCATGCCGCACGCTGCCGTTCTCGCCCGGTTGCCGGGGCACCTTGACCACAAGACTCGGTTCGCGGGCTCCAGCCGCGAAAATCAGAGCCACCACATGCCTGGACGTGACGAATCTCGGCGTCAGCAGGACGCTTTCCCAGTGCCTGCCGATCCCGTATTTTTCCAACCCGAGCTCCTCATAATGCTCCGCCAGGAAACGGTCGACGAAAGTCATGACGGCCCCGCGGATGGGCGACGGCCCGTAACGGTACCTTCCGGAACAGCAAGGTCAAACAGGCCGAGCATCAGTGCCGCGCGGGCGGCGAGAGCCTTGGCTCCACCGAAACGGACATCCTTGTGCAGTGCCAGGGTGTCCCTGATCGCTGCCGCCGACGTCACCGGAACGATGCGGGCCGTCCGGTCCAGGGACGGCGCATTCCAGTAGACGCTGACGTCCTGGTAGCCATTGCGGACAAACTCTTGCTTCCAGCCTTTCAGAGTGCGGGGCCCGGATCGCCGGAACAGCGAACGCCGGGCCTCGACACACACCCAGCCGCCGGGTTCCACTGCTGCCGCGGCGGTCCTGAAGTCCGCCAGATCGGGGGCCCTGAGGAGGACAACTTCGTAGGTACTGCCGTGGTTCCCGTTTAGGTCCGGTGAAAGAACCGCCGCCGAGGGGTCAAGCAAGTGGAGGGCGGACTCCAGGTCCGGGCCCGTTGAGCCGCCATACCCCACGCTGTAGGTCTGCAGGTCAGGGAGCAGGAACCGCCAATCCAGCAGCCGCCACAGATGCAATGACAGTGCGCCTGCTGCTTCCGGGCCGGGCACAGCGGACGAAGCGACGGGCCCGGTGCCGGAATCCGGCCCGGCCCCCAGCGCCGGCGCGAGCCAGCGCCACACGATTCCGGTCGCCTGGCTGAGGACCCGCTCCGGTGCCTGGGTGGCGTCGATCACGCTGCTGCCCGGCAGCTGGTCAGCAAGGTCCCGGTAGGCCCGCCGCCAGTCCTCCAGAATTTTGGGGGAATGCTCGCCTTTCCTGTCGAACATGACCTGGCCGGAAACGTCGAGGACCAGCAGCAGGTCAGGAGGCCGCACCACCGCAAAGGCAACGGCATTCGTGGCCTTCTCCAGGATGCGGCCGAAGGCGCCCTCCAAGGCGGCGTCCGAACCGGGCCTGGGCAGCAGGGCGTCATAGGGCACGCGGTCCATGAGCACCATCCGGCCCAGCAGGCTGTAGGTCCTGGCCAGCAGGCCGCCGCGGACTACACGGTAGACCTTCTTGGCAGTGCGTCCTCCCGGAAGCTTCCCGAGCCAGGAGTCCCAGGGGCCCGCGCCCCACATGCCCATGTACACATACTTGGTGGGCAGGGGCACGGCTGCCTGAAGTCCGCGGAGCAACGTCGTCTTGCCGGCGCCGTCGGGAGCCATCACGCCTACCATGGGCCCACGATCCTGGAGCCGCGCGCCGAGCAGTCGAAGGCCCCTCTGCTTGGCGGCGACGAGCCGGGGTCCTGACGGGCCGCCGGCCCACCTGGACGTCATCGCAGCGGCAGCGGCCGGCACGTCGTCGTACCTGCCTGTCCGGACCAGTTCCAACACAGTCGCGGCTGTGCCCGGCCCCATGCGGCGGTCAACAAAGCGGGCAATGTAATCATGCCCCGAAGCTGTCGTGGCCGCATTCCTGGCTGCCTCAATCCTCGGCGGCGCGATCTGTCCTTTGTCCAGGAATAAGTGGAGCAAATGCAACCACGCCTGATCCGCCTGCGTCGGGAGCCACAAGGGACCACTGCGCGCGCGTCGCCCCAGGCAGCGCCGAGCCAAAGAGGTCCGCCATTGCTGATATTGCCCGAAGGCTATCTCCGAAACGATGTCCAGCTTCACCCAGGCATCCGCGGTGGCGGAATAGCAGAAATAGAAGCGGTGGCTCCCGTGGCCCGGTGCCAGGACACGGCGGAAGCCGGCGGCTTCAAGCAAACCGTCCAGAGCCGGCAGCAACTCGCTGGCGACGAGAATATCCACGTCGCCGGAGGGACGGGCCAGGTCATCTTCCCCCCGCAACAGGAGCCACGGTATGCCCGTCCCGTCGAGGGCGTGAAGTGCGGCGGTGAGGTTAGGTTCAATAACCGGCACCTGTTCCATGGCATTAGGGCGCGTAGGCATACTGCACCGCCCAATCGATCTGCAGATGGCCGGACGTTCTTTCGGAGGGATAGGTGTCATTGGCACGATCCGAAGTCTCAGCCTGCAGAGTCCACCGCATCGGAGTATCGGGAACTCCTGCCGGCAGTGTCGTCTGATCGATAAGACGGCTGTCAAAGAACCATCGGACCTTCCCCGGTGTCCACTCTGTCGTCGCCACATGCCAATCGCCAGGGCTCGTGGGCGTCCGAGTACGTGCCGGCGGATCGAACTCCATCGGGCCGTTCGCCAAGGACCCTTTTATCGCCGAGCCGCCGTAGAGGGGTCCGTCGAGGCCACCCTCCGGCCAGTCAATTTCACCTTCATTCCAGTTATCGCTGACAGGCCACAACAGAAACGCCATTTTGTAGCCGGGCGTGGAGTCGTACCTGAATCTGATGGAGTATCGCCCGTAGGTCTGACCGGCATAACCAAACGGAATGACGCTTGCCACCCGCGGGGAACCGGATGCTGTATGGAGAAAATAGTCAAGTGTTCCATCAGTTACTGAAAGGACTTCATCCGGCGCGTATGACCCCCTGCCCGAACTGTCGGCGAAGTCGGCGTATCCTCTCATCTCCGCGCCGTAGACTTCGTCCACCGCACCGCGGCCGGCCGCCGTCGTGAAATCCTGCGCACCCGTTTGCTTCCATCCAGGAAGATCTCCAACGGGCATTTCTGTTGACCTTTCCGTTATCAGGGCTGGAATCCAGACTGTCCCCGTACTGAGTGCCGCTGCCGCGGCAATGGCGGCACCGAGAGTTTTTCGGAACCGGGAACGCCTAGCCGGCGGACTTGAATTTGTAGATTCTGACCGTATCGTTGCTGAAGACATTCTCGACGCCGACTCCATTCTCAAGCATTCCCTCCAGCTCCGGTAAATATTCGGCCTCAAAGCGCTTCTTTTCTACGGCCTGAAGTTTTTGTTCGTCAGTAATAATCACGTAGTTATTTTCCGCCCCGCGAAGATGGTCGGCGTATGCACGCAGTCCTTCAACGCTGATATTTCCGTCGGCCTCCCTGAAGTAGTCGACCAGCGAGGACACACTTCCCCATTTGAGATAGTGCGGATAATTTGATCCGACCAGAAACGGGAAGAAGTACTTCGTATCAAAAACGATGTCCCCCGCTTTGGTGTTCGCGTCAAGCCATTGGCTCGCGACGACGTCGTCCCTGGGAACGCGGTAATCGGCCTCAGGCTGGAAGTGCACCACGGTAAACAGCATGGCCATGGCGGCCAGCCCGGCACTCGCACCAATGACCGTCCTGCCGGTCCTGACGGGGCCGGACCAGAACAGCCAGGCAACGCCGATGGATAGCCAGGGCAAGGCAAAAAGGAAGACCCTGAAGCGCGCCTCACCGCCGTATGACTGGGCCAGCAGCCCGAGTGCTGGCGCGAAAGCCAGCCAGGCAACCACCAAGGTGGTACGCACGTGGCCATGCAGCAACCGGCGGACGAAGCCGGCGACGGCCAGCACCCCCGTGGCCAGCGTGAGCACCACAGCAAGATGCGCCAGGGACTGCCCCGTCAGCACCCAACCTCCGACCACAAGCGGGTCGGTTCGCGGCGGGCGATAACCCGTATTCGCGAACAGGTTGAAGCCGCTGAAAAGTCCGTATTTTCCCTTGACATAGGCAAGGTTGGGAATAAAGTATGCCAGGGGTATTGCCAGCAAAGCCGGAGCCATCCAACGTGGCCTGAAATAGCCCGACATAAAGAGCGGGAATAGCCCCAGGACCGCCAGGTAGGGCGTCAACTGGTGGCTTACCACAATCACTGCCTGAATTATCAGAATGGCCACACATGCAAGTAGTTGCCTCGGAGTACCACGGCGTTCCCAGATGCTGGGCATGATCACGGGGTGCCGCTGCTTCACCCGTTGCACGATCCGCGACCTCCTGATGCGCATTTCGAAGCCGGCCATCCACTTAAACGGCACGCCCCTCAGGAAAGTCAGTGCGATCAGGCACATGGCGAGGTACAGGGAGTAGGAATAGGACTGCGGGGCGTAATAGTTCTGGTTCACCCAATTGGCGAGAGTGAATACAATGGTCGCAGTCCAATAAATGCGCGCCCTGTTGGAGATCGTTCGCACAATCGCGAGGACAAGAACCGCATCAACCAGCGCAAATCCTGTTTCGGCCCACGCAGCGTAGTCAAGGGCGTTCCGATATCCCATCACTTCGCCCAGGTAGGCGCTGAGCGCAAAAAAGCCCGGCCACCGGTTATAGATATCGATTGAGGGATCCACATTCCCGGTGGCTGTGATGAAGTTCGTGACGGCGATGTGTTTGTAGGTCCAGGGAAACCGAGGCACCTCGGCGAGCAGGCCCGCTGTTGAATAGAGGACAACGACGAGACTGGAGACCGAGACGCTCATCAGCAGCGTAGAGAACGTCTTTCGGGCCACCACTGCGTAAACACACGTGCCCACTACAAGCCCGACGGCGATGTACCAGGCGAGCGGAAACTCGGACAACAGCCCGAAATCGCCCAGCCGGCCATGTCCGGTAGTGGCCAGCCCAAAGACCCACAGGGGAGCCGCGACAGCGAGGGTCAGCCAAGGCAACACCGCCCTGATCCGGGAGCGCCGCTGGAGCCCCCGTCCTCCGGTGGCGGTGAGAGCGGGGCCGCCTCGGGCGGCGCCTCGAACAAACGTGCCCGGTAAGTAGGGGCCGGGCTTCAGGACGATGAAGCCCACTGCGGCAAGGACGACGGCGGCCGCCACCTGTCGCGGATACCAGAAGCCGGTCCACGCCATCGCCAAAGCCAGTGTGGTGTAGAGCGCTGCGCTGGCCGTCAGCGTCCAGACCAACCGCGCCGCCCGGTCCACGGAGGAAAGTCGAGACAGCAGCACCCACCCCGGCAATGCCAGGCAGACCATGAGCTTAAAGGCAGCCAGGGGCGCTCCGCCGATGTCCATGAGGATCAGGAAAGCTGCCACGAGTCCGAGTACTGCCAGCCCCGCATCAAAGTACCGCGGATGTTTGGCCGCCGAATTTGCGTGGGGCAGCACCGGGGAAACATCATCTCGGATTAGCAGAGCCATCGGCGCAACCTCCTGGGTTGGTGTGAGTGAATGTCCAGCGTGATTCCCATGAACAGCCGAAGCGGCTATTTACAACGTCTTGGCAGCCCCTGCCCAGCGTTCAAGCAGATAGTTGAGCGGACCGCGTGCCAGCGAGTGCAGCTCAAGCCGTAAAACCTGGGCGCGCTGCTCGTCCCAGAAATCATGGCCTTGGCTGGGCCCGGTTGTCGGCTGTTGTGGTGCACCCGTGCTTTGCAGGAAACTCCAGACGACGCCCGGAGTGCGGGCCAGCGCGAGCCGGGCCGTGTGGGGGTTCAGGAGGATCTTCGTGAGCCATGCACCCAGACCGCTGCCGTAGCCGCGGGCCTGGGCGCTCAAGTCGTCCAGGCCATCACGATGGCGATGCCACACAATTGCGGACGGCTGAACCACCAGGCTGTAGCCCTCGATAATCACCCGGGTGAACATGTCTATGTCTTCACCGCCGCCGGTGCGCGTTCCGACCCCCAAAGCGTTGTCGAAGCCGCCAAGGCTCAATGCCGTACGGCGATCCAGCGCGAAATTCGCTCCGGTTCCGAAAGCGCCCGGACAGAACGGAAACTTCGGAAGCTCCTGGGGCGGATCGGCGAAAGAGTAGACCTTCGGCGCCACGCTCTTGGACCAGCTGACGCGGTCATCGAAGTATCCCTGGGCCGGTGAACGCAGCTCCCCTGCCGGCACGAGTCCCGTGACGCAGGCCGTGCCGGGCATACGTTCGAAACCGGTGGCAATTTCCCGCAGCCACGCCTCATCGACAACAACATCGTCATCGGTGTAGGCCACGATGTCGCCCTGTGCGTGGCGGAGGCCTGTATTCCGCGCCTGGGAGAGTCCCGGGACGGGCTGGGTGATGAGCCTGATCCGAGGGTCGTCAAACTCGTCGCGCACCATGTCGGCGGTTTCGGCCGTTCGTGGCGCGTTGTCCACCACGAGGACATCGAAATTGGGGTAGTCGAGCTTAAGGATGGCAGTCAGCGCTCCCCTGAGCAGTGCGGATCGGTCACGCGTGCAGACGATAACGGTGACGGACGGTATTGCGGCCCCGGCGGTCATCGGCACAACCGCCGGAAGGCCAGCGGCAGCCTCTTCCAGAGCGTCCCGCTGGACCATTCCCCCTGGTGCCTCTACATCGACGAAGCCACGAACCGCTGTCCCTTGGCGCACCAACAACCGTGCGCGGTCGTAGCCCGCATGACTGAGCAGCTGCAATTGCGTGTGATTGGCGAGGCATTCCAGATCAACGGCACCGATCCAGCGGGCTCCCGACCACTCCGGCGGGACGGCACTCTCCATGGCCGGTGCCAGCTCAAAAGCAGCCCGCTCCTCTACAGGTAGGAGCTCATCGACACGTTCGCTCACTGGACCTCCCTCCACGGTGCGCCCGCAAGGGCGGTCCCGGACAGCGGGCGGCCCTCGACGTGGGCTATCCGGCGTCCGCGTATGTACCCGGCGGCCGTGCATGCCAGGACTGCAATGACGACTCCCGCCCGACCCAGCCCCTGTGGGTTGTCGCCCCGGCCCCAATCGCGCACTCCCGCAAAAACGGCCCGTGGCAGGACGCTGCGCACGTACCGCCGTTCCGGGCCCAGAGCCCGTTTATGGCCTACCACCCGGCTGACCTGGGCTTTGGAGATACCTTCGGACCAGGAACGCGACAGCATGTAGCGCAATGTCCCTCTTTCCGCCGGAACGTGGTGGCGTACCAAAGCCGCGGGTTCGTAAACGATCCGCGATCCGGGTGAGCCCATCCTTGAGCGGATGCAGATCTCGGTCTCCTCGCAGCCAAGGGGCAAGGTGCCCTGGCGTCCCAGCGAAAGGTTGAAGCCGCCAACCTGACGGAGGGCTTCAAGCCGGAAGGACATGTTGGCGCCAATGACATTCCGGACCTCGGAGGCCACCTTGGGCATTCCGCGGTGACTGCACCCAACGATCCAGTCGAGTTCTTCACCGAAGTAGCCCGGACGGCCCGTTTCCCACACCGGTTCCACGCGCCCGCCGACGGCCAGCACGTCAGGGTCGTCGTAAAGGGCAAGCAGCCGTTCAAGCCAGTCCGGGGCTGCCTCGGCGTCGTCGTCGAGGAAGGCCACAATGTCAGAGTCGGCCAGGCCGACGCCAGTGTTGCGTGCTCCGGACAGCCCGCGTGGACCGCTGCTCTCGACCACCGTCACGTCATCAACAATTTCGGTGAGCCGCTCGTAGAGGTCCTCGTTATGGTCAATCACCACCAGGACCTCCTGGGGTGCAATTGATTGGGCCCGGACGGACTCTATGACGTCCAGCAACCGGTCCCAACGCCTTTCGGTGTAAGCACAAATGACGATCGACACGCTGGGACGTGCAGCACGATCCAGCATGCTACGCTCCTCGAACCAGGGAGAGAACCGTCTGGGGATCCGTAGGCGTCCGCGGGACGCTGACGTTTGCGTAGGCATACTTCACCCGGCGGAGCGCTTCGGGCCTGGCGCCGGCGGTGGGCGCCTCCCACATGGTGCATTCGCGCGCGAGCGTTCCCAGAACCCTCCACCCGTCACGGAACGTCTGCAGATTCGAGGCGCCGGAGATGCGATCCAGCTCCAGGCTGGGGACTTCAGCAATCCGCAGACCGGCCTTGGCCGCCCGGACAATCAGCTCGGTCTCAATTTCAAAGCCGTCCGATTCCAGCTGCAGGATCTCCAGGCATTCCCGTCGAAACGCTATATATCCATAGCAAAGGTCGGAGTAGTTGCTGTGCAGGACCGCGTTGGCCAACCCGGTCAGCGCGCGGTTGCCGGCCTTCCGCAGGCGGGTGAGGTCTTCGGATCCTCCCCCGGTGACGTGGCGTGAGCCCTTGACGAAGTCGTAATCGTGCTGAAGCGGGGAAACGAACCAACCAATCTCTTGGGGATCCATGCTGCCGTCCGCGTCCAGCATGACGATGATGTCTCCCGAGGCTGCCGCAAACCCGGAGCGAAGGGCCACGCCCTTTCCCTTGCGTTGCTCATTGACGATGACCAGGTTGTCGCGGATTGCTTGGGCTACGCCCACTGTGTTGTCGGTGGAACGGCCATCGACGATGACCACTTCGTCAACGTACGAGGGCATCCTGCGAAGAACCCACGGAATATTTTTCGCTTCGTTCAAGGTTGGAATGACGACGCTTACTGAGGCCCTGGTGGCTTCGACGGCTGGCATCGTAAATGTAATTGGGAGCTGGATGGAAATGGACAAATACCTCACCACTTCATGACGTTTGCGGATTTAGTTCAACGCCGCGCTCGACGGGGAAATCGAGCGCGGCACTAGCGCTTTATCCGGTCATGGGTCTGGTCTCTGGCCCCAGCTCTCATTTAGCCTTCGACTCTGGCCGTAAGGAAGAGCCTATTGGGGGCGTGATGAGGCTGTCACCAGTAGTAGGTACTCACTTTTGAGGGGGCGGATCACCGTCTGCTTTCCAAGTACGGGGGTTTTCCGTCGGTCCAAATATTAGGTATAGGGGTTATTATTCAGCCCACATTTTAGGTATAGGGGATTTCATTGCGCGGGCTCACTGTTCGGGTCTACGCTTGGCCTTTAACTGGGGTTCCACCGCTGTTTCTGTGCCAGTGCGCAAATTGGGACTTCAGATCGACGATATTGAAGTGCCAGGGAGCCCTGCGATGAATATCGAGCGTCCCGTCAGGTGGCTGAGTCAAACGCTTGTTACGGCCATGATCGTTGCTGGATCGCTTCTGGCTACATCGCCGGCGGCATCGGCGGACCCGGCCTACGGCACTCCGAGCCTGAGCTATTCGGGCGTCAGCAATCCGCCGACGTCGGATAAGCCGCAGAGCAAGCTGTGGTGGAACGCTGGCTCGTGGTGGGCGGACATGTGGAAGACCGGCACCGGCTGGTCCATCTTCCGGCTGGACCGCGGCACAGGGACATGGGTGGACACCGGGGTCCGGAATGACAGCCGCAACAGCACATTGGCGGACACGCTGTGGGACGGCGAGCATCTTTACATCGCCTCCCACGTTGTCGCCAAAAGTGTGTCGAAGTCCGGCCAACAGGCCAGGCTGTACAGGTACAGCTACTCCGCTGGCACGTACACGCTGGACAATGGTTTCCCGACGACCATCAACACCAACAGCAGCGAAACGATGACCATCGATAAGGACACCACCGGTGCGATCTGGGCCACCTGGACGCAGGTTGCCGGCAATTCGACCGCCGGGTTCACCAGCACGGTCTATGTCAACAACTCCTTGCCTGGAGGTACCAACTGGACCACCCCCTTCGTGCTTCCTGTCGCCAACCCGAATCCGGCACCTGACGATATCTCAGCCGTCGTGGCCTTCGGCCAGAACAAGATCGGGGTGATGTGGAGCGACCAACTCACCGAGTCCGTCAATTGGGCAACCCGCACTGACGGAACGGACCCGGCGTCGACCTCCTCGTGGAAGGTTCAGCCGGCAATTCAGGGCAATAAACAGTCCGATGACCACCTGAACCTCAAAACCCTGCAGGCGGACACCTCGGGCCGGGTCTTCGCAGCAATCAAGACGAGCCTGAACGATACATCGTCCGACCCGACACTTCCCGAGCTTCTCCTGCTGGTTTTCAAGCCAGGAACCGGGTCCTTTACCAAGTCCACCATCTCCGTCGGGGGCGACTGTGTGACCCGTCCACAGATCGTGCTGGACACGCAGAACAATCTCGTCCGGGCATTCCAGACGGCGCCACCAACATCAGTCAGTGGCTGTGCCTTCTCCGGCGTGGCGGGCAGCATCTACGAGAAGACTGCGTCCATGGACAATCCCGTGTTCGCTGCCGGCCGCGGGACACCCGTCATCCAGAGTGCATCGTCGTCGAACATGAACGACGTGACCAGCTCCAAGCAGAGCGTGAACAACAGCACCGGCATTGTGGTGATGGCCAGCGACAACGTCGCAAAACGCTACTGGTTCTCGGACCGCCCCTTGGGTCCGGTGACACCGCCCGCACCCGTGGCAGCCTTCACCGCCACCCCCACCACCGGCACAGCACCACTTAACGTCAGCTTCACCGACACCTCCACCGGCACCCCAACCTCCTGGGCCTGGACCTTCGGCGACAGCGGCACCTCCACGGTGCAGAACCCCTCACACACCTACACAACCGCCGGCACCTACACCGCGGAACTCACCGCCACCAACAGCACCGGCTCCACCTCAGCGACCACAACCATCACCGTCAACCCCGTACCACCGGCTGGCGTGACGGTGGTCAACTCCAGCAGCGCTTCCGCCTCAACAGCATCGGCCAACGTGACCATCGCAGCACCGGCCGGCACCGCAGCCGGCGATGTGCTGATCGCCGCGATCACCGCGGACTTCAGCCCGACGATGTCCTCAGTTCCAACCGGCTGGACGCCGATTGTCAACGGTCTGGGCATTAATAGCTCCTCGAACTCGGGCTCCCGGGCGTTCGTTTATTACCACGTGGTGGGAACCTCGGATCCGGCAAGTTACACCTGGACGCTGAGCACTGCCGTGAAATGGGGCGGCGGCATCACCGCCTACCGCGGCGTCAACAACACAACTCCGCTGGACAGCCCGGTGGTCACTGCCCTCGACACAACCTACTCGGCAACGAGCATCACCGCCCCGAGCGTCACCACGGCCACCGCCGGCGCCATGCTGATCGGCGGCGGCGCGTGCGATTGCTCAGCACCCGTGTTCAGCCCGCCCTCCGGCTGGACCGAACGCTGGGAGGCCCCTGCGGGCCAGATAGCCGAATTGGCCGACCGCTTCCAGGCCACAGCGGGAGCCAGCGGCACGGCCACGTGGACCATGAGTGCAGCGCGGGCCGTGGCCGTCTGGCGGACAGCGCTGAAGCCCGCCGCCTGACGGCAGCGCCTGAAACCGGCCGCCTAAACCGCAGTCCGGAAAAACAGCTCCGTGACAGCAGCCAGCCTGTGCGGGTCCGCCACGCCGCAGAGCTCGCGGGCGGAGTGCATCGAGAGCAGGGGCACGCCGACGTCGACAGTCCGGATCCCCAGGCGCGTGGCGGTCAGGGGGCCAATGGTGGAGCCGCAGGGCATCACGTTGTTGGACACAAATTCCTGGTACGGCACCTTCGCCTCCCCGCACAGCCTGGCCCAGAATGCCGCGCCCGGCGCGTCGGTCGCGTACCGCTGGTTGGCGTTGATCTTCAGCAGCGGGCCGCCGTTCAGGACCGGATGGTTGGCCGGATCGTGCCGCTCCGGGTAGTTGGGGTGGACGGCGTGGCCGGCGTCCGCGGAAACGCAGAACGACGCCGCCAGCGCCTGCCGCCGTTGGCTCACCGTTGCGCCGAGTCCGTCGGAGATCCGCACGAGGACGTCTTCGAGGACGGGCCCGCACGCGCCGGAACGGGAGTTGGAGCCGATTTCCTCGTGGTCGAACGCCGCGAGGACGGCGATCGGCCCACCGGCCGCGCCGCTAGACACAGCTGAAGAATGCGCGACCAGCGCCGCCAGCCCGGCGTGCGTAGCCGAAAGGTTGTCCAGGCGCCCGGAGGCGAAGAACTCCCCATTGGCCCCGAAAACCGTAGGCGCCTGCGTGTCTGCAATAACGACGTCGTACCCTCCGATCCTGGCCGGATCAACGGAAGCGCCGCTGGGCACGTGCGAAGCGAGCACGGCAAGGAGGTCGACGTCGGCGGGATTGCCCAGGCCCCACACCGGGTGCATGTGCCGCTGCTTGTCCAGCGTGAGGCCGTCGTTCACGGCACGGTCCAGGTGGATGGCCAGCTGCGGGAAGCGGAGCATCGGCCCCGTTGCAGTCAGGTGTTCGGTGCCATCCAGCATGACCAGCCGGCCCGCCAGCTGAAGTTCGCGGTCCAGCCAAGAGTTGAGCAGCGGCCCACCGTAGACCTCCACTCCGGCCTGCAGCCAGCCGAAAGCTCCCGTGGTGGGCTTGGGTTTGAGCTTGAAGGACGGGGAGTCCGTGTGCGCGCCCAGGATGTTGAACCCGGTGGTGGGTCCGGCGCCTTCCGGGACCACCCAGGCGATCAGCGCGCCGTCGCGGACCAGGTAGAACGATCCGGCCCCGCCGGCCCAGGGCTCACGCTCGTCCAGGCGCGTGAACCCGGCCTCGTCCAGCCGCCGGGCGGCCTCGTGGACGGCGTGGAAGCTCGACGGCGATGCGCTGACGTACGCGCCAAGGTCCTGGATGTGGTCAACGGCACTGGAGGCGGCGGCACTGGAGCGTGAAGGCATGGTTCCGAGTCTAGATGGTCACATTGAGCCCGGCGGTGTAGCCGGCCGAAGCCGATCCGGTCATGATGGCCAGCTGGTAGATGCCGCCGTCATCCCTGAAGACGTTGTCCGACTGCAGCGTGGTCCGTTTCATGTTCGCGACGCTGGCCTCGTAGCCGGGAGTGGCGTAGACGTCGTCGCAGGCGGCCTTGGTCAGGGCGATCTGCGATACCGCCAGCACCTGTCCGGCGGCGGTGGCGTTGCCCATGGACTCGAACACCTCGAAGTGGATGTGCGGCCAGCGCCCGGAATAGGCGCCGGGGAAGATGGAGGTGAAGGTGACCTGACCGTTGGCGTCCGCCTCATGGACGCCGCGGAGGTAGTTTTCGTTTGCCAGGCCGTAATCGTAGAGGGAATACCTCCCGTCCCGGTCGCAGTGCCAGGCGTAGACGGCCGCGCCGGCTAGGGGCACGCAGCCGTTGGCGTTGTCCAGCAGGGTCAGGGTGAACGTCAGCGGCACACCCTCGGCCGTGGCTCTGCCGGTTCCGAAGCTTGAGGTGATGTCCTGCCGCACCACCCCGGAGGCTGCCAGGACGTTGGGGCCGTTGGAGCCGTCACCGGGGTAAGGACCTGCTGTTTCCTGCGGGATCTCCATGCCGCACTCCGCGATCGCCCGGGTGAGCGTGGGGCTGGCGGTGGGAGTCTCCGTCGTGGTGGCGGCACCTGCGGTGGCTGAGGCACTCTCGGTGGCGGCCGACGTCGACGTGCTGGCTGTGGTGCCTGACCCGCCGGGGGTGCAGGCTGCCAGCGCCGCTGCCGCACCGCCGGCGCCGAAGAACATTCCGAGTGAACGGCGGCTGATCATGGTGGACAGGTCAAACTCAAGGCCGCGGTCGTGGTTGGGGTGGGGAAGGTGGTTGCTCATGGCTCCATCCAACGCGGCCGGCCTATCCCCTGCATAGGCCCTTCCTGTGCGGACCCTGTGCAACAGTCGGCGCGCCAGCGTCAGTAATCGGGATTGCTCGGGACCACCAGGCCGGTCTCGTAGGCGTACACCACTGCCTGGACCCGGTCGCGCAGGTGGAGCTTGGTGAGGATCCGGCGGACGTGGGTCTTCACCGTTGCTTCGGAGAGGAAATACCGGTGCGCGATCTCGGCATTGGAGAGGCCCTCCGCCATGGCTTCGAGCATTTCTGTTTCGCGCGGCGTGAGGTCTTCGAGCAGCGAATCCCGCGGCGCGGCGGAGGGGGCCGGCACGGCCGCACCCCGGACATAGGTCTCAAGCAGCCGCTGCGTGACCCTCGGTGCCACTACGGCATCCCCGCTGGCCACTACCCGGACGGCGCTGACCAGCTCCGACGGCGCCACGTCCTTGAGGAGGAACGCGGACGCGCCTGCCTGGAGCCCGGCGAAGGCGTATTCGTCCACATCGAAGGTGGTGAGGATGATGATCCGGGCGCAGGATCCGGAGGCGGTGATGGCGCGGGTGGCCTCGATACCGTCCAGCACGGGCATCCGGACGTCCATCAGCACCACGTCGGGTTTGAGGTCCCGGACCAGCCGGACCGCCTCGGCACCGTCGGAGGCCTCGCCCACAATATGCAGGTCTTCCTCGCCCTCGAGGATGAGGCGGAATCCCATCCTCAGCAGCGGCTGGTCATCAACCAGCAGGACGGTTATGGGTTGGGTTTCAGTCACGTGTGCCTTGCAGTTGGGATGGACGGTTGTGGGGTTTCCGCTGGTTCGTCGGCCGGCCAGTTCAGGACGGCACACACGCGCCAGCCGCGGCCGCGCCGCCCGGCCACCACGGCGCCTGCGTAGATGCGCGCCCGTTCGGCCATGCCTGCCAGCCCCTGGCCGGAACCGGGCCCGACGCCGGAGCCTGGGAGTCCTGAACCTGGCCCGCCGCCGTCGGAGGTGCCCGGGCCCGGGACTCCCGCGCCGTCGTCGAGCACTTCAATGGTGACCGTGGAGCCGGTCCGGACGATGCCCACGTCCACGCGTCCCAGCGACCGGCCGTAGCGGAGCACATTGGTCAGTGACTCCTGAACTATCCGGTAAACCGTCAGCTGGAAGGCCGCGTCGTCGGGCAGCGCGGGGCCGGTGTGCGAGTAGTGCAGGGGCAGGCCCGCGGTCCGGAAGCCTTCCAGGAGCTTGGCCAGGCTGTCGCCGGAAGCGAGCGGCTGCCGTGGCGCGGTCCCGCCGGCGTCGTCCCGGAGTACGCCCAGGACTCGCCGCATGTCCGCCAGCGCGGTCCGGCCGGTCCGCGACAGTTCGCCAAGCACTTCGCCGGCGCGGTCGGGGCTTTTCCGGACCACGACGGCGGCGCCATCGGAGAGGCTGACCATCACCGTCAGTGAGTGGGCCACGACGTCGTGCATTTCGCGGGCGATCCGGTTGCGTTCGTTGACGGACGCCAGGCTGGCCGTCCGCGCCGCCCAGGCGGCGATCTCCTGCTCATGTTCCCGCCGCTGCCGCACCGAGATTCCGATCCCGGTGGCGATGACGTTGGACAGGGCGATGGTGGCGCCGGTGGCGATGCTGGTCAGGAGGTGGAAGTCGCCGGGATTGCCGCCGGCATCATGGACGAAGGAATTCTCGATGGGACCAACGGCGGCCAGCAGGTACAGCAGGGCCAGCGGCGCCGTGGCGGCGGCCATGGCCACCAGCGCGAACCGGCGCGTGTGCACCACGGCCACGGCATACAGCGAGATCCACAGGCCCGCCGAAACATTGGAGCCCCACGGGTGAAGCAGCGTGACCGCCACTTCCATCACCGCGACGAAGGCAGCCAACGCCACGGGGTGGGAGCGCCGGAAGAATAGGGCCCCGGCGACCACGAAGAGGAGCGCCGCCGCCAGCCAGGCGCCGGACATGATCGCGTCCACCACGGTCGGCGCCACCAGAAGCGCGTAGCTGAACACCACCACACCGTCCATCACCCGGGGATGCTGGTAAAGGTAGCGCCGGAGCAGGCCGCGGCGCTTGGCCGTGATCTCGGCAAGGGACGCGTCGGCCTGTCCGGCCGGCGCGTCCCTCACGAGTCCCGCTTCATTCATGCTCTGAGCCTAGTGTCCGCCTAGACGTCGCGTTTCTTGAGCACGATCATGGCTGGTACCAGGAACAGCAGAACGTAGCCCAGGAATATCAGGCCGCCCTGCCAGGGATCGATGACCCCGTCGGTGTGGCCAATGGACAGGAACCGTCCGCCGGCGTCGCTGGGGAGGTACTGGGGCACGTACTTCCAGAAGTCACCGGGGATGAAGGTCATAAAGCTCGCCGCAATGGACAGGACGAAGAACAGGCCCACCAGCACGGTGATTCCGCCCGCGGAGTTGCGCAAGAGTGCGCCGAGCGACAGGCCGATCAGGGCCACCCCGGCAACGTAGAGGCCGCCCGTGAAGACGCTGTACAGCACGCCCTCCGTGGACCAGTCCAGGTCCAAGCCCAGTCCCTGGAAGACCGGCATGGCGATCAGGAACGTGGCCACGGCGGCGATGGTGGTGATGACGTAGGAGATCACGGCGAGCAGGATCGCCTTGGCCACGAAAGCCGGTGTGCGGCGCGGGACGGCGTTCATGGTGGAACGGATCATTCCCGTGGCGTACTCGGAGGAGATGAACAGGACAGCCAGCGAGCCCAGCACCAGGATGCCGATCTGCAGGCCTGCATTAGGCAGGTTGTACAGATCAAAGCCTGATCCTGGCGGGAATGTCTGCGACATCATTTCCGGCGTCATGGTCTGGCCCTGGTCCCTGGCCTGCCGGGCCATTTCGTCCAGGAAGGAGAACCGGATCAGGACGGCAAGGGCCCCGACGCCGATAATCGCCACAAGGGTCAGGAGCAGCAGGATGCGGGTGGACATCAGGGAGAACAGCTTGATCCATTCGGACCGCAGCACACCGGCGAAGGTCACCCCCTTGGTACCAGCGGTGGAACGGACCCGGGAAGTCTGGGTATCAGTCATGGTGGTCATCGTCCTTACTTTCCTGCCGTTGCCGGGGCGGGTTCCGGGGCGAACTCGCCGGCTGGTCCACCGGTCAGGTGTGAGTGGTATTCCACTTCGTCCTTGGTGAGATCGAAGTAGGCGTCTTCCAGAGACGATTGCTGCGGGGTGAGTTCGTAGACAAGCACCCGGTTGTCCAGCGCCACCTGGGCGATCTGGCGCGCGTCCAGGCCCGTCACTTCCAGGGTTTCGGGCTGGCCCTGGTCCACAGTTACGCCATCGCCGGACAGCAGGGCTGTCAGGTGGGTGGCTGCGGACGTACGGACCAGGGTCTTGACCTGACGGGTCCCCGCAATGATGTCCTGCACGGGGGCGTCGGCAATGATCTTGCCGCGGCCAATCACAATCAGGTGGTCTGCGGTCTGGGCCATCTCACTCATCAGGTGCGAGGACAGGAACACTGTCTTACCCTGCCCGGCGAGGTAGCGGACCAGGTTGCGGACCCACAACACACCTTCCGGATCGAGGCCGTTGACCGGCTCGTCCAGGATCAGGGTCTGCGGGTCGCCAAGGAGCGCGTTGGCAATGCCCAGGCGCTGGCCCATGCCCAGCGAGAAGCCGCCTGCCTTTTTCCGGGCCACTGCCTCCAGGCCGGTCATTTCGATGACTTCATGTACCCGGGACGTGGGAATGTTGTGCGTCGCCGCCATGGCCCGCAGGTGGTTGTAGGCGCTGCGGCTGGTGTGGACGGCTTTGGCGTCCAGCAGCGCACCCACCTGGTGCAGGGGGGCCTTGTGATCGGCGTAATGCAGGCCGTTGACGGTGACCGTGCCCGACGTCGGCCGGTCCAGTCCCATGATCATGCGCATGGTGGTGGATTTGCCGGCACCGTTCGGGCCCAGGAAGCCCGTTACCTGCCCTGCTTTCACGGTGAAACTGACGCCGTCAACCGCCGTTTTGCTGCCGTAGACCTTGGTCAGGCCTGTTGCCTCAATCATGGAAATGTTCCTTAGAACAGCAGCCTGGTGGCTGCGGGATGCGGGGAAGTTTCGTGTACGCTCCACGCTACCGACGGCTCGGCCGGATTTCGCCTGTCTCAGGGATGATTCAGGGTCGAATCAGGGTAGTCCGCACGGATGATTAGGGGTCCCCACCGGGGCGCAGCCTTAGGTGCGGGGCGAGTAGTACGTCAGGGCGCGCGGTTCCACCCGGATCCGGACGCTGCGCACGCCCGCCAGCGCCTCGCCGTCGACCGCCAGTGCCAGGGGGGAGCCCTCCGACTCAATCCGGACCTCGGTGGCCTCCCGCAGATGGGTGATCCGGGACGTCGCCACCGTGCCGGTCAACACCGACCACAGGAGCCGGAGCCGGGCAAAAGATTCGTCGGCAGTGATCATGCGGACATCCAGGACGCCATCGTCCAGCACGGGCCGCGACAGGGGCGCGTGGTCCCGGGGGTAATAGCGCCCACGTCCGATTTACGCGATCCAGAGTTTGTGCCGGACACCGTCCACGGTCAGTGTTGTGGGTGTTCCCGCGGCGAAGGTCCGGAACATTGCCACCACGCCGGCCAGCGGTTTGCCGAGGGCCGGCTGCAGCTGCTCCCTGCGCCGGACCAGGTTGGGGTACAGGCCGATGCTGGCCGTGTTCAGCATGACCAGGTCAGCTGTTTCCGGATTGCCCACCAGCCCGCGCTCCACGGTCACAATGCCGACGTCCGCCCGCGCGGCTTCACCCGCGGCCGCGGCTGCCACAGCGTCCTTGAGGTTGGCAGTTCCCGTGTCCCGGGCGAAGTGGTTGAGTGTTCCGCCGGGGAGCACCAGCAGGGGGAGGGAATGTTCGACGGCGGCTGCGGCGGCGGTGCCAACGGTACCGTCGCCGCCCCACACGCCCAGGGCACGGGTGTCCGCGTGGGAAGCGGCGGCCTGGATGGCCTCCTCCAGGCTCTCTCCCGGCTCGACCGCTTTTATATGCGCCTTGGAGAATACTTCCTGGAGTGCGCCTGCCGTTTGTTCCGTGAAGGAGCCGCCCAGGGTATTCACCACGATGCTGAGACCTTCACCGCCCGGCAGCTCCGGGGCTTGGGTTGCGGTGCGCGATACTCCGGGAAACGGTGGGCGGACGGGCCACCACTTACGGGTCACCAGGGCCGCCCCTGCGCCGATCGCCGAACCGAAGAACACATCCGAGGGCCAGTGCGCCCCCGTGTGGACGCGGGAGTAGGCCACCCCCAGCGCCGCCGGCGCAAGTGCCGCACCGACAACCGGCTTGACCAGGCCGGCGCCGAGCGCGAAGGCGATAGCGGAGGCCGAATGCCCCGATGGCATCGACGAGCTGGTGGGCTGCGGATGGACGAACCGGAAAACCGGCAGGTGTTCAGGGAGCGGCCGGGCCCGCGGCAACAGGGTCTTGAAGACCACGTTGGTCACAGCAGATGCCACCGCTTGGGCGATCAGCCCGTGCAGGGCGGCCCGGCGCGGCTTGCCGGGAAAGGCGGCCATGACCGCCGCTGCCCCGATCCACAGTTTCCCGTGGGTGGCGGAGGCGGAGAGGCGCCGGAAGAACTCATCGTGGTTTCCACCCGGGAACGACGACACGCCGCGGACAAGATGCCGGTCAAAGCGGCTGATCCAGCCCGGTCCCTTGCGCCACACTCTGTACATCTCCCCACCTTATAACCGGTGGGTCCTACCTACTTGGAGGACAGGGTCTTGGGGGGCAGGGGCCTCGCGGCGCCGGCAAGGAGCAGTGCCACCAGGATCGGGGCGAGGATCGCGAGGAGCGCCAGGTGGATTCCCGTGAGGTCGCCCAGGTAGCCCAGCAACGGCGGGCCGGCGAGGAAGGAAACATACCCCAGGGTGGATACAACCGAAACCCTCGCGGCCGCATGCTTCGGATCGTCGGCGGCCGCTGACATTCCCATGGGGAAGGCCAACGCGGATCCCACGCCCCACAGCGCAGCACCAACCCCGGCCAGCCAGATGTTCCCCGCGAGCACAAACAGGCACAGACCCGCCGTGGCCGCGGCCATGCTGGCCCGGAGCACTACGACGCGGCCGTAGATGTCGATCACGCGGCCGCCGAAGAGCCGCATGGCCGTCATTGCCAGGACAAACAAGGCGAACATCAGGGCACCGGTGGATTCCGAACTGCCCAGGCCGTCAACAGTGGCCTTGGCGATCCAGTCGTTTCCGGCGCCTTCGGTGAGGGTTGCACCCAGGACCACAACGCCGATCAGCAGGGTGCGGCCGTCACGCCAGGCCGATGGCCCCTTCACAGCCGTCGGTTCACCCTCGACTGGAGCGGCCTGGGCCGCGTGGGGGAGGAAATAGCGGGGCGCCACGAGGGCTACCACCACTACTACACCGGCGATGACCAGCAGGTGCAACGGCAGGCCAATACCGAGTGTTGAGAGGCCCGCACCGATCAGTGCCCCCACAAAGGCCCCGCCGCTGAAGGCCGCATGGAACTGCGGCATGATGGTGCGCCGAAGCTTGTGCTCGACGTCGGCTCCTTCAATATTTTGGGAAACGTCCCACAGCCCGACGCCAATGCCGAAGAAGAACAGCGAAACTGCAGTGCCCGGGATCGATTCCGCCGACAGGGAAAGGGCAATGCCCACCCCGGCCAGGGCTGACAGCAGACCGCCTGCGCGCACGGCATTGGCGGTGCCGATCTTCCCCACCACAAGTCCCGCCGTCGGAAGGGCGAGCAGGGAGCCGACGGCTATGCACAGCAGTAGCGTGCCCATCTGGCCGGAGGTCAGGTGCAGCGTCTCGGTGACGGCGGGGATCCTTGCGGCCCAGCTGGCAAAGACAAAGCCGTTGATCCCGAAGACCACAAAAGTGGCTGCGGCGGCTGCCCTGAGGGACGGTCCGGCCGTCGTGCTGGTGTTGATGCTCATGCTTTGACTACTTCCACCGAGAGCTTGTTGAGGTGTGCGAGTTCGTCCGAACTCAGGTCTTTGTCCGTAACTATCACGTTCACTGCGTCCAAGGGGGCAACCAGGGCCATCGCGGTGGCATTCCATTTGGCAGCGGCGCAGGCAACAATCACCCGCGCCGCCGACTCGAGTCCGGCCCGCTTCACTGCGGCGTCTTCCAAATCATGGGCCAGGAGACCGTCCTTGAGGTTCAGGGCGCAGGGGGTGACCACCGCCGTGTCGAAGCGCAGGGACCGGATGTTGGCTTCCGCGAGCGGGCCGCGGAAGGATAGCTCGCCGGGAATCAGGCTTCCGCCCGGGAGCAGCAGGGCAGGACGTTGGCCGGCATGCGGGTCGTCGTCGGTGACCGTCGTCAGGGCGCGCATGGACATGGGCATCAGCGTCAGTTCGCGCCCGCGGAGGACGCGGGCAATTTCGGTGGCTGTGGTGCCGCTGTCCAGCCACACGTGTTCGCGTTCTCCCAGCAGGCCTGCCACGGCGGCGGCGATCCTGGCCTTCACGGCCTGGTCTTCAAGTTCGCGCTGGCCGTAGCCGGGGTTTTCGCCGCCGGCAATCAGGCTCCTGGCACCGCCATGGACCCTGCGCAGCACACCATGCGATGCAAGCAGCTCAAGGTCCCGCCGGATGGTGGCTCCCGATGCGTCGCACGCCTGGGTCAGCTCTTCCACGGAGACCTCGGCTTTGCGGCGAAGCAGCTCCCCGATCAGGCGGTGCCGCTCTTCAGTCTTCATGCTCATATGATAGCAATTTTTGATCATATGATCGCCACCCGGAACGCTCTCTTACTTTCTGCATAAAAAAGCAGACGCCCTCTCACTCGGTGAGAGAGCGTCTGCCGAAAACCTGCAAGAAGTGAGAGAGCGTCAGCGGGCGCGCTCAACCCGCTTTTCGTCCCACACGGGCTCGAGGGATTCGTAGACGCGGCCGTCGGAGCCGAACACCAGGAACCGGTCGAACGTGCGGGCGAACCAGCGGTCGTGCGTGACTGCCAGGACGGTGCCCTCGAAGTGGTCAATGGCCTTTTCCAGGGCCTCGGCCGAATGCAGGTCCAGGTTGTCCGTGGGCTCATCCAGCAGCAGGAGCGTGGCGCCGGAGAGCTGCAGCAGCAGGATCTGGAACCGCGCCTGCTGGCCGCCGGAGAGGGACTCGTACTTCTGCTCGGACTGCCCGGCCAGGCCGTAGCCGTCCAGTGCGCCGGCAGCAGCCTCACGCCCCAGACCGGACCGGTGCTCGTCGCCCCGGTGCAGGATTTCCAACAGGGTTTTGCCCAGGAGGTCGGGCCGGACGTGGGTCTGGGCGAAGAAGCCGGGCCGGATACGGGCGCCGAGTTTCACGGTCCCCTCGTGCGGCACTTCAGCAATATCGACGTCGGACACGGGGAGGTGCTCCCGTTCCGGGTCCGTCCCGCCCGTGGCGAGCAGGCGCAGGAAGTGGCTCTTGCCGGAGCCGTTGGAGCCGAGCACACCCACGCGGTCCCCGAACCACACCTCGGTGGAAAACGGCTTCATCAGCCGGGTCAGTTCCAGTTTCTCAGCCACGACCGCCCGCTTGGCGGTCCGGCCGCCCTTCAGGCGCATGCGCACGTTTTGTTCGATCGGCAACGCTTCGGGCGGGCCGGCCTCGAGGAACTTGGCCAGGCGCGTCTGGGCGGCCTGGTAGCGGTTGGCCATGTCGGAGCGGAATGCCGCCTTGTTTTTGTACATGTTGACGAGTTCCTTGAGCTTCACGTGCTCCTCGTCCCAGCGCTTGCGGAGCTCCTCGAAGCGGGCGTTCCGGTCCGCGCGGGCGTCGACATAGGAGCCAAAGCCGCCGCCGTGCACCCAGGCGCCTGCGCCGTTGATGCCCGGTTCGAGGGTCACGATGCGTCCGGCGGCATTGTTGAGCAGCTCGCGGTCGTGGCTGATGAAGAAGACAGTCTTTTTGGACTCGTTGAGCTTGTCCTCAAGCCAGCGCTTGCCGGGCACATCGAGGTAGTTGTCCGGTTCGTCCAGGAGCAGGAGTTGGTCAGGTCCCGCGAACAGGGCCTCCAGCACCAGCCGCTTCTGCTCGCCGCCGGAAAGGCTCGACGCCGGGCGGTGCTGTGCGCGGTCAAAGGGCAGTCCCAGGGCGGCCATGCAGACCTCGTCCCAGACAGTCTCCACGTCATAACCGCCGGCATCTCCCCAGTCCACGATGGCCTGCGCGTACCGCATCTGGCTGGGCTCGTCGTCGTGCTCCACCATCGCGAGCTCGGCCTCGTCCACCTCCCTGGCCGCGGCGGCCAGGGCCGGCGGAGCGGCGGAGACCAGCAGATCGCGGACGGTGGAATCGTCCCGGACCTGGCCCACGAACTGGCGCATGATGCCCATGTTTCCGGAGCGCCCGATCACACCTTCGTCCGGTACAAGGTCGCCGGAAATGATCCGGAAAAGGGTGGTCTTGCCCGTGCCGTTGGGGCCGATCAGGGCGGTTTTGGTACCGTCCGGGACCTTGAAAGTCACGCCGTTGAGCAGCTGGGTGCCGTCGGAGAGGAAGTAGTCAATGCCGGAAATGTCTATGTGGGCCACGCCAACAATCTTCCCACGCCCGCCCTACCCGGGTTTTTGTCCGGATAATATGCCTTTGAGGCAGTTCTGCGCGCATTATCTGGACAAGAAACTCGGGGGCGCTAGCCGGCTGCGGTCAGGAACTGCTTGAGCAGCGGCCCGGACGTGGTGGCTCCGAGGCCGCCGTCCTCAACAAACACGGCCACTGCCAGGTCCCCGTGGACGGCCACAATCCAGGCGTGCGTCTTGGGCGGGTTCTCCTTGCCGAACTCCGCCGTGCCGGTCTTGGCGCCTACCGGCGCGCCGGGAACGGTCGTCAGGAAGCCCGCGTGGCCGGACGTGACTACCGCGCGCATCATGTCGGACAGCGCCGCGGCCTCGGCGGCAGTGATGGGCTGGCCGGACGCCTTGGCCGGCGCTTCCGGCGTAACGGTCGACGACGGCGACGCGCCCTCCGCGGTCGTCCCGCCGGACGTGTCTGCCGCGGCAGCCCCCGCGTCGGGGTTCAGGACCAGCTGCGGTGAGACGGGGGATCCGTTGCCCACGGAACCGGCCATGATGGCCGCTGCCAGCGGGGACAGGAGCACCTTGCCCTGGCCGATCATCGAGGCGGCATGTTCGGTGCCCGCAGCCTCGCCCGGAACGGACCCGAGGAATGCCGCGGCGCCCAGCGCGGGGGCCTCCACCGCCACGCCCATGGCGACGGCGGCAGCCTCGAGCTGGGCCTGAGTGACTGTGTCGCGCGCAGCGATGAACGCCGTGTTGCACGAGTGGGCAAAGGCATCGCGGAGTGCCACAGACCCCAGCGACGTTTCCGGGTAACCTTCCGCGTTCTTGAACGTCCGGCCGTCCACGGTAAGGGTGGGTGTGCATTCCACCTTCGAATCGGGCGTCAGGCCGTTGCGGAGCATGGCAAGCGAATCGACGATCTTGAAGGTTGACCCGGGCGCGTACTGGCCGAGCATGGCGGTGTTGTAGCCGTTGCTTCCCGGGCCTGAGGCCGCGGCGAGAACGGCCCCCGTAGAGGGGCGGAGCGCCACGATGGCCGACGCCGGGCCTACACCGGCAAGGGTGCTCTCGGCGAGTGACTGGAGGTTCGGATCAAGGGTGGTTTTCAGTGGCGTGCCCGGGGTGGGGGCCATCTCGAAGACCACCCTGCGGGGATCCGTTCCCGCAGCCTGGATCTGTTCGCGGGTCAGGTCGGCCCGCTGCGCACGGATCACCACGGCGTCGGTGCCGCGGAGTTGCGCGTCGTACTGCTGCTGGAGCCCGCCGATGCCGGTCACGTCTCCGGCGGTCAGGACGCCGTCGGACGCCTCGATCTGCTCGGCCGTGGCCTCGCCGACGGTGCCGAGGACTGCCCTTGCGAACGTGCGGCTGGGTGCCAGCGGCTGGGCTTCCGGGATGGCGCGGGCACCGGGAATGGCCGTGATCTGCGCGTCCGTGACGGTGCGGCCCTCATCACGGAGAGTGATTGCCCGGACGAACGCCTCGGCACCGGAGGCCGCAACCTGTTGGGCGTAGGCGGCGGGATCCACACCCACCAGTTCGGCCAGTTTGGTGGCTGACGCGGCGGCGTCCGCGGATCCCAGAAGCAGTCTGTCGATCCCCACGTTCACCACGGGACGGTACGTGACCAGCTTCGCGTCATCCGCGCCCAGGATGTCGGCGCGCTGCGGCGACTGGGTGCCCTTGCTCAGGATTTCGTTGTCGGCGAGTCCGGGGACCAGGGCTGCCGGGTTCCAGACCGCCAGCCAGTTATCCCCTGACTTCGTGAACTCTGCGGAGACCGTGTATTTCCACTCGCCGGTGCCGATTTTCCAGGTGTAGTTCAGCGGAACGGTTGCAGTGCCGCCGTCCAGGGTGAGCTCGCCGGCCGCCACAGTGGGCTTGCCCGGCTCCAGGGCCTTGAAAACGTCCTGGACCTGTTGCTTGGCCACCCCGGAGTCTTTGCCATCAAAGGCGACCGAGCCGACGTCGAGCGTGGAAAGCGCGGACGCAAACTGTTTAGCCGCGCTTTCGGCACCCCCTCTGCCGTCGTCGCAGGCAACCAAGGAGGCGCCGAGGATGAGTCCAGCTATGGCAAGCGATAGTTTCTTTGAGTTCCCCACGGCGCTATTATGCCCCGATTTGGAACGCGCTTGCTGTCACCCATTCCGCGCGAACGGACAGTTGACGCCCCAATGATTTGCGCGAAAGGACATTTGAGGACCGCTGTCAGGGGATTGAGTGTCCGTTCGTGCCGGGTTCAGAGGCCGAGAGAAGGGACCCCAAGACCAAATATGTCCTTCAGGGCATGTTTCGCGGCGAAGAACCCTGGCATGCCCGTTACGCCGGGGCCGGGCGGCGTGGAGGAGGAACAGAGATACACACCGGCCATGGGCGTCCGCCATGGAACGCGGGAGACCACAGGGCGCTGGATAAGTCCGCGCACGTCCATGATGCCGGCACTGAAGTCCCCGCCCACGTAGTTCCGGTTGTAGCTGGCCAGTTCCGCCGCAGTGGTCACTTGGGTCTGCATCACCACATCCCGGAAACCGGGCGCGAAGCGCTCCAGCTGCGCGGTGACGGCCTCGCCCATGTCGCGGGTTGATCCGGCCGGCACATGGCAGTATGCCCACAGGATCTGCCGTCCGGCCGGCGCCCGGTCCGTGTCGAACCGTGATGGCTGGGCCACCAGGACGTAAGGGCGTTCCGGGTGTTTCCCGGCGGATACTTTGTTCTCGGCACGGGCCAGTTCAGCACGCGTGCCGCCGACGTGCACCGTTCCGGCGTCCCCCAGTTCCTTTGCTGCCCACGGAACGGGTCCGGACAGGATGAAGTCCACTTTGCAGGAACCATTCCCATAGCGGAACGCCTCCAGGGCTTGCCGGTACCTGGCCGGGAGGCTGTCGCCTGCAATGTTCAGCAGGCCCCGTGGGGCCACGTCCAGCAGAGTGGCCCGTGCGCCGCGGAGTTGTTGGAGGCTCTCGATCGTCGCCCCCGTATGGATCACCCCGCCGTGGGCACGGATGTCGGCCTCCAGCGCCGCCGCAATGGAGGCCGATCCGCCCAGCGGAATCGGCCAGCCTTGGGCGTGGGCCAGTGCGGTGAGCATGAGCCCGGCGCCTGCAGAGGCCAGCGAGGGCAGCTGCGAAACCGCATGGGCGGCCACGCCGCTGAGCAGTGCGGGCGCAAGGTCCTCGTGGAATCGCGCGTTCCACAGCCGCGATCCCTGCTCCAGTGTCCGCAGCCCGAAAAGCGCCGCTGCCAGGGGATTCCGGGGGATCCTCAGCAGCTGGTGCTGCGTCAGATCCATCACGCCGTCAATGCGGTCAACTAACGGGCGAAGAAGCCTGCGGTAGGCGTCGCCGTCAGGGCCCAGGCCTTGGACCGTCCGTTCGAGGCTGTGGTAGCCGAGGGCCGCCCGTCCGCCGTCGAGCGGTGATCCGAACGAAAGTTCCGGGACCACCAGGTCTATCCGGCGTGCCAACTCGAAGTCGCGGAAGAAGGGTGATGCCAGCGCCATGGGGTGCACGGCCGAGCAGATGTCATGGAGGTGCCCCGGCTGCATCAGTTCGGCGGTGCGGGTGCCGCCTCCGATGGTGTCCGCCGCCTCGTGGACTTCAACGGAGAGGCCGGCGCGCGCCATCACGGCGGCTGCAGCCAGCCCGTTGGGTCCGGACCCGACGACGGCGACGTCAGGCATGGTGTTTCGCCCGCCAAGGGAACACCGCGTGCGAGGGATGGCGGGGGCTGAACCGCAACCAGTCCGGGAGTCCGTCGAACGGCCCTCCCTGTGGATCATCGAGGTGATGGCGGCGGACGGGATCGTAGTCCGGATCGTAGATGTCCCATACAACCCGGAACATTACATATACCGTTGCAAGCATATGTGCTGCCACGGCCAGGACGTAGTAGGGCATGTCAATATTGTGCTGGGTCGGGCCCTGGCTGGCCACCTGGCCCAGGTACATCCAGACGGCTGCCCAGTGCAGGCCTTCAACGCCCTGCCAAATGAGAAAATCCCGCCACCGCGGCCGGGCCAGCGCCAACAGCGGGATGAGCCACAGGACATGCTGCGGCGAATAGACCTTGCTGGTCAGGACAAAAGCACCCACGATGAGGAACGCCAGCTGGGCCAGCCGCGGCCGGCGTGCTGCTGTCAGCGCCACCGCGGCAATCATGGTGCAGGCCAGCAGGAACACGGCCAGCGCCAGCCAGTTGATGGTTGCGGGATCCAGCACCGGCCAGCGCAGCCGCCGGGCCACCAGGTTGTAGGCGAACCATAGGGACCCGTAGCCGGCCTCCCTCGTCTCGGTGAACCTGAAGAAGTACCCCCAGCCGGACGGGTTGGCCACCGCAACAGGCACGTTAATGGCCAGCCAGGCCGCTGCGCTGGCGCCTGCAGTGACCAGGAAACCGCGGATCCGCCCGGTCCGCAGGGCCAGCAGGAGGACGGCTCCGAGAATGAGGGCGGCATATGGCTTCGTCGCTGTGGCGAGGCCGATCAGGGTGCCGGCGAGGACCAGCCTTTCCCGCGAAAAACAAAGCATTCCTAGCGCCAACAACCCCACGGCCCACATGTCCCAGTTGATGGTTCCGGCCAGCACGATGCCAGGTGCCAGCGCCACCATGGCCGCATCCCAGGGGCGCCGCTGTGACATCCGGGCCGTAGCCAGCACGGTGACAATCCATACGGCTGCAACCAGGGTGGCATTAACGTCGAAGTAGCCAAGAATCCGCGCGTCACTGATGCCCTGGCCCGGGACCATCCAGGCAGTCACCCCGGCAATGAGTCCCATCAGGACGGGGTCTTCAAAGAGAGACCCCGGGCTCAGGACCGGGAACGTGCCGTCCCCCAGGCCGCGGTTGCGGAAGAATTCCGGGAAGTCGGAATAGCACGTGGAATAGAACTGGCCGGGGCTCGACCAGCCGTTGGCCCGGCAGTAGCCCTTGATGGCGAGGCCGGCCAGCGCCGCCACTACGGTCAGGATGATCAGGACACGTTCCACGGTAAAAACGCCGGGGGAGACGAGGCCGGGCGCCGACCGGGCACCCATCGGCCCGCCGATCAGTTCCGTGAAATTCTTCAGCAGCAGGTCGCTGCGGCTCGGAACAACCAGGCGGGCGCGCCGTGGGTGCACCGGTGGCTTCGTCTCCTGCATGTCTGAGAGCTTACCCGGCACGTGCGATACCGGACCCTGGACTTCATTCCTGGCCCTCGCCTCAGTTCATGCCGCCCATCTGCTGGTGCAACAGGACGAAAACATCTTCGCGTCGCCGGTCCAGGAGCTGCCCGTTGAATTCCCGGCGGTCATCGCGGACAGGCCCGTCATCCCGGACAGGCCTCCGCAGGAAGAATAGTACGTTCTTCATTCTTTTGATCATGGTGGTCACCTCCTTTCGGGGTGTAATTGGGCATGACAAATAGAGCCATTTAATGTCGAAGCAATAACGGCATAATTAGGCAGGGAAATGCCCGGCGGTTATGAATTGTTTGCAAATGCGAAGAAGGACCCACTTGCAGCGGCGGTGCAGACCCCAACAAAGAAGCTGAGTTCCGAACTATGGGGATGCCGCGTCGCCGCGCGGACCAGCCGTGAAGCTACGCCGACAGGAGACTTCCAGCAGGCGTCGCCTGAGGCGAGCCGCTAGCGCGGGCCATCCGAGAGGGAAGTGGCCTGGATATACCTCAATGCACGTGACGCCGCCGCGGGGGCGGGATCGGTTGCAGGAAGGTTAGGAGGCAGACACTCCGTTAAGACGGCGCGCATAAGCAGCAGAGGCCGGGTTCGTGGTGATGGTCATCTTCCATCCGCTAGTCAAAGTAATCATTTTTCCCAACCTCCTTTTCCGTTATGCTGCTGCCTCGGCTGACTAGCCGGACAACGCGCGCCGCAACCCCGGCAAAGACGCTCTGGGGTCAGGAATAAAATTACCCTACGAATAGAGCAATGCGCCACTTAATTCGCAAAGTTTTTCAAGAAAGTTTATGAATGCGCCGTTAGAGTCCCCAGCGGACAATGGCCGGGGTCCGCTTATCCCAGCCGAGCGTGCAGACTTTCGCGGTTCCCAGGATGAAATGGCGGCCTTCGGCGGGCGGCAGTTCCAGCCAGCGCGCGGTGAGGATCCGGGAGAAGTGCCCGTGCGCCACGATCAGCACGTTGTCCAACCCGGATTCCAGCACGCGGGCCACAATCTTGTCCGCGCGGGCTGCCACCTCGTCCAGGGATTCGCCGTTGGGCACACCATGGGTCCAGATCAGGTAATCCGGGTTGTCCTTGCGGATCAGGTCCGAGCTGATGCCCTCATAGTCGCCGTAGTTCCATTCCACAGCCAGCGGTTCGTGCTGCGCGTCAGGGTAACCTGCCAGTTCGGCTGTGCGCCGGGCGCGGCGCAGCGGGGACGTCAGGACCAGGTCGAAGTCCACCTGGTCCAGCACCTTGCGCGCCTCCACGGCCTGCTGTTCGCCTTCCACGGTCAGGGGCAGGTCGGTGAGCCCGGTGTATTGCCCGCTCTTGGACCACTCGGTCTCGCCGTGGCGCAGGATCCAGAGCTGGGGGCGCGGCGCGGTCATCGGGTTAATCATTTGGACTCCTCGTTCGGGGAAAGTTCGACGGCGGCGGGAGGTTCTTCTGTTTCCGGAACCGGGGGTGCCGCCTCGGGCTGCTCCGCCCACCAGGCGAGCAGCCTCGTTTCGGCGTCGTCCGGGTGCAGCGGTCCGTGTTCCATCCGTTCCTCGAGCAGGTACTTGTAGGCACGGCCCACCACGGGTCCGGGTTTGAGGTTCAGGAGCGCCATGATTTTGGCGCCGTCCAGATCGGGCCGGACCGCGTCCAGGGACTCCTGCTCCCGCAGTACGGCGATCCGGTCTTCCAGGTCGTCGTAGGCGAAGGCGAGCCGCTCAGCCTTCCGCTGGTTGCGGGTGGTGACGTCTGAGCGGGTCAGCCGGTGCAGCCGTTCCAGGAGCGGGCCGGCGTCCGTGACGTAGCGGCGGACGGCCGAGTCGCTCCAGCCGGCATCGCCGTAGCCGTAGAAACGCATGTGCAGCTCCACCAGCCGGGCCACGGCCTTGATGGTGTCGTTATCGAACCGCAGGGTCTTCATCCGCTTGGCCGTGAGCTTGGACCCCACCATGTCGTGGTGGCGGAAGCTGACCGCGCCGCCCGGTTCGAAACGCCGCGTAGCCGGCTTGCCGACGTCGTGCATCAGCGCTGCGAACCGCAGCACAAAATCGGGGGCCGGCACGGCGCCGTCGGCATCCGTTTCCAGGGCGGCGGCCTGTTCCAGGACCTGGAGGGAGTGCTGGTAAACGTCCTTGTGGCGGTGGTGCTCGTCGGATTCCAGCCGGAGCGCGGACACCTCAGGCAGCACAAACTCGGCGAGGCCGGTGTCCACCAGCAGGTCCACACCGGCCCGGGGGTTCGCACCGCAGATGAGCTTGACCAACTCATCACGGACCCGTTCAGCCGAGATGATCTTGATCCGCTCGGCCATCTGGGTCATGGCCAGCCGCACGTCGTCATGCACGGAAATACCCAGCTGCGATGCGAACCGGGCAGCGCGCATCATGCGGAGGGGATCATCGGAGAAGGAGGCCTCGGGTGAACCTGGCGTCGCCAGGACAGAGGCGCTGAGGTCCCGGACGCCGCCGAACGGATCAATAAGTTCAAGGGAAGGCAGCCGCAGCGCCATGGCGTTGATCGTGAAGTCGCGGCGCAGGAGATCGTCGGTAAGTGACGTGCCGAATGCCACCACGGGTTTGCGCGACTCCGGATCGTAAGCCTCGGCGCGGTAAGTGGTGATCTCGATCTGGAAGCCGGCTTTCCGCATGCCGATCGTCCCGAACGCGCGGCCGATCTCCCAGAAGTTGTCCGCCCATTTCTTTATCAGGGCCACTGTCTGGTCCGGGCTGGCGTCGGTGGTGAAGTCCAGGTCCGGCGAGGTGCGTCCCAGGAAAAGATCCCGTACCGGACCGCCCACCAGGGACAGTTCGTGGCCGGCGTCGACAAAGCGCTGCCCGAGCTCCAGGACCACCGGGTCCACCTGGAAATCGACGGTATTGGAATCAATCTTGTGATGTGCGTGCGCCATAGTTACTTAAGCTTGTCAGAAACCGGCGGCTTGGCAGGCCAAAATCTCCTCAAGATCGCGCCTATTCGCCTACAGCCCCTCAAAGTGCGTCATACGCAGTCCACTTTGATGTCATGTTCAGGTCATCATGATCGGACAAGAGTCGTTAGAGTGGACTCCATGGCCCATCCCGTACCGAGCGCTCCCGGCAGGAGGACAAACGCACCGTTGCCGTCGGCAATTGGTGCCCACGTCGCGCCTGTCTTGCACTCGGCCCCGGCCTCGCTGCCTACGGTGGAGGAAATTTCCGCCGGCGGCGTTGTTGTGGACACGTCCGACGGCGAACTAAGGGTTGCGATCATTGCCCGCCTTAACAGGGGCGGACGGCTGGAGTGGTGCCTGCCCAAGGGCCATCCTGAAGGCAAGGAAGACAACGAGCAGGCAGCAGTCCGCGAGATTGCCGAGGAAACCGGCATCGAGGGCGACATCCTGGCGCCGCTGGGCAGCATCGACTACTGGTTCACTGTCAGCGGGCACCGCGTGCACAAGACCGTGCACCACTATCTGCTGCGCGCCACCGGCGGCGAACTCACTATCGAAAACGATCCGGACCACGAAGCCGTGGACGTCGCCTGGGTTCCCATCAAGGAACTCGCACGAAAGCTTTCGTTCCCCAATGAGCGCCGCATCGCGGATCTGGCCCGGGACGTCCTGCCCGAACACCTCTAAGGCTGCCTCAGCCGGAGCTGCATGTATGCCTGCACCGGCATACAGCCTGTCCGTTGCGGTACAAACAGCGTCCGGGTGAGACGATGAACTCGATGTCAGCTACCAATCCCCCCTCCGATAAAGCAGGCCGCGCCGCCCCGAGCGGAACCGCGAGTGAAACCCGGTCCAGCGCCATCATGGCTGCAGGCACCCTGGTCTCCCGGTTCCTGGGCTTCGGCAAGACCTGGATGCTGGGTGCCGCGCTGGGCCTCGGCTCTACGGTTAACGACACGTTTATCAACGCCAACAACCTGCCCAACCTGATCTTCCTGCTGGTGGCCGGTGGTGTCTTCAACGCCGTGCTGGTGCCGCAGATCATCAAGGCGAGCAAGGCCCCGGACAGGGGAGCGGACTACATCAGCCGGCTGCTGACGCTGGCCGTGCTCCTGCTGCTGGGCCTCACCGCGCTGGTTACGCTTGCTGCTCCGTGGGTCATTGAGTTGACCACGCAGGGTTATTCGCCCCAGCAGAAGGCCTTGGCAGTAGCGTTCGCCTTCTGGTGCCTGCCCCAGATTTTCTTTTACGGCCTCTACGCCCTGCTGACGCAGGTCCTCAACGCCAACGGCGCGTTCGGACCGGCCATGTGGGCCCCCATCCTGAACAACCTGGTGGCCATTGGCGGCCTGGGCATGTTCATCTGGATCTTCGGCGAAAACGCCATGAATCCGCACACTCTGGACAACTGGGGGCCGACCCAGACCCTGCTTGTGGCCGGCTTCTCGACCGTAGGCGTTGTGGCCCAGACAGCCATTCTTCTGATCCCGGTGATCCGCCTGCGGCTAGGCCTCCGGCCCCGGTTCGGGTGGCGCGGAGTGGGCCTGGGCCAGGCAGCAAAGCTGAGCGTGTGGACGCTCCTGACGGCCGCCGTCGGGCAGTTGGCGTTCCTGTACG
Source organism: Pseudarthrobacter cellobiosi (assembly GCF_023913755.1). Classification (GTDB taxonomy): domain Bacteria; phylum Actinomycetota; class Actinomycetes; order Actinomycetales; family Micrococcaceae; genus Arthrobacter; species Arthrobacter cellobiosi. The sequence continues at coordinate 66,567 of NZ_JAMXBJ010000045.1, forward strand.
TCATGCGCATCGCCACCATTCCCGGCGCCGAGCGTCTCCGGCTGAAGGAGGCGGGGGATCCGGCGGCAGAGATGCTGCCCGGCAACGCCGTCCTGGAGGTGGCCAGCCAGCTATATCTGCTGCCGCACTCCATCATTGCGCTCTCGCTCGCCACTGTTCTGTTTAACCGGATGACCCGCGCTTCGCAGGATGGCAACCGCGCAGAACTCCGCGATGCCCTCTCGCACGGCCTCCGCACGATGGCGGTGGCCACCGTCTTTGGCGCGCTGGCACTCTTCGCGCTGGCGGGCCCGCTTGGCATGTTCTTCTCCGGTGGTCCGCGCCAGGACGGCGTCATGCTGGCCCAAACTCTCACCATCCTCGCTCTCAGCACCCCGTTCATGAGCGCCAACTTCATGATGTCGCGGGTCTTCTACGCCAATGAGGACGCCCGCACGCCGTTCCATATCCAGCTGCTGCTTGCCGTGGTCTACTTGGCCGGTGCCTTCGGGATCCAATTCCTGCCGGTGGGCCAGATCATCTACGCAATCGCCCTCCTGTACATGGTGGGCAATATTCTCTCGGTGGTCATCAGCGCTTATTTCCTACGCCGGCTCCTGGGCCACCTCGACGGGCCGCGGATCGCCAACTCCTATATCCGGATGGGTTATGCAGCGCTCGGTTCTGCGATCGCGGGCGCCGGTGCCCTGTGGCTGATGGGCAGCTACAGCGCCGACGGCTTCGCCTGGAAGGACCGGCTCGCCGCCCTGGTGACCGTTATCGTCGTCGGACCCATCATGCTGGTTGCCTATGTCTTCCTGCTGAAGGTCTTCCACGTTGCCGAACTCCGGGACCTCATGCGCCCCCTGTTGGGACGGCTGGGACGCGGCACCGGACCGTCCGGCGGCGCCGGGGGAACGCCGTCGTCGGCTGCGGGTGCCGACGTTTCCGGAACGGAACGTCCGACGCCGGAACGCGCCACGATCGCGGTGGACACCGGCCTGATTCCCCGGATTTCCGGCGAATTCGACGCCGCCTCATTCCGCGCAGGACCCGTACCGGAACCCCAGGCAGCGCCTACGGCGCCAGCTGACGGCGCACAAGGGGAAACTGAAGGAGTGGCTAACGGGGACACTGAACCCGCCGTGGGATACCTTCCCGCAGAGGACGTGCCCGGCACAGCGCGGGGCGGGCTGCTGCGCGACGAGATTCCCCTTCCCGGCCGGCGCACGTTCCAGGGCCAGGCCGGACAGAACCCCCATTTCAGGCCACGCCGGCCTCGAAAAAAGTGATCTTCGCGCGGTTTTTGGTTGCCTGTCGACCACGGCGGCCATAGCCGATCGGCTAGGATCGACAGTGAACAGGGGTAGTTGCAGGCAAGCGCAGACCGGCTCGCCGGCCGGCTTTTTGCCGGTTTCTGACCGGCGGTGGCATCATCTACGCCGGCATTCCCGGACAGTCTAGGAGGAACACGTGTCCCACCCGATCGACGTTGGATCAGTACTCGGCGGCCGCTACAAGGTCACAGCCACGGTATTGACCTCACACGACCAGGATCTGGTGCTGGACGGGGTGGACCAAGTTCTCAACCGACCGGTCAGCATTCTGGTCGCCGGCCCGGACAACACCGAACAGGTGGCCCAGAGCGCCCGCGAGGTGGCTACCGGTGAGCGCCCGGGTAACGTCCAGGTCCTGGACCTTGGGGTCACTGAGGCCACCACGTACCTCATCACCAACCACACGTCCGCGGCAGACCTGTTGGACCTCGTGGTTGCCTCCGACGCGCCTTACGTCGAGCCGTTCTTCACGGATACCCTGGGCAGCGAAATTTTCGGCCAGGTGCGTTCCCACGAACCGGAACCGTACGACGACGAAGAGAACGTCGACGCCGGATACATCAACTACTCGGACAATCACCCCAGCCAGGTTGACCCATTCCGGTCTGCCGCGCCGGCGGCTCCGCCGCTTGTACCCCCGGTTGTTCCAGCCCGTCCGCCGCTCCGACCGGCAGTCCGTCCGGCGTCGGGGTCTGCCAGGACCGGGGCCGCTGGAGCAGGGGCCGCTGGAGCAGGGGCCGCCGCTGCTGGCGCCACTGCTGCACATCAGCACGTCGCTGCGCCGCAACCGGTGCAGGCTGCGGAGAACCGGTCAGTTTCCGGACCGGCTGAGCCCAAGACAGGTGCGGGCTCCGATTCGCCCAAGGTTTCTTTGTGGTCTGAGGACGACTATTCCAACGGCTCCCACGACGCAGGCTACGACGAACCCGTGGTCTCCCGAGCGCCGGAACGCTCCGATCGTGCAGCGGGCGCCTTCCCGTCGCTTGCCCGGAAAGTGTCTCCGGCGGCCGCAGTACCTCCTTCCGGCGGGACGGATGACTATTACGACGACGACGACGAGCCCGAGCGTGAGCCCCGCTCCATGCGCTGGCTGGTGGGCGGGCTGCTTGCCGTGGTGCTGATTGCCGGGCTGGTCTTTGCGGTCACCAACCTGGGCAGTCTATTCAAAACGGGCCCTCAGGCCGCCCCATCCTCCACGTCGACGGGCTCCACCCAGCCAAACACCGGGTCGCCTTCACCCAACCAGAGCTCCGCACCTCCGGCGGCACCGCCGGCCATCGACAACATCACCCGGCAAGGCGATTTTGACTTCGCAGCCACCTACGACGTGGATCTTGTGAAGGCATTTGACGGCAACGCAGCCAGCTACTGGTCAGACATGGAATTTGCCACCGAGGGCTGGGGCGGCCTCGCAACCAATGGCGTGCCATTGTTCGTCAAGCTGAAGAATCCGGCGAAGGTTTCATCCATCACCCTGACTCAGCTCGGAGCCTCGGGCGGCAATCTCAGTGTCTTCACCAATGACCGTCCGTCATTGGACGGCGCCAAGCTGGTGGGGACCAACAGCTTCACGTCAACAGATCTGACCATGCCACTGGCCGAGCCGGTGGAGGCACAGTACGTGATCGTGTCCATCAAGACCCTTCCCAAGCTGGCCGCCCCGAAGACCCGCTATGGCTTTGGCATCCGCCTGGCGGAGATCAAGATCCAGTAGGACCACACCAGCGTCGTCCCCGTTGAGCCGCGGCTGTTCTGCCCGGAGCATTGCTCCGCAGTAATAGACGCGGCTCAGCTGTTTTCAGACGGTAATCTGGTAGGGCGTCCCGTCCAGGTGACGGGGTTATGGCCGCTGATGGTTCCTCCGTTCGCGCGGCACCCGGAATATTCACCACCTAGATTCAGTTGTGCCATGTGGCCGGCCGCAAAAGCCGGCGCATCGACTAAGGAAGAGGTTCACCGTTCAGTGAGCAACGCAGAAAACACCGCGTCCGAAGTACGTGATGTCATCATCGTCGGCTCGGGCCCGGCCGGGTACACGGCCGCTGTCTACACGGCGCGCGCCAACCTGAAGCCCTTGCTTCTGGCCGGATCAGTTACCGCCGGCGGCGAACTGATGAACACCACCGACGTCGAAAACTACCCAGGCTTCCCCGAAGGCATCATGGGGCCGGACCTCATGGAGAACTTCGAGAAGCAGGCAGCCCGGTTCGGAACCGAAATCCAATTCGAGGACGTCACAGCACTGGACCTCGACGGCGACATCAAGACTGTCACCATCGGTACCGGCGAGACCTTCCGGGCGCGGGCGATCATCCTGTCCACCGGATCCGCATACCGTGAGCTGGGCCTCCCGAACGAAAAGCGTCTCTCCGGACATGGTGTCAGCTGGTGTGCAACCTGCGATGGTTTCTTTTTCAAGGACCAGGAAATTGCGGTCATCGGCGGGGGAGACTCGGCGATGGAAGAAGCCCTGTTCCTGACCAAGTTCGCCAAGTCCGTCACCGTTGTGCACCGCCGCGACACACTCAAAGCTTCCAAGATTATGGCAGACCGCGCCCTGGCCCACGACAAGATTTCGTTCATCTGGAACAGCTCCGTTGAGGACGTCATCGGAACGGACAAAGTCACCGGGCTCAAGATCAAGAACCTGAAGGACGGCACCGTATCCGACCTCGCCGTCACCGGCGTCTTCGTCGCCATCGGAAACGACCCCCGCACCGACCTGGTCAAAGACTCCCTGGAGATCACGGCGGCCGGTACCATCGCCGTCGAGGGCCGGAGTTCCAAGACCAGCATCCCTGGCGTCTTCGCCGCCGGCGATGTTGTTGATCCCACCTACCGTCAGGCCATCACGGCCTCCGGGTCCGGATGTGTTGCCGCGATCGACGTGGAACACTACCTCGCAGACCTTCACGCGTAATCTCGCGTACCCGCCGTTCGAAGAGAGAGACAAGGTTATGAGCAACGCTAAAGACGTAACAGATGCAAGTTTTGCTGCGGACGTACTGTCCGCCGACAAGCCAGTAATTGTGGACTTCTGGGCTGAATGGTGCGGCCCCTGCCGCAAGCTGGGACCCATCCTCGACGAGATCTCGGTCGAATACAGCGAGAAGGTTAATGTCGTCAAGCTCAACGTCGACGACAACCCCGCCATCGCCGCCGAGTACGGAATCACGTCCATCCCTGCCGTTTACCTCTTCCAGGACGGCCAGGTGAAGAGCACTGTTATCGGTGCGAGGCCGAAGCAGTTCTTCGAAAAGGAATTTGCGGACGTCCTGTCCTAATCAGGTAGGGGACTTCTGTCCCATATGACCGGTGACACCGGCCTGTGGCCACTGCTTCCATGAAGCGGTGGCCACGGGCCTTTAAGACCGAGCCCGTCGAAGCACAACCACATTGCATCAACCGTCAATTGTTTCCTAACTTCACTGGTTGCTCAGAGTCGCTCCTGGAGACCCAGTGCAGGGATGAGCGTCCTATCTATGAGGGCTGGTGGGCTGAAATCTCCGACTAGTCGCCCGGTCGTCATCCCAAAGTCCGGGTTTCCAGCTTCGGATTCTTGTTTCACGTGAAACATTGGCAGTCGAGATGCAGGGCCTCGTACGTCTGGTCTCGTTCACGTGAGGGAATGGCGCACGACAATGGGAGACTTCGCAGGACGTGCGGTCTTCGTTGGATTCGGCCGCCGGGCCGCGGCAAGAACGCATAGGTTCGCCGACAGTGGACAGAGTGTTCCCAGATTCCACCTCGCTACGGATTTCTTATGCCCGACGACGCGATCCTGAATGCTCTGTTTCACGTGAAACATTGGCGATCGAGATGCAGGGCATCATGTGGAACATCGACAATCGCCAATCCAAGCGGCGCACGCTGTGACCACGTTCGCCGGACGGGCGCAATTTTCTTCGACGTCAGTGCATGCTGTTCCTTCCATTCGAGTGCCGTTGTCGCACGACATGCCGCTCCGATTCAGTTTGACCCACTTGATTCAGTTCAGTCCACCGACAGTAGATCAATCCATCCAGCCTTGCACGATCGCTACGGTCATACTCTGCGCACTGATGCGTCCCCGCGCTATGTTTCACGTGAAACACTGCCCAAACCTGCAAGAGTCTGCCCCCTCCTGCTGCTACTGGCCTGTCCGACGGCACTTCGAGCCAGTCCTTATGGATTGGGTGCACGCGATGTAGCCGTATTGCGTCCAGTCCATCGCTGAGGAGAATATCCGCGTCACGCTCGGACAATAGATCGAACTCTGAGCAGCGTAAGACAATTGGATTAGGTGGCCTAGTGGACTTCCCGCCCAGTTTCATCTCGCCGGCAAAAATATGGAACGGGAACATCGGACTACCGGAAACACCCCGACCGGGCCAGCGTTCCAGTCACGCTAGCCGCCCGTGGTTTGAATCAAACGCCGATACTCTCGCAGTTGACGCCTAGAAGAACGGGGTTCCAAGAGTTGGTCAGACTCGATGCCGGTGGTCGGGGGAGTCGGGGCTGGCCGGAGGAAGCCAAGGGACGCCGGGGGAAGCCAGGTGTCTGCTTGACGCAAGGATCCGAGCCACTGGAATAGATCCCTCACATCAAACGGCACTGGCCCCTCGTAAATAGCTGCCCGGTCGGAAATGCGTACAAGCCTCATCGCCAAACCGCAGCACGTCGGTAACCTGCCGCGACGGTATCCAGTTCAGTGGCAGCCTGACCAGTTGCAACAGTCCAGTCTTGTCCACCGCATGTCGACGACACAGCAACGGGCAACTCAAGATTCAGCGACCCCGCTAGCACACTCACACAGTGTTGGGAACCCGCCAGCACAGACAAGTTGCCTACGGACGAATTCTGGACCGTGGGCCTGGAGACTCACAAAGCCCATCCGCCGCTACCTCCAGCCTCGGATGGTGGTTCGGGAGCCGCCCGGAGGCCCCGCGTCGCGCAATCGACCTGTGCTCGCCGCTCGGGTTGGCCCATTCGGGCTCATCGTCCAATTGTGACAGGTGTCCATTGATGCCGATGGCGAAGGGCAGCACATGCGGAGATAGTCTAAGTCAGATATTGCCCTGGGCCTCGCCCAACGACCGCCTCGACACACACTTGTTCCGGCCTCTTCCCTTGACAAGGCCGTACTCGTCTCAACGGGACCATACCGGGAGACCTCCTGCGCGACACTGGTGCGGGCCAGCAAAGCCGGCATGAGGACACAGATGCTCTTCCACGCCAGACTGTTTCACGTGAAACATGCTCGGCCCCAGCGACGACTTCGTGGATGGCAGCACCTCGAGCGTACTGTTTCACGTGAAACGAACTGAGCGAAAACGTCGTCCATGCCTTCTCGGGATGGGATGCTCAGGACACCGGCCTCGCATGTGTTGGATGCTAACTTCTGAGGCCAACTGCCAGATGGCCGCAACCCCACATGAAGCTCGTTGCGCCATGATCGACAGTTCGTGTATACGCGGAGCACCCATGCACAGCCCCGGCATACGAGGGCACATACTCCAGACCCAGGTATGCTCTACACTGCCCGGCGCCCCCAATCCTGCCGCCGGGCCCTATGCAAGCTTGCGTGACGGCTGAGCCCTCGCCCAAGCCCTGCGGTCTGCTGCATCGATGGGGGACCATCAGCCTGAACCTGGCCTGGCCTGGAAGAAGGTGATCGCCGTGTATCTGCCCGTGGCCCAAATAGGCGCTGTGGCTTCGCCGCCACGCACATCTCTGTTCGCAAGATCGCTACGGCTGCCGTCCAGTCAGTGAAGGACGGTACCAGAGCCGCCTTGCTCGGTCATCAGCCAAGGACGGTACCGAAGCCGCCTGCCCGGTCGTCAACATGTCAGTCCGCACTGCAGCTCCCGACGGGAACGGCACGCATCGGAATGCGCCGATAGGATGCGCGTCTGAGCAAGGCACAAAGCACCCAGCTGCGAACGCATGCTAGGGCAGGTCATGAATCAGCTGGCTCATGCCGGCATTCCTGGTCGAACGGCGGAGCCCTAGATGCCCGACCAACTCCACCTGCAAAGGGCTAGACCAGGTGATAAATGTCAGCGGGTGACGGAATCGTACCCATCTGAAGTGTGACTGTTCGGTTCGACCGGAGGGTTCCATCGCGTTGATGTTCCACCGAATTCGAAGTTATCCCCAAATGTTATCCACACCTATATCCACAGGCTTATCCACCGGCCTGCAAATCGTGGATGCAGTACCCCTAGGGCGGGACTTGAGATCAGCCGACACACCCAAGCCGGCGCTTCTCCCAGGACAACTACCACGGAAGAAGCGCTTGTTCACATAGGACTGGAAATATCGCCGGAAATCCAACTATTGACGTCGCTTTCCGTCTCGAAAGAGAGTCTGGATCGGCCTCGGTAATGTTTCACGTGAAACGGTACAGCAGACGCTATCCGATGCGCGTGCGGACTACTCGTTTCAGGATCTGCTGGTGTGGGCAGAATCTCTTCGTGATGCCTGCCACCACGCAATCTATCCACAAAGTTATCCACAGCGATATCCACCGCGATATCCACCGCGCAGTTCACACCTACGGGCCCAAGGCTGTCTTGGCTCCATCTATTGTTGTGGCGAGTCTGCCGCGCACCATGATGAAGAGTGGGCCGAAGACTCATAGTCTTTCGGCAGTCTCTTTCCCTAAACCAGACTCCTGTCCGACTGGCTAAAGCTGATTCATCTTCCGCCGGGCCATGGCCGGACGTGGTTGCTACTGTGGTCGCTACCCGATCGGATCCGTACCTTTCCGAACAGTCCCGTCTGTCCCGAACTGCTGCACAGAAAGACGACTCGGCTTCCAAATTCCTTCCTCTCCCGGACACTCCGAGACTGGGCCTGTTCTGTCCACCCCGCGGTCAGGTCCTAGAGGGGGCGAAGCCAAGTCGTGGAGCTGGTCTAGAAACGCACTATGGCGAGCTGCCCGGCGTCATGCTGTGACGTCTTGGAATGTAGCAGTCCTGCCCATGGATGGTGGTTCCAGATGAGGCAGCCGGCGACCCTATTGGCCAAGCCAGGGGATCGATGCGCACTCCTGAGATTCGTGTGTATCGAGGCGCCCTGCAGATTCGATTCCGTCGACTTCCCATCTCCACAGAAGACTATTCAACGAAAGGCCCGTTGGGGCCAAGGTCGTACCTGCCTGCATTCCTGCAGAGACTACCCGTGCGCCGGCGGCGGCCCGCAGCGCCGCCCTAGCCCGTCTCTTCTGAGCTGCCCCAAGCCCAGGGATCGACGCTGGCTATCAGCTCACGGCTCCTCGGATGCTCCTGGAAGCGTTCTACCCAGGCTAGCATCCCGTCAGATGAAACTGAGGCGCCAGGGTCGGGCCACCACGGACGTGAACATGCCGTGCCCCCGGCCATGTCCCGCCTCTGGATGCTGGCCCTCTGGACGGCCTGCCAAGGTCCCCTGAGCCCCGGGCCGCCATCCGCTAGTTCAGCAGCACGCTGCCTGCAGCGGATTCGACACGGCCGGCGAGGGGAGTGGGGCGGCATCATCCTCGTTGCGTGAAAAGACCATCATCGGTTCTGAGCCATACACTCCAAGAACGCCAAACCATCTGTTCCTTCGGCGGTCGAGATAGGACGGACTCCGGGCTGTGGTCATTGAATCCCTGACGCAGCCGGCTCACTGGCGCCGTCGGGCCATGGGGAGATGCCAGGCACGGGACGCTGGACTCGTCGCGATGTTTCACGTGAAACCCATTGGAAGACCACTGGGTTTGCAGGCCGAGCCTGCTAAGCAATCTCGGCTACCTTCACGAACCTCAGTGAACTGCCTCTGAAGGAGTGTTTCTGTCCGTCCCTGGCTGCCGGCGAAGTCCCTCGGATGCTGCAAACCGGACTTCACTTCACCGCAGCCGCAGATCAGATGACGCGTTGGCGACATCATGCGTCGTGACCTCTAGGTCATACCAACTTCATGTTCGTTCTCGATGAGGCCGCCGCCTAGATCCGGCACTTACCCTGTTGATGTTTCACGTGAAACAGCCACCGAGAGGCGCCCTCCCATCTGAACCTGACTTTGTCGAACCCGGATATTGCCGAACCAGATTGAAGGTCAGAATACTATCTGGCGACAGGTCCGGGGCAGACGCCCATCCTGGCGCATCCCCGTAGTCAACGAGCCAGCCGGAGGCTGAGGCCAACAGCTGCACGGGTGCGCACGCTGCACACCAGCTCCCTGGAAGAGAACGGGGCAAGAGCAACGAACACGGGATTCCCGCCGCTTCGCAGGATGAGCACCGCACCGACCGATGGAAATTGTGTGAATCGACGCATTCTTGACTGTTCGGAGCAACGGAACCCACTGGGTGCACAGCATCAAGAGTCGCATCGTAGTGTCCAGCGTTCCGCCGAATCCTCCACTCGTACCTGACTGCTCGTCTTGAGAGTTGGCGGCTCCACCACCTTCATCTCTCCCAGTGCCCACCTCCAGTGGGTCAGCAAACCCGAGCCACAGAATTCCACCGCTGCCGTAGGAACACAAGCAGAGGCGCCACTCGTTGGAGGAGTCCAGTCCTTGGAGGAGTTCAAGGCAGTGGACAGAGCCAAACTCGCGTCCCACAACCAAGAACTATTCCATCGGGCTCCGGCGTACGCCATACGAACCGCGGGCTCTGGCTTCCGCGGCGCTTCACAACCACAATGGTCACAGCCAGTATCAGCTCCGGAGTGCAAAGATGGCGTCGATACAGACGAAAGAAGGGCCTGTTTCACGTGAAACAGGCCCTTCTTTGAACACGGAACGCTAGTTTTCAGATCCTGGCGCAAGAACTTCCATGATGCGGTTCAGGTCTTCAACACTGGCGAATTCAATGCTGACTCGCCCCTTGCGGACACCCAGGGAAATCTTGACGTTGGTGTCTAAGCGGTCTGACAGCGAGGATGCAAGATAGTCCAGGCGCTCATGGCGGGCTCCCGGACGAGGGATGTTGTTCTTGGCAGGCTTCGCAGGATCCTGATAGAGAGTGACGGCCTCTTCGGTTGCCCGAACAGACATGCCTTCAGCCACGATCTTCTGGGCGAGGCGTTCCATGGCTGCTGCATCCGGCAGGGCGAGCAGCGCGCGCGCGTGGCCAGCGGAAATAACGCTGGCCGCCACACGACGCTGAACCAGGGGCGGAAGTTTGAGGAGACGCAGCGTGTTCGAAACCTGGGGACGTGAACGGCCAATGCGGTCCGCAAGCTGCTCGTGAGTGGTTCCGAAGTCTTCAAGCAGCTGCTGGTAGGCCGCCGCCTCTTCCAGCGGGTTCAACTGGCTTCGATGCAGGTTCTCCAGCAGTGCATCCCTGAGGAGGTCATCATCCGTGGTGTCCCGGACAATGGCAGGGATGGTCGCCATCCCGGCCGCCTGTACTGCCCTCCAGCGACGCTCACCCATCACCAGCTCGTACGGTTCTCCACCTTCTTCGGTTGAAGTACGAACCACAATTGGCTGGAGGACGCCGATCTCGCGCACGGAGTGGATGAGCTCCGCCATGTCATCGTCATCGAAGACTGAGCGGGGCTGTTTACGGTTCGGATGGATGTCGGTGACCGGAATCTCGGCGAAACGCACGCCGGGGACTTCCACAAGATCAACACCGTTGTCCGGCGTACTGCTCAGGGCTTCAGGTGCCTCGGATGCAGACTCGTCAGTCGCGCCTTCAACCGGCGCGGGCGCAGGGTCCACCGTCGATGTAGCTGCACCGCCCTTTACCGGAGCTTTCGCAGGAGCCTTGGCGGGAACTTTAGCGGCCGGCGGCTTGTCTGCTGCCTTGGCTGGCGGATTCGCGGGGGAGGCCGTTCTCGGCGCGGCTGTTTTCTTCGTTACCGATGCGTCGTTGGCCTGAGCCGGCGCAACCGACTCGGAAGATGATGCATCTGAAGCTGCCCCACCGTTCCCTGAAGCATCGTCAGAGGAAGCGACTTTCTTACGGCCTTCCGGGAAGAAGAGATCCACAGGCCGCGACACAGCGCTGCCGTTGCCCGACGCACTACCGGCGGAACTTGGAATGAGTGCGCCAAGACCGCGGCCTAGGCCACGTCGCTTTTCGCTCATGGATAAATCCCTCCGATGGAAGAGCCAGACCTTGTCGGACTCCGGTTGTTGCAGTTCTTGAAGATTCTAGCGTTCAGCGATTTCGGCTGCGGCTTCCAGGTAAGACAGGGCTCCACTGGAGGAAGGATCGTAGGTCATGACGGTCTGCTGGTAGCTCGGAGCTTCTGAAATCCGAACGGAGCGGGGGACTACAGCACCAAGGACCTGCTCGGGGAAGTGCAGACGGACTTCCGCTGCCACCTGGGCTGCAAGGTTGGTTCGGCCGTCATACATCGTGAGGAGAATAGTGGAGACCACCAGATCCGCATTCAGGTGCTTCTGGATCATCTCAATGTTCTTAAGGAGCTGGCTGAGGCCCTCCAGGGCGTAGTACTCACACTGGATGGGGATTAGGACCTCACCGGCAGCACAGAAGGCATTAACTGTGAGCAACCCGAGGCTCGGCGGGCAGTCAATGAAGATGTAGTCGAGGCGTTCTTCGCCATTCTTCGCCCGGGTCTTGGCATAGACATCGATCGCCCTGCGGAGCCGCTGTTCACGGGCCACAAGCGAAACAAGCTCAATCTCCGCGCCGGCCAGGTGAATGGTGGCAGGAGCACAGATCAGGTTACTGATGTCCGGGCAGGGAGCCACCACGTCAGCAAGAGGGAAATCGTTGATGAGGACGTCGTAGATGCTGTCCACATCGGCATGGTGCTCGACGCCGAGGGCGGTCGAGGCGTTGCCCTGGGGATCGATGTCAATGACCAGGACGTTCAGGCCGGCTGCGGCCAGGGCAGCGGCGATGTTCACGGTGGTGGTGGTCTTGCCGACCCCACCCTTCTGGTTGGACACCGTGAAGATACGGGTCTTCTCCGGCTTGGGAAGTTTCCGGCCAACCAGCCGTTCGCGGCGCCTGGTTTCGTGCGCGAGCTCCCGGGCGATAGGACTGGAGTCGTCCATGGTGTCCATGACGTTGATCCTGCCCCCCGTTGTTGTTTCACGTGAAACAGAGGCAAGATTTGCCATCTCTGAAACCGGATTAGGGTGACTTTCCCCTCGTCCCGGCGCGGATCCCATGCCAGCAACTGATCGTGCTGACCCCAAAGACACGAACGGGGGTATCCGTTGTGTGGAGGCTTCGCTACTGGTCACTGGGACACACTCACTCTCGTTCGGCTTTTGCTGCCGTTGTCTAGCCTAACCTCTTCGCCCTGCAGACCAAGGCTACCGGGCCCGGACTAGGAGATCTTTCGGGACTTGTTGACGACGATCCGTACCACTGTGGTGGGTTCCTCCAGGAGGTTTTCACCGACAGTCACTACAGATGTCTGGACACCACCGAGTTTCCGGATGACCTTCGCTGCTTTTTCGATTTCCTCGCCTGCACTGCGTCCCTTAATGGCCACAACCTCGCCCTTGCCGGCGAGCAGGGGGATGGTCAGGCCAGCGAGGTTGCTCAGCGCGGAAACAGCACGGGCAGTCACAACATCAGCGTCCACCATGCCGACTGCCAGTTCAGCGCGGGTCCGCATCACCGTGACGTTTGTCAGGCCCAGATCGTCCACCACTTCCTGGAGCCAGATCACCCGGCGTTCCAGCGGTTCGATCAGTGTCAGTTGAAGGTCCGGCCGCGCGATGGCGAGGCAGAGTCCGGGAAGACCAGCCCCGCTTCCGACGTCGGCAACATGGCTGCCGTGCGCGATCTCGCTTTCGATGACGGCACAGTTGAGGACGTGCCGGCTCCACAACCGTGGGATCTCGCGCGGCCCTATCAGCCCGCGTTCCGTTCCGGACGTGGCCAGGTGGTCTACGTAGCGTTTGGCCAGGTCCAGGCGGTCACCGAAAATCTTCTCGGCCGCCAGCAATTCTGCTGCCGTGATGTCAACCATTATTAGCGGTTCAGCATTCTCTAGTCTGCGGATACTACGATGTGACGCCCGGCGCCTTCGCCCTCGGACTCGCTGACGAGTCCCAGGTCAGCGACGGCGTCATGAACGATTTTACGTTCGTAGGCACTCATCGGCTCCAGTGCCACGGCCTTGCCGGACTCCTTGACCGAAGCTGCCGCATCCTCGGCGATCTTCTGGAGATGCCCGGCGCGCTGCTGACGGTAGCCGTTGATGTCCAAGACCAGGCGTGAGCGGTTCTCCGTTGCGGAGAGGACAGAAAGCCGGGTCAGTTCCTGAAGGGCTTCCAGGACTTCGCCGTCTTCGCCGACGAGGCTGTCGAGACCATCGGTTTCGTCCTCGGCAACGATGGAAATGTAAGTTCGGCCGTTCCGGACTTCGATGTCAATGTCGCCGTCGATGTCAGCGATATCAAGGAGTTCCTCCAGGTAATCGGCAGCAACGTCGCCTTCCTCTTCGAGGCGGCTGGCAGCGGATCCCTTGGGCGAATCATCGGCGTCCGTCGAGGCTTCGTCCTGATCGTCAATGACCTCGTCGGAAAGGGCGTGTTCGGTGCTTTCGGCTGACATTACTTTTTCTTCCTGTTCTTACGCTGGGGCTGGACGCGCTGTCCCTTTTGCTCGATGATCGCAGCTGCGGCAGCTGCCTCCGCTTCGGCGTCGGCCTTCTTCCCGCCCAGAATGGGCAGGGCCGGCAGGCCCTTGGCAGCCCGGCGCTCGGCGAGTGCCTTGGCGGCGGGGGATCCCGGCGTCGGCATGCGGCGGATGACGAAGAACTGCTGCGCCATGGTCCAGAGGTTGGTGGTGGTCCAGTAGATGAGGACACCGATGGGGAAGTTGATGCCACCCACACCGAATACGATGGGCAGGATGTAGAGCATCATTTTCTGCTGGCGCATGAACGGGCTGGCCATGGCCTCTTCAGACATGTTCTTGGCCATGATCTGCTTCTGCGTGATGAACTGCGACGCCGTCATGGCCAGGATCATCACGATCGACAGCGTCCACACGGCCACCACGTTGCCGCCCTCAGGCGTTCCGTGCAGCAGGGTTGCCGACAACGGAGCACCAAAAATGCTCGACTCGTCGAACTGGACAACCTGTTCGTGGCTCATGGCCCCGATGCCCTTGCCCTGGTCACGGGCGGTGCTGATGCCGGACAAAACCTGGAAGAGCGCGAAGAAGAACGGCATCTGGATCAGCATGGGCAAGCAGGCAGAGAACGGGTTGGTTCCGTGCTTCTTGTACATGGCCATCTGTTCCTGCGCCATTGCCTGGCGGGAGAGCTGGTCAGTCTTGCCCTTGTACTTGTCCTGGAGTTTCTTCAAGTCCGGCTGGAGCAGCTGCATGCCACGCTGCGCCTTGATCTGCTTGACGAATACTGGGATCAGGGCGGCACGGATCACCAGCACCAGCCCGATGATGGACAGCGTCCACGTCCAGCCTGAAGCCTCAGGCAGCCCGATGCTGCTCAGGCCCTCGTGGAAGCCAACCATGATGATGGAAACCAGCCACTTGAACGGAAACATGATTGTTTCAAAGAAGTCCATACGATATCCCTATTCGTCAGGCCGCAAGGCGGCCTTCTCCATCAGTCTGAGCAGCCAGGTACTTGTCCGGGTTGTTCAGCACAACAATTGTGGGGGTCCGGTGATCGGGCCAGTGGCGGTGGCCGGCGGGGACATGGTCCACACCGCCGGCATTCCACGGATGGCAGCGCACAAGGCGACGGGCCGCGAGCCAGCTGCCCTTCACTGCCCCATGGACAGTGATCGCCTCAAGGGCGTACGCCGAGCAGGAAGGAAAGAAACGGCAGACCTGGCCATACAAGGGAGAAATCACCTTGCGGTAGGCCATCAGCAGCAGAATAAGAATGTTCCTGGGCAGGTTCCAGAGGAAGGTACCCACGGCGGCAGCAACAGGATGAAGGTAGTGGACGACGGCGGCAGTTACCTTACGCACGCTGTGTCCCTTCCTGTGTTGTACCGGTTGAACCGTTTACAGCAGCCCGCGGAAGGCGGCTGCCCAACCGGCTCATTGTTGATTCCAGTGCGGCGTTGTAGTCCGCCAGCAGTTGATCCCAGCTGGCGGCAGCGGACGCAGGCAGCGCCCGGACCACTATGGCGAACCCGGTACCGTACTCGCGCAGCGAGGCAGCACCGGCTTCTCTCAGTCTCCTCTTAACGAGGTTCCTGACCACAGCGTTCCCGACACCTTTGGAAACGATGAACCCGATCCGGCTGGGTTCGTCGGCAGCAATAGCTGCCGCATATAACACTACGTTCCGGCGTCCATTGCGGACACCGGAACGTACAGTTGTTGAAAAATCGGTTGCAGTCCTCAAACGGTTACGGGTGGCCAGCACCTTAAACTCGCAAAGAAAAGTTAACCGACGAGTCAGTTATCTAGGCCGACAGTTCGGTGCGGCCCTTGCCACGACGGGCTGCCAGGATGGCACGGCCGGCACGGGTACGCATACGAAGGCGGAAGCCGTGCTTCTTGGCTCGACGGCGGTTATTCGGCTGAAAAGTCCGCTTGCTCACGTTAGTTACTCCAGTGGATCAAAGGTGCGCCCACCCGATCAGTAAAAGGGGAAGAACTGGCCGACGCTAAGTTTTGTATATGCACACTTCCCCCGGCTGCTCAAACGCGGTGCGCCAGAGAGATTCAGAAGGGGCCAAAAAGCGTACACAAAGGACTTCACAACGTTAGGGCAAAATGCCTGCCAGAGTCAAACCGGGGTAGCCCCGGGTCCCTGTCGCCGGCTGTGGTTAACCTGGCCCCACAGCCTGTGGATGAAGTGGCTCACAGGGCTGTTTTCGAACCACAACGGTGTAATTATCCACAAGCTACTTCCCAGCTATCTTCTGGCCTTTTGTTCCCCTAGAGTGGCTCAGTAGCCGATTATCCACGGACTGTGCATAACCCTGTGGATGAAGCTGAACCAGCATCCTGGTTCGGGACTTGGGGCTGCACGTAATGCAGGCACGCAAGTTTTGAGGAACTGATTGATGACAGTAGACGAAGCCAACCACGCCAATACTGTCGGAAGTTCCTGGCGTCGAGTTGTGAGCCTGCTCGAGCAGGACGACCGCGTTTCTCCACGGCAGCGGGGCTTTGTCATCCTGGCCCAGGCACAGGGCTTGATCGGATCCACCCTCCTGGTGGCCGTTCCCAACGAACTGACCCGTGAAGTCCTTCAGACCCAGGTCAAGGACGCCCTGGATGACGCCCTGCATAACGTTTTCTCCGAGGACATCCGCTGCGCGATCGACGTGGACACCGATCTGGTGCCGCTCCACAAGGAGCCGGAACCCGTCGTCGAACCTTCCTACTCGCCGGACCAGCTGATCGAACAGAAGCCGCAGCCGATGCTGCCGAGCACTTCCCACGAATTCGGCCGTCTCAACCCTAAGTACGTCTTCGATACTTTTGTGATCGGTTCATCCAACCGCTTTGCCCATGCAGCTGCTGTGGCCGTGGCCGAAGCGCCCGCCAAGGCCTACAACCCGCTGTTCATCTACGGTGATTCCGGGCTTGGCAAGACCCACCTCCTGCACGCGATCGGCCACTATGCCCGCCGCCTGTACAGCGGAATCCGGGTCCGGTACGTGAATTCCGAAGAGTTCACCAACGACTTCATCAACTCCATCCGCGATGACGAAGGCGCCAGCTTCAAGACCACGTACCGCAACGTGGACGTGCTGCTGATCGATGACATCCAGTTCCTGGCCGGCAAGGACCGGACGCTGGAGGAGTTCTTCCACACGTTCAACTCCCTGCACAACAACAACAAACAGGTGGTCATCACCTCGGATCTGCCGCCCAAGCAGCTGGCAGGTTTCGAGGACCGGATGAAGTCCCGCTTCGAGTGGGGCCTCCTCACCGACATCCAGCCGCCCGAGCTCGAGACCCGCATCGCCATCCTGCGGAAGAAGGCGCTCAGCGAAGGTCTCTCCGCCCCGGACGATGCCCTGGAATACATCGCTTCCAAGATCTCCAGCAATATCCGCGAACTCGAGGGCGCACTGATCCGGGTGACGGCATTCGCCAGCCTGAACCGCCAGCCGGTCGATGTTGCGTTGGCTGAGATGGTCCTGAAGGACCTCATCACGGACGACGGCGCCCAGGAAATCACGTCGAGCCAGATCCTGATCCAGACGGCCGAGTACTTCAAGCTCACCATGGAGGAACTCTGCAGCAAGTCCCGTACGCGCACGCTGGTGACCGCCCGGCAGATCGCCATGTACCTCTGCCGCGAGCTCACGGACATGTCCCTGCCGAAGATCGGCCAGGAACTCGGCGGCCGCGACCACACCACGGTGATCCACGCAGACCGCAAGATCCGTGAGCTGATGGCTGAGCGTCGTGTGATCTACAACCAGGTCACCGAACTCACCAACAGGATCAAGCAGCAGCAGCGCAACTCCTGAGCTGTCGCCTCTATACCTTATTAACAGGTGCATGTGGATAACCCTGTGGATACTTAAGGGGACAACCGAGCTTAATGGGCTTAAAACCCTTAAGCCGCCTGTGGATCAGCGAAAACCCAAAAAATGTTATCCCCATCCACAGCCTGTTTAAAACCTGCGTCACCCACAATCCATGAACAGGGCTTAACCGCTGGATCCTGCGGCCGGATCGAGTTATCCACAGTATCCACAGCAGTTATTAACACTACTAATCCCAAGAAATTGATTTCCCTCAAATAACAATCTCGATCCGCGCCCCGAACCGGCCCAGGCCCAAGGGCCTCCGGACCCCAGGCGTCCTGACCGGGGATGGGTTAATCAGCCGTCTTCCGGCTAAGCTGTCAGCAGCGCTCCCATCCTCGGGATTCTTTGTGGTTCAGCAATCGACGAACCATGCAGGTTCCGTTGTTGGGGCGCCACTACTTTTGGGCTCCCTGTGGGAGTTTCCGGTTCAGACAAGGCAGCAGCAATGAAAGGCGGCACCCTTCCGTGAAGTTCAGAGTCGAACGGGACGTCCTGGCAGAAGCCGTCACCTGGACAGCCCGGTCGTTGTCTCCGCGGCCGCCGGTTCCAGTGCTGTCCGGCCTGCTCCTGAAGGCTGAAGCAGGCACGGTCAGCCTCTCAAGTTTTGACTACGAGACTTCCGCACGGTTGGAAATTCCCGCGGACATCACCGCCGAGGGAACCATCCTCGTTTCCGGGCGCCTCCTCGCAGACATTTGTCGAAGCCTTCCTTCCGCTCCGGTGGTCGTGGAGACCGATGGCAACAAAGTGACGCTGACCTGCCGCCGCAGCAGCTTCCACCTGGCCACCATGCCCGAGGCCGAATACCCGCCGCTGCCTGCGCTGCCCGCCATCAGCGGCACTGTCCCGGGTGAAGCATTCGCCCAGGCTGTGTCCCAGGTGATCATTGCGGCCAGTAAGGATGACACCCTCCCGATCCTGACCGGCGTCCGGATGGAGATCGAGGACGACCTCATCACGCTTCTGGCCACCGACCGCTACCGCCTGGCCATGCGCGAAGTGCCGTGGAAGCCCACCACTCCGGGAATTTCCACCAGTGCGCTGGTCAAGGCAAAAACCCTCAACGAAGTGGCTAAGACCCTTGGCAACAGCGGCGACATCAACCTCGCGCTTGCTGACGATGACAGCCGCCTGATCGGTTTCGAAAGCGGCGGCCGCACCACCACCTCGCTGCTCGTGGATGGCGATTACCCCAAGATCCGCTCGCTGTTCCCGGATTCCACCCCCATCCACGCAACCGTCCAGACGCAGGAACTTGTGGAAGCCGTCCGCCGTGTGTCGCTGGTGGCCGAACGCAACACACCGGTTCGCCTCGCCTTCACCGAAGGACTGCTGCACCTGGACGCCGGCACCGGCGAAGATGCCCAGGCCTCCGAAGAACTCGAAGCCCAGCTCTCCGGTGACGACATCACCGTCGCCTTCAACCCGCACTACCTGGTGGAAGGCCTGAGCGTCATCGAAACGAAATACGTCAGGTTCTCCTTCACCACTGCACCGAAGCCCGCCATGATCACGGCCCAAGCAGATGTCGACGGTGAGGACCAGGACGACTACCGCTACCTGGTCATGCCCGTCCGCCTCCCCAACTAGGTAGCAGAAAACGTCGTTATGGGCGCTCATAACGACACTTAGTGCGACCTAGTTGGGCTGACCAGTTCAGCAACAGCCAACCCCGCGCAGAAAAGAGACCCACGTGCATATTGGACTGATCGGCCTTGGCAAAATGGGTTTCAACATGCGCGAACGCCTGCGAAAGGGCGGCATTGAGGTCACCGGCTTTGACCGCAATCCCGAGGTCACCGATGTTACGTCCGTGGATGAGCTCATTGCGGCCGTTCCGGCCCCGCGACTGATCTGGGTCATGGTCCCGTCAGGCGACATCACCGATGCCGTCGTCACCGAACTCGGGAACAAGCTCGACGCCGGCGACCTGGTGATCGACGGCGGCAACTCCCGCTTCACCGAGGACCAAAAACATGGTGCCGCGCTGGCTGAGAAGGGCATCCGCTTCGCCGACTGCGGTGTTTCGGGCGGAGTGTGGGGCCTCCAGAACGGGTACGGACTCATGGCCGGCGGCGACGCTGCCGATATAGAGCGGGCCCTGCCGGTTTTTGATGTACTCCGCCCCGAAGGCGAGCGGGCAGACAGCTTTGTCCACGTCGGCGGAATCGGTGCCGGACACTACGCCAAGATGGTCCACAACGGCATCGAATACGGCCTGATGCAGGCGTACGCCGAAGGCTACGAACTGCTGGCCGCCAAGGACATTGTTGACGACCTGCCCGGTACGTTCCGCGCCTGGCAAAAGGGCACCGTGGTCCGGTCCTGGCTGCTGGACCTCATGGTCAAGGCGCTGGACGAGGACCCTGGACTCGAATCCATTGATGACTACGTCGAGGACTCGGGCGAGGGACGCTGGACCGTTGAGGAAGCCATCGCCAACGCTGTTCCCGCGCCGGCCATCACCGCTGCACTCTTCGCACGCTTTTCCTCCCGCGAAGAAAACTCGCCCGCGATGAAAATGGTTTCAGCGCTGCGCCACCAGTTCGGCGGGCATGCCACCCGTCCCGCCAAGTAACATCCACCCCGGGACCCGCGGGTTCCGAGAATTGTCGAACACCGCGTGTACCTAGAACACCTCTCGCTCACTGACTTCCGCAGCTACGCCCAGGTTGACCTTCCCCTCGAACCGGGGGTGACCGTGCTCGTCGGGGCAAACGGCATCGGCAAAACCAACCTCATGGAGGCCATCGGATACCTGGCCACGCTCAGCTCGCACAGGGTCAGCTCCGACGCCCCACTGCTGCGGTTCGGCAAGGACCGTGCGCTGGTCCGGGCCCGCCTGGTCCGTGGCGGGCAGACCACGGTCCTGGAACTTGAGATCAACGCCAGCCGCGCCAACCGGGGGCGGATCAACCGCAGCAATCCCGTCCGGGCCAGGGATCTCCTGGGGATTTGCCAGACGGTGCTTTTCGCCCCCGAGGACCTGGCGCTTGTCAAGGGAGATCCGTCCAACCGCCGCCGGTTCCTCGACGAGCTGCTGGTCAGCCTTATGCCCCGGCACTCGGCGACCCGCACGGACTATGACCGTGTCCTGAAGCAGCGCAACGCCCTGCTCAAATCCGCCCGGGCCGGAAAATTCACTGCCGGCCATGAGGCCACCCTCGATGTCTGGGACCAGCACATGGCCCGGGCAGGCGCCGAGCTGCTGCACGCACGGCTGGCGCTGGTGGAACTGCTGCGCCCGCATCTGGCCAAGGCATATGCCCAGCTCACGGATGGCTCCAAGGAGGCCAACGCCGTCTACCGGTCCACCCTGCAAAACCTGATGGACGACGACGGCGGCGCAGCAGCGGGTGCCGGCGCCGGTTTGATGGTGGATGGGTCCGCCGCTGCCGAAGATCTGCGGAACCTCACCGTTGAGGACCTCACCGGGCGCTATGTCCAGGCCTTTGCAGCCTCCCGCCGCAAGGAACTTGAACGCGGAATCTCCTTGGTGGGGCCGCACCGGGATGAGCTGGAACTGATCCTCGGCGAAGCGCCTGCCAAGGGATATGCCTCGCATGGCGAGACCTGGTCCATGTGCCTCTCCCTCCGGCTCGCTTCCTATTACGTCATGCTCGATGACGCGAGGACCGGCGGGTCTGCACCGATCCTCATCCTCGACGACGTTTTCGCCGAGCTGGATGTGCAGCGCCGGCGTAAACTGGCGGCAATAGTCTCCGGCGCGGAACAGGTCCTGGTAACCGCCGCTGTCGACGCCGATATCCCGGAGGAACTCTCCGGCCGGCGGGTGAAGGTCATCCCGGGAGGAATCGATGAATAAGGATGAAAAGGGCGGGCTGCAGCCCGGCCGGGATCCTGACAACATAGACGCGCCGCAGGCTGCGCTGAACCGCATGCGTGAGGCCGCGGCCGCACGCGGCGAAATCCGCCGGAAGGCACCCCCCAAGGCCGGCGCCGCCAAGACAAAGGGTGGGATCCGGGATACCCGCGGTTTCAGCCAGTTCCATTCCACCGGCCGTGATCCGCTGGGGCTTGGCAAAGTGGTAGGACGCCTCGTGGCCGAACGCGGCTGGAGCTCGCCGGTAGCGGTGGGGTCGGTCATGGCAGAGTGGGCCACGCTGGTTGGCCCGGAGATCTCAGCGCACTGCACCCCGGAGAGTTTCACCGATACCACCCTTCACGTGCGCTGCGACTCGACGGCCTGGTCCACGCAGCTGCGGCTGCTGAGCAACAGCCTGCTGGAGAAGTTCCGCACGGAACTGGGCGATGGCGTGGTCACCAGCATCCAGGTGCTCGGCCCGTCAGCACCCAGCTGGCGCAAGGGCGGACGTACCGTCAACGGCCGCGGGCCGCGCGATACCTACGGTTAGCCGCCGCCGTCGACTCTTGAATATTCGTCCGGCGGCGTGTAGGGCGGGCTAACGCCCTTGGGGCGTATAGGAACCCGGAGACGGGACCTCGAGAGCGCCCTAGGCGGGGTCAATGGCCTCGCATCGGCACATCAAGGTCCCGCGACGCCCGCCGGAATGCGGGTTTGCGGCCCATTTCACGATAGAATCACAGCAGATAACTGGGCGCCGGTGAAACGTTGACTGAGTCCGTTTTCCGCACGCTCTCCGCAGGCGGACTTCGGTCCTGCACGTCGACGTATCCGTCAGCGCCATCAGCTTGTGCCTGTTGGCGGATGCTTTCCCCTGGAAGGCCGCCGCCGGCCATCATCGAAAAAGAGGAGTCGACAGCACCTGTGGCTAACGACAATACAGATACCCAGGCAGTGGACCGCGCAACGGAGGACGTCCCTACCCCCGATACGCCGGCGGAGGCCGTGACACCCCGGGAATACGGCGCAAGCGACATCACCGTACTTGAGGGCCTCGAAGCCGTCCGGAAACGCCCGGGCATGTATATCGGCTCCACCGGGCCGCGCGGCCTGCACCACCTGGTCTATGAAGTGGTGGACAACTCTGTGGACGAGGCGCTGGCCGGGTACTGCACGCACATCGAAATAGTCCTGCAGGCCGACGGCGGCGTCAAAGTTGTTGATGATGGCCGCGGAATTCCGGTGGACATGCATCCCACCGAGCACAAGCCCACCGTTGAAGTGGTTATGACCATCCTGCACGCGGGCGGCAAGTTCGGCGGCGGCGGTTACGCAGTCTCGGGCGGCCTCCACGGTGTGGGTATCTCCGTGGTGAACGCGCTCTCCAGCAGGGTGGACACTGAAGTCCGGCGGCAGGGCAACGTCTGGCGGATGTCCTTCGCCGACGGCGGCAAGCCCCAGGGCGGGCTGGTCAAGGGGGAAGAAAGCGCCACCACCGGCACCACCCAGACCTTCTACCCGGACGCGGGAATCTTCGAATCCACTGAATTTGATTTCGAGACGCTCCGCGCCCGCTTCCAGCAGATGGCCTTCCTGAACAAGGGCCTGCGGATCACGCTCACGGACGAGCGCACCGCAGCGTCGAACGCGGACGCCAATGAGGACCTCAACCTTGACGTCGTGGTTACCGAAGGTGAAGTCACCGCTGAGCACCGCACCGTGGTGTACCAGTACGACGACGGCCTGCTGGACTATGTGAAGCACCTGAACTCCGGCAAGAAGGTTGATGTCGTCCACGAAGACGTCATTTCCTTCGAAACCGAGGACACGGAGCGGCACATCGCGCTGGAAATGGCGATGCAGTGGACCAACGCGTATTCCGAAAGCGTCCACACCTATGCCAACACCATCAACACCCACGAGGGCGGCACCCACGAAGAGGGTTTCCGCGCCGCGATGACCTCCCTCATCAACCGCTACGCGCGGGAGAAGAGCATCATCAAGGAAAAGGACGACAACCTCACCGGTGACGATATCCGTGAAGGCCTCACGGCGGTCATCTCCGTGAAGCTGGCCGAGCCGCAGTTCGAGGGCCAGACCAAGACCAAGCTCGGCAACTCCGAGGTCAAGGGCTTCGTCCAGCGCGTTGTCACCGACGGCCTGGGCGACTGGCTGGAACGCAACCCCGGCCCCGCCCGCGATGTCATCCGCAAGGCCATCTCCGCGGCCCAGGCCCGGATGGCCGCCCGGAAGGCCCGTGACAATGCGCGCCGCAAGAGCCCGCTGGAATCCTTCGGGATGCCCGGCAAGCTGTCAGACTGTTCCTCGAAGGACCCCGCCCGCTGCGAGGTGTACATCGTGGAGGGCGACTCCGCCGGCGGTTCCGCCAAGCGAGGCCGCAACCCTGAAACCCAGGCCATCCTGCCGCTGCGCGGCAAGATCCTGAACGTGGAGCGGGCCCGGCTGGACAAGGCCCTGGGCAACACCGAGGTCCAGTCCATGATCACCGCGTTCGGCACCGGCATCGGCGAGGACTTCGACCTCAGCAAGCTCCGGTACCACAAGATTGTGCTGATGGCCGATGCCGACGTTGACGGCCAGCACATCACCACGCTGCTCATGACGCTGCTGTTCCGCTACATGCGCCCGCTGATCGAAAACGGCTACGTGTACCTGGCGCAGCCCCCGCTGTACCGGATCAAGTGGTCCAACGCACCGCACGACTACGTCTTCAGCGACAAGCAGCGCGATGCCAAGCTCCTGTCCGGGCAGGCCGCCGGCCGCCGTATTCCGAAGGACAACGGCATCCAGCGCTACAAGGGCCTGGGCGAGATGGACTATACCGAGCTGTGGGACACCACCATGGACCCGGACCACCGGACCCTCCTGCAGGTCACCATGGACGATGCCCTGGCAGCGGACCAGACCTTCTCCACACTGATGGGCGAAGACGTGGAGTCCCGCCGAAACTTCATCCAGCAGAACGCCAAGGACGTCAGGTTCCTGGATATCTGACCGGTTCACCGAGTAGATATTCCAAGTCCGACATATACCTGAAACGGAAAATATAAACGATGAGTGACGAGACACCCGAGAACCCGGCGGAATCCGCCGATCTTCCGGAAACCGTTCTTGAAGGCGACGTGCTGGTTGACCGCGTGGAGCAGGTGGACCTGCAGACGGAAATGCAGCGCTCGTACCTGGACTACGCCATGGCCGTTATTGTGGGCCGTGCTCTTCCCGACGTGCGCGATGGCCTCAAGCCCGTGCACCGCCGCGTGCTGTACGCAATGTTCGACGGCGGTTACCGGCCGGAACGGTCCTTCAACAAGTGCGCCCGTGTGGTGGGCGAGGTCATGGGCCAGTACCACCCCCACGGCGACACCGCGATCTATGATGCGCTGGTCCGCCTGATCCAGGACTGGACCATGCGGTACCCGCTGGCCCTGGGCCAGGGCAACTTCGGTTCGCCGGGCAATGACGGTGCCGCCGCCCCGCGGTACACCGAAACGAAAATGTCCCAGCTGGCCATGGAGATGGTCCGGGACATCGACGAGGAAACCGTCGACTTCCAGGACAACTACGACGGCAAGAACCAGGAACCCACCATCCTGCCGGCCCGTTTCCCCAACCTGCTGGTCAACGGCTCCTCCGGCATTGCCGTGGGCATGGCCACCAACATTCCGCCACACAACCTCCGCGAAGTAGCTGACGGCGTCCAGTGGTACCTGGCAAATCCGACGGCCAGCCGCGAGGAACTGCTCGAAGAGCTGCTGCTCCGTATCAAGGGTCCCGATTTCCCCACCGGCGCGACTATTCTCGGCCACAGGGGCATTGAGGACGCGTACCGGACGGGCCGCGGCTCCGTGACCATGCGCGCCGTGGTCAACGTCGAGGAACTCCAGGGCCGTACGTGCCTGGTTGTCACCGAACTGCCCTACCAGGCCAACCCGGATAACCTGGCCATCAAGATCGCCGAACTGGTCAAGGACGGGAAGATCTCCGGCATTGCGGACCTCCGCGACGAGACCTCCGGCCGCACCGGCCAGCGGCTGGTCATTGTGCTCAAGCGCGACGCCGTGGCCAAGGTGGTGCTGAACAACCTGTACAAGCACACCGACCTGCAGAGCAACTTCTCCGCCAACATGCTGGCCATCGTGGACGGGGTGCCGCGCACGTTGAGCCTGGACGCCTTCATCCGCCATTGGGTAACGCACCAGCTGGACGTCATTGCGCGCCGTACCCGCTACCGCCTGCGCAAAGCCGAGGAAGAGGCGCACATCCTGCGTGCCCTCCTGAAGGCACTGGACGCGCTGGACGAAGTCATTGCGCTCATCCGTGCGTCCAACACCACCGAAGCCGCGCGCGACGGACTGATGCAGCTGCTGGACATCGACGAACTGCAGGCCCGGGCCATCCTGGACATGCAGCTGCGCCGCCTGGCAGCCCTGGAACGCCAGAAGATCCAGGACCGCCATTCCGAACTTGAGGCCCTGATCGCCGAGTACAACTCGATCCTTTCCTCCGAGGAACGCCAGCGCGAAATCATCAGCACCGAGCTGGGCGAAATCGTGGCCAAGCACGGTGATGACCGCCGCACCAAGATCCTGATGGGCTTCGACGGCGACATGTCCATGGAGGACCTGATCCCCGAAGAGGAAATGGTTGTCACCATTACCCGCGGCGGTTACGTCAAGCGCACGCGCAGCGACAACTACCGGTCGCAGCAGCGCGGCGGCAAGGGCATCAAGGGCGCCCAGCTCCGCGGCGACGACGTGGTGGAGCATTTCTTCGTGACTACCACCCACCACTGGCTGCTCTTCTTCACCAACCTCGGCCGGGTCTACCGGGCGAAGGCGTACGAACTGGTGGAGGCCGGCCGTGATGCCAAGGGCCAGCACGTCGCCAACCTGATGGCCTTCCAGCCGGACGAGCACATCGCCCAGGTCCTGGACATCAGGGACTACCAGCAGGCCCCATACCTGGTGCTGGCCACCAAGCGGGGACTGGTCAAGAAGACCCGGCTGGAGGACTACGACACCAACCGTTCCGCCGGCGTCATCGCGATCAACCTGCGGGACGAGGACGAGCTGGTTTCCGCCCAGCTGGTCTCCGAAACGGATGACCTCATGCTGGTGTCCCGCATGGGCCAGTCCATCCGCTTCACCGCCACCGACGATGCCCTGCGTCCCATGGGCCGGGCCACGTCCGGTGTCACGGGCATGAAGTTCCGCGAGGACGATGAACTGCTGGCGGCCGACGTCGTCACGGACGGTTCGTTCGTCTTTGTGGTCACCGAAGGCGGGTACGCCAAGCGCACCGCGGTGGAGGAATACCGCCTGCAGGGCCGCGGCGGCCTGGGCATCAAGGTGGGCAAGTACCAGGAGGAACGGGGCCACCTTGTGGGCGCCCTGATTGTCCAGGAAGAAGACGAGGTCCTGGTGGTCATGGAAGGCGGCAAGGTTGTCCGTTCATCCGTGGCCGGCGTACCTGCCAAGGGCCGCGACACCATGGGTGTTATCTTCGCGAAGCCGGACAAGAATGACCGCATCATTGAGGTGGCCAGGAACAGCGAACGCGGCCTCGAGGGCGAAGAATCCGTGGACGATGACGTAACGTTGGCTGAAGAGGCCGGGTCCCCCGAGGGATCCGCAGGGTCAGCAACAACGGCAGAAACATCACCGGCTGTTGAGTCAGAGGACGCCTCCGGCGACGCTGAGCCGAACGAAGACTACACCGGAGGTAACGAGTGAGTAATCCCGACTCATATCCCAAGCCGAGCAGCAATGTCCCCGGCGGAACGCCGCCGCCCGCGCCCGCACCCCGGGTGAACGCCCCCGTCCGTCCGCAGCAGCGCCCACCAGCCCCTACGGGCGCGCCGGGGCAGCGGCCGGCCGTTCCCGGCCAGCGCCCTGCGCAGGATCGGGTTCCGGCAGGCCAGACCGGCCAGCGTGCCGGACAGGGCAGGCCGGCGGCAGCACAGACCAGCCAGCGCCCAGTGCAGGGCCAGCCCGGCCTGGTCAAGCCTGCACCCAAGGCCAAGGTAAGGCGTGCACGGCTGCTGGTCAGCAAGGTGGATCCCTGGTCTGTCCTGAAGATGGCATTCCTCCTGTCGGTGGCGCTGGGAATCGTCACCGTGGTGGCCGCCATCGTCCTATGGACTGTCCTGGACCTCACCGGAATCTTTGACCAGGTGGACAGCCTCCTGGGCACCCTGGCAGGCTCCGAAGGCGGCGGGTTCGAACTGAAGAAGGTCGCATCCCTGGGCCAGGTGGCTTCCTTTGCCACGATCATCGCCGTGGTGAACGTTGTCCTGCTGACGGCGCTGTCCATGCTGTCAGCGGTGCTTTACAACATCTCCGCAACGCTTGTTGGCGGCATCGGCGTCACCCTCACGGACGACTGAAAACCCATGATTTCACCGGAATTTCTCCGGCGAAATGCCTCGATTTGAGATCGGGCCGGGATGTGCTGTAAAGTCATGTCTCGGCCCGATGAGGCATCGGGGCGTATAGCTCAGGCGGTTAGAGCGCTTCGCTGATAACGAAGAGGTCCCAGGTTCAAGTCCTGGTACGCCCACGGAACCTGTGCAGGTTCGAAGGAAGGTTCAGTTTGCTTCACGGCAGGCAGGACCGGAACGGGGAGCATGTGAAGAAGTTGCTGGTACTTGCAGCTGCGATCGCAGGCGTCCTGCTCTATAGGAAAGCACAGGAATCCGAGGCCCGGAAAACAGTCTGGAGCCAGTCGACCGACAAGGTCGAATAGGCCGGATTCCCGGACCGGGAGCTTGCAAAAGGCTCCACGGTTCTAGGGTATGATTGACGGGTTGCTTCTTATGGGGGCATGGCGCAATTGGTAGCGCACCTGCTTTGCAAGCAGGGGGTTCGGGGTTCGAGTCCCCGTGCCTCCACCATAAGGAAGTCCCGGACAGCCGAAAGGCTGTCCGGGACTTTTTCGTTAAATGCAGAACAGTAGGGTTGAACGGTGAACTTTCTTCTTGCGGCCGTGGGCGTCCTGGGCGTGGCGTCGTCCGGGCCGTTGATCGCCGCGACCCTCGGTGCCACCACCGTCAGTGCCCTCGCCATCGCCTTCTGGCGCAACGCCATCGGGGCTGCCGTCATGGCCACTCCCACCCTGGTCCGCGAACCCCGGCAGTTCGGCCGGATCACCGGTCCCGAGTTCCGCTGGTCGCTGCTCGCCGCCGTCGCCCTGGCCCTGCACTTTGCCTGCTTCATCACGTCCCTCCAGCTCACCTCCGTAGCTGCCGCCACCGCCCTGGTCTGCCTGCAGTCGGCGTGGATCGCGGTCTTCCAGCTCTTCCGTGGCACCAGGCACCGCTGGCAGGTGCTGGCAGGGCTGGGGATCGCCTTTGGTGGTGTTGTCACCATCACCGGGTTCGACATGGGATCCTCGCCGGACGCGCTCATGGGTGACCTGCTGGCTGTCGCTGGCGGGGCCCTGGCCGGCCTCTACACGCTCGCCGGCGGCAAGGCCCGCCAGACCATGACCACGGGAACGTACACCACGCTCTGCTACGGGATGTGCGCGGCCTTTGTGGCGGTGCTGGCGCTCTTCAGCGGCCAGCCGCTGGTGGGGTTCGACGCCGTTGGCTGGGTGGGGATCCTGGCCATCACCGTGTGTGCCCAACTGGTGGGCCACACAGCCTTCAATCACCTGCTGGCCACCATGAGCCCGCTGCTGGTGTCGATGATCATCCTGCTGGAGATCCCCGGCGCAGCCGTGCTGGCCGCGGTCTTCCTGCACGAGACCCTGCCGGCAGGCACCTACGGCGGGCTGGGGCTCATCCTCGTGGGCCTCGCCGTCGTGGTTCTGGGACAGCGGTCGGGATTCAGGAAACGGCGCGAAGGCTCTGCCGCGCGTGGGGATGAACCGCCGTCGGACCGCCTGGCTGAGCTCGGAACGGACTGAGGCCGGGCAAGGTCCGTGAAGCGGGCCTATTGTCCGCCGCGGCGGACAGGCTGGGCGGTATTGACCGTGTGGATGGCCCGCAGGAGCTTCGCCGGGAAATAGACCGAGAAGAACACCACCATGGGTGCCTTGAGGGCCATTTTCTTGACGTTGTGCGCCTTGTACGTGCGGTCGAAGCGGGTCACGTAATACCGGTAGTCCCGCGGTGAATCCTCGAGCCGGCGGGCGGACATCCCGGATACCATCTGGGGCCAGTACTGGACCTTGAGTTCGTGGTCAGCGAGGTGCAGGGAGAGGTCGATGTCCTCGTGCATCTCGTCCTTCTCGTCCCGGCAGGTTTCGTCCCGGATGGTTTCCCATGCCGTAGCCCGCAGGGCCATGTTGGAGCCGAACAGGAAATGGTACTGGTGCTTGGCGAGCTTGAGCATCAGCTGACGCATCTTGTCGTCTGCCTTGAGCCCGAACCGCCGCATCGGCATGTCGTAGTAGACCACCGGTCCGGTGGCTGCCTGGACTGACGGATCAAAAAAGGCCTTCTGGACCTGCTCCACCCAGTCCGGCTCGACAACCGAATCGGCGTCAATGCGACCCAGGACGTCTCCGGTGGCATGGTTGAGGCCAAAATTTCGGGTGGGAATCAGGCCCTGGTCCCGGTCCTGGCTGAGCAGGATGATGGGACTTTCCGGATACTCCAGCTGCATCTGCGCCACGATGGCGGCGGTGCGGTCAGTGGAGAGGTTGTCCACCACGATGATTTCGTGGGCCGGCATCGACTGGTACACCGCAGCGATGAGACACTGCCGGATGACACTTTCCTCGTTGTAGGCCGGGATGACAATGGACACGCACGGCAGCTGTGCTGCGTCGTTCAAGGCATCCCCAGAGGATTTATCGGCTGACATCAGTTCAAATTTAGCACCGATCGGGATTTGTCCTGCCAGCGACTGGGTCCAGCCCGGACAAACACTGGGAAAACACTGAAAGGGCCCCGCACCAGGCGGAGCCCCTTCAATGGACGGCGCGACGGCGCCGGAAGTGCTAGTTGCTGCTCTTGTCCGTGGAACCGTTCATGTTGGCCGCAATGTTCTTTATGGCGGTCTTGGCATCGGTGGACGCCTTGGCTGCTGCGTCTGCCGATTCATCGGCGACGTGCTTGGCCTTCTCGGTCGCGTCCTCCGCATCCGCGGCAACATCCTCTGCCTGGCCGGCCACGGCGTCAGCGGCCGAAGCGGTGGCGGCTGCAGCCTTGCTGGCTGCGTCCCCGGCCGTGTCCTTGGCGTCGTTCACGGTGGTGGCAGGAACCGGCGCCGGAGTGGGGGTGACAGGCGAAGGGGTCTTCCACGGGTCTTCCACGGGCTTGGAGGCCTTCCAGGCGGCGACGCCGGCGGCGACG
The DNA here is from genome assembly GCF_023913755.1 of Pseudarthrobacter cellobiosi. GTDB lineage: Bacteria > Actinomycetota > Actinomycetes > Actinomycetales > Micrococcaceae > Arthrobacter > Arthrobacter cellobiosi. Next base: position 97,459 of record NZ_JAMXBJ010000045.1, read on the forward strand.
GCTGCGGCGATGATGCCGAATACCAGCCAGCCGCGCTTCTTGGGCTTCTGCGGCTGGGCGATCTGGACCCCTACGGCCTTACCGGCTTCGTGCGCGGCGGCCTTGAGCTGCGTGCCGGCCGTCTGTGCCTGCTCCTGGAGGGAATGCACTACGCCGGAATCGGCAAGCCGCTGGGCGACGGCGTCCACGTGGGACGGCGCGCTTTCCAAGGTGCGGTGCACGGCGTCGGACGCGTGGCCGATCTGGTCCGAAAGGCGCGGCAGGTATTCCACCACCACGCGGTCCCGGGCGTTCTGGATAACGGGAGCGGCCTTGTCCAGGGCTTCGTACAGGCGCGGAGTGGCGACCTCAACGGCGTCGTGGATTTTCGGGGCGAGCTGGGCCAGCCCCTCCTGGATGCGCGGTGTCACTGTTGCAACACCGTCGGCAAGGTTGTGGGCCGCGGTCTTGAGCCCTTCCTGAATCATGGGAGAGGCGGTGTCCAGGCCATGCTGCAGGCGGGGAACTGCCCAATCCACTGCTGCTTCCACGCGGGGGGATGCCCAGTCCTTGGCGCTCTCAACTGCGCTGTTGACTGACTGTTCAAGGTCACGGGCAATACGATCCGATTTCTTCACAACTACCTCCCGATTAATGTGACGGTTCTGTTGTTAGCCTACGTGCCTTGACCTGCACCGGCTATTCTTCCCGCGGATTTACAGCTGATTTCACCCAGCGCGGAACTGCCGGTACTGCCCCTTCCACGTTGACCTGCCGTGAAAGAATAGGCGGCATGACTGCAATCGCAACTGCAAAAGCAACCATCCACACCAGCCTCGGCGACATCGTCGTTAATCTCTTCGGCAACCATGCGCCGAAGACGGTCAAGAACTTCGTTGGCCTGGCCACCGGGGAGCAGGCCTGGACCCACCCCGAGACCGGTGAGGACAAGACTGGCACGCCGCTGTATGACGGCACCATCTTCCACCGCATCATCAAGGACTTCATGATCCAGGCCGGCGATCCGCTGGGCCGCGGCGTGGGCGGACCTGGCTACAAGTTCGACGACGAGATCCACCCCGAACTCAGCTTCAACGCCCCGTACAAGCTGGCCATGGCCAACGCCGGCATCCAGGCGGGCAAGGGCACCAACGGTTCGCAGTTCTTCATCACCACCATCCCCACCGACTGGCTGCAGGGCAAGCACAGCATCTTCGGCGAGGTTGCTGACGAGGACTCCAAGAAGGTCGTCGACGCCATCGAGGGCGTCCGCACCGGCATGGGCGACCGCCCGGTTGAGGACGTCACCATCAACAGCATCGACATCGAGCAGCTCTAACCCATCACATGAGCTACGGAATTCCGGCGGCTGAGCCGTCCGCGCAGGTTCCGGTGTGCCCCAGGCACCCGGACCGGCCTTCCTATGTGCGCTGCCAGCGCTGCGGCCGCCCAGCGTGCCCGGACTGCCAGCGGGCGGCCGCCGTCGGATTCCAGTGTGTTGACTGCGTCAACGAAACAAAGCGCACGACGCCGGCGGTCAAGACTGTCTACGGCGGCGCCGTGGCAACCGGCAAACCCGTTGTGACGTTTGGAATTATCGCCCTGTGCGCGGTGATGTACGTTCTGCAATGGGTGGTCCCCGGCGAGTGGATCTACCAGAACCTGGCATTCGCCAATGTTTTTGCCACTCCCGAATTTGGTGAGTTCGAACCGTGGCGGATGCTGACGGCGGCGTTCCTTCACTCCCAGGGATTCATCCTCCACATTGTGCTGAACATGTACATGCTGTGGATTTTCGGCCAGGCACTCGAACCGCTTCTGGGCCGGGTCCGCTTCCTGGCGTTGTATCTCATCTCTGCCATCGGAGGGTCTGTCGGCTATCTCTTGCTGACCCCCGGCTACGTGCCTGGCGTGCCTCTTGCCGGAGTGGTGGGCGCCTCGGGGGCGATCTTTGGACTCTTCGGGGCGATGCTGCTGGTACAGCGGCACCGCGGCGGGGATACGCGGCAACTGTGGGTCCTGATCGCCATCAACGGCGTGATCGGATTTGTGGTCCCCCAGATCGCCTGGCAGGCGCACCTGGGCGGGCTCGTCACAGGCGCCCTTTGCGCTGCCGTGATTGCATACACGCCCCGGGGCCCACGGCAGGGCCCACGGCAGGGCCTGCTGCACGCGGCCGGACTGGTCGCCGTCGTTCTCCTGCTGGCCCTGGCGAGCTGGCTCCGCGTCACGGCCGGTTGACCGTCCGGGTCCTCGGGCCCAGCTCCAACAGACCACTTAGACCCCGGTGTCCCAACGGACACCGGGGTCTTTCTGTGCCTCGTGAGTCCTCCGCACCGCGCCGCCGTTCATTTGCTGGGTGCGTCCCGGCGTGTGAGCAGCCCGTGGTCCGCGTCAGGCCATGACGACGGCGCCTACGTTATCCACAGGGGTTATCCACACTGTTGGTAACTTACACGGGTGTAGTTCAGGATTTCGATGGGCCCCTTGCTCCCGCACGTCCGCCCTTTTGCCGGATTTGATCATCCTGTTGTCCACAATTGTGGAAAACATATGGGGATGCGCCTGTGGTTAAGTGGAAAAACACGCCATTTGAACCCGACCTGTGGATATCTTGGCCATTTCCCGAGTAGGGGGCCCACAGGAGGGGATCCGGCCTGCCAGTATCAACAGGGTTATTCACAGTGTTAACAACTTACAGACATGTAGTTAACCTTCAGTGTTTCCCCGACTGGGGCACCTGAGGGGTCCGCTCGGGCCGCCCTGTGGAATGTTATCCACAACTGTGGATAACTTGTGGGTAGTTCAGTGTTAGTAAGTGGATAACACGTGTGTGTGCGAGGGTGTTCGTACGCAGCATCGGACCCAACAAGCTTCCAGCCAGGAGGACCGCCTTGAGCGCCACCGCAACAACCCAGCACATCTACCTCGACAAGCAGCACCCTGCGGTATGGTGCGCTCTCAACGGTCTGGGGTTGAAAGTGCGCGAAGCCGCCGACGCGGCCGGGATTGACCGCAAGACCATAGAGCTGCTCAACGTGCGGATCTCCCAGATCAACGGCTGCGCCTTTTGTCTCGACATGCATGTGCGGGACGCCGTGGAGGCCGGGGAGAGGCACCAGCGGCTTGCTGTCCTGCCGGCCTGGCGCGAGACGGCCCTGTTCACGGACAAGGAGCGGGCGGCCCTGGCCCTGGCCGAATGCATCACCGAACTGCCGGACCACCGGGCCCGCCAGCGTGAGGAAGGATATGCCCGTCAGCACCTCAGTGCGGATGAATTTTCTGCGGTCAGCTGGCTGGTGATCACCCTGAACGCCTTTAACCGGGTGTCCATCACCAGCCACCATCCGGTCCGCCGGGATCGCTGACCGGGCCGGCACCGGACCACCCGGGGCCCGGGTAGGACAACTGAGATTACCCCGGGCCTTTAGATTACCCCGGGCCTTTAGCGGACTGCTGGGTGTGCCCCTGGGTGGTGACACCAAGGACGCCATGGTCGGGTCAGTGTGAATTATCCACAGCCAATCCACACTGTTAATAACTGTCCGTCGAGCGCTTTGGATCCGGTCCCGTGCGCCATGGCCTGCACGGGCGGCTGTCGCTTCCGGAGCCGGGAAAGTTATGCACATTGTGGATAACTTTCCCAACAGCTGTGGACAACAGGCTCCGGCGGAGCGTCCGGTCAGATCTCCCCGGAGCGGCAGGTCAGCAGGTCCAGACGCCTGAGGATCCGCGCCGGTGGCTGTCCAGAAGATGGGTGTCCACCATGCCGATGGCTTCCATCAGCGCGAATATGGTGGTGGGGCCAACGAACGAGAATCCCTGCGTCCGCAGCGCCTTGGACAGCGCTACTGATTCCGGTGACTGCGTGGGGATCTCCGCGTGCGTGACCGGCTGGGGAGTGGTCCGGGGCTGGAACTGCCAGACGAAGTCAACCAGGCCTTCCCGCTCGCGCAGCGCGATGGTGGCCCGGGCATTGGTGATGGCGGCACGGATCTTGAGCCGGTTGCGGACGATGCCGGGATCCTGGAGCAGGCGCTCAACATCCGCTTCCGTAAAAGCGGCAACAGCGTCCGGCTGGAAGTCGAGGAAAGCCTGACGGAAGGCAGGGCGCTTCCGGAGGATCGTTGCCCACGAGAGACCTGCCTGGAAGCCCTCAAGGCAGATGCGCTCGTACAGGCCTTGTTCGTCCCGGACGGGCAGGCCCCATTCGGAGTCGTAGTACTCGCGCAACAGCGGATCCACGGCGGCCCACGGCGGACGGGCGAGGCCGTCGTCGCCCAGGACAGTTCCGTCCACACCCTCGTTTAGGGGCTGGGCGGCGGCCGCGGGAGTCATGCGGGTTCTGCGGTCAGGTTCAGGAACGCCAGCGCGTGGTCATCAGGAAGCCGATGATGGCAATGCCGAAGCCGGCCACGATGTTCCACGACTCCCAGGCCTGGACAGGGAACCGGCCCTCGCTGATGTAGAACGTGATGATCCAGAAGAGCCCGATGATCATCAGGCCGAACATCACCGGCTTGAACCAAACAGCGTTGGGCTTATACGCCTGTGCCCCGGAAGCGGGCTGCGCGGCGCTGGAAGTCTTCTTGCGAGGCTTTGACTCGGGCACGTGCTCTCCTTGGCGGACTGGAGCAAGCTCGGCGCCGCGGGCTTGATATCCTGCAAGAAGGAAGTTGCCAGCGGTCTGCGAGATCTTGGTCAAATCTGGATTCTTACTAGCAGTCAATTCTAGCCGTAGTTCAGGGCACGCAAACGCCCATCGCGGCCACCCCGGAGGAGAACGCGTGGTAGTGCAGGAGAAGGCGAGGCGCGCCGCTACGCGGCCCGCCCGTGCGGCGCCCGCCCGCGCTTCCATTCTGCGTGGCACAGTGCAGGTGCTCGGCGAACTGCTCATTACGGCCGGCATTATCCTCCTGCTCTTTGTGGGCTGGCAGCTGTGGTGGACCAACATCGAATCCGACGCCAAGCAGAGCGCGGTCATCAAGGAATTCGCCCAGGGGCTGGGCGGCGCAGTGCCTGCAAGCCCGGAACCGGGCCCATCGGCGGCACCCGTGGATTACGGCACCCCGGCCGTTTCCGCGGCGCCAGGCCATGCCGGCACCATCGGCATCATGTACATCCCACGGTTTGGCACCAACTACACCCGGCCCATCGTGCAAGGAACCACCGGGGATGTCCTGGATACGCTGGGGCTCGGCCATTACGCCAACACGGCCATGCCCGGCGCCGTCGGCAACTTCGCTGTGGCCGGCCACCGGCAGACCCACGGTGCCGTCCTGGACAATATCCACACCCTTGTCCCTGGGGACAAAATCTACGTCCAGACCAAGGACGGCTACTACATCTACGTCTTCCGCAACAACCAGATTGTGATGCCTTCCCGGACCGATGTCCTGGAACCGGTCCCCACCCGCCCCGGCGTCACTCCCACCGAAAGCTTCCTCACCATGACCAGTTGCAATCCGCGCTTCGGCGCCGAGGAACGCATCATCGCCTACGCGCTGCTGGACAGCTGGCAGCCTGCCTCGGCGGGCCCGCCAGCCGAGATCGCCGCCCAGGTGGCCGCAGCGGTGGGGGGAAACTGAGTATGTACGGCTGGATTTTCCGCCACCTGCCGGGCCCCCTCTGGCTGCGGATCCTCACGTCGCTGGTGCTCATCGCCGGCGCACTGATCCTGATGGTTCAGTTCCTGTTCCCATGGATGTCCGGGTTCACCGCATTCACCGACTCAACGATTGGTTCTGCAAGCCAGCCATGACCACAACCAAAATCCTGGTCGTAGACAACTACGACAGCTTCGTTTACACCCTGGTGGGCTATCTCCAGGAACTCGGCGCCGAGACCACCGTTGTCCGCAACGACGACGTGACCCTCGCTGAAGCCATCGAGATGGCACAAACGCGCGACGGCGTCCTCATCTCACCCGGTCCGGGAAACCCCGCCGAGGCGGGCGTGTGCATTGAGTTGATCAAGTGGTGCGGCGCGAACAACAAGCCGATGTTCGGTGTGTGCCTGGGCCATCAGGCCCTGGCCGAAGCCTATGGCGGCACAGTGACCCACGCGCCGGAGCTGATGCACGGCAAGACCTCGCTGGTGGAGCACAACGGCACCAGCGTCTTCGCGGGGCTCCCCTCCCCCGTGACAGCGACGCGCTACCACTCGCTGGCAGCGGTAAGGGGCACCATCCCCGACCTCCTGGAGATCACCGCCGAGACCGCGACCGGCGTCGTGATGGGCCTGCAGCACCGCACAGCACCGCTGTGCGGAGTGCAGTTCCACCCGGAGTCGGTCCTGACCGAAGGTGGCTACCAGATGCTGGGCAACTGGCTCGAGTCCCTGGGAATGGCGGGAGCCGCCGCCCGTGCCGCCACGCTGAGCCCGCTCATCCAGCACTGACCGGCTCACACGAACAACGAGGGTCACTTCGCGCCCATGCCGGAGGGGAACATGGGCGCGAACTGACCCCGCGTTGCTTTAAGGAGCGAGTGGGGTTCAGCCCTTTTTAGTGGGTGTCGGCGTGGCCGTAGGCGATGGCGATGGCGGCGGGGCCGGTTCCTTGGCCACCACAATATTGATCGTCTTGCCCTGATCGACGGCGGCATTCACGGGGTCACTTTGATCCGTGACCCGGCCCGCCTCCACCTCGGAGTTCTCCACTTCCTGGACGTTTGGGACCAGGCCCAGTTCCTTCAGCGCCGTTTCCGCCTCGGCACGCGTGCGGCCGCGCAGTTCAGGCATGGACACCTTGCCGGTGGAAATCACGATCTCCACTGTGGTGCCCACCCCCACCATCTGGCCCGGTGCCGGGCTGGTGGTAATCACCCTGCCACCGGGAACGGTGGAGCTGTTGGCTGTGGTGGTGGAAGGGGCTCCCACGAGTCCTGCCTGGCGCAGGATGTCCCGTGCCGCGGCTTCTGTCTGGCCCGGAAGGTTCTCCGGAATCCTGACGGCGCTTGGGCCTTCAGAGATATTCAGGATCACCTCCGCATTGGGGTCAAGCGAGGTTCCGGCCACCGGGTCAGTGCCGATGGCCGTCCCGCTGGGTATGGTCTCGTGCTTGTTCCGTTTGATCTGCGGCCGCAGGTTGGCACCATAAAGTTCCTGCAGGGCCGCCGACTCCGTCAGGGCCGCCACCGCCGGGACCGCCACCTTGGGCGGCGCTGGAGCGGGCTGGTTCACGACGTTGTACAGCCAGAGACCGCCGCCGCCAAGAACCAGCAGGGTGAAGATCACCAGCGTGGCAATCCACGTACGACGACGGGACTTCTGCCGGGCGGTCCGCTCACGTTCCGGAGCGAAGCCCAAGGGCAGTTCATCGACATCCGACTGTCCCAGGGTGGCGGCCGCCATGACCGGTACGCCGTCAGTTCGGGTGTCGTCCGCGTTGCGCTGCCGGCCGGTGGGGTCATCGTCCAGGAAGCCGGCTCCGGTGAGCCCGAACGCCTCTGTCACGGGCGGGCGTTCCGGCGTCGGGACGTGGTCATTGGGATCGGTGGGGGCTTCGGTTGCGGCCAGCGCGGGCACGGACACGCCCGCCCGGGCTGCGCGCAGCGCACGCCGGAAGGCGGCCGCGTCCTGGAAACGGTCCGCCCGGTTCTTCTGCAGAGCCTTGGCCAGGACACTGTCCAGGGCGGCCGAGACCTCCGGGTTCACGCTGCTCGCGGGCTCCGGGATTTCCCTGACGTGCTGGTACGCCACGGACACGGGGCTGTCACCAATAAAGGGCGGGCGGGCGGTGAGCATTTCGTACAGCAGGCACGCTGCGGAGTAGAGGTCGCTGCGCGCATCCACTGTTTCGCCCCGGGCTTGCTCGGGCGAGAGGTACTGGGCAGTGCCCACCACGGCCTGGGTCTGCGTCATGGTGGCGGATGAATCGGCGATTGCCCGGGCAATCCCGAAGTCCATGACCTTCACGGAATTGGAGCCTTCGCAGTACATCACGTTGGCAGGTTTGATGTCCCGGTGGACGATGCCCGCCTTGTGGCTGTATTCAAGGGCAGAAAGCACGCCCAGGCAGAAGTCGATGGCCTGGTCAATGCTGACTTCCTTGGCCCGGATCAGGTCGCGGATGGTCCGGCCCTCAACAAACTCCATCACGATGTAGGGCACCCGGACACTGTCCTCCGAGCCATCCGGAACCGCATGTTCGCCCGTGTCGTAAATGGCTACGATGGACGGATGGTTCAGCGCCGCCACGGACTGCGCTTCCCGTTTGAAGCGCGCCTGGAACTGCGGATCACGGGCCATATCCGGGCGGAGAAGCTTGATAGCAACGGTCCGGCCAAGCCGGGTATCCACTCCGCGGTGGACATCCGCCATCCCCCCGCGGCCGATGATTCCGCCGAGTTCGTAGCGGCCGCTCAGGACACGCTGGTTATCCACTGGGAGGCTGTCCTCCCGGTGGAGCGGGGTGCGGGCCGAATCACTCACTGTCAATCCCGACCGCTACGGCGCACAGGTCGGAGGCAATCCCGGCAGCTGGCCGGGGTTGCATTTGGGGAGGGTGGACGTTGGCTCAGCAGAGGCGGCCGGCGAGGACGGCGGAGCGGTCGGCGTGCTGGCCGGGACCGGGACGGCGTAAGTCACAGTCACTTCAGCCCCCTTGGGCACGGTGCCCGTGGGGTTGACCTGCAACACCGTTCCGGCGGCGGAAGTACTCTGCTGCGGGATGACCCGGACGGACAGGCCCATGGTTTCCAGCGTCCCCTGGACCTGACGGTAGTCCTTCCCGAGGTAGGCCGCCGAAATGATGTCCACGGTGCTGGGGGTGGGCGTTGGCGTGGGCGCGTCGGTGGTCCGGGTGGGGGTAGGCGTAGCGGAGGCCGACGTGCTTGACGGGCTGGCGCTGGTGGATGGCGGGTTGCTGGATGCCGAGTTAGTGGTGGTGTTGGCCGGGTTAAAAATCCCCTGCTGCGTCAGGAAGAACCCCACCAGCGCAAACAGAACCAGCACGATCAAGGCAACCAGCGGCCACGTCCAGGGGCTGCGGCCGCGTCGGTCGGGCTCGTCGGCCGGCTCGTCGTCGTACTTCTCTTCCTCCTGCACCCAGCTGCGCTCCGCAGCCAGGGCGTCCGCACGCGAAAGCGTGCTCCCGGGTCCAGTGGCTGTGCCCGCGGCGGCGCCGAGTGCAGCGCCGGCGGCAGCGGCACCAAGCACGGGCAGAGCAGACGTCGACGTTGTGTTGCTGTCCTTCTGGGCGATGACGCCGGTGGGTGCCGTGGCAATGTCCACCGGTGCGGTAATGGGGCCGGTAGTCGCCTCGAAGAGCAACATGCCGGGAACAGCTGCGTGTGCGGCGTCAATATCGCCGTTGCGGATGGCCTCGGCGGCTTCGGACAGCTTGATGGCGTTGGCCGGGCGGTTCTTGGGGTCCTTGGACAGCATGGACATCAACAGCGCGCGGACCGGTTTGGGCAGGGTCTCCGGAAGCGGCGGCGGGGCGTCGTTGACCTGCGCCAGGGCAATGGCGATCTGGGATTCGCCGGAGAACGGCCGGTGCCCGGTGAGGCACTCGTAGCCGATCACGCCGAGTGAGTAGATGTCCGAGGCGCCGGTAGCGGTCTGGCCGGTGGCCTGCTCGGGGGCAAGGTACTGGGCGGTCCCCATGACCTGGCCCGTCTGCGTCAACGGGACCTGATCGGCCAGGCGGGCGATGCCAAAGTCGGTGACCTTGACCCGGCCGTCGGGCGTGATCAGCAGGTTGCCCGGCTTGATGTCGCGGTGGACCAGCCCTTGGGCGTGGGCGACGGAAAGCGCGCGAGCGGTCTGCGCCATCATGGACAGCGTCCGGTCCGGGGACAATACCTGCTCGTGCTCGATGATGCTGCTCAGCGGCTGGCCAGGGACGAGCTCCATGACCAGGTACGCGGAGCCATCCTCCTCGCCGTAGTCAAAGACATTGGCGATGCCCACGTGGTTCAGGAGGGCGGTGTGGCGTGCCTCGGCGCGGAACCTCTGGAGGAAACCGGGGTCACCGGTGTATTCCTCCTTGAGTACCTTGATGGCGACAATCCGGCCCAGGACCTGGTCCTTTGCCTTCCAGACCTCTCCCATCCCGCCGATCGCAATCCGCGTGGTCAGCTGGAATCTGCCGCCGAGGGTGATTCCCGTTGTAGGCCTCACTTATTCAACACCGCCTCAAAAATCTTCTTCGCGTTCGGACTGGTTAGCTGTGCGCCGGTGGTGATGTCTACGCCCTCCATGACGATGGTGACGCTCACCTCCGGGTTGTTCGCCGGGGCAAACCCGGTGAACCAGGAGTTGTTCAGGCCGTTGCCCAGTTCAGCGGTTCCGGTTTTGCCGGCTACCTGCACACCGGGGACGGCCGCGCCGCGGGCAATGCCCTGGCTCACCGCACTGGTCATCCATTCGGTGATCTGCCGGGCAATTTCCGGAGTGGTGGACGTCCGGAGCGCCGCCGGCTGGGGCTCGTCAATAACCCGGAGGTCCGGGGACCGCACGGTCTTGACCAGGCTGGGGCTCATCTGGACACCGTTGTTGGCGATGGCCGCGGTCATCAGGGCGATCTGCAGCGGAGTGGCGCGCACGTCCTTCTGGCCGATGGCGGACTGGGCCAGGCCTGGCCCGTCCAGATCATCGGGGAAGCCGCCGCCTTTGGCGTAGGCGAGCTTGAGCTGGTCGCCCAGATCCTCGCCGAAGCCGAATTTTGCCGCCTGCTCGGCGATGGCGTCGCGGCCTAGGTCGAGGGCAATGCTGGCGAACGGCGTATTGCAGGATTGCTGCAGGGCGAAGGCAAAGCTGGCCGTATTCTGGGTGTAGCAGTTGCCTCCGGCGTAGTTCGGCAGTTTGTACTGGATCCCCGGGAAGGGCATCTCGGCGGGGTTGGGGAGCACGCTGTCCTTGTTGTACTTCCCGGAGGCAAGGGCCGCAGCGGTATCCACCAGCTTGAAGACTGATCCCGGAGCGAGCAGCTCGCCCGTGGGTCCGCTGACATTCTGGTTCAGGTTGATGCCGGGGACCTTGACCAGCTCATTGATGTTGGTTGTTTCGGCGTTGGGGTCCTGGGTGGCGATCAGGTTGGGGTCATAGGACGGCTTGGACACCATGGCCAGGATGGCGCCGGTCTTTGGGTTGGTGACCACAATGGATCCCCGCTGGCCGTCCGGGATGAGGTCGTACGCGAGTTTCTGGATCTCGGGGTCGATGGTTAGTTCCACCGAGGCGCCCTTCGGCTGGTTGCCCAGGAAGAGCTGGCCGATCCGGTCGAAGAACTGCTGGTCTGAGCTGCCGGCCAGCTGATCGTTCATCGCAACTTCCAGGCCAGTGGCACCGTAGTTCCGCGAGAAGTAGCCCGTGAGGCCTGCATACAGTGCCGGCTGCGCGTAGGTCCGCTGGAACTGGCAGACCTCGGAGGTGCCTTCCACCGATTCGGCCACGGGGTCCCCGCCCACGATGATGGCGCCGCGGTCGTTGCAGTAATTCTGCAGAATGGCGCGCTGGTTCAGGGGGTGGTCGTTGAGGTCATCGGCACCCACCACCTGGACGAAGCTGATGGCGCCGAAGATCAAGGCAAACATGGCGATCGCTGCCACCCAGGAATTACGGATTGCTTGGTTCACGCTCGTTTCACCGCCTCGGTGGGAGTATCAATTCCTGCAGGTTCCGCAGCGCCGCCGGGAGGAAGTGGTGTGGTGTCCACCGGTCCCCGCGCCGTATGGGAGATCAGCAGGAGCAGGCCCACGATGATCCAGTTGGCCAGCAGCGACGAACCGCCGGCGGCGAGGAAAGGCGTGGTCAAACCGGTCAGCGGGATCAGTCGTGTGACTCCGCCGATCACCACGAAGCACTGGAGGGCGATGGCGAAGGAAAGCCCGCAGGCCAGCAGTTTCCCAAAGGCATCCCGGGTGCCCAGCGCCGCCCGGAACCCTCGGGTGAACAGCATGACGTACATCAGCACTACGGCGAACAGTCCGATCAGGCCCAGCTCCTCGCCGATGGACGCGATGATCATGTCGCTGTTGGCGAAGGGGACCAGGTCCGGCCGGCCCTGGCCCAGGCCGGTACCCACCAGGCCGCCGTTGGCCATGCCGAAGAGTCCCTCGATGACTTGCCGGCTGCCGGTCTCGTACACGTCTGGGCTGAAGGCGTTCAGCCAGCCGTAGATGCGGACTTCGACATGGGAAAACACCTGGGCTGCCACGAAGCCGCCACCCAGGATGAGGCCCAAGCCGATCACTACCCAGCTGATACGGCTGGTGGCCACGTAGATCATCACGATGAACAGGCCAAAGAACAGCACGGAAGACCCGAGGTCGCGCTGGAAGATCAACACGCCGATGCTCACCAGCCAGGCGGTGATCATGGGCCCCATGTCCTTGAACCGGGGGAACTGCAGCGGGCCGATCTTGCGGCCGGCCAGCAGAATGAGGTCGCGGTTGGAGGAAAGATAACCGGCGAAGAATATAGCGAGGGTGATCTTGGCGATCTCACCCGGCTGGAACGTCATGGGACCCACCCGGATCCAGACCCGGGCGCCGAGGATTTCGCCGGCCGAGATGCCGGGCACCAGTGGAAGAATCAGCAGGAGCGCGCTCACAGCCAGCGAGATGTAGGTGAAGCGGCGCAGCACCCGGTGGTCCTTGAGAAACCAGATCACGCCGATGGCCACGGCCATGGCGATCAGGGTCCAACGCAGCTGGTTGTTGCCGGTGTCCTCCCCGGGGGCGTCAAGGCGGTGAATCATGGCAAGACCCAGACCGTTGAGTGCAACCACCAAAGGAAGTATTACCGGATCGGCATATTTTGCCCGGATCCGCAGGACCACGTGGAAGACCAGGGCGGCCACCGCGAGGAGGCTGGACTGGAACCAGAAATCGGAGTCGAACGCCTTCGCCTGGTCAACGCCCACCAGCATGCTGGCGCCAATGCCCACAGACAGGGCGAGGATCAGCAGCAACAGTTCCACGTTGCGCCGGGGCTTGGGGATGGTGCTGAGCTGGCTCACTGGCCCCCCTCACAGACGGTAGTGGGGGTGGGTGAGGCAGCCGGGGCAGGTGCTGCCGCCGGAGCGGCTGGGTCCGGCGATGGGGCAGGCGCGGTGGGTGTTGCAGCGGGCGCCGTTGCTGGCGCCGGAGTGGGCGAGGGGGTCAAGCACTCATCCGGCGGCGCAATGGTGCCGGTGCCTTCGAGGTTCTTCACGATCCGCTGGGCGTCGTAGAGGTCACGCGCGGGCACTGTCTGCCGGACGCGCTGCTGGGAGAACTGGGGCAAGGAATCCATCCGGATCTCTGTAACGGCTTCGAGGGTTGAAAGCTGGATGGGGCCAAGCCGCTGCGACACTCCGTTATAGATGGCCACGCGGGAATCGAACTCCCCGATGTAGTAGCGCGTCTGGGTCCAGGCGTAGCCGAGCCAGAGGCCCACGGTCAGCACCACCAGCACGGACGCGGCGATGGACATGGTGACCCAGCGGCGGGGTCTGGGCCGCCCCAGGACGTCATCTACCTCCGCAACGGGCGCGTCGGCCTTGTGTGTCAGGACGGTGGCGGCCCGCCGTGCCACGGTGCGGCCGGCGATGGTGGGAATCGAGCCGGACTCGGCCGCGGTGGCGGCAGCACCGACAAGTTCGTGCGGGCGCGATGCGAGTTCCTGCCGCAGGACTTCGGCCGAAAGGTGCTCGCCGAGATGGGGGTCGGTGGAGGGCGGCGGTTCGGCGGCTGCCGGGTTTTCGGCGATGGGCTTCTTGTAGTCCGACGCCTCGGGGCCCGGTGAAGCGCTGGCCGCGCCGCTGTCCGCGACGGGGGCTTCGGTGAGCAGCTGCGAGGGGATGATGTCGACGGCGGCGGTACTGACGTCGTCGGACGTTTCCTCGGTGATTTCCACCATGACCACGGTGACGTTGTCCGGTGAGCCGGCTTCCAGCGTCAGGTTAACCAGCGTTTCGACGCACTCGCGCAGGTCCTTTGTCTCGCGGACCGTCCGCTCCACCACGTGTCCGGCCACATAGTTGAGCCCGTCCGAGCACAGGAGCCAGCGTTCCCCGGGCTTGACGTCCAGGGTGTCCAGATCCAGCTCGGGGCTGGCGTCGACGTCGCCCAGGACGCGCATGAGGACGTTTTTGTGCGGGTGGGTTTCGGCCTCTTCGGGACGGAGCCGGCCCTCATCGATCAGCCGCTGGACGAACGTGTGGTCCACGCTGACCTGTTCAAACTCGCCATCACGCAGGCGGTACGCCCGGGAGTCGCCGATATGCGCGAAGTGCAGCTTGCCCTCGGCGAGCAGCAGAGATGTGACGGTGGTGCCCATGCCGGCGAGCTTGGGGTTGATGTGCACCAGCTCGGAGAGCAGGGAGTTGGCCGTCTGAATTTCGTCGGCCAGGACGGTGCCGGCGTCGCCGTCGTAGTCGCCGTGGTCCAGGTGCAGCATGTCCAGCACGGTGGCCGCGGAGGCCACATCGCCGCCCGCGTGGCCGCCCATTCCGTCCGCAACCACTGCCAAATGGCGGCCGACGTACGCCGAGTCATCATTTTTGGCCCGGATGCGTCCCACGTCCGAGCGCGCCGCATAGCGCATGACGAGGGGCCGCTGGACGGGTGTGGCCCCGCCGGCGGGAAGGTCAGCGGCCATGGCTACGGCCTCAATTCGATGACCGTCTTGCCGATTCTCACGGGTACGCCAAGCTCAACGGGCAGTGCCCGGGTAAGTTGCTGGTCGGCCAGGTAGGTGCCGTTGGTGGAGCCAAGGTCCTCGATGAACCACCGGCTGCCTTGCGGGAACAGCCGCGCGTGGCGGCCTGAGGCGTAGTCGTCCTCGAGTACCAGCGTGGCTTCCTGCGCGCGGCCCAGCAGGATGGGGCTCGCGGCCAGGGGGATGGTGGTTCCCTTGAGCGGGCCTTCGGTGACCACCAGTTGATGGGCCTGCTGCTTGAGGGGCTGTGGCGGAGCCTCGGCCAGTTCCGGGTTTTTGCGGACCTGCCGGGCGGTAGGAGTGCCGGCGGCGGCTTTGCGGCCCACCATCAGGTCGCGGCGCATGGCCGAAACGATGCTGAAGATGAGGACCCAAAGCAGGATCAGGAAGCCAAACCGTAGCGCAGTGATGGTCAGGTCGCTCATGGGCGGCCCCCAGGGTTGGCGGGAAGCAGGCGGAAGATAATCTTTGTCCGTCCCATTGTGATGGTGGAGCCGTCGGTCAGTTCGGTGCTGCCTGCCAGTTTATGGCCGTTGACATAGCTGCCATTAGTGGAGCCGAGGTCCACAGCGCTGGTGACGCCGCTGGCGGTGCGGATCTCGAGGTGGCGGCGCGAGACGCCGGTGTCGTCAACCAGGATGTCGGCCTCGGAAGACCTTCCCAGGACGATGGATGGGGCATTGAGGGAGTAGCGCTGACCGTCGATGTCCAGGACGGGCTGCAGCCGGACGGGCGGGCGGCTGGGAGCTGCCGGCATGTTGGGCCTGGCCGAGGAGACTCCGGGGCCGGCTTTGGATTTCTCAGTGGAGGAGACGATCTCGAAGTTGCCAGCGCGCAGCTCCTCGGACCGGCGGAAAGAGATCCGCACCGAGCCCTGCAGGGTGTAGCCCTGGCTGCGGACATGGTTGATGACGACGTCGCAGAGTTCTTCGGCCAGCGGCGTGCCCCAGTCCTGAGCCCTCCTGAAGTCGTCGTCACTGAGTTGGACGTCGAAGACATTGGGGGCCAGTGTGCGACCGGCGGCGATGGTGAGGGCTTTGTTGTCCACCTCGCGGCGGAGCCGGCTGGCGATTTCCACAGGTTCCACCTGGGCGCGCGAACCGGTGGAGAAGACACCGCGGACGGCTTTTTCGATGCCGCGCTCGACCTTGTCCAGCAATCCCATGGTCCTTCTCCTTTCCCCCCCGGCTGCGGGGCAGTTTTCGTTCCGGAACTCAGCCAACAATGCAGTTCAGAACCCAGCGGCCTGCCTGGCAGTGGCAGGCACTACTACATCAGATACTACTGGGCAGGCCTGTGAATGACCTTAATCCACAACGGCCGGGCCCCCGGAAAAGTTCGCTGGCGGTTCCCTGCCGGCCCCCTCCCGGCGGGGAATTTGACCGCTCCCGAGGCTCAATTGGTGTTTTGCCGCCGATGTCCGTTATGCTTGATCTCGCTGCTTTTACAAGGTTGCGGATCCGAAAAACCGGCCGTAATTCATGGAAAAGAAGTTGCGCGCGAGTGGCGGAACGGCAGACGCGCTGGCTTCAGGTGCCAGTGTCCGAAAGGGCGTGGGGGTTCAAATCCCCCCTCGCGCACGCAATCAAGGGAACCCCGGTCTTCGGACCGGGGTTCCTTTCTTTAACGCCGGGGCGGTCCTTAACGCTGGGCCCCGAATCCGGCATGCCGCGGGCGTAACTGTGGGTATAGCATGCGAGTGACACCCGCTGGATCATGCGGCCGGAGGACTGCTCATGCTGACATTGGGCGCAATTGATCTGGAAATGCTGCAACTCGCCCTCGATTCCCCGTCCGAGTGGGATTCCAGATACTGGTTCGACCCCCGCACGGGAGAGACCAGCCTCTGGCTGAGGGACTCGCTTGACGAAGCCGAAGAGTCCGAGGAAGACCTCGAAGCAGCTGGCGCCATCGTGGTGGAACCGATTAGACCGTATGAGGCCTACCGCGACATGGAATTGTTCATTGCGGATGTGCGGGATGAACGCGCCAAGGACCTGCTCTGGCGCGCAATAGACGGCAAGGGAGCATTCCGGCGTTTCAGGAACACGCTCGCAGAGTTCCCCGAGCTTCAGACCCTATGGTTCTCATTCCATGACCGAGCCATGCGGCGGCGCGCCATAGAGTGGCTGGCGGCATCTGGTGTAGTGGAACAGGGTGAGGCCGAGAACGCCCTGCGCCTACTTCCGTAACGCCCCGAAGCCCGCAATGAGGGCCTCAAGCCCCAGGCTGAACGCCACGTCCGCAGGTTTCTCGTGCCCCTGCGCGGCCAAGCTCCGGACTGCTCCCGTGAAGCTCGGCGTCGACTCCGCCATGCTGCCGGATTCGAAAATGTCGGCGGGGGCCGTGACGTCGTAGGCGGATCCGAAGATGAAGGATTCCAGGGCCACGATGGCGGACACGATCCGCTCCTCCGGGAATCCGGCCGCCCGGAATCCGGCGCTGACGGTCTCATACATGGCGAGGGTCTGCGGTGCGTCAGTCACTGGAAGTACTGCGATGACGGGAATCAGGGGCGTGTGCTCCGCGAAGACGTCCCGGTAACTCCAGGCCCACTTCCGCACGGCGGACTCCCAAGGTTCCGCCGCGAATGCGGCCACATCCACCAGGGCAGTCAAATGGTCTTCCACGAGCAGGAGCACGTCCCGCTTGGATTCCACATGGTTGTAGAGGGCCGACGGCGCCACGTGCAGTGAGTGGGCCAGTGCGGCCATGGTGAGACCGTCGTAGCCGTTCTTGCCGATGAGCCGCAGGGCTGCTGCCGTGATGCCCGCCTGGTCCAGGACAGCCGCGGCGGGCCGCCCCACGCGGCGCCGTGCCGCACCGGTTTGCGGCACGGGTTCGCGTTCCGTGGCAGTTCGTGAAGCGGCTGGTGATGCCGGCATTGCTGGCCTTTCTGCGGACAGATGTCTCCAGCATTATTCCACCCGGCTCTTCCTCGCGGACCGCAAAACAGCTACAGTTCTAATAAATGAATGGCATTCATTTAGTGGTTCGCGTCACTCGACCGGCCATAGAGAGGACATCATGCTGAATCTTGACCGTGACGTTGTGATCGTTGGCGCCGGACCCTCCGGGCTCACCGCTGCCCGCGAGCTGAGGAAGGCCGGCCTCAGCGTGGCAGTGCTGGAAGCACGGGACCGCGTGGGCGGCCGAACCTGGACCGACACCATTGACGGGGCCATGCTGGAAATCGGCGGCCAGTGGGTCTCCCCGGATCAGACCGTACTGCTGGAGCTCCTGGACGAGCTCGGCCTGAAGACATACTCCCGCTACCGGGAGGGCGAGTCCGTCTACGTCGGCGCCGACGGCAAGAAAACCCGCTACACCGGTGATTCCTTCCCGGTGAGCGCAGCCACCGGGGCGGAAATGGACAAGCTGATCGGCATTCTGGACGGCCTCGCCGCGGAAATCGGCGCCAGCGAGCCCTGGGCGCACCCCAAGGCCCGTGAACTGGACACCATCTCCTTCCACCACTGGCTGCGCCGGAACTCGAACGACGAGGAGGCCTGCAACAACATTGGCCTGTTCATCGCCGGCGGCATGCTCACCAAGCCCGCGCACGCGTTTTCGGCACTGCAGGCGGTCCTCATGGCAGCCTCCGCCGGGTCCTTCAGCCACCTCACCGACGAGGACTTCATCCTGGACAAGCGGGTCATTGGCGGGATGCAGCAGGTGTCCCTGCTGCAGGCAGCGGAACTGGGGGCCGACGTCGTACTTAACAGTCCGGTGCGCACAGTCCGCTGGGAGGATGCCGGCGAAGGCGGGCACCGCGTCAGCGTTGTCTCGGAGCGCGCCACCGTGAATGCGCGTTTTGTGATCATGGCGGTGCCACCGAACCTTTACTCACGCGTCTCTTTTGACCCGCCGCTTCCGCGGCGGCAGCACCAGATGCACCAGCACCAGTCGCTGGGCCTGGTGATCAAGGTCCACGCCGTTTACAGCACGCCGTTCTGGCGTGAAGTCGGACTCTCCGGAACGGGTTTCGGTGCCGGTTCGCTGGTCCAGGAGGTCTACGACAACACCAACCACTGTGATTCACGGGGAACCCTGGTGGGCTTCGTCTCGGATGAAAAGGCCGACGCCGTCTTCGAGCTGAGTGCCGAGGACCGCCGCCGCGCCATCCTGGAATCGATTGCCGGGTTCCTGGGGGACAAGGCCCTGGAACCCGAGGTCTACTACGAATCCGACTGGGGCTCCGAGGAATGGACCCGGGGCGCGTACGCGGCCAGCTACGATCTGGGAGGCCTGCACCGTTACGGCAAGGACCAGCACACTCCTGTGGGCCCGATCTACTGGTGCTCCTCGGACCTCGCCGCCGAGGGCTACCAGCACGTTGACGGAGCCGTCCGCATGGGCCAGCGCACAGCGGCGCGCATCGTGGCTGCGGCGGGCGTTGCAGCCAAAGCGGGCGCATCCGCTGCGGCACATATGGCCGCGGCCGCCGTCGACTGACAGCACCAGCACCAGTACGAGCTCCACCCCATTCAGCGTCGAATGAACTACGAGAGGCAAGGCCATGAGTCCCAAAGAAGTGACAGCACAGCCACCCAGCGGCCTGGACCAGGGCCTGGCAGAAAAGGGCCTGAGCGGGAAGGGCCTGAAGGCCGGCGCGGTGGGGCTGGTGGGCGCCGTCGTGATCGGGGTTTCCTGCATCGCGCCTGCGTACACGCTGACCGCGGCGCTGGGCCCAACGGTTTCGGAAGTGGGGGTCCAGCTGCCGGCGATCTTCCTGGTGGGCTTTATCCCCATGATCCTGGTGGCGTTGGGCTACCGCGAACTGAACAATGCCATGCCCGACGCCGGCACCTCGTTTACGTGGGCATCGCGCGCCTTTGGTCCGTGGATCGGCTGGATGGGTGGCTGGGGGCTGATTGCGGCCACCATCATTGTGCTGTCCAACCTGGCGGCGGTCGCCGTCGACTTCTTCTACCTCATGCTGGCCCAGCTGTTCGGGAACCCGGAACTGGGCGAGCTGAGCAAGAACCTGCCGCTGAACATCGCCACCACCCTGGTGTTCATCGCCCTGGCTTGCTGGATTTCCTATCGGGGCATGGAAGCCACCAAGGGCGTGCAGTATGTCTTGGTGGCGTTCCAGCTGCTGGTGCTGGGCTGGTTTGCCGTTGCCGCCTTCAGCCACGTGGCCAACGGCTCCGCTTTTGATGCAACTGCCATTTCGCCGGACTGGTTCAACCCGTTCGCGGTTGGATCCTTCTCAGCCTTTGCTGCCGGGGTTTCCCTCTCCATCTTCATTTACTGGGGCTGGGACGTCACTCTGACCATGAACGAGGAAACCAAAAATCCGGAGAAGACTCCGGGGCGGGCGGCAACCGTCACCGTGGTGGTGATCGTCGCGATCTACATGACCGTTGCGCTGGCCACCCTGTCCTTTGCGGGCGTGGGCGAAACCGGCCTGGGCGCCGGGAATCCGGACAACCAGTCGAGCATCTTCGCCGTCCTCTCCGGGCCGGTCATGGGACCGTTCGCCATCCTGATGTCCCTCGCCATCCTGAGCAGTTCGGCCGCCTCGCTGCAGTCCACGTTTGTGTCCCCGGCGCGGACCATGCTGTCGATGGGTCACTACAAGGCACTCCCGGGCCGCTTCGGCAAGGTCAGCCCGCACTTCAAGTCCCCGAGCTACGCCACGATCGCCGCGGGCGTTGCCGCCGCAGCCTTCTACGTCATCACCCGGACCACCTCGGAGAACGCGCTCTGGGACACCATCACGGCGCTGGGCATGATGATCTGCTTCTACTACGGCATCACAGCCCTGGCATGCGTCTGGTTCTTCCGGGCACAGGCGTTCAGCAATGGCCGCGCCTTCTTCTTCAAGTTCCTGGCGCCGCTGCTGGGCGGAGTGATCCTGCTGGTGATGTTCTTCAAGACCGCCGTCGATTCCATGGACCCCGAGTACGGCTCCGGATCATCGGTGGGCGGGCTGGGGATGGTGTTCATTCTCGGCATGGGCGTGATCCTGCTGGGCGTGGTGATCATGCTGGTGATGTCCCGGCTGCGGCCCGAGTTCTTCAAGGGGCAGGTGCTGGCCCGCGGCCGCGAGGAGTTTAAGCGGGCGGGCGCACCGACGCCTTGAACCGCCGTCGGGAATTTGCGAGGTGGGTGCGCATGGCGGCTGAGGCGGCGGTCTCATCGCCGTCGGCGATGGCGGCAGCGATGGACCGGTGCTCGTGCACCACCTGGTCAAAGTGGTCCCGTGCGTAATGTTCGACGCCGGTGAGCAGCCGGGTGCGCGGCATCGCGATCATCGTCTGGCACAGGGCGGCGAGGCAATCTGAGTAGAAAGGGTTGCCGGAGGCGGCCGCGATGGCGCGGTGGAACTCGAAGTCGGCCTTCATGGCGTGGCCGGGGTGGTCAGCGCTGGCGGCGAACTGTTCCAGGGCAGCATTAACCGCCCGGAGCTGGCGGTCGGAGTGGTTGCGGGCGGCCAGGGCCACAGCTTCGGACTCCACTCCCAGCCGGAATTCCAGCAGGTGGAGGCGGTCTTCGACGCTGGCGACGGGGCGGCTGCCCGGGACTGGCTGGGGGCCGTCGTCGGGCGGGGTCAACGCAAAGCTGCCTCGCCCGCGTTCGGTTTCCACCAGCCCTTCGGCCTGGAGGCGCGTCAGTGCCGAGCGCACCACGGTGCGGCTGACGCCGAAGTCGACCATCAGCGCGTTTTCGCTGGGAAGCTTGTCGCCGGGCTGGATGACGCCGTCCACGATGTACGTATGGACGGAGTCCCGGTAGGCGCCCAGGAACTTGGCCAGGGAGAGGCCAGCGGACGCGCTCATCCCACCAGCCAGGCGACGGCCAGGAGTGCCCCCACGCTCAGCACGGTGGTGCACAGGATGACGTCGCGGGCCACCGTCATGCCGCGGCCGTAGGGGGAGGCAAAGAGGAACACGTTCTGGGCGGTGGGAAGTGCGGCCATGATCACGCTGGCCAGGAGATGCTGGCCTTCCAGCCCAAAGACAAAGCGGCCAAGAACCCACACAATCAGCGGCATTCCGACGTCTTGAGGAACGTTGCCACAAGGGTTTCTGTCCGGCCGTCGTCCTTCTGCAGCGGGGCGCGGCCGGCGAGGGACAGTCCGAAGGCCAGCAGGACCATGGGCACGGCCCCGCCGGCCAGCATGTCGATCGGCTTCTGCAGCAGGTCCGGCGCGGTCCAGCCTGTCAGGGCGACGGCCACACCCAGTGCGGATGCGATGATCATGGGATTACCCAACGGCTGCAGCAGCATTTTCTTCCACGAGATTTTGGAACCGGAGACCAGCCCCAGGACCGTCAGGTAGAACGGTGCCATCACCAGAAGCTGGACCAGGAGCACGGGCGCCACGTGCTGCGCCGTCCCCACGGCGTACAGGGACACCGGGATGCCGATGTTGTTGGCGTTGGCGTAGCTGCTGGCCATGGCGCCGACGGCGGTCTCCGCCGCAGGACGCCGGAAGAACAGGAAACTCGCCAGCCAATAGAGAAGCCCCACTATCGCTGCGGAGAGCAGCGCGAGCGGGGCATCGGTTCCCAGGGCGGCGCGGATGTCGCTGCCGGCAACCACCGTGAACAGCAGTGCCGGATTGGTGACGTAGTAGGCGGTGCGGGTCAGCGCCCCTTGGACTTCCGGCCCCAGGATCCGCAGCCGGGCGGCGAAATAGCCCACGGCAATGACGACGGAGACGATCAGGATTCCGGAAACAACGCCGCCCACAGTGCGCCCTTCTATTTGGCTGTTGGAAGTTCCGCACGGCCCGGCCTTGCGCTCAAAGCCGGAAACTCCGACTCCTAAATACCGTAGGCTACGGCGCGGCTTTCAGCGCGGCGAGGACGGTCGGCAGCAGCACGTCATTCCGGCCCCAGACCGGATCCAGGATTTCCACATACCAGGAGTCGGCGAGCAGGAGCGCCAGCGTTTCGTTGGTTTCCTCCGCCCAGTCCTGGATCTGCTCTTCCTGCACCGGAGTCTCACTGGAGCCGAGGACGGTAACTACCTCGTCGCCGTCGAGCGTTACCGGGATGGCGGCGCTGCTGGCCTCGCCCGGGGCATGCGCCACCGTTACCAGCTCAGTCCGGGTGGAAAGGGCCAGGAGTTCCACGGCTGCCTCTGCACTGCAGAAGCCGGTCACGTACTGCCGCTGGGCGGAGTTGTCGGTCCGCAGGCCGGGCTGGGATTCCTTGGTGAACAGCCCGCTCCTGTTCAGGGCGGCAAGCTCGGTGGCGATCGGTTCTGTTTCGTCGTCGTAGCGGACCGTAAAGGTGGCGGCCTGGTATTCGCTATGGCCCTCCAGCCAACGCGCCGTCAGTTCCCCGGCCGCTGCAAGGGTGATGGCCTGCCGCCAGGCCCCCTTATCCTCCAGGCGCCTGCCGAACTGGTCACGGATTTCCGCTTCTGTGGGTTCCATCTTCGGATGCTACGGCGCCCCGCCGCCGGACTCCAGCGGCGGCGACACAGCAGTTAATGTCCGCCGGCGGTGGTTCCGGCAGAGATCCCGGCAGCCCGCTCCGCCGCTGCGAGGGCAATGCCAAAGCGGACGACAGCGGGAGCGTACCCTTGGTGCGGCACTGCCCGCAGCTGCTCTGCCTCCCTCATGGCGCGGATCAGCGCGGACGTTTCGGGCAGCCGGACGTCCGTCATGGCGGGGTAGTCGATGCAGCTCGCAGGGTCCAGTTCGTAGCGGCTCCACCGGGCCAGGAGTGCGTCATGTTCAGCCTGCGCCGCAGTGTGAACGGGCCGGTCCAGCCGCAGCTGCCGGCGGCGTTCCTGCAACGCCAGGATCTGGGGGCTGCCCCGGTAGGCGGCCACGCCCGCCCCTGCGCCCAGCGCGGCGAGGACCACACCAAACCAGGGTGACGCGAGTGTGGGAATAAGGATCGCCGGAAGTGCCACGGCAGAGCCCATAAACACATCCCAGAATACGGGATCCGGGGCGCGGACGGCAGGGTCCGGCGTCGAATGCTGGCGGACAGCCAGGACGGTGGCAGCCACCGTGCACACGAGCACTGCACCCCAGAAACTCAGCTGCAACGCTCCAAACAGGACGGATTCTGCAAATGCCGGCACTGCGGCACCTCCCCGTGTCAGGCCCGGCCCAGGATTCCGGGTTGCTCCTTCCATTGCATCCCCTGTGGGCGCCGGGGTCAATGGGCGGGCAGGCTATGTGGATATTGCACGATCCTGAGGCTGATCAGGGAGCCCCCAGGCATTTGACTTGGCTCCTGGTTCCGCCTGCCAAACACGAAGTTCGCCCAACGCGACGATGTCTGCGTCACGAGCGGAGCGCAGCAGTTCGGCCAATTGAGGCCTGAGGGTACAGATGCCGGAAGCCTTGTCGCTGAAAATCTAATCCAAGGCTTGGCCGCCGAGCTTGCGCTGTTCATTCTGGTCCAGCGTGGTAACCCTCGCATACCGGATTCCTTGACCTGCCGCCGTAGTCACCCCTGCCGAAGCTGTCAGGATGAAACCTATGACTTTCCAAAAGGCATGTCCGGAAACGCTATTTCAGATCCTATTCTGACACCCGTCCGAGTGGGATGGAGGTCAGGTTGGGGTGTTCTCTAACTGGACGTGAACTCGGCACACGAACCAAGGCTTCCGGACTTGAAGCTTCCGGCTGCTCACGGGGCCGTTTGCCACAACTTTGATCTGACCGGCCCTACACCTTTGTTCAGAAGGCTCGAATAGTTCGAAGTCGAACATACACGCGTACCAGTAATCGCCGCGGCGGCAACGGACTTGGCGGGCCGTGGCCGATAGGGGAGCGATTCACATCGGCTTGGCACAGCGAATGTACTGGCATGTGGTCTCTGTGCTGACTTTGTTACGGGCTCAGAGGGCTTTCGGAGCACCCTGCCGGCGCGCCTTTCCCGGTCGACCCGCCCCTGTTCCGGCTTGAGGTCTTTTGCGCCCTTTGCAGGCCCCGCGCTGCTTGGCCAGGGCGATTCCTTCCGCGGGTATTCCCTAATGAAGCTTGACACTGCCATGGGGGAGCCCTCTCCCGTAAGGACCGGGGGCAACACTAGCGAATTGCTGACCTAAGTGCAGAATCCCCGCAAGTCTCCTCGTCTGACAGGAAGAATTATGGGAAAACCCTTGACTGTTGCTACCGCAGGAAATAAGTTGTTACATGATCAACGGTGATCGGGATCACATGTGCGACGCTTTGCCCCAGTGGCTAGGCTGAAAGTGAAGCACCTCGCGGTCTTGGCACCATCCCCTGAATGGAGACAACATGGAACGCGATCTTGCAGATAATTCCCTGGAGAAGGTGAGTCCGGAGCGCCTGCGTAAGGTGGTGCGGGCCTCTTTTGCCGGAACCGTGGTGGAGTGGTTCGACTTTGCCATCTACGGCTACATGGCAACCCACATTGCCGCCACCTTCTTTTCATCCACGGATCCGGTCACGGGTCTGCTGGAGACATTCGCCGTGTTCGCTGTCGCGTTCGCGCTGCGGCCCTTGGGCGGCATCTTCTTCGGACGCCTGGGCGACCGTCTTGGACGTAAAAAGATCCTGGTGCTGACTGTCCTGCTGATGTCCGGATCCACGGCCGCAATCGGGCTCATCCCAAGCCACGAGACGATCGGCATCTGGGCCGCCGTCCTGCTGGTGTTTGCCCGGTGTTTACAAGGCTTTTCCGCTGGCGGTGAATACGCGGGTGCCACCATCTACGTCGTCGAGCACAGCCCCGACGGGCACAGGGCACGCTACTCGTCCACCATGTCCGCGGCGACGTTCTCCTCATTCGCCCTCGCGGCTGGACTCGGAGCGCTGCTCAGCTTCATCCTGCCCCCCGAGGCCATGGGCGATTGGGGCTGGCGCATCCTCTTCCTGCTGTCAGTACCGATGGGCCTGATCGCCTTCTACATTCGCGCCAAACTCCACGAGTCCCCCGAGTTCCAAGCGATGATCGATGATTCCGCCGCCCGGCCCGCCCCGTCTTTGGGAGTCGTCTTCCGCACCCAGTGGCCCGCGATGCTGCGCCTCGGCGGCTTCGTGATGCTCACCGCGCTTTCCTTTTACATTTACTCCACGTACATGTCGACCTTCCTGATCAAAGTGGTCGGCCTGCCCCCGCACCTTGCCCTGTTCTCGAGCTTGATCTCGCTGACCATGGCGACGGCGCTGGCCCCCGTGATGGGACGTGTCTCGGATCGCATAGGGCGCCGCCGCACCATGCAGACCGCCGCCGGTCTCCTGGCCATTCTCACCATTCCGGCGTACATGATCGCCGAACAGGGAACGTTCGCAACCGCCGTTGCCAGCCAACTGCTCATAGGACTCGGTGCCGTGACCGCTAATGTGGTGACCTCGGTCCTGATGTCGGAAATGTTCTCGACCGACGTGCGCTTCGCGGCATCGGGCACCTGTTACAACATCACCTACGCGGTATTCGGCGGTACCGCACCCTTCCTGGCAACGTGGCTTGTCGCGGGAACCGGGTACACGCTCTCCCCGGCGATCTACGTCGCGACCATCGCCGTCGCATCATTCCTCGTCGCCACCTTCCTCATGCCCGAGACCGCAGGGCGGCCTCTGCGCCGTTACCACGACGACCCAGTGCCCGCAGAGCGTGCGCGCGCCGTGGCCTCAAGATCGTTGCCCGGCGCCTGAGGCCCCAGGGCAAGTAAAATGGTCGGCCGCTGTCCGGACCTGTGTGGGTCCGGACAGCGGCTGGCCTTGCCGCAGCCGATCGCGATGGCACAGATCCGCCGGTGGATGAAAGGGACGGTTTGAGTAACCTGGCATGCTCATTGCCGCCATATTCAACCCCTCGTGACCCTTGGATGCCCTGCTCTGGCAACCGTGAACCGAGGGGCGTAGCGTTCAAGTAGAACGACGGCGGTGGTCGCAGCCTGATCAAGGACCGGCACGCTGCCGTACTGTGCCAATCCGTTCAAGGAGCCGGAAATGGCTGGATGGAACTCCGATACGGCGGCCGGGCCTCTGGGCGCCGGGACAATCACGTTGGTGGAAGGTTCATCCTTCTGCATCTCGCTGCCGAATGGGGACATCCAACCCGAGCTGCCGCACGGGGTCTTCTTCCAGGACACGCGCATCCTGTCCCGCTGGAACCTCACCGTCAATGGCCAGCTGCTGGAGCCGTTGGCGGCGGAAACGAAGGAACCATACCGGGCGTTGTTTGCCGGCCGTGTTGCCCGTTCTGACGGATATGCGGACAGCCCGCTGCTTGTGGAGCGGCTGCGCGAGGTGGGTGTCGGCATTACAGAGGAAATTACGGTCTGGAACTACTCGCTGGATCCTGTCGAATGCGTGGTCTCGCTCAGCGTCGAAGCGGATTTCGCCGATCTGTTCGAGGTCAAGGAGGCGCGCATCCTCCGGCACTGGGACGAAACCCTGCAGCCGGACGCAGGTTCGCTGACGATCAGGGGCACTTGGCAGGATTCCCGCAAGGGGATCGTCATCAACGCGGACGGCGCCGACCACGTTGGTGTGGACGCCCTGACATATCGCACAGTTGTCCCGCCGCACGGGCACTGGAGCACCGTGCTGAGCGTGGTGCCTGCCGTGGACGGAACCGGCCCGGCTGCACCGTTTATTCATCCGGCACCGGGAGATATGTCTCCGCGGGACCGGCGCCGGATGGAGTGGGTGGCGAGGATTCCGGTGCTGCAGATGGGCAACCGTTCCATCGAACGTACTCTGCAGCGCAGCTACGACGATCTGGGCGCGCTCCGGATCGAGGACCCCGACCATCCGGATCGGGTGGTGGTCGCAGCCGGAGCACCCTGGTTCATGACCCTGTTCGGCCGCGACTCACTGTGGGCCTCGGAAATGGCACTGCCGGTGGACCCGTCCCTGGCCCTGGGCACGCTGCAGACGCTGGCCGACCGGCAGGGCCGGGTGGTGGACCCGATGAGCGAAGAGGAGCCGGGCAAGATCCTGCACGAGGTCCGGCTCGGCGTCTCCAGCGGACTGTCCTTGGGCGGTAAACCGGAATATTATGGCAGCGTCGACGCGACCCCGCTGTTTGTGAGCGTGCTCGGGGCCGTCAGCCGCTGGGGCTTCGCCAAGGAGACCATTGCCGCCCTGCTGCCCAACGCGGACCGGGCACTTGACTGGATCCGGGACTACGGGGACCGCGACGGCGACGGCTTCGTCGAATATGAACGCCTGAATGATCGGGGGCTGATCAACCAGGGCTGGAAGGATTCCTGGGACGGGATAAACTTCGCCGACGGCACACTGGCGGAATCTCCGATCGCCCTGTGCGAGGTCCAAGCCTACGTCTACTCGGCGTACATGGCGCGTGCTTGGATGGCCTACGACGCCGGCGACACGGCGGTGGGTGACGAGCTCACGGACCGGGCGGCAGAGCTGAAAAAGAAGTTCAACGAACAGTTCTGGCTGCCCGATCGCGGCTACTATGCGATCGCGTTGGATAAGGACAAGCGCCCCGTGGACGCCTGCGCCTCTAACATGGGCCACTGCCTCTGGTTCGGTCTCGTGGATGAGGACAAAGCGCCGCTGGTAGCCGAGAAGCTGATGTCCCCGCAGATGTTCTCCGGCTGGGGCGTTCGCACCCTGGCTACCGACATGGGGGCTTACAACCCGGCGAGCTACCATAACGGCTCGGTCTGGCCGCACGACAACGCCATCATTGCGGCCGGCCTGGTGCGCTACGGTTTCGTGGAAGAAGCGCAGCGGATTGCCACGGCCCTGCTGGAGGCCGCCCAGTACTCGGACGGCCGACTACCCGAGCTCTTCTGTGGCTTCGACCGGGAACGGTTCACCCAGCCCGTGCCGTACCCGACGGCGTGTTCGCCGCAGGCATGGGCCGCGACGGCGCCGATCCTGCTGGTGACAAGCCTGATGCGCTACGACGCGCATGTATCCCGTGGTGGTCTGTGGCTGGACCCCGTGTTGCCGGAGTCTTATGGCGACCTGCACGTCACCAATGCCCCCATGGCCGGCGGCCGGATTACCATCGACATTTCCGGTTCCACCACCTCCGTCCAAGGGTTGCCCGAAGGCATGGTGCTCCACCGCGGGCACCGGCCGTGGATGACTGAGCTGGTGGAGCAGGCCAAGCTGCGCAAGAAAGCCTAGCGGAACGAGCGGGCCCGTCAGCCCTCTTCGGCAACCTCGGCATACCCACCTCCTGCTCAGCCGGGCGGGGAAACGGTGCAGCAGCAAACCCGCTGGAGCGGTAGATGACGGGGTGCATTCATGGCTCAGGCGGTGTCAGCGCCAGTGCTTGAGGGCGGTGAGGACCTCGCCGTTAGGTGGTTCGGTGACGTGGAGCCGCTGGAGAACGTCATCCAGTACCTGAACAACCTGCCCGACTTCGCTGATACCGTCCCCACTTCGGCGATCCCGGTCGCCAGGGCTGTCGTCGCCTGATCTCCTGTGCCGCGCTGCGGCATGGCGGAAGAGGTATGACCGGTCCTCCGACGGGAGGTTGGATGGGCACACCGTACGATGGCTGCTACGGTGACTGCGCGTAGCGCCTAGAGAGGGAGAACCCATGCTTGACCCACAAACAACCACTGACAAACCGCAAGGGGCGGCAGCATCGCTGCTCAACGGTCTTACCGTGCTCGAAGCCTTCTCCGTCGCCAAGCGTTCCCTCCTGGGCGTCACGGAGATCTCCGAGCTCGTTGGCTTGCACAAGAGCACGGTCTCCCGGATGCTCACTGGCCTGGACGAAGCCGGCTACGTGCAGCGCGACGACGAAACAGGGCGATACCGCCTCGGGCTCGGGATGATCGGCCTAGCCGGACCACTGCTGGCCGAGCTCGGCGTCCGCCGTGCCGCACTGCCCCACCTCGAAGACCTCACACAGGCCACCGGCGAGACGGCCGCGATCGCCGTCTGGAACGGCACCAACGCGATTGTTGTGGAACAGACGGCCAGCCTCCACCAGGTCAAGCACAGCGCGGCGATCGGCACGCGTTACAACAAGTTCGCCAGTTCCTCAGTCCGTGTGTTCCTCGCCGAACTGCCGCCCGAGGAGACCGACCGTCTGCTTGCCGACCGGACGGTCCTGCGGGAGGGCTACCTCGGTCTCGAAGACCCGGCCCACGAACAGCTTGTCGGCGTACGTGACGACGGCTTCGCCGTTAACGACGGCGAGACCACTTACGAGGAATACGGCGTGTCCGCTCCTGTGCGGGACTACCGGGGTGCAGTCGTCGGCTGCATCACAGCCAGCGCGCCCCGAGCCCGAGTGCAGTACATGCAGAGTCAGTCGATCCTCCGCGAAGCCGTGCTAGAGGCCGCGGCGCGGGTGTCTACACGGTTGGGCAGCCTGCCGGGGGGAACAGATCCAGGTCGCTGACGGCGCTGTTGGCTGATCCGAGCAGGAGTCGATGGGCGTGCGAGCAGTGATCCTCGATGGTTTGCCAGAGCAGGGACCACGGAACCTCAAGCAGGGCCACCCCCTCGAAGTTGGCAGCTGCTCCGTCACGGAAACTTTTTCCACGTGAGACAGCGCGGTCACGCGTCTCGATCTGAATGCGGTCGAATACACGATGTTGCTGACGTTCGCCTAGCCGCGTGGATGAATCACCCCGGAAGGGAGGCCGACCAGCCCAAGCGGGTGGATACTTCCGAGGCAGCCTGTTGTACGGCTTGAACCAGAGCATCCCTAGTTGCGTGCTTGTGCACACGGGAACGGGGAGCGGATGCAGTGATGCACCCAACCACCTTGCCCCGGTAATCCCGAACCGGAGCGGAGACCCCGAACTCCTCCTCCGTCGTCGAACCGTCGTTAACGGCGTATGCCTGACGGGCGACTTCCTGCAGGTGGGCGGTGTGGTCCAACGGCAAACCATCTCCTGCCGTGCGTAGTATCTGCCCGGATCCGATCAGTTCGGTCGCGAGAGCCGGCGCCAGCTCCGCCAGGAAAACTCTCACCGAAGAGCTCTCGAATTTGTTGTACCGGGTTCCGATGGTGGCAGTGTGTTTGACCTGATTCGGGCTGGCAACCTGCTCCACGACGATGGCCTCGTGACCGTTCCAGACCGAGATAGCGCTGGTCTCTTGGGTGGTTTCGGTTAACTTCTCCAAATACGGAACCGCAGCACGGCGCACATCCAGGTCCGCCAGCAAAGGGGCGGACAACGCAAGGAGGCCCAGCCCGAGCCTATACCGTCCCGTCTCCTCATCCCGCTGGACGTATCCAGCTTCTGTTAAGCCTCCAAGAATGCGTGAGACCGTGCTCTTATGGAGGCCAACACGCTGAGCAACCTCAGTCACACCAAGAACCGGGCTTTGAACGGAAAAGGCTTCCAGGACAGCAAGACCGTTCAACAGTGACGCCGCAGCTCCTTGGACCTGCCCGTTGTCCTGCCTCGGCCTGCCTGCCACCTTCATCCTTTCGCGCTACATGACTATCCCGCCACTCTTTGGGGCCATCATATGCCGCAATCCGTACCCGCCTCACTGAGGTTGGCAGTTCCATATTGCGGACGTGAGATTAACGAACAGAAGGCCCGTCTTGGCGGGCCTTCAAAGTGTTCCGCTCAGACTACATCCGAGCTTCGGCAGGCTTCCCTGCCTTTGCCTTGTCCCGAAGGGATCGGCTGCTTTGCTAACAAATAGTCACAACAGGAGCAACGCCCATAGGCCTACTGTGCGCTCTATCCACCCGATATCCCTGACCTGGCGGGCCGACGATGTTGCTCGTGGAGCAATGCGCGACTCAATACAGAAACCGGCGGATTTGTCATCGCGTGCCACGAATGTTGCCGCCCGGAAAACTGCGGACGCCTCAGCCGGCGTTGCTGGGGTCGGCGGGCGGCCCCCGGACAGGCACTGCTGATCGCGCCCGGATCGTAGTCAGGAGTGCCGCCGCGGCTGCGAACCGGAAACCCTCGCCGGGGCTGCCGGAGTGACGCACCCGCCGAGCTCGCCCTATCGAGAAGTTGGTCCGGTGGAGATGCAGACTCTGGCACCTCTGGTGCTGTGCCGGTTCGTGCGCTACAGTATCCACTACAGCAACCTTGTTGCTACCTTAGAAACACAACAGCCCGAGAGAGTGGAGAGAACCATGACAACAGAGACAGAGACGTTCAACGACATCGAAGCCCGTCTTGCAGCAGTGCTGGAGGAGGCGTTCGAAGCAGGCACGGACATCTACAACGAGCGAGGCTTCAAGCGTCGGATCGGCTACGGCAACCGCCCCGCCGTCATCCACATCGACCTCGCGAACGCTTGGACCCGTCCGGGCCACCCGTTCAGCTGCCCAGGCATGGAGACGATCATCCCGAACGTCCAGCGGATCAACGAGGCCGCGCGCGCCAAGGGTGTCCCGGTCTTCTACACCACGAACGTGTACCGCAACCGCGACGCCACCTCCGGGACGAACGACATGGGCCTGTGGTACTCGAAGATCCCCACGGAGACCCTTCCGGCGGATTCCTACTGGGCGCAGATCGACGACCGCATTGCTCCCGCGGAAGGCGAGGTCGTAATCGAGAAGAATCGCGCCTCGGCGTTCCCGGGAACGAACCTCGAGCTCTTCCTGACCTCCAACCGCATCGACACCCTGATCGTGACCGGTGCGACCGCGGCCGGGTGCGTACGCCACACCGTCGAGGACGCGATCGCGAAGGGCTTCCGCCCGATCATCCCCAGGGAGACCATCGGCGACCGCGTCCCGGGCGTCGTGCAGTGGAACCTCTACGACATCGACAACAAGTTCGGTGACGTGGAGTCCACGGATTCGGTGGTGGATTACCTGAACCGCCTCCCGCAGTTCGAGGACACGGTCCCAAAGACCCTCTCGGATCCCCAGCCCGAGGTGGCGTGCCCCGCGGATCCGGCCTAAGCCGCACCGCACTCTCGGAGCCCCGCGGTCCGGCATCCCGGGCCGACCCGACGACAGCCGGCACCCCTCAGCGGGTGCCGGCTGTCGTCGGGTCGGGCTGGGCTGCGGTGATGAGTGCGTTTTTGGAACACTGGCTGGACCGCCGACGAACTGCGCTCGGCCGGCCTCGGCGAACCCGAGAAGAAGCTTCGCGTGCGCAAGCGTGCAACGCGCCGGAGCACGCCGACGCCGGGCGTCGAACGCCCCTGCGACGGAAAGTATGAGGTTGGCCATGGGTATTCCTCCCCGGTGAAGACCAGACTCTCTTTGACGAACTCCACCCGCACGTCTTTGCGTGTGAGGCCCTGGGCAAGGGCACGTAAGTCATCGAGGTTGCGGGCGAGCCGGTCCATGCTGTGTACGACGACAGGGTCTCCGTCGCGGGCGGATCGCAGAAGTTCTGTGTGCTGTGTCCGGGCCGGAGGCCTTCACGCCCACGTACCCGATACGCTGACCAGCCACACGGTGCCTCCTACCCTCATCCTGTCAGGTTGAGTTCTGGGCGCGTCCCAGAAGGAAGTCAAGGATGTAACGGCCCGCTCGTCAGGTTGGGGTGTACTTCGGTCTGACGGGAGTATGCAGAGAAGGCGTCATGCAAACGCTGCGGCAGTAGATCTAGACTCCTGTTTCGAAGCAACAGCAGGGCTAAAGTGGCCAGGAATGATGGGCTCCTTCCTGACGTGCCGATAAGAAACCCTATGAATGGCTGGGCGGCACTTGGAACTTTTCCTCGCCCCCCGTGTTGGGGGACAGATCTAGTTCATACGTTTGTCCGTACGGCACCGTTGGAGATAGGGCGACGGTGAATTGGGTGTAGTGATGTCGGGTGACGAGCACGCCACAAGCTTTGTTAACTTTGGCTTCCTGAATGGCAGTTTCAAGCGCAAACGTTAGCTGGGTCTCCTTGTCGGCAGGGTCCCGGACTAATAGATCAGCGATGATCCTTTGCATGGTTTTCTCCTCTGAGTCTTGCGTGCGGTTTGTTGGTGGTTGCTTTCAGGGCTCCGCTAGTTCTTTGCTCCAGTTGCAGGGACCAGGCGTCCGAGTCATGGGTGTCAGGGCCGTGATCGGGCAGCCTGAGCCCGCTCCGAGGGCGCCAATTCGAACACAAGAGTCCAGAGGACCTGCCTACCGCCCAGTAACGGCATGATGTCCCCTTGCGCAAGATAGCGAAATGGCTCAGGGTCACCGTCTGGCCTCCACCAGCCACTAACTGGTGCAACATCACAGGTTCTCGCAGCGGGGCAGAAGCCGCGACGCTCAGGCCGTTGTTGTTCAGTGGCTGGAGTCATATTCCATAGAAGTTTCTGAGCCGTTGACACTGAAGGACGGAAGGTCCTGACAGTCTTAGATACTGGGATCCTCACAGTCACTTGGACCAGGGCCTCCCACGTTGCGAGAATGAGAGGCCCTGGTGGTCTAAGTGTTCCTGCGGTGCAGGGGTGCGGTCCCCCCGTCTGTGGGATGACATGTCGTCGTGGGAGGCTGGGAGTCCCGGAACCAAGCAATCCTTGACAGGTAAGCGCAGGCGTGCTGTTGGTCCTGCTCGCGAAAGGTGCGGAACTACTTATGGGCAACTGTGCGGTTTAGTCGGTTTCCGGTCCGTGGCAATAATGGCAGTCTGGGGGACACTGTGAGAGGCCCGTTGGTGCCGGCATCGAAAGTGCTTCCAGCGCCTCAGTTCTGTTCGTTATTCGTTGCGTGGGCCGCTCTGCAGGGATTGCTGCCTTGGATGGTTGCATGGGCGTGGCTTGAATCATTTTTTGTACCTTCGTTGTAGACGGTCGGATTGTTCGTTCGGCCGTACGAGAGGTGTTGGTGGTGCAGGGGGACTTTTGAGTGGCATCTTGGAATCTTTCGGTCGTTTCCCGAGTTCGCAGCCGTGACGGCGGGTGGTAAAGTCGGCGAGAACGTGAGTGGATGTTCACTTAGTCTGCAGTTCTGTTTCCATGGATGCGGCGGGAGAGCTTATTCGCTGCATCCTTGACCATCTGCGCCAATTGTGGCCCTAAATCTTCAGCAAAATCCTTTTCGATGAACGTCACTGAAACTGCGGCTGTAGGCCAACCGTGGTCGTCCGTCACAGCAGCAGCTATGGAACCTAATCCAGGGGTGACCTGGCCGGATTCTGTGGCATAGCCCCGCTGGCGCACCTGATCGAGATGGGAGGACAGCGCCACGTATTTCGTGATCGATGGTTCTGCTGCCACGTTGGGGCAGCTGAAGGCCGCGGCATTGGGATAGAGTGCCCGGACGTGCGCCCTTGGTGCGGCAGCGAGAATGGCGCGGCCGCTGGCTGTCAGGTGGCTGGGCAGTTGCACTCCGACGTCGGTGACGAGAGGAGGGCGTCCTTTTGCCCGCTCTTCGAGGATGTAGAGCACATCACGGCCGTGTAGTACGGCCAGATGTGCGCTTTCGCCCGTCGCTTTGCCCAAGGATTCGAGCACAGGCCTGCCGGCGCTGGTCAGTGCTTGGTGGTGGGAATAGGCGGAGCCGATTTCGAGTGCGTCCGGCCCCAGGCCGAAGCGGCCTTCTTCGCGGAGGTGTTGGACGAATCCGTTTTCCTCCATGACGCGGAGTAGGTCATAGATGCTGGAGCGGGGTATGTCCAGCTCTTTACCGATCCTTGAGGCGAGCATCGGTGACCTCTTGGAGGCGAGATGTTTGAGTATGCGGAGGGTGTTCTCTGAACCAGGGACTTTGGATACTGTTTTGCCTTTGCGGCCCTTGATCATGTCGACTGCGTTTAGTGTCATGAGTCTTCTCTTGTGGTGGCTGCGACGACAGTGTTTCCCGTGGTGGGTAGGTTCCGGTGCGTCGCTTATAGGTCCAAAATGAGGCGGGGGCTGTTGCAGCGTGAGACGCAAATCATCATGGTGGCGCTTTCTTCACGCTCCAGTGGCGACAGCAAGGTGTCTCGATGGTCGATGCTTCCCTGGATCACAGGGGTTTCGCATGTGCCGCAGATGCCCTCGCGGCAGGAGTTCGGCGGGTTGATGCCGGCCGCTTCCAGGGCCTCCAGGACGGATAACTCGTTTGGAACTGGTACCTCCGTTCCGTCGGCCAACTCAACGATGAAGGAGGAGTCAGTAGCTGGCCGCGTGCCTGGGGCAGCGGGATCGAGGGAGAACCGTTCGCAGTGGAAAGTGGAGGGGTCAGTCCAAGTCCGTGATGCCGTTTCGAGCGCATCGAGAAGTTTCTGTGGGCCACATGCGTAGACCTCGGTTCCGTCTTCAAGCTGATTGACCAGGTGATTGAGGGGAAATGCCCCGAGTTCCTCGCTGACATGGATCGTGGCCCGGTCTCCGAGGGCTGCGACCTCTTGGAGAAACGCCATGGAGCTGCGGTTGCGACCTAGGTAGAGCAGTTCCCATGGAACGTCTTTTTTCAGGGCGGACCAGACCATTGGAAGGATCGGGGTGATGCCGATGCCCCCCGCGACGAACAGGTACCGTTCGGCGGGGCGCAGCGGGAAGTTGTTTCTTGTTTCCCGGACCTGGAGCTTTGTGCCTGGTTTCAGTTCGTCGTGCACGAATGCCGAACCGCCGCGCCCGGGGGTTTCCCGGAGCACAGCAATACGCCATTCCTGTGTTTCTTCTGGTGTGGAGCAGAGGGAGTACTGGCGAAGTATTCCGTTGGGAAGGAGGACATCGATATGGGCGCCCGGTTCCCATGCGGGCAGTTCTCCCTTCAATGGGTGCGTCAGGGTTAGTGAAACTACTTTGTCGGACAGCTGATCCACTGAGCGGACCACCATATCGAAGAAGCGGTCGTTCTCCATCTCAGTTCTCAACCTTTTCCGCAGTGACGGATGCAAGAAATGCTTTGGTCCGTTCATTGGTGGGGTTGGTGATCACCTCGCGGGCCGGGCCCTGTTCCACGACCCGGCCGTCGGCCATAAATACGACACGGTCTGCGACGTCACGGGCGAAGTTCATTTCATGGGTAACGACGATCATGGTCATGCCTGACAGTGCGAGGTCTTTCATGACTTTTAGGACTTCGCCGACCAGTTCCGGATCAAGGGCGGAGGTTGGTTCATCAAACAGCATGAGCTTTGGCTCCATGCAGAGTGCGCGGGCGATAGCGACGCGTTGCTGCTGTCCGCCGGAGAGCTGTCGGGGATACGCGTTTGCTTTGTCGCTGAGGCCTACCTTTTCGAGCAGTGCGAGAGCACGCTCGGTGGCTGTGCTCTTCTTCTCTCTTCTGACGACGCGGGGTGCCTCGATCAGGTTTTCGAGCACGGTCATGTGAGGGAAGAGGTTGAACTGCTGGAAGACCATGCCGATGTCCATGCGTTGGCGGCAGATATCGCGGTGGTTCTGCTCGTGGAGTTTCGTGCCTTTGAGGTCGTAGCCGACGATGGTTCCATCGACCCACATGCGGCCGCCGTCAACGGTTTCGAGGTGGTTGATGCAGCGCAGGAAGGTGCTTTTCCCGGAGCCTGAGGGACCGATGAGGCAGACGACCTCGCCTTGCGCGACTTCCATGTCGATCCCTTTGAGCACGTCATTGCTGCCGTAGCTTTTGGAGATTGAATTTGCCTTGACCATCGGCGTGGGCGTTGCCTGGACCGTCATCGCGGGCCGCCTTTCAAGGTTGGGCCCTTCAAGGACAGGGCGTCGTGGGTGCGGAAGAATCTGCGGAGCTGTTGAAGTGGCGTGGGAGGCAGATTGCGTTGGTTGCCGCGGGCGAACCTGCGTTCGAGGTAGTACTGGCCAATGGTCAGGATTGAGGTGATGAGGAGGTACCAGAGGCTCGCGACGATCAGCATCGGTATGGTTTCAAAGGTTCGGGCGTAGATGACTTGAGACGAGTAGAGAAGTTCCGGCACTGAAATGACGCTGACGAGCGAGGTGGATTTGAGCATCCCGATGGTTTCATTGCCGGTCGGGGGGATGATGACGCGCATGGCTTGGGGCAGGACGATCCTGCGTATGGTCTGCATACGGGTGATGCCCAGGGCTTCGGCGGCTTCTATCTGGCCGTTGTCGACCGAGAGTATGCCTGCCCGGACGATTTCGGACATGTAGGCGCCCTGGTTGAGGCCAAGGCCCAGGATGGCTGCGGTGAGGGGGGTGATGAGCTGGTTTGCGTCTAGGTGCAGCCCCGGGATGCCCAGGGAAATGACCGGGTAAAGCGCTGCGAGGTTGAACCAGAAAAGCAGCTGCACGAGGACAGGTGTTCCCCGGAAGAAGTTGACGTAGGCGAACGCTGCAGCCTGGACCACGGGGTTGGGTGAGAGCCGCATGACAGCGAAAACGACGCCCAGGACCGTTCCGATGACCATGCTGATGACGGTCAGTTCAAGGGTGACCAGGATGCCGCGAAGGATGGACGCTTCAGAGAGATACGTTGCGACGACGTCCCAACCGAAATTGGGATTGGTCAGCACCGATTGCAGCAGCAGCCCGGCGATGAGCACGATGATGAGCGCCGATGCCCATCGACCGGGGTGTTTTGCCTTGACGACCGTATATTCGTCGCCGGTTCTACCCGCCGCTAGGCGGGGCGTGGTGGTTGTCATTTAGGGATTCCTGTTTACTTCGCAGCCAAAACGTCAGCGCTCACAAGGACGCTGTCCGGGACGCCCCACTTTTCGCTGATGGCCTGGTAGTGATCGCTGTTGAGCACGTCCCGTACAGCCTCCGTGACCGCTGCCTTCAGCCCGGATTCCTTGTTGAGGGCCAGTCCGATGGGTTCGGGCTTGTAGTCTTCGCCCTTTGCCAGTTCGAATTTCCCGTTGGCTTCCTTGGCTTGGTAGGCGAGGGTGACGCTGTCCGCGGCGACGCCGTCGACTCTCCCTGAGACCAGGGCGAGGTTGGCGTCGGATTGGGAGGGGAAGTTTTGCACGTTGATTGGTTCGTGCCCGGACTCGGTGCATTGTGTGGAGAATGCCGGAAGGATTTCCAGGGACTGTATGGATCCCTTTTGGCCCGCGATGGTCCTGCCGCACATGGTCATCGGGTCCATGGTGATGTGGTGGGGGTTCCCGGTGAGGACGGCGACGCCCGATCCGCTGTTGATGTATTGGACAAAGTCAACGATTTTTTCCCGCTCCGTGGTGACGGAGAAGAAGGATGCTGCCATGTCGTATTTACCGGAGGCGAGTCCGGGGAGGATGGTGTCGAACGTTGCGGGGACGTGTTCGATTTTCAGTCCCAGGGTCGCCCCTACGGCATCGGTGAAATCAACGTCCCAGCCGATCATGGTCTTGTTGTCGGTGTCGAAGTACTCGAAGGGCGCATAGGTGGGGTCTGAGGCCACTCGCAGGACTCCCGCTGCCCTGATGTTTTCCGGGAGAAGCCCGCGTGCCTTTTCGTTGGCGGGCAGTGTTGATGCGGTCACGGTTGAGGTGCTGCCGGGAGCAGCAGCGGCGCTGCCTTTCGGGGATGCGTCCGACGCCGCGGCACAGGAGGTTGCAGTCAGGGCCATCAGAAGAGCTCCGGTGAGGAGCAGGGGGTTAGCGGGGTTGCTCATGGTGATACCTTTCGACGCTGAAATGTACGGAAACAAGAACAAGACAAGGTGCCAGAGTCAGGGGACCCAGCGGAGCACTTTGGCGTGCGTGGGGGACAGGGTGATGACCTGCACGGCTGATTCGCCGGCGGTCAGGGAAAGCCGTAGTGATTCCGGGTCTTCACCTTCGACGATGAAAGTGTCTCCAGGACGGAGCCTCCGTTTCCATGGCCCGTCCTCTGCTGAGACGAGGGCTTCCCCGGCAAGTGCCGCCACGACGATCTGTTCCCCGGCGTCCCGGTGGAGAATGCCGGTGTAGTTTCTGTCATAGCGGGTGCTGTGCGAGGACACGTGGGCATCATTTACAGTTACCGCCGGCACCGGCTCGGGCGCTGATTCATCCAGCTCCACGGCCCAGCGCCAGGGATCGCCGCGCTCGGCGGAGTCAGGGTTGGCGGCAAGGACACGCGCGCCTGACCGCGTTCTGACGGCACCAACGTCGTTGGCGCGGATGAGCATCCACATGCCTAGTCCCTTCCCACAGCGGCAGGCACGCGGGGGTTGTTGGCCGGAAGCGCCTGTTGCTCCTTCCGTAGCAAGGCTGCAAGGATCCTCCGGGCCTTCGCCACGCCTCCGTCCTGGGCGATGAGCACGTCATGCTCACCGGCCGGCCTGGTGCTCATGCCTATTTCCTGGGCCTCGAGGGCTGCGGCGTCCTCGTCCAGGACGGTGGCCAGCCCGATGCGGAGATCCTCTGTAGCCTGTGCATTGTCGACGGCGAAGTTGCGGCTGAAGGCGTAGTAGTACCAGGTGTTGTGCTCATCAATTGGGGTGATGCCGTTGAGCACCTTGATCAGGTAGCCCTCTTCCCGGGGTCTGCCCTCGCCGGTAATGCCTGAATGCAGAACGTGCAGATTGGGAACGAAGAATTCGGTGCAGTGGAAGCGGTCGAACAGGCCTCGTGCGTCCATTGTCTCCGCGTAGAGCGGAGGTGCCACAACGGAAGGCATCAGGCGGTCAACGCTCACGACCTCACCGTCAACTTCAACGGTGATCCCGTGTTCGTAGATGTAGTCGTCACCGACGGTCGTCTGGTGCAGAAAGGACTCGTGGGTCAGGTCCAGCAGGTTGTCGTGGATAAGATCCGCCCGGCACTTGAAGTGGTAGGAGTGTGTGACGGTTGCCCACTCAGGGTCGGCCATCCAGTGGGTGTCCGGAACCAGCGCCGGATCTGCAAGTTCGGCCTCGCCGGTCCAGACCCAGATCCAGCCGTCCTTTTCCACGACAGGGTATTTGCGGACGCGGGCCCGCTCCGGAATGGAGGTCTGCGCAGGGACACGGGTGCAGACGCCGTCGGGCCCGTACGCGAACCCGTGATAACCGCATTCCACCGAGTCACCGACGGTTCGTCCTTCAGAAAGTGGAAAGGCCCGGTGTGCGCAACGGTCGGCCAATGCCACCGCTTCGTTGTCCTGGGTCCGGAAAAGGACAATGGGCTGTGTGCAGATCACCCGGCGAATCGGTTTGCGTGTCACATCGGCAGACCACCCCGCCACGTACCAGGTATTCAATACGAACATCTTCGTTCCTCCTAAAATTGACTGTATACACTGTATTCAGAAGCTGTGATGCAGGTCAAGTAGTTTCCCTAAAGCTCTGCAAGATTGCTTCCGGCCTTGGTTGCGGTTGGCTCCCGCCGAGCGTGGACGGCGTGGCCGGCGCGGAGTTCGTGCCAAAATTGCAGAAAATGAAAGCAGAGGTGGCCATGGCCGTACAACCGAAAGATCTCAGGCCTTTGGCCGAGAAGGTCTATGAGCTCATTACGGCCGATATCGCCACCGGCCAGATTCCGTCCGGCACGGCCCTGGTCCAGGAGCAGGTTGCCGCCCAGTATGGGGTGTCGCGGACCCCGGTACGTGACGTCCTGACCCGCCTGACCTTGGAAGGGCTTACGACCCTTGTCCCAGGCCGCGGGTACATCATCAACCAGCTTGACGAGACCGAGATTTCAGATGTCTTCGACGTCCGCTACGCCCTCGAAACATTGGCGGTGCAGCGCGCCTGCGGCCACTACACTCCGCAGCAGCTGCTGCGGATGAGCAGCCTCACCGAAGAGACCGCCCTCATTGACCCGTCAGATAACCTCGAGCTTTTCCGGCTTGGTCAGGCCTTTCATATAGCCCTTGTAGAGCCGGCGGGAAACAGCTTCCTGCTCAGCGTGCTCACCTCCGTCTGGAATCACCCGATACAGAAGCGCATTACGATGACCTACCGCCAGGGCGCGGACTACCAAAACAAGGTCGTGGACGACCACCGTCAAATCCTGGACGCCCTCAGGGCTGAGGACGCCAACCGGGCAATTGAGCTCCTGCGCCATTGCCATGACGTCACCGATCCTAATCGTGAACAAAGCCCCGTAGAGCTTTGAGGGTAAAAGGGCGCCTCGATAGTGGTTTGGTGTCCACTGAACCAGCGCAGCCCTGGCGCTGGGGGAGGGGCATCACCTCCATTGGCGGCCGAGCTGCAGCCCGTGCAGTGGACTCAGGTTTAGAACCGTGGAACTCAACAATGTTCTCGCTAGTGCCAGCACCGAGTGAGGCCCGGAGCGGGTTGCTATGGGCCATCGGCGTCTGCCGGTGTGAGATTTCATGCAGCCTTGCTGGCTGTGGAGGCGCGTGATGTCCAGGGGAGTCTGACGGAGACGCGCCCGAACCCCGTTCGCGTGCAACATTAACTCGCGATTTTCCCCGGTCCGGGCCTTCTGTAGCGTAGGTGTGCGCTCATTAAGTCCGCCCGACGGGTAATGCAGGACGAAGACTGTTGACCCAAACCCGAAGGCTGTATA
This sequence comes from Pseudarthrobacter cellobiosi, assembly GCF_023913755.1. Classification (GTDB taxonomy): domain Bacteria; phylum Actinomycetota; class Actinomycetes; order Actinomycetales; family Micrococcaceae; genus Arthrobacter; species Arthrobacter cellobiosi. The sequence continues at coordinate 139,213 of NZ_JAMXBJ010000045.1, forward strand.
CAGTGTATACGGCTCGCTCGTTCATTGTATCTCGGGAGCGCGCGGGACTCACTGAGTTACCCAATTCCGAAGAGCTCAAAGGAGAGCAACATGCAGAGCACGGCGTCACCGGCACTTGTTCATGCCATTCCTGCGGACGCCCTCGGGCGCAACCTAGCGCTCATCCATGGCGAAGTCGCAGACACCGCAGCCAGGATCAATGGGGAAGAGTTGGCTGCACTGGCTGCAGAGCTTGCCGGCGCAGATCAGGTTTTCGTGGCAGGGGCGGGACGAAGTGGCCTCGTTCTTAGGATGGCGGCCATGCGCTTAATGCACCTTGGCCTAAGAGTCCACATAGCCGGTGACACCACGACGCCCGCGATCAGCACCGGTGATCTACTTTTGGTTGCCTCGGGATCAGGAACAACCTCAGGTGTTGTCAGGGCAGGAGAAATTGCTGCCAAAGCCGGTGCCCGAGTGGCAGCCTTCACGGCTAACCCGCAGTCGCCGCTGGGGGCTATAGCGGACACGCTGGTGATCATCCCTGCCCCCCAAAAGACCGACCACGGATCCGGGGCCTCCCGGCAGTATTCCGGGAGCCTCTTCGAGCAAGTCCTTTTCCTCGCTGCCGAAGCCGTCTTCCAGGCCCTCTGGGAGAAAGCCAATATCCCTGCCGAACAGCTGTGGACCCGGCACGCAAACCTCGAATAGCCCCATCAAAGACCAACAAGAGCCTTAGCCGCTCACCACCCAACCCCTAGAGAAAGAACTGATCATGAAACTTCAAGTCGCCATGGACCTCCTGACAATCGAGGACGCCCTCGAACTGGCAGGCAAAGTCGCCGAGCACGTGGACATCATTGAACTCGGCACGCCCCTCATCAAGGCTGCAGGTCTCTCCGCTGTCACCGCCATCAAAGCAGCTCACCCGGACAAGATCGTCTTCGCCGACATGAAAACGATGGACGCTGGCGAACTGGAGGCCGACATCGCCTTCAAAGCAGGCGCCGATCTGGTGTCCGTCCTTGGAAGCGCCGACGACTCAACCATCGCAGGCGCCGTCAAAGCCGCACGGGCACACGGAAAAGGCATCGTCGTTGACCTCATCGGTGTGGCGAATAAGGTCGCCCGCGCCAAAGAGGCGCGCGCCCTGGGCGCCGAATTCATCGAGTTCCACGCGGGCCTGGATGAACAGGCACAGCCCGGCTACGACCTTAACGGGCTCCTCAGCGCCGGCGAGGAATCACGCGTCCCCTTCTCAGTGGCCGGAGGAGTAAACCTCGCCACAATCAGCGCCGTGCAGCGTGCTGGTGCAGACGTCGCCGTTGCCGGCGGCTCCATCTACGGAGCCGCCGATCCGGCTCTGGCAGCCAAGGAACTCCAGGCAGCAATCGTCTAGAGCGCCCTACCCAGACTGTGGCGGTCTGCGCCTGCACAAGGTGCAGACCGCTGCATCCACCCGCCCAGCATAGGAAGAGCCAAGTGCTGGGCCTTTCCGACGCCCGGAAGCAACATCCGAAGGGCAGGCAGGTGAGTGAGCGTTGAAGGCCCAAACAATCGATCGTCGAACTATGAGACAGCCCGTCTCCCGATGGGAAGCGCTGAGCCCCGGTGACGACATCGAGGTGTGGTCAGCGGAAGTATTTCAGTACGCAGGCCGGGTGGACCAGGTTGGACAACAAGGTCAAATAATTTGGGTGATCGAGAACGGCACCGCTCATCGGCGGCTTTTCCTTCGCGAGGACAGGGTCACACTTTGCCCCATCTGAACTCTCCTCCGCGTCGTTGAACGCTGGAGGCATGGATGCCAGGCCGTCCCTTTCTGAAAACTGCACTAAGACCACACTTAATCATTCGTTCAAGGAGTAGCAGGCAGCCCGTGCTCGACCCTACCTTTACACGGCGACGATACCGCGGGCGTAATCCGCTCCGGGATCCGCGTGACCGCCGCCTGAACCGGATTGCCGGTCCGTCCTCGTTGGTGCTCTTCGGGGTGACCGGCGACCTTGCGCGTAAGAAGCTGATGCCGGCGGTGTATGACCTGGCGAACCGGGGGCTGTTGCCGCCGAGTTTCGCGTTGGTGGGGTTCGGCCGCCGTCCGTGGAAACACGAGGAGTTCGCCGCCGAGGTGCAGGCCTCGGTGAAGGCGTACTCGCGGACCCCGTTTGACGAGGCGGTCTGGAACCAGCTCGCCGAGGGTATCCGTTTTGTCCAGGGCGAGTTCGACGACGATGATTCCTTTGAGCGGTTGGGTGACACGATCGCTGAGCTCGATGAGCAGCGCGGAACGCGTGGCAATCACGCGTTCTACCTCTCGATCCCGCCGAAGGCGTTTGAGCAGGTCTGCCGGCAGCTGTCCAAGCACGGCCTGGCGCAGGCTGAGGGCGAGAAGTGGCGGCGGGTGGTGATCGAGAAGCCGTTCGGGCATGACCTGGACTCGGCGAGGCAGCTGAACGACATTGTCGAGTCGGTGTTCCCGCCGGATGCGGTGTTCCGGATCGACCATTACCTGGGCAAGGAGACGGTCCAGAACATCCTGGCGCTGCGTTTCGCGAACCAGCTGTTCGAGCCGCTCTGGAACGCCAATTATGTGGACCATGTCCAGATCACGATGGCCGAGGATATCGGCACGGGCGGCCGGGCCGGGTATTACGACGGTGTGGGCGCGGCCCGCGACGTCATCCAGAACCACCTGCTGCAGCTGCTGGCGTTGACGGCGATGGAGGAGCCCATTTCCTTCAACGCCGACGACCTGCGGGCGGAGAAGGAAAAGGTCCTGGCTGCGGTCAAGCTCCCGGACGACCTCTCCACGCATTCGGCGCGCGGGCAGTTCGCCGGCGGCTGGCAGGGCGGGGAACAGGTCCAGGGCTACCTGGAGGAAGACGGCATCCCCGCGGATTCGACCACCGAGACGTTCGCGGCGATCCGGGTGGACATCCATACCCGCCGCTGGTCCGGTGTTCCGTTCTACCTCCGTGCGGGCAAGCGTCTGGGCCGCCGGGTGACCGAGATCGCGGTGGTGTTCAAGCGCGCCCCGAACCTGCTCTTCCGTGACCATGGTGAGGATGACTTCGGCCAGAACGCCGTGGTGATCCGGGTCCAGCCCGACGAGGGTGCGACCATCCGGTTCGGGTCCAAGGTCCCGGGCACGCAGATGGAAGTCCGCGACGTGACCATGGACTTCGGTTACGGTCACTCGTTCACCGAATCGTCCCCGGAAGCGTATGAGCGGCTCATCCTCGATGTGCTGCTCGGCGAGCCTCCCCTGTTCCCCCGGCACGCGGAAGTGGAGCTGTCCTGGAAGATCCTGGACCCCTTTGAAGACTACTGGGCCGGGCTGGATGAGCAGCCGGAGCCCTACGCCCCGGGGTCCTGGGGCCCTGCCTCGGCGGATGAACTGCTGGCCCGCGACGGACGAACCTGGAGAAGGCCATGATTGTAGATTTGCCGGACACCACCACCTCGAAGATCTCCAAGAAGATCACCGCCCTGCGTGAGCAGGGCGGCGTGATTGCCCTGGGCCGGGTCCTGACCCTGGTGGTCGTGACCCGCTCCGGGCTCGAGGAAGAAGCGATTGAGGCCGCGAACGAGGCCAGCCGCGAACACCCCTGCCGGATCATCGTCCTCGCCGATGCCGGGGCAAAGGCCCCGAACCGGTTGGACGCGCAGATCCGGGTGGGCGGTGACGCCGGCGCCTCGGAGGTGATCGTGCTGCGCGGTTACGGCGAGCTCGCGCACGAAAGTGAGTCCCTCGTCGCGGCGCTGCTGCTGCCGGACGCCCCGATCGTGGCGTGGTGGCCGCACGCGGCGCCGGAGAACGCCTGCGAAACCTCCGTGGGCCGGATCGCGCACCGAAGGATCACCGACTCGGCAAACGAACCCGATCCTCAAATGGCGCTGGAGAACATCCGGAACACGTACAAGGCCGGCGACACCGACCTCGCCTGGACCCGGCTGACGAACTGGCGGATCCAGCTCGCGGCGGTCCTGGATCAGGTGGACTCCTCACCCGTGACCGCCGTCGCCGTCGAAGGCGCCTCCGACTCCCCGTCCACCATCCTCCTCGCGGCCTGGCTGACCCTGGCCCTGGACGCGCCCGTGACCATCGTCGCGGACCCCGCCGGGACCGGCATCCGCCGGGTCCGGCTGTCCCGCCACAGCGGCGACGTGCAGCTCTTCCGCCCCGGACTCTCCGTCGCGGAACTCACCCAGCCCGGCCAGCCGGCCCAACGCATCTCCCTGCCCCGCCGCAGCCTCCGCGACTGCCTCGCCGAAGAACTCCGCCGCCTCGACCCCGACGAAGTCTTCGGCGACGTTCTTCAGTATCAGAAGGGCAATTAGCCGACCTCACAGTGTGGTCGTCTATAAGGAGCCCTGGGCCGCCGTGAATGGGCACGTCATCCAAGTGCCACGGCCTCAGCAGGATGGCTGACATAGAGCTGCAAAGAAGTGAAATGCCCCTTTCGGGCCCTCTTCAAACGCCGATATCAGATCTTCCGGAAAGCAGTCACTCGTTGGAGGATCTGACCATCAGCGGCGGCGTTGTTGGGTGATGCGAGATGGCCAAGTCTCGCAGTGTCGTCCCTTTCAGGAGGATCAACCGGTTGTAGCCTCGTTTGTCCCTGCACGTGCACGTGCACTGCCGCGTCCCGCGGACCAAGGCTCTGGCGTCGGCGAGCCAGCGATCGTAGCGTCGATCGGAGAGTTAGCTTCCAGGCGGCGGTTAAGCCCTATAGCCGAGGCAGCAGGGGTGTTAGTTTTGAGGAGGCCGGGATGGCTGGGTGGAACTCTGACACGGCGGCCGGTCCCTTGGGGGCCGGGACGGTCACCCTGGTAGAGGGATCGTCCTTCTGTATCTCCTTGCCGAACGGGGACATCCACCCGGAACATCCCCATGGCCTCTTCGTCCAGGACACCCGGATCCTATCCAAGTGGAGCCTGACCATCAACGGGCTCATGGTGGAGCCACTGGCGGCAGAGACCAAGGAGCCGTACCGTGCGCTGTTTGCCGGGCGCGTGCCCCGCACGGACGGGTATGCCGACAGCCCCCTGATCGTTGAGCGGCTCCGCGAGGTGGGAGCTGGCATCCAAGAGCAGATTACTGTCCGGAATTTCTCCTTGGACCCCGTCGAATGCATGATCACACTGACGGTTGAGGCGGATTTCGCCGATTTGTTTGAGGTGAAGGAAGCGCGGATCCAGCGATCATGGGACGAAAGCCGCCAAGCGGAAGGTGGGGTTCTTACCATTCGGGCTGTCTGGCAGGACGTCCAGAAAGGCGTCAATATCCAGGCGCCCGGAGCCGACGTGACCCCCGACACGATCACGTACCGGGCTTCCATCGCCGCCCGAGGCCAGTGGAGCACGATCCTTACCGCGGTGTCCGGCACCGAAAGTCCCAGCGCCCCCTCGTTCGTCCATGCTGAGCGGGAGGAAATGTCACCGAGCGACCGACGTCGGCGGGAGTGGGTGGCCAAGATCCCGGTGCTGCACATAGGAAGCCCGTCAATCGAACGCACGCTGCGGCGCAGCTACGACGACCTGGGCGCTCTTCGCATCGAGGACCCGAACCACCCGGACCGGGTCGTGGTGGCCGCCGGGGCACCCTGGTTCATGACCCTATTCGGGCGGGATTCCCTGTGGGCCTCGCAAATGGCGCTGCCCGTGGACCCCTCCCTGGCCTTAGGCACCCTCCAAACGCTGGCCGAACGCCAAGGTGACTATGACAGGGCTGGTGGATACTATCGGTGTGCTCAAGCGAGCCGATTCACCTACGTGCGCCCGGGTATAGAGATGCGGATCGCGAGTTGCTGGCAACGGCTTTTATCGCTGGGATCCGGTACGGCCGTTTCTGAATTTCTTCCAATTTTTGGCTTCATGGGGTTGCGGTCCTGCCTTCGGATGGGCTAAGGGGGCAGGGCAGCTGGTTTGCTTCGAAGCCGCTGAGCCGGCCAGTAGAGGTAGTCGCATTTTCTGGACCTGGGAGTCTGGGCCTCTCAGCGCGTCAGGGCCGCAGCTTGGCAAAATGGGCTCCCGCTGAGGGTGCCAAGTCAAACACAAGGGTCCAGAGGGTCTGCGTTTCGCCCAGTTGTGGCACGGTTTCCCCTTGCTCTATGTAGCGAAATGGCATGGGGTCGTCGGCCGGCCGCCACCAACCGCTTATTGGCGCAGGGTCACCGCTTGTGGCGGTGGCACGGACGTCCTGGTGCTGGTGCACGTGCTTTGCGGCTGGCATCATGGCCTCGTTCCTAAGTGCTGCGGTCGTGTAAAACATAGGATTCAAACGTTTCGCCCTGCAGGGCGGGCAGGATCCACCCACCTGAACTGCCCCGGTCTGGCGTTTGGGGATCCACTAGTGGCTAAGCGCTTGGCTCCCGCGCTGGCGGGGGTTGCGTGCCGGCTTATCCAGATTTCAGTCCGTTTCCGGTCCGTTGCAGTAGTGGCAGCCCTCTTCGCAGCCGTCCTGCGACATGGCTGCATCCACCCTGAAGCTGGAGGATGGAGACCAATTCCGGAGGGTAGTGCTTGCCGGCGGGGGGAGCAGGCGGGCAGCTCCGCGGTCCAAAACGCCGGGCCCGCCTGCAGGGAAATGGGCACCCGTCCGTGGCCACGTCGTTGTTTCACGTTCCTTACGCTGTGCTTGCTGATGGAGAATGTTTCTCATCAAGAGTCCTTTGAGTTCGACGACCAGTGAGATCGCTCATGGATGAGGTGAGGTTCGGTGCTGTCGGTCCGTGAAGTGCACGCCAGTAGAGTCTGCGTCCCGCCTGGCCATACGTGCCCTGTCAGCTACCTGCGGCGTAGGGGTCGGCGATGCCGATGTATTGGGTGGTGGTGTATTCGGCGATGCCTTCGGAGCCGCCTTCGCGGCCGAGCCCGGATTGCTTGACGCCGCCGAAGGGTGCTGCAGCGTTAGAGATGATGCCGGCGTTGAAGCCGACCATGCCGAATTCGATCTGCTCGGCCACGCGCAGGAGCTTGTTGAAGTCGCGGCTGTACACGTAGGAGGCCAGGCCGTATTCGCTGGCGTTGGCCAGCCGGATGGCGTCTTCCTCGGTGGTGAAGGTGGTGACGGGTGCAACTGGGCCGAAGATTTCCTGGCGGAGGATGGCGGCGTCGTTGGGCACGCCGCTGAGCACGGTGGGCTGGTAGAAGTAGCCCGGTCCGTCAACGGGTGAGCCTCCGGTTATGGCCGTGGCGCCGGCGTCGATGGCGGCGCTGACCAGTGCGTGCACATTGTCGCGGGCACCGGCGTCGATCAGGGGGCCTACCTGGGTGGCGGGTTCGGTGCCGCGGCCGATGGTCAGGGCGCCCATGGCGGCGGCGAACTTGCGGGTGAACTCCTGTGCCACTGACTCATGGACCAGGAACCGGTTGGCCGCGGTGCAGGCCTCGCCCATGTTCCGCATCTTGGCGGCCATGGCGCCTTCGACGGCCTTGTCCAGGTCGGCGTCCTCAAACACGATGAACGGGGCGTTGCCGCCGAGTTCCATGGAGGTCCGCAGCACGTTCTGCGCCGCGTCGGCCATCAACTGTTTGCCCACGGGGGTGGATCCAGTGAAGGAGACCTTCCGCAGCCGCGAATCGTTCATGAGCGGTCCGGAGATCCCTGAGGCGGACGAGGAAGACACTACGTTGAGGACACCGGCGGGCAGGCCGGCCTCCATCAGGGTGTGCGCGAATAGCTGGGATGTCAGCGGGGTCAGTTTCGCCGGCTTCAGGACCATGGTGCATCCTGCGGCGATGGCAGGGGCTACCTTGCGGGTGGCCATGGCGAGCGGGAAGTTCCACGGCGTGATGAGCAGGCACGGGCCTACCGGTTTGTGCTGGACCAGGATCTTGTTCTTGCCCTCCGGGGTGGTGAGGTAGCGGCCGTAATCCCGGACCGTCTCTTCGGAGAACCAACGGAGGAATTCCGCACCGTAGGTGACTTCCCCACGGGATTCGGCCAGCGGCTTGCCCATTTCCAAGGTCATCAGCAGCGCGAAGTCCTCGGCACGCTCGGTTACCAGATCGAAGGCCCGGCGCAGGATCTCGGCCCTCTCCCGCGGGGCGGTGCGCGCCCAGGAAGCCTGAACCATGTCCGCGGCGTCGAGTGCTGCCAGAGCGTCCTCACTCGTGGCGGAGGCGAGGGTAGCGAGTACCTCCCCGGTGGCGGGGTCATGGACATCGAACGTGCCGCCGTCGGACGCGTCCCGCCACCGACCTCCGATCAACAAACCGGTGGGGACAGAGGCAAGGAGGTCAGCCTCACGCTGGCGTGAGACAGCAGTCGGATCAACGAGGGCAGTAGTCATGAAGATTCCTAAAGAACGTAAGTGACGGTGATAACCCGCCATTAGGGTGGAGGGCTATCACCGTCCTTTGATTGATCAGCCCGACGGGCTCAAGCGCCGGAAGCGCGACTGGCCACATCGGTCCTGTGATGGCGGGACGTACTCCATCTCAGTTAGATAGTGCGGTCCCTGATAAAGGCAGCGACCTGGTCGACTGTCTGTTCTCCACGGGGAATACGTCCCGCGGAGGTCAACAATCCGTGGGCGTACCCGGGGAGGTGCTGGTACTGGACCTCCGTACCTGCCCGGGCCAGGGCGGCGGCGTAGTTTGCCCCCTCGTCAACCAGCGGGTCGTTGTCCACAGTGATCACGTAAGCGGGTGGCAGCCCTGCGGGGAGCTGGGCTAGGGAAGGACTGATCTCCGGTGCAGCGCGGTCTACGCCCTCTGGCAGGTAGTGGTCAGCGAACCAGGCGATGGTGTCAGCAACCAGAGGGAACCCCTCGGTGACGCGTTTGTAGGAGGGCGAGGACATAGTCAGATCCACCATGGGGTACATGAGGACCTGGGCCACTACAGGCAGGGGATCTGTGGTCGTGGCGTTCTCATTGGCCAGGACTGCGGCCAATTGTCCTCCCGCGCTATCACCGACGAGCACAGCCTCGGTTACGTCCAGGCCGTGCTCGTTGCCGGCATCGAACAACCAGTGCATCGCCATGCGGCTGTCGTCAATCGCCGCCGGGTAGGGGTGCTCCGGGGCAAGCCGGTAGTCCACAGCAATGACCGGCAGGTTCGTGAGGGAGGCCAGGCGACGGCACAGTCCGTCATGAGTTGAGAGGCTGCCCATGACCCACCCCCCGCCGTGGAAAAACAGCACGGCGGGGGTGGGGCCTGCAACGGTGCGGGGGTCATAGACCCGCACCTTGAAACCATCCAGGCTGAAGTCAGTGACCGACGCCAGCGGATCACCGCTAAGGCCGTTGGCCGCGCAACCGTTCTCGTAGAGCTCGCGCACACGCTTCACGGAGTAGGAGTGAAACGGACGCCCACCGGAGGCACGGAATTTCTGCAGCACCTCTGCAGCCTCCGGTGCTATGGGCCTCCCGCTGAACCGGTCGGTTTTGGTCACTTTCCGGGTCCGGATTCGGCCAGCTGCAGGTAGTCCTCGAGCTGGAGGTCGTGGGTGTGGGACCGGTATTCTTCGACGGTTCCGGACCAGTTGTTGATAACGCGGCCGTCCTCGTTCTTGTACCAGGAGGAGCATTCGGAGGAGAACGCGGACTTCTGGAGTTCTTCCTGAACGTGTGCGTTGAACTTCTCAACTACCGCGCGGTCCACTTCCAGGAACCTTGATTCATCGGCTGCGATGTACTGCACAGCCTGGGCGATGTAGCGGTGCTGGGCCTCCAGCATGGATACGACCGAGTTGTGGTTGAGGTTGGTGTTGGGCCCGTAGACCAGGAAGAGGTTGGGGAAGTTGTCGACGGCGATGCCCAGGTAGGCTTCGGGGGCGTTGCCCCACCGCTCGTCGAGGCCGATTCCGTCGCGTCCTGAAACGCGCATGGATCCCATGAAGGCGTGGCTCTTGAACCCGGTGGCGTAGATAATGACATCAAACTCGTGCTCGGCCCCGTCAGCGGTGCGGAGGCCGCGGGGAGTGAATTCCGTGATTGCCTCTGTCACGAGTTCTACGTTCTCGCGGGTCAGGGCGGGGTAGAAATCATCGCTCCGCAGGATCCGCTTGCAGCCGAAGTCGTAGTCGGGAGTGAGCTTGGCCCGCAGTTCAGGGTCAGAAACCTGGGTCTCGAGGTGCTGGCGGGCGAGCTCGACTCCTTCCTCGGAAGCTGCGGTGTGGCGGCGGGTGCGTTCGAATCCGGCTTCGCGGAATTCGTGGATTTCCTGACGCAGCTGACGGTAGGTGTCCGGGTTTTCCTGGAAGCGGGCGCTCTCTTCCTCCGTGAAGATGTACTGGTCACGGGGGAGGATGTAATTGGCTGAGCGCTGGAATACGGTCAGGTTCGACGCGATCTTGGCGACCTCGGGCACGTACTGAACCGCAGTTGCGGCGGAGCCGATGGACGCGACGCGCTTGCCGGTCAGGTCAAGGTCGTGCCGCCACTTGGAGGAGTGGAACACCGCGCCTTCGAATGTTTCGGTGCCGGGGAAGTTGGGGATGTTCGGTTCGTTCAGCTGGCCCCAGGCAGCCACCACGGAACGCGTCAGGAACTCCGAGCCATCGGCAGTGTGCACGGTCCAGAGGCGGCGGTCCTGGTCCCATTCAGTCGCGGTGATGTTCTGGCCAAAGTGGATGTGCTTACCGAGCCCGAATTCCTCAACCATGGAACGCAGATAGCCCTGGAGTTCCTCCTGGCCGGCAAACATGCGGGAAACCTTGAGGTTCAGGAAGTAGCTGTAGCAGTACACAAGCGCCTGGGTGTCGCATGCGGCGCCGGGATAGGTGTTCTCGCGCCATACGCCTCCCACATCGTTGCCGCGCTCGAGAATCAGGAAGTCGTCGATGCCTTCCTGGACGAACTGGGCTCCCTGGCCTAGGCCGCCGAAGCCGGCGCCGATGATGATCGCGCTGTAAATGTGGTCATTTGTGGAGGTCATGATGTTCTCTCTTCGGAGCTTGAAGTGTGGTGTTCAGGGAAAGGTAATGATTTGGCGCAGTGCGTGGCCGCCGTCGAGCGTGTCCATGGCGCGGTTGATCTCTTCCAGCGGGATGGTGTCTGAGACCAGGCCTTCAACCGCCAGCTGGCCTGATCGCCAGAGCTGTTCGTAGATCGGGATGTCGTGTTCCGGGACTGCCGAGCCGAGGTAGCTGCCCACGATCGACCGTGCCTCCGCTGTAAGGCTCAGCGGGTCGATGTTGATTGATTGGCCGGGTGCGGGCAGTCCGACGGTGACGGTAATGCCGCCCGGCTTTGTCAGTGCGACGGCTGCTTCCAGAGCGCGCGGGTGCCCTGCTGCTTCGATGACGGCGTCGAACTTTTCGCCGCGTTCCAGGGCATCAGCAGTGGTCAAGGCGTCAGTGGCACCGAGGTTTCGGGCGGCTTCCAGTTTTGCCGGCAAGGTGTCGATACCGACGACGTGTTCGACTCCGGTGGCGATGGCCGTAATGAGTGCCGCCATGCCTACTCCGCCGAGACCGACGATGGCTACCCGGGCGGAAGGTGCAGGCTTGGCGACGTTGAGGATAGCTCCTCCTCCGGTGAGCAGTGCGCACCCGAGCAAAGCGGCTATGTGCGCCGGAACGTCCGCGCCCACGGGCACCACGGAACGGCGTGAGACCACTGCATAGGTGGCGAATGCGGAGACTCCGAGGTGGTGTTGGACGGGCTGACCCTCGCGGGAGAGTCTGCGGTTGCCGCCCAGCAGCGTTCCTTCCGTATTGGAAGCGCTGCCCTGCGCGCATGGCGTTTTGCCGTTGGAGTTGCATCCTGCGCATTCACCGCAGCGGGGGAGGAAGGTCATGACGACGCGCTGGCCCAGGGAGATGTCGTTGACACCCTCGCCCAGTTCCTCCACGATGCCGGCTGCCTCGTGGCCGAGCAGCATCGGGACCGGCCGTGGCCGGTTGCCGTTGACTACGGAAAGGTCGGAGTGGCATACGCCCGCGGCCTCGATGCGGACCAGGATCTCGCCCGTGCCGGGTCCTTCGAGTTCAAGGTTTTCCACATGGATGGGACGGGTATCAGCGTAGGGCCGCTCTGCCCCGATGGTCTCAAGTACCGCCCCGCGTATGGTCCTGGTGGTGGTTGTCTTTGCGATGGAGTTCGTATCTTCGGTCGTCACGATTGTCCTCTCAGTGGTGCGCTAGAGCTGTGCAGGGGGAAGGCTTTTTTGGGAGGGAGCGTTCGGCGCTGGGCAACACCATGTGTGCTGGCTCGTGTTGTTCTCATCGTTCCTCCTGCAACGGGTGTGCTCATCCCCTCGGGGATGGTTCCTCCGAGACGGACTGTCCATTGAGAGTAGGCAGGCCGGGAGTTCAGGTCACGGTGCGGAAAGTCGATATATGCGCTTTCCTTTGTACGAAACGTCAAAGGGCAGGCGGGCGCGGTTGTGCACGGCGTTGGCACAGGGCGCCGGAGGCGGAAAAGGACCGCTTGGCGTCAGGGGCGGTGGATCCGCTGGCGAACCGTTTCAGCCGTCCCGGGCGCTAGATATGCGCGCTAGTCTTTAGGCATTGCTTGGGAGCGGCCTCTGAGGGCGAGCCAGAGTTGGGCTGCTACGTCGGGGTCATCCAAGTCAACCCCCAACAGTTCCTTAGCCTGGGCGATTCGGTAGCGGACTGAGTTCCGGTGTACTCCGAGCTCGCGGCCGGCGGCCTCCCATTGACCGCGATGGGCCAGGTAGGCGCGGACCGTTTCAAGGAGCTGGCCGGTGTGGGAGGTTAGTTCATCCACCCATTCATCTGCCGGCAGGTCGAGGCCGTGACCAACGCGTATCAGCTGTCCTGCGGGTGCTGAGGCAGCGGCCTCGGCCACCTGTGCTCCAATTTCGTGCAGGCGCCGTAGAGGCATCGGGCCTCCCCATGCACCGCGGACACCTTTCGGCAGCCTTGGATAGGGGCTCGACGCTGACTGCAGCACAAACGTGACACCGGAACGTTCGAGTACCAGCCCGGACAGAGCGGGCTGGGCAGCCAGATGTTCGGTATCGGGCAGGACCGCGACGAATGCTGTTTCCGGTAGCGGATCGGAGTCCATCTGCTTTGCGAGGAGTCGCGCTGCGTCGTCATGTCCTTCCAGGACCAGCGCCGCGAGCATGCCCTCAGCCCGTCGGCGCTCTGCCGCGGCGCGGCGTTGTCCGGCTGCTCTGGCGGCCAGGAGCGTGGATGCGGTGAGGAACAAGTGCCGCTCGGCAGCAGCCAGTTGCCCGCTTCTACCCAACGCAAGATACCCGGAAGCGGCCGGACCGTCAGATACCGGGTAGAGGGAAGCAACACCGGATGCCAGTTGAATATTGCCGGTGGCCCCTCGGCGGGCGTTCCGCAGGATGGCAGATTCCCGTGTGAGTTCGACCAGCAGTCCGGGCGGTAGTTCTGCACCGCTGGCGGCGGACGATGGGGTCCCGTCACCTTCGGGCAGGTAGGCCACCCAGGTTCCCAGGGCGCGCGACAATTCGCGGACGATCTCCGGTTCCGCGTTATCCTGCGCGGCCGCCCGCGTCAACGCCACCTGAAGCCCCAAAAGAGCAGTGAGTTCAGCTTCGCCGCCTTGCCTGACGAGTTCCCAGTAAGCGCGCGATACGGCCAGGAAGGGAGACTCCCGGGGAATGGTCAAAAGGGGAAGGCCGGCTTCAACACAAGCGGCCCGCAGCTCGTCCGGCACCATGGCATGGCCTGAGCCCAGGCCAAGACCCAGGGCAGCGACACGACCGTCCACCAGCCGCTGCACATAGTTTTTGGCGCCCTCCTGTCGTGCGTCTCCGTCCAGGCCGGTGAGCTGCAACCCGACGGTGAGTAGAAGCTCGCCGCCGTAGAGGAACATCGTTGGATCCTCCAGCTCGGAGACGTGCACGCCCGTGAGTTCCACGCGGGGGAGCGGTATCGGCCAGTAGGGCGCGAGGTCGCGCTTTGCGGCCTCGACGAGCCTTGCGAGGGTGATCATGGGTAAATCATAGGTGACCGGCTTTTGTACGCTTAGACCGAACCGGAAATATCTTTGGATGTATTGTCCAACGACACGTCATCGGACTGTCCCTATGGTGGATTTCACCACACGAGGAGGACCTATGACTGTCACATCAGAACTCGCCGCAGACCAGGCCAACGATCCGGCCAGCGTTAAAGCCACAGCACGCCGCCTGCTCACCGAGCTTCCGGGACCGCGTTCCCGCGAGTTGGAGACCGAACGCCGCCAGCACGTCACCGACGCATTCGGTATTGTCATGCCCGTGTTTATCGACCACGCGCAGGATGCGCTGCTCGTGGACGTTGACGGGAACCATCTTATTGACTTCGCCTCAGGCATTGCCGTGACGAGTGTTGGCGCCGCGAACCCGCAGGTGGCCAAGCGTGCCGCCGCCCAGCTGGAGCGGTTCACCCATACCTGCTTCATGGTGACCGAATACGCGTCCTTCGTTGAGGTCTGCCGGTGGCTAAATGAACACACCCCGGGCGACTTCGAAAAGCGGACCGCACTGTTCACCACGGGAGCGGAGGCGGTTGAAAACGCCATCAAAGTGGCCCGAGCCGCCACTCGACGCCCCAACATTCTCGTCTTCGACGAGGCCTACCACGGGCGCACCCAGCTCACGATGGCGATGACGGCAAAGGAAAACCCATACCGGCTCAACTTCGGACCCCTGCCGGGCTCAGTTTTCCGCGGACCGACAGCCCCGGCGCACACCTCTCCTGACGGGCCCGGTAAGGCACTTGAGCAGATCGAGGCGCTTCTCGCCGAAAACGGTGCGGAAACCTTCGCAGCCATGGTCATCGAACCGATCCAGGGCGAGGGCGGCTTTATTGTTCAGGCCCCCGGGTTCCTCCAAGGTCTTCGTGAAATCGCTACCCGCCACGGCATCGTTCTGGTCATCGACGAGATCCAGGCAGGCATGGGGCGGACCGGCACGCTGTTCGCGTCCGAGCACGACGGAATTGCCGGCGACATCACACTGACCGCTAAGGCACTCGGCGGCGGCCTGCCGCTTTCGGCCGCTACCGGCCGCGCTGAGCTCATGAACGCTGTCCACACCGGTGGTCTTGGCGGAACGTACGCCGGTAACCCCGTAGCCTGTGAAGCCGCTCTGGCCGTGTTCGAGCTCCTTGAAGACGGCGCCCTTTTGCAGAACGCCGTTGCCATCGAAACCGCGGTGCGGCGTCGTCTGGAGCCGCTCGTCAAATTGGACGGTGTCGCGGACGTTCGCGGCAGGGGTGCGATGATGGCGATCGAGTTCAGCGACGCCTCCGGACCCCGCAAAGACCTCGCCACCACAGCAGCGAAGGCAGCCAATGCCCATGGTGTCCTGACTCTTACGTGCGGGACCAATGGAAATATCATCCGGCTGCTGCCTCCGCTCGTAATCGAAGCCGACGTCCTTGACGAGGGCCTGGCGGTACTGGAGGCATCTATTCGGTCGGCACTGTCATGACTTTCCGGGGAAGGTGGACCGGGCGGGATCAGTTATGAGGTCGGGAGCGGAATCCGGCGCGCCACTTGAGGGGATTGTCGTCGCCGACTTCTCCCGCGTGCTTGCCGGTCCGCTCGCGACCATGACCCTGGCTGATCTCGGTGCTCGGGTCATCAAGGTGGAGCGGCCCGGAACAGGGGATGACACGCGGGAATGGGCACCACCTTCCTCAAAGACAGGTGCGACCTACTTCGAAAGCGTTAATCGGAATAAGGAATCCGTCACCCTTGACCTGACGGACCCCGAGGACCTGGAGCTTGCCCGGGAACTGGCACGCCGCGCCGACGTCTTGGTGGAGAACTTCAAACCCGGCGGGCTCGCCAAACTGGGCCTGGGATATGAATCATTGGCCGAGGAGAACCCAGGCTTGGTGTACGCATCGATTTCGGGTTTCGGCTCCGAAGGCGGACGCGATTTGCCTGGGTACGACTTCATAGTTCAGGCCGTCGGGGGACTGATGAGTATTACCGGGGACCCGCAGGGCGACGCCTACAAAGTAGGTGTGGCACTGGTCGATGTACTGACAGCGAAAGATGCCACGATCGGCATCCTCGCCGCCCTTACAGAGCGCAATTCCACAGGTAGGGGAAGACGGATCGAGGTCAATCTCCTCTCAAGCCTGCAGGGCGCCCTTGCCAACCAAGGCCAGGCGTACCTCGGCGCCGGTGTTACTCCTACGCGACTGGGCAATGACCACCCTTCCATCGTCCCGTACCAGCTTCTTGCCACACGTGATGACCCGCTGGCCGTTGCTGTGGGTAACGACTCACAGTTCGCCAAGCTCTGCCGCGCTATCGGTAATCCGGAACTGGCGGAGGATCCCCGGTTTATTACCAATTCAGCGCGGGTAAAGCACCGCCGGGAACTTGTCCAACTGCTGGAAGCCGGGCTCGCGGGCGCTGGAGCGACGGAATGGCAGGACCAGCTGGTTTCCGTGGGAGTACCGGCAGGCCGCGTCGCCGGCATAGGTGAAGGCATTGCATACGCCGAGTCACTGGGTTTGGAACCGACCATTCAAGTCCATGACAAGGACGGAAACATCACCGGCCGCCAACTCCGCCATCCGATCACATGGACGCCGGCGCTGCCACCGCGCACCCAAGCCCCACCCGCCCTCGGTGAGCACACCGGGGCGGTGCTGGACTGGCTGCGGCACCACCCCCAAAGCAAGACGTTTACCTGCACCCCTCAAAGTGCCGCCCATTCCCAAAATCACTTATGCCCAGGAGGGACCACATCATGACTCTTGCCCCTAGTTCTGCACCCGACCCCTCGGACCTGATCTCCTTCGACACTCTCCTCACTGCCGAGGAAATCGCACTGCGCGACCGGGTCCGGACCTACGTTCGGGACGAGATCAAACCGAACATCGCCCAGTGGTACGAAGAAGCGCGGTTCCCCCTGGAAATCGTCCCTGATCTCGCCAAACTCGGCCTGCTGGGCATGCATTTAAAGGGCTACGGCTGCGCTGGCGGAACGGCGGTGGACTACGGGCTCGCCGCTGCTGAACTCGAGGCCGGCGACTCAGGCATACGTACCTTCGTCTCTGTCCAGGGGTCTCTGGCCATGTCTGCCATCTCTAAGCACGGCTCTGAGGAGCAGAAGCAGGAGTGGCTTCCACGGATGGCAGCCGGCACGGCCATCGGATGTTTTGGTCTCACGGAACCCACCGCCGGTTCGGACCCTTCCGCCATGGCAACCTATGCCCGCCGCGACGGCAGGGACTGGATATTGACCGGCGCTAAGCGTTGGATCGGGCTCGCCAACGTGGCGCAGGTGGCAGTGATCTGGGCCCAGACGGACACCGGCGTACGCGGCTTCGTCGTACCAACCAAAACTCCCGGCTTCACCGCCACACCGATCGAGCCCAAGCTGTCAATGCGTGCATCTGTTCAGTGTGAAATCACTCTGGATGATGTGCGTCTTCCTGCCGACGCGGTCCTGCCAAACGTCACTGGCCTCCGCGGGCCTTTCACCTGCCTCAACGAGGCACGTTATGGCATTGCCTGGGGAACCATGGGAGCCGCGCGTGACGCCTTCGAAGACGCCCTGGACTACTCCAAAAATCGGCTGCAGTTCGACCGGCCGTTGGCCGGTTATCAGTTGACTCAGCAGAAGCTCGTGAACATGGCGCTGGAGATCAACAAGGGCTTTCTTCTGGCGCTGCACCTGGGACGGCTCAAGGATGCCGGCAAGCTGCAGAACCATCAGATCAGCGTGGGCAAGTTGAACAACTGCCGCGAAGCGATCGAAATTTGTCGCGAAGCACGCACAATCCTTGGCGGCAACGGGATAACTCTCGAACACTCGCCCCTTCGCCACGCGAACAACCTTGAATCAGTGCGTACCTATGAAGGCACCGATGAGGTCCACACCCTCATCCTTGGCCAGAAGCTAACAGGTATAGGAGCCTTTCGGTGAGTGCCGCCGTTGATGCACCGGCCACGTCAGGCGCCGCCCCCGGTGCCACGGGGACGGTGCAGCTCGGGCTCCTCATAGACGGAGACTGGGTCTCAGGCAACGGCGGCCACCTCACCTCTGTAAATCCCAGCCGCCCGGAGGAGATCGTCGCCGAAGGCGGCACCGCCGTCCTTGCCGATCTCGACAGGGCTGTCCTGGCAGCGCGCGGCTCACAGCGGGCCTGGAGCCGGACCCCAATCCACGAACGAGGGGCCATCCTGTCTCGCGCCGCCGCAGCCTTGGAGTCGAAAGCCGACGCACTTGGCCTGGAACTTTCCCGCGAAGAAGGCAAGACCCTCACTGAGGGAAGGGCAGAGGTGCTGCGTGCAGCCCAAATTCTGCGCTACTTCGCGGCCGAAGGTGACCGTGTGGCGGGGGAGCACTTTGCTTCGCCTCGGCGCGGGGAACGCATCCTGGTAACTCGTAAGCCGCTGGGCGTAGTGGGCATCGTCACCCCGTTCAATTTCCCGATCGCCATCCCGGCGTGGAAGATCGCTCCCGCCCTGGTGCACGGAAACGCGGTGGTCTGGAAGCCGGCTTCCACCGTCCCGCTGCTCGCCATGCGCTTTGCCGAAGCGCTCGTCAACGCCGGCCTGCCAGCAGGGTTGCTCAACCTTGTTATTGGTCCCGGCTCTCTTGGGACTGCCCTTGTTCAGAACCCCGGGGTGGACGCCATGACCTTCACCGGCTCCTCCGGGGTCGGACGTGCACTTGCGGCCGAGGCGGCCCTCCGGGGAATTCCCATGCAAGGCGAAATGGGAGGAAAGAACGCGGCACTGGTTCTGGCCGATGCTGATCTGGACCTAGCTTCGGAACAGGTGCTTTTCGGGGCGTTCCGCTCCACCGGACAGAAATGTACCGCAACATCACGGCTCATTCTCGCGGACCCCATCGCGGACGAATTCCTGGAGCGCCTCACGCTCCGACTCAGCGTTTGGCAGACCGGGGACCCTGTTGACTCAAAAGTACAGATGGGGCCCGTAATCAGTGAGGCAGCGCGCAGGTCCATCATGAGCGGAATCGACACAGCCGTAGAGACGGGCGCCGTCGCCATCGCCGGAACATCTGCTGACAATTCCTATGCCGGTACTCCCGGTGCCTTCATCCCCCCGACTGTGCTGCAGCTCCCTGCGGGCAAGGCCGGATCAACCAACCTCGCCTGGCGAAAAGAACTTTTCGGTCCCGTCTTGGCGGTCCGCCGGGCCGCGACCACCCAGGAAGCATTCGGTTTGGCCGAAGAGTCCGAGTTCGGCCTGTCTGCAGCATTATTCACCCGTGACCTCGCGACAGCATTGGAAGCAATCGAAGCCCTCGATGTGGGAATCCTTCACCTCAACTCCGAATCTGCCGGTTCAGATCCTCATGTGCCGTTCGGCGGATCAAAGAAGAGCAGCTTCGGTCCCAAGGAACAGGGCGGCGCGGCCAAAGACTTCTACACACACACGACAACGGTCTACCTCCGCGGGTAGGAACGAAGAAGGATCAGATGTCTCACACTCTTTCAAAAACGCCTGACCCTTTAGCGGTATCAGCCGCTAACGCGGGGCAGCCGAAAACCATCCAAACCTTCGGCGTCGTTGGCGCGGGCCTTATGGCAAGCCAGCTCGTCCTGCTGGTCGCGGACAAGCTCCGCATCCCGGTCCTCATCAGCGATCTTTCCACCGACCGGGTGTCCGCGGCCCTCCACCGAATGCGCGGACATCTTGACCGGCAGGAGGCCAAAGGCAAGCTCCGACCAGGCGAGGCAGCCGAAATCGCCGGGCTAATCCGGGGCACCACCGATCCGTCGAGGTTCAGCGGGTGCGACGCCGCAATCGAGGCGGTCTTCGAGGACCAAAAGACTAAACGGAGCGTATTCCGGCAGCTCGAGGAGCACATCGATCCGGATGCCCTCCTGCTCACCAACACTTCCTCGCTCTCGGTCACCGACATGGCACGTGGCCTCAAGCACCCAGACAGGGTGCTTGGGTTCCACTTCTTCAATCCAGTCGCTGTCCTCCCGCTCGTCGAATTGGTCCGGACCCCCCTCTCATCCGATACCGCTCTCGCCACAGCATGGAGCCTCGCCGCGGGTCTCGGCAAGACCGCCATACCTGTCACTGATACGCCCGGCTTTGTCGTCAACCGACTCCTCACGCGCCTGTTTAACGAAATACTGGCTGAAATCGACAAAGGCGGGGACCCCGTTGCCGTGGACCGTTCCCTCTCACCGTGGGATCTGCCCATGACACCCCTTCACCTGATCGGCTACATAGGCCCCTCGGTGCAACAGCACATCTGTGACACACTGCACCGCGCCTACCCCGCCCGCTTCGGCCGATCAGCCTCTCTCACGGCAGTCGTAAAAGCCGGACTGCCGGGCTTCTTCGACGAAAACGGCAAAGTTCCGCCCGCGGCACGGACCCTACCCCCGGAGCCGCACGGAGTGGACCCGGACCGGGTACGGCTGCGCGTCCGCCATGCATTGGCCCAAGAAGCCCAGCTCATGCTGGACGAAGGCGTCGTCGCAACCTGGGAGGACATCAACCGCTGCATGACTCTCGGCGCCAACTTCCCGACAGGCGGCCTGACACGCCTCCTCGCGACGTAACATGCACAACCGTTCAAAACGAAGAACGGCCAATCGAAGTAAGTTCGAGCCGTCTCCACCAACAAATCCCGGAGCAACCGCAGTGAAAACAGAATCTAACTTCCGACTACCCGACCCAAGGGATGTCGTCATTGTCGGCGCAGCACGCACCGCTCAGGGACGACTGCTGGGCCAATTGGCACCACTTTCCGCCGTCGAACTGGGCGGAGCGGCCATCGCTGGCGCCCTCTCACGGGCCAGCGTCCCGGCAGATACCGTCGATGCCGTCATCATGGGCCAAGTTCTCCAGTCAGGGACCGGACAAAACCCGGCCCGGCAGAGCGCGGTCGCCGCGGGAATTCCCCTGAGCGCACCCGCCGTGACAGTGAACAAAGTGTGCCTCTCGGGACTGTCGGCCATAATCGAGGCCGCCCGAATGCTACGCCTTGGCGACGCAGCCGTAGTCGTCGCCGGCGGCCAGGAATCGATGAGCCAGGCCCCCCGCCTAGTCGCAGGCACCCGGACCGGGAATGCGTACGGAGCGCTCACTCTGGTGGACGCAGCCGCCCAGGACGGCTTAACAGACGCATTCGACCACGAGGCCATGGGCCTGGCCACTGACCGCGCCAACTCGGCATTGGGCATTTCGCGGGCAACCCAAGACGCCGTCGCCGTCACCTCCCACTTGCGGGCAGCCGCAGCCCAAGATTCAGGAGTGTGGGCCCAGGAAATCATCCCTGTGAAGGTGCCCACACGAAAGGGCGTCCTCGAAATCACCGAGGATGAAGGCATCCGCCCCGATGCTTCACGGGAGTCGCTGGCCCGTCTGCGCCCCGCCTTCTCCCCGGATGGGACGGTGACTGCGGGCAACGCCTCACCTTTGACCGATGGCGCCGCGGCAGTTGTACTGACCACCCGGGAGACCGCCCAGAGGCATGGGTGGGATGTCCTCGCAGTCCTTCGGGCCCACGGACAAATCGCCGGGCCTGACACATCCCTGCCGGACAAGCCCGCTAAGGCTATCCGCACCGCCCTGGAGCGCGAAGGCTGGACAGCCGAAGAACTCGACCTGGTTGAGATCAATGAAGCCTTCGCCTCAGTTGCGTCGCATTCCGGGGAACTGCTCGGCGTGTCCGAGGACCGGATCAACATACACGGCGGCGCAGTTGCCATCGGACACCCAATCGGTGCTTCAGGAGCCCGGCTGGTTGTCACTGCCGTGCACGAACTCATCCGCCGCGAAACGGGCCGGGCCGCCGTTGCACTATGTGGAGGCGGGGGCCAGGGCGACGCCCTGCTCCTGGAACGCTGATGTTCGAGCAGTGGCACACCGCTACACACCTCCGCCGAACAGTAGATTGGCAGGACCATGTGGGCGACATCGTAGAGATCCGCTCCAACGACCGCGTTGTTCGCCGGGGGATCGTCGAAGAAGAAATGCCGGACGGTTCAGGCCTATGGTTGGCAGCCGATGCCGCTGACCGCCGGGAGTACTTCCACAAAGATCTCGGCTACGAGCTTTGGATCTAGTCCAGGGGAGACAGTCATCGACTGGCTGAGGAGCAGCGCTCCGTGAAACATCACCTCCGCACACTCCACAGCTTCGCACCTCCAAGCAGGGATCGCGTCTCAGCCCTACGGGTCTGCACAGGCGTTGCAGTTCCATCGTTGGCTCTGCTGATGCTCGGACACCCAGAGCTGACCATCTACGCCCTTTTTGGCGCGCTGACTGGAATGTACGGAAGGACTGAACCCCACCAGCTCCGTCTCAAACACCAACTGCAGGCTGCAGGCATGCTCGTGACCGGAGTGATGATCGGGACCGGGTTATCGGTTACTGGCCTCCATTCCTGGTGGCTCGTGGCCGTTGAAACGCTGTTGGCCGGACTGGGATCAATCTTCGCGGACAGGCTGAACCTGAAGCCGAGCGGGCCCTTCTTTGGAATCCTCGCCCTAGGAGCATGTGCCTCGATCCCCACAACCGTTCCCTGGCTCTTTGCTGTGCTTATCGCTGTGGCGTCAGCCGCCTCTTCGCTTTCCGTCGGTTTTCTCGGCTGGACACGCGAAAGGGCGTGGCGGCCCAAGGCAAGACGGGACCACTCATCCCTTGCCGGACCGCGAAGGCAAAAGGCGTTCATCCATGCGGGACGCTACGTCCTGGCGGTAGGCGCGGCTGGAGCCGCTGGCGTGTTCAGCGGAAGCACATACCCCCAGTGGGCCATGGCGGCTGCAGCGGTACCGCTTGCCTCGGAAAATTTAGTCGGCGGCATTTACCGCGGAATCCACAGGATTGTGGGAACGTTCCTTGGACTTGTCATCGTCGCAGTCCTCCTGCTGCCTTCCCCCTGGCAGCTGGATGCCCAGAAGGAGGCACCGGCGCTGGTGATCGTCATCATCTTCTTCCAGTTCACCACCGAACTTTTCATGATGCGCCACTACGGCCTGGCCATGGTGTCATTCACGCCGGTAATACTCCTGGTTACGCAGCTCGCCGCACCGGCGCACCCCTACGTGCTCATCGCCGAACGCGGCGTGGAGACACTGGTCGGTGCAACCGTAGGGGTCATCGTCCTCATCATCTTCTCCGGACACGACGGCCACGACATATGGTTGCAAGTAGGGGAGAGGGATCACCCCACTCAGCGTCCGCTCCTCAGATCAAACCCAGCTTCCGGCGATACGACACGGCGCTGAGCGCTGGTTCTGCATGCACTCCACAAGAGCGGCGAACCAACACCGTCGGTTGCTGTTGATGCAGAATCGAACTGAGTAGCATCTGAGATTTCTCTTGCCAGCCGCGGGAATGCGCCGGGCCCGACAGGCCTCTTGGAGTCCGGCGCAGTTCTACTATCGGTTCTGACTGCCGTATGAGACCCTGTGCGTCGATGCAACTGACCGCCGGTCGGCGTGCTCCTGCTTACCTGCTGAGCTTACCCACCCGGACTGCTGGACACCGGCAACCGACGGGGAAGTACCAACCGCTTCTTCCGGGGACCCGAGGCGCCGGGAGGTGTTCTTGCTCTGAACGAGGATCCTGCTTTTCATGATCTTTTCTCCTCTCTAAATTTGTGAACGGAAGGGGGGAACGGCAAGACGTTGAACGTCAGGAGTAAGTGCTTCGGGAGTTCGCTTTTATCGACGGTAATACGGAGCGAACGAGCCTCCATACAGTCTGGGAGCCGTGCAGCAGTGGCATAATTTCTCCTTGCTGCAGGTAACGGACGGGCAAGGGATCACTCTCGGGTCCCCACCAGCCACTGAAAGGCGCGTGGTGCCCTGTTCTTGCGTTGATAGTCAAACTGTTCGAGCGGTTCACCTGAAGCTGCAGCACGGATGCCCCTTCTTTCGGAGTGGTCCTGACAATGAAGGCCTGAACATGAATGCCGCTTGGAGAATCAGGCTGTCCCATGATCGTAGGGACGCCCCACGCGCGAGTCACCGTACAGTTCGTCAAGACTTCCGCTTTCGTCTGTACTGATCGCCGAAAAAGCTGATGTTCGCTCTCCCTGGCATCGATAGAGTCCCTTCATGGCAGAGACGAGATGGACCCAGATATCCGCCGACGACTACGAGGACGTGCGTAGATTAAAGGCTCGGTATTTTCGCTATATTTACCTCAAGCGATGGTCAGACCTCCGGACGCTTTTCTCCGTAGACACCGAAATATTGGGCTTCAGTTTCTCTCCAGCTGACCCTGACACGTTCGTTGAGGCTGTGTCGGCCTACATGTCAGGTATGGTATCCATTCACCAGGCATTCATGCCCCAACTCGAGCGCCAATCCGATGACTCTATTCGCGGGATCTGGAGCATGTTCGACCAGCTGACCTGGGAGCCCGACTCGCGCGAATATCAAGGCTTCGATGTACCAGGTATGTGGGAGATCAGGGGATACGGACACTATGAAGAGGAATACGTCCGGACGGCCGAGGGATGGCGAATCTCATTTTTTCAAACTCTCTCGGCTCCGAGTCGAGCCGCTCATTGGTCCAGGTACCCCATACCCGCCTTTTCACTTACCCCCGCAACGGAGGGGTGGCTTGACTAGCTCTCAAGGCTTCTCGCCACTACGTCGGACAAAGCCCTTCCAGACCAGAAGTAACTGCGCAAAAATTTCAGAGGCCCGGGTTCCCCGCTCAGGGGATACCTAAACGAAGTAATGCAACACTTAGCTTCCTCCGGTAAGTAACTCGTACATCGGCAACGCATCACCCGTGGTACTGCCCTCACAGGCATAGGCTCAGGTACGACGATGGTTGCAGTTCAGCGAGCCCACTGAGATGTCGGATGGTTCGACCTTTCCGAGGCAGCCAGGCCGACTCGTTTATGTCCTGCTAAAGCAGGCGATACTCATGGAACCAGGAGGCACAGCAACCGTTATGGCAAGTCTGCGCACCGCCCTTGCAGAGGGCGTCAAGGAGTGGAAGCCGCGGGTTCAGGCAATGGCCCACGAAATTCATGCCAACCCCGAGGTGGCCTTCGAGGAGGTCCGCTCGTCCGAGGCAGCAGCGGCGCTCCTGGCTGAAGGTGGTTTCACAGTTGACCGTGGCACTGGTGGTCTGCCTACAGCTTTTACGGCCACCGCTGGAAGCGGCGAGCTGAAGGTGGCACTGTGCGTGGAATACGACGCGCTTCCGAACATTGGACATGCGTGCGGGCACAACCTGATTGCTGGTGCCTCGGTCGCCGCTGCCCTTGCCTTGAGACCCTACGTAGACGAGCTCGGCATCACACTAAAAGCCATCGGAACCCCTGCTGAGGAAAGCGGCGGCGGTAAGGCGCTTCTTCTTGAACGGGGAGCGTTTGACGGTATCAGCCTCGCCCTGATGGTCCATCCTGTCCAGGACGGAGTGACCTATAACCCGGCAGGTACCAGCGCCCAGGCGATGGGGAGGTACCAGGCGACTTTCATTGGAAAGGCCGCCCACGCGGCAGCAGCCCCCCATCTAGGCATAAACGCCGCAGATGCAGCTGTGCTGAGCCAAGTCGCCGTAGGGTTACTGCGCCAGCAAATGCCCGGAGACCACCGAATAGCTCTATATGTAGCTGAGGCCGGACACGCCACGAACATCATTCCGGAACGGGCGGTAGTCGAGTTTGAGTGCCGGGCATTCACCTTAAGGGAATATGAAGCCTTGCTTGAGCGCGTCCGCGGCTGTTTCGAAGGGGCCGCCCTGGCCACCGGAACAGCGCTGACCATTGAGGCGACAGAACCCGCATACGACCCGTTAATCCAAGACAGCGCCCTGGCTGCACACTGGACTGACGCCATGGACACGTTCGGCAAGGACACGTCCAGCTCCGCCGGCATGAGCGGTGGCTCAACTGATATGGGCAACGTCTCCCAGGTAATTCCCACCCTGCATCCCTGGCTGAGTATCCCCGGCGCGAACGTACCAATCCACTCACACGGGTTCGCAGCATTTGCCGACTCGCCTGACGCGTACAGCGTGATGTTCGAGGCGGCCACTGCATTGGCCTGGACCATCGCGGGGGCCGCGATCACCCCCACCGAAAGAGAACGCTTCATCAAATCGGCATACAGCCGTCAGACTTCAACCCGCAAAAATATGTCCTAAGTTTCACCACGGAATTTCCGGGACCGCAATGGCCTTCCAACGACCCCACAAAAGAAGACGGCATCGTTTCTGAGCGACTGTGGCAAAACAAGTGCTGCATCCCTGCGGCATCTGCCGGAGGGATGCAGCCCTTGTGGCTGGGCACCATGCCTCAGTCACACCGTAGGGATCGCTCCCTTTAGGAGCCATCTCCTAGAAAGTTCGTACACCGCAAGCACGGGACTGCGTGGCCGGCAACGGTGGCACTCCGGACAGACGAGTGTGCCACCGTCGAAGTATCAACGGCAAAGTCAGGCGTGCGCGCCCGCCAGTGCCACTGCCTCGCTCGATGCGAGCGAACCGTGGGGAACGAAGCGGACGAACATGGCCTTGAAGCCGGGGGTGTTGGATTCCCTGGCCACGTTCTCCTTGTGGACCAGGGCATTGGCCTCGGGGAAGTACGCGGCGGCGCAGCCTTTCGCCGTGGGGTAGGCCACCAGCCGGAACTTGTCGGCCTGCCGGTCGTGGCCGCGGAAGGTGCTGACCACGTCCACGAGGTCCCGGTCCTGGAAGCCGAGCTCGGCCAGGTCTTCGGGGTGTACCAGGATCACGCGGCGGCCGCCCGAGATGCCGCGGTACCGGTCATCGAGGCCGTAGAAGGTGGTGTTGTACTGGTCGTGGCTGCGGATGGTCTGGAGGACCAGGTGGCCCGCGGGTGGGGTGAGGTATTCCAGCGGGCTGACGGTGAAGCGGCCGCGGCCGATGTCCGTGTTGAAGGACCTGGTGTCCCGCGGCGGGTTGGGCAGCACAAAGCCGTTTTTGGTCCGGATCCGGGTGTTAAAGTCCTGGAAGCCGGGGATGACGCGGGAGATGTGCTCCCGGACCACGTCGTAGTCAGCGGCCATGGCCTTCCAATCCACTGGATGGCCGTCCCCGAACGTGGCGTCGGCCATCCGGGCGATGATCACGGGCTCGGCGAGCAGGTGATCGGAGACTGGCTGGAGGCGGCCCTGGGTGGAGTGGACCACGGACATGGAGTCCTCCACGGACAGCAACTGGGCACCGTTGGCGTGTTTGTCGTCCTTGTCCGTCCGGCCCAGGGTGGGCAGGATGAGGGACGTGCGCCCGTGGACCACGTGGGAGCGGTTCGGCTTGGTGGAGATGTGCACGGTCAGGCCGATCCGCTGCATGCCCGCTTCCAGGGTTTCCGTGTCCGAGCAGGCGAGCGAGAAGTTTCCGCCCATGGAGACGAACACGTCCACCTCGTCGCGGTCGAAGGCCTCCATGGACTCGACGGCGTCATAGCCGTGGTGCCGCGGGGACTCCGTCGCGGTCGAAGGCCTCCATGGACTCGACGGCGTCATAGCCGTGGTGCCGCGGGGACTCGATCCCGAACTCGGTGTCGAGGGCTTCGAGCAGCCAGTCCTTGGGTTTCTCCCAGATGCCCATGGTCCGGTCGCCCTGGACGTTGGAGTGCCCGCGGACGGGGCAGGCGCCGGCGCCGGGCTTGCCGAAGTTGCCCTGCAGGAGCAGGACGTTGACCATTTCCTTGATGGTGTCCACCGAGTGCGGCTGCTGCGTCACGCCGAGGGCCCAGCAGAAGATGGTGGCCTTGGACCGGATCAGCATCCCGGCCACGTCCTCGATCTGGGCCCGGGCCAGGCCGGTGGCTTTCTCCGTTTCCGCCCAGTCCAGCTCCCGGCGGGCGTCACTGTAGGCATCGGACCCGTCGGTTTGCGCGTCAACAAAGGAGCGGTCGACGACGGTGCCCGGGTTGCGTTCTTCCTCCGCCAGGAGGAGGTGGCCGACGGCCTGGAACAGGGCAAGGTCTCCGCCGACCTTGATCTGCAGGTATTCGTCGGCGAGCGGCGTGCCGCCGCCCACCACCCCGGAGACGGTCTGCGGATCCTTGAAGTTGAACAGCCCGGCCTCCGGCAGCGGGTTGACGGCCACCACCTTGCCGCCGTTGTCCTTGCACTCCTTCAGGGCTGAGAGCATCCGGGGGTGGTTGGTGCCGGGGTTCTGCCCCACGACGAAGATGAGTTCAGAATCGTGGATGTCCTCCAGGGAGACTGTTCCCTTGCCGATGCCGATGGTCGGGTTCAGCGCCGAGCCCGAGGACTCGTGGCACATGTTCGAACAGTCCGGCAGGTTGTTGGTGCCCAAAGCCCGCGCGAACAACTGGTACATAAACGCGGTCTCGTTCGCGGTGCGGCCGGAGGTGTAGAAAACGCAGCGGTCCGGGGTGGAGGCGCGGATGTGTTCGCCGATCAGCTCGAAGGCTTCGGCCCAGGAGATCGGCGAGTAGTGCGTGTCACCCTCGCGGATCACCACCGGTTCGCTGAGCCGGCCCTGGTTGCCGAGCCAGTACTCCGTTTTCCCGGAGAGTTCGGCGATGGAGTGCCGGGCCCAGAACTCCGCCCCCACGGTACGCAGCGTCGCCTCCTCGGCCACGGCCTTGGCGCCGTTCTCGCAGAACTCGGCCGCTTTGCGCTTCGTGGCCGATTCCGGCCAAGCGCAGCCGGGGCAGTCGAACCCGCCCTGCTGGTTCAGCCGCAGCAGCAACTGCGCCGTGCGCGTCACGCCGGCCTGGGCGACGGCGCGTTCAAGGGCCACCATCACGGCCTTGACTCCGGCCGCCTCGGTCTTGGGCTTGTGAACTTCGAGGTTGTCCTCATTGATGTCCGTCACGGGAGCGGGCTGCCTACCGAACTTCACTGTCTACCTTTCTTTGCGCAACACCGCTGAGCGGTGTTGCTTTGGGACTTCGCGGCCGCCCCTCTTGCGATGAAGGGCCGGAAAGCCTCTTGAGGAGTGCGAAAAGCGACAGGGTTCGGCCGAACGTGTCTGCGCTGACGCTGCGGATGCGTCACCCGCGTGGCTTGGATCCCTCGGATTGCCGCGGTTAGGAATCAGATATCCCCCGATAGTAGGGATGGCCCCTGGGAGACGTCATCGCACAGTTCGTCAAAACATGCGCTTTTGGCCGTACATATCGCTGAAACGGCCCAGGCAGGGCCTCGTAGGATTAGCGCTGTGACCGACTCCTTCCGCATCCGGCCTGCCCGCACCAGCGACGTGTCCGCCATCAAGAAGTTGGTAGCGCCCTTGGCGGAACAGCGGATTCTCATGGCGAAGGAAACCGTGGCTTATTACGAAAGCCTGCAGGAATTCCAAATCGCCGAATCCAGCGAGGGCGACGTCATCGGCTGCGGCGCGCTGCACGTCATGTGGGAGGACCTAGCTGAGGTCCGTACCTTGGCAGCTTCCGAAGATTGGCGCGGCCAGGGTGTGGGCCATGTGCTGGTGGAGAGCCTGCTCGTAGAGGCCCGTGAGTTGGGTGTTGCCCGCGTTTTCTGCCTCACCTTCGAGGTGGGCTTCTTCAAGGGCCACGGCTTCGAGGTCATGGCAGACCAGTCCGCTGTGGACCCGGTCGTGTACTCGGAGCTCCTCCGTTCACACGACGAAGGCGTTGCGGAGTTCCTGGACCTCGCCCGCGTGAAGCCCAACACCCTGGGCAACACGCGCATGATCCGATTCCTCTAGGACGGTGCAGGTGCAGCTCCTGCACGTGTGCCCGGGCGCCCATTCTACAAATCTGGAAGACATATGTTTGCAGCAATCGATCCGCTCCGTGTGAAAGACGCGATGATCGTAGACTCCAGCGGGCGGCTCCTCATAACTTTGGAGCGGTCTGAAACCGCAATGCCGTCTTAGTGCTGCCCTGCTGCTCTGCAGTTAGCAGGTCGGCGTCTCGCGGTGATGGACGACGAGGGAAACTTCTCGGCCTGCTCGCGCGAGCAGCAACCTGCATTACTGCAATGGCAAGCCCGGTTCGTTTATGGCAGTGCCCGGGTCGGGAAGTGTCCTCTGACCCTGACCCGGACTGCGTTGGTAGCGGACGTTGACGGATTCGGGCATGGGCGAACTCCACCGGACAACTTTGTCCGGTGGAGTTCGGCTGCACGTGCTAGCGATATGGCTTCAGCTGGTGGGATGCGAAATGGCAGGATCCAACTCTTCATCGGCTCGGTCAATCGTATCCACGGAATTGAGTAGACGCGGCGGGGAGAATTTATAGGCACCGTAATAGACGCCTGCAGCCAAGGCCATGGTAATCAAAGGCGTAAGCTGGGACACTACCGGCCACGCTGTTTGTTCAGTGAGTGCAATTCCGGTTGCTGAAGCGAATACCCAGGCAACTGCTCCGGGGCTGACCGCTTTGAGATTAGCCGGACGGATATCAGGGACAAGATTTTGCGTTTTCCAGTTCAGTCCGATAAATACCAGTGCGATGGCAACCCAGGCGGTTACAAATACGCCTTGCCAGGCCAGGGCCTTGAGAAGGTAACTCAGAACATCTGTGAGCATGAGCAAAAAGGCCAGAGCGCCGCAGACGATAACCCAGACATAGCGGGGGAGGTTGAGCCTGAATACCCGACTGGCAAATGCTGAAAGGTTTTCGGATGCCAGGAAGTAGTTGGCGGTATTGATGCGGGTCTGTGAGATGAGGAT
Source organism: Pseudarthrobacter cellobiosi (assembly GCF_023913755.1). Classification (GTDB taxonomy): domain Bacteria; phylum Actinomycetota; class Actinomycetes; order Actinomycetales; family Micrococcaceae; genus Arthrobacter; species Arthrobacter cellobiosi. The sequence continues at coordinate 169,704 of NZ_JAMXBJ010000045.1, forward strand.
GACGAGCAGGCCGACCAGTCCCAGTGATGAGATAAATGCTTGGACGACCCCGGTTTCTGAGGCTTCAATTCGCCATGCGCTCATGATGTATATGCCAACCAGCCCGTTCAGGCCGAACGTGAATGCGTAGAAGACCCAGCCGAATGTCACTGTTCCCAGGAACTTTTCGTCTTGTTTGCGTCCTAACCGGGCATAGTCGAAGGTGTACATCATCATGATGTAGACGCCCATGTAGATAAGGTATGAAGTCAGCCAGCCGGGCAGTGCCGACGAGGCGGCGGCATGGCCAATCCAGTCCGTGGGTGCGCCCTTGATAAGCGTGGCGGCGACCACGACCGCAATCAGGCCGGCAACATAGAGCGGGAGCAGGACACCGTTGAGTTTGTCCAGCCAGTTCTGTACGCCCCCCAGGGCCAGGGGAATGGCGTAGAGCACCACGATGCCATACCAAACGACCATGCTGCCGCCGAAGTACTCGTGGAATGCGACGGCAATGATGGATCCTTCGAACACTGCGTAGTAGATGGCCGTGGCTGCAAAGATCAGCGATGCCAGGGCGGAGCCGACCAGTCCGAAGAGTGTGCGGGAGAAGAGGCTAACTGTGAGTCCTGTCCGCGCCGCGTAGCGCGACAGAACCGTGTTGATGGCACCGTAGGTGACAATGGTGAGCGCCATTCCGATCAGGGTGTTCACGACACCGACTGCTCCTGCTGAGGCCACAGCTACGTAGATCCAGAACATGGCGGAGAATACCGCCCACCAAGCCATGGTGAGTGACCATTTTCCGGCACGCTCAGTGACAGGTAGAACGTAATTTGAGTACGACAATTTTGCACCTTTCAAATCTTTGAAGAAGCCAGGGAGGGGGATGCTTGGCCGGAGATCGTTTCGAGAGGAGCCGCCATGGTTCCTCCGGGTTCGAGCCGGCGTTAGCTCCCTGCCAAATTGAGTTGCTTCCCTCACCGTGGTCACGGGTCTGTCGCGATTGCAGGGCGATGACGATGCCGGGTCCGCCGACGCGATCAGCGCCGGCGGACCCGGTGTTGGTCAGAATGCGCTTAGTGCCAGTGGGCCGACGAACGCTTTTCCATGCTCTTGCGGAACTCTGAGGTGGTCTCCGGGAACAGTTCCCCGGTGCCCCAGTCCAGGATGACGCCGTGGCGGCGGATCACGTCGAGCATGTCCACCTCTCCGGCGCGGTACTTCTCCGCCACGGCGACCGGATCGGCGGTCAGCCACCCTAGGCGGTCGCCACGGATCTGCTGGCGCAGCTCGAGGCTGGCTGCTTGATCGATCTCAAACTGGTCCAGTTCGCGATCGATTTCGCGGATGATGACGCCGTAGTCCTTCGCTGCCCGTTCGATCGACACGTACTCGTCGATGACGTCTTCGAGGACTTCGTCGAAGGGGCGTTCCAGGGGATCGCCGTAGCCGCCCCCACCAGCGGACGGGCGGGTAAACGAGTCCCCGGAGTGCAGCGGAACGGCTGAGAAGTTGGACCCGAGGAACTTTTCCTGATCGGTACCCTTGTTCATCCAGACACCGTGCGGGATCGACGGCAGGCCGCCTTCGATGCCCCAGGTGATGGAGCGTGCACGGTCGCAGCAGTAGCTCATCACGGTCTTCGTCGCGTCGACCAGGGTGCCGCCCTTTTCGATGCCGAGGCCGCCGCGGAATCGTCCGGGTCCGCCGGAGTCGGTACCGATCTGGTGAACGGTGGTCAGGACGGGTGAGAGCCGCTCCTGGCCTTCGATGGGCTGGACGGCCAAACCGGGTCCGAAGACCGGAGCGGTGGCGCTGGCCCCGTCCTTGGAGGCTCGTCCGCCCCAGCCGCCGGCCATCCAGTCGTACCACATGAAGTAGGGGTTATCGTCGGTGCGGCCGTCGCGGCCACCGACCAGGAGGTACTCGAGGTTGAAGGCGCAGGCCATGGCGCGTTCGGGCATGATCTGGGACCAGAGCTCGAAAATTCCGTTCATCAGCTTTTCGTAGGGACCGGAGCAGAACCCGGTGACAGCGTAGGGCCACCCGGCATTGACCACGGTGCCCTCGGGCCCGATTTCCGCATCGACGGCGGCGTAGAAGCCGGAGTTCAGCGGAACGTCCGGGAAGAACGTCTTGGTGCCGGCGTAGATGGCCGAGTGGGTTGTGCCGTAACCGGAGTTAAGGAAGGTTTCGACGGCGGGCGCGGAACCGGTCAGGTCGTAGTGGATGCCCTTGCCGTCCAGTGTCAGCTTGATTTTGATGGGCACCAGGCCCTCGCCCTTGCCCGGGTCGAAGTCGATGTAATCGGTGGTCTCCCACACTCCCTGCGGCAGGGATTCCAGGCGGCGCAGGACGATCCGTTCAACGTAGTCTTGGGTTTCCTGCATCGCGGCGACGACCGTCGATTTGGAGTATTTGTCCACCAGGCGGAGGACTTCACGCTCGCAGACGGCGGTCGCTTCTGACTGGGCCTGGAGGTCACCCATCGCCTGGCGCGGTGCCCGGGTGTTCGACACCAGGAGCTGGGCGACGTCGTGAAGGAAGACACCCTTGCTCCAGATCCGCACGGGAGTGATCCGCAGGCCTTCGCCGAAATGTTCCTTGGCGTTGACATCGAATGAACCCGGTACGTTGCCGCCAATGTCAGCCCAGTGGCCCTTGTTCTGGGCGAAGGCGATCACCTCACCGTCGGAGAAGATCGGTCGAATGAAGCTAACGTCGTTGAAGTGTGTGCCGCCCCGGTACGGGTCGTTGATGGCAAACACGTCCCCCGGATGAATGTCTTTGCCGAATTCTTCGATGACGGCCTTGCACTGGAAGTGCAGGGTACCGACGTGGACGGCAATGTCGCCGCTGCCCTGCATGACGGTGTTTCCGTTCGCGTCACAGAGAGCGGAGGAGAAGTCGCGGGAGTAAATAACAAAGGAATAGCAGGTCCTCAGGATCTGCTCGCTCATCAGGTCGACGCTGGTGACGAAGGCGTTTTTCAGCACCTCGAACGTTACGGGGTCAAGGCCTGATGCCTGCCGTGCATCGGTGTGGGCGACATGGAGATCTGGAATGGTGATCACGTCGGTCATGATTAGGCTTCCTGCTCGTCTTTGAACTCTGTGAGGTGGATCCGGATGTTGAGCCACTCGTCGATCTCGGCGGTGGTGCGCGGGGGCACGACCGTCGTGGAGTCAAGCTGGTCGATGATGGCGGGACCTTGGAACGTCGCGCCGGCGCCGAGCTTGGTGCGGTCGTAGACGGGCGTATCGACCCAGCCGTCCTCACCGAAGTACACCGGCCGGACCGAATCGGGTTCGCCGGGCTCTGAGACCCATTCCGTGGCCGGAGCGAAGGAGGGCTTGGGCGTCTTGCCGACAGCGGAGAGCTGCAGCTGGTAGATTTCCACGGGCTGGTCATCCTGGCGGAACGCAAATTCGCGCTCGTGCTGCTGGTGGAAGCTCTGGATGGCTTCTTCCAGAGCACCGTCGCCGGTTCCCATATTCACGGCCAACGAACGCCACTGTCCCTGGTAGCGCATGGAGATGATCCGCTGCAGGATCGAATTCTCCGCGGATACGCCTTCGTGGCGGAGCCGGGCGGTGGCCTCCGTTTCGAGGGCCTTGTACTTGCTCTCCAGGTCTTCCGGATCGGCGTCGGCGGCAACGGCCGTGTACATCGCGGACAGGTCGTGCCTGATATCCACCAGGAGGCAGCCCAGTGCGGACGTGACGCCGGGGTTGGGCGGTACGACGACGGTGGGAATGTTCAGTTCCCTGGCAACCTCTACGCCGTGCAGGGCGCCGGCGCCACCGAAGGCGAGCAGCGCGAAGTCGCGGGGGTCATAGCCGCGGCGGATGGAGATCAGGCGGACGGCGTCAGCCATGTTGGCGTTCGCGACTTGGAGGATGGCGTGGGCGGCCTCCTCTTCGTTCATGCCCAGCGGTTCAGCGATGGCACGCTTGATCACGGCCTGCGAGAGCCCGCGGTCCAGCGTCTTCGCGCCGCCGGCCAGGGTGGATCCGAGCCTGTTCAGGACCACGTTGGCGTCGCAGTTGGTCGGCTCTTCGCCGCCCATGTTGTAGCAGGCGGGTCCCGGATCGGCACCCGCGGACTGCGGGCCGTTGCGCAGCGAACCGGCAATGTCAATGTGCGCAATCGAGCCGCCGCCGGCGCCGATGGTGAGGACCTCGATGCTGGGAAAGACGATGGGGTGGCCGTATTCGACCTGCCATTCCTTGGTGATGCGGAGCTCACCGTCGGAGACCAGGGCAATATCGGTAGACGTGCCGCCCATGTCCAGGCTCACGGCGTTTTCGAAGCCACACTGCTGGGCGATGTGCTTCGCCGCGATGGCGCCGGCTGCGATTCCGGACGCTGCGAGGCGCACGGGGTAGCGCTTGACCATGCGGGGGGTCATGGAACCGCCGCCGGAGTGCAGGAGCAGCAGGTCGCCGTCGTAACCGCCGGTTTTGAGCTCATCGGCGAGGCGGCTGACGTAGCCGGACACCAGGGGTCCCAGCACGGCGTTGGAGACGGCGGTGTTGAAGCGGTCGTGCTCGAAGATTTCGGGCAGGATCTCGGCCGAGGTGGAGACCGTGGCTTCCGGAAGTTCCTCTTCCAGGATTTTCCGCATCCGGATTTCGTGCTCGGCGTTGGCGTAGGAGTTGATGAAGCAGACGGCGATTGTTGTGACGCCGCGCTTACGGAGCACCGCGGCTAGACGGCGGGCTTCTTCTTCGTCCAGGGGAGCGACGATGTTGCCGGCGTAGTCAATACGTTCGGTCACCTCGAACCTGTCGCGGCGGCGGATGTAGGGGCCGGTTACGTCGTTGTAGGCGTCCCAAAGGTCGTCTTTGGTACCGTCCCGGATCTCGATGACATCCCTGAACCCCTTTGTCGTGACCATGGCTGCGGGGGGAAAGTTCCGGGTAATCAGGGCATTCGTTGCTACCGTGGTGCCGTGTGAAAACAGCGACACGTCTGCAAGGTTAATCTCGGCGCGTTCCACGCCGCTCAGTATCGCCAGCATGGGGTCGGCCGGGGTCGACGGGACCTTGGTGACACGCATGCGTTGTGTTTCTTCGTCGAAAATGCAGACGTCAGTAAATGTGCCACCGACGTCGACGGCGACTCTAAGATTGGACATCTATGTTCCTCCAGGATGCTGCGGATTGGGTACCACTGGTTGACCCGCCCCGCCGGGTCCTTTCATTCCTAATTCTTCAGCTGATCCATGTGGCACACATCGGCCGGTTGCAGCTCCAAAGGAATGATCTTTTTCTGACCAAAAGGATGATGCCGCTGCGGCCGCGCCTAAATTCGAGCCTGACGTGCCCGCGGCTTTGCCGGCACCTCGTATCACTGGAGTTGGTTGCCTCCGCACAGCTACGCGCGCAGCAGGGCCCGGGTTTCAATGCTTAAATTGTCTGTTGGCTCATGTCCGCGTCAAAGCCGCCCACTGAAGCGCTTCCGTCCAGTAGTAGTACCGGATCACGGTTCTCCGCTGGTCAACCACCGACCTGCGAGTACGGATCAGGCACTCGTGACAAATGGGCGCCTGCTCATGAACTATGCCGTTGTGAAAGACTGTTGCCGTGAGTTCCGCAGAAGCCCTCAGCAGGCTGAAACAAGGCGCCTTCGACGCGGCGCCGCTGGCGACTGCCATCTTTCGCAGGGAGACCTCCGAACGGCTTGTGTTTCTTGGAGGCAACAGCGAATTTGGTTCGCTCGTCCAGGGCAACGCTAGTCCCAACCAAGGCACAGAGGGGGAGCTCGGGGCAGCCCTTTCCCGGCTGGTAACCGCCTCACTTTCCACTACGTCCGACCCCTTCACCGTGGTCGTCCACCTGGGTGATCATCTTGAAGCCTTCCGTCCGCGGGTCAGGCCGTTCCGTGTGCCGGGGGATCCGGCTGAATACTTGGTAGTCCAATTGACGGCGCTTAGCGAGCAAAACTCTACGGAACGTGATCTGCATTCAACGGTCCGGCAACTCAAAGATCTTCTGGATAACTCGACTGCGCTGATGTACATCAAGGACCTTGACGGGAGGTACCTCATCGCCAACCACTACTACGCCCAACGCTTTGGCGTCAGCTCGGAATCAATCCTCGGTCTTACCGATTACGATCTGTTCGCCAAACCGATCGCAGACCATTACACGAAGAACGACGACATGGTGATCAGAACCTCCACTTCTATCGAAGTCGAGGAACCCCTGGTGACCATCGGCGACCTGACTGACCCGGACGAAGACAGCCGCTGGCTCTCCATCAAATTCCCTCTCCTCGACGACGCGGGCAACCCCTACGCTCTCGGCGCGATCTCCACCGACATAACCGACCGCAAGCGCGCCGAGAGGGCAGCCCGCGATGCAATGCATGAGGCAGAACGTGCCAATCGGTCAAAGAACGAATTTTTGTCCAGGATGAGCCATGAGCTGCGGACGCCGTTGAATGCCATCCTTGGATTCGCCCAGCTGCTTCAAAACCTTCCACTCAGTCCCACGGCAGCCGAAAGTGCCCGTCATATTCTCGACGCCGGCAACCATCTGCTGTCACTCGTAAACGAGGTCCTGGACATCACCTGGATCGAAGCCGGGGCTCCTGGCATCGCCACGGCACCTGTGCCTGCCATTGAATCCATACACCAAGCTCTCCAACTCATGCGCCCGCTCGCGGCTGCGCAGGACATCGAAATCGCCAGCGATCTCCATGGCGCCCTCCACCTCTACGTTCTAGCTGACACACAACGGCTCCGGCAGGTCTTCCTCAATCTGCTCGGAAACGCGGTGAAGTTCAACAGCGCGCAGGGTGCAGTCCGCGTCTGGTGCGAACTCAGAGAGGGTTCCCTTCGATTCTTTATCATGGACACGGGTCCCGGGATGGCCGAAGCCGATGTCCAGCGATTGTTCACACCCTTCGTGCGACTACCCCAGTCCGCTGAGGTCGAAGGGTCCGGCCTAGGGCTGGCGCTGTCCAGGAAGCTCGTCGAAGAAATGGGGGGTGTTCTGGGCATCGAACACACTGCTCCCGGCGAGGGCTCGACGTTTTTTGTTGAGATGCCTCTTGCGTCGGCTCCAGAAGCTGATGCCATAGCGCCCATGCCGGCTGCGGGAACCTTAACCATCCCTAGTGGAAGCGATGCAACAATCCTCCACATTGAAGACACGCACGCAAATATTCGCCTGGTGGAGAACATCATCGCGGGCATGGGTGGGCTAAATCTGATCTCCGCAACCAGCGGCGAATCAGGAATTGCTCTGGCACAAACAGCGTCGCCCCAACTCATCCTGCTCGACCTGAACCTCTCCGACATGTCGGGGGTCGAGGTCGTGAAACAGTTGCAGGAGGACGAGCGCACAAGGCAGGTCCCGGTCATCATTATCTCCGCAGATGCCACTCCTGCCCGCATCGCAGAGCTGCGCGGTATAGGCATCTTGGATTACCTCACCAAACCTTTCGAAATCGACCATTTCGCGCGCACGATCCGCAGCGCATTGGCGCTGCCGTGAAGATCATCAACGTATTCATTGCTGACGACCACCCCGTTTACCGGGAAGGCCTCGCCCAGAATTGGGAGGGCGTGCCACAGATCAACGTCATAGGCTCGGCAGGGGATGGCAAAAGTGCCCTCGAGGCCATCCGGCAGTTGAAACCCGACGTGGCCGTCATGGACCTGAAACTGCCCGAACTCGATGGCATGCAGGTCCTGGAGTTGCTGTTCGCGGAGGACTCGCCCACCAGTGTCCTCGTGCTAACTGCCTACATGGACAGTACAACCGTCTACAGGGCCTTGACTCACGGCGCTCGGGGATTCCTCGAGAAGGCAGCATCGTTTAGTGAGATCACGGAAGCCGTCCTGCAGATTGGCGCCGGCGGAACCATCATCGCCCCCTTTGCGCAGGATGTTCTTGCTCGGGAACTCCGTACTCGCCAGAACACAACCGAAAAACCAATCCTGACCTCCCGCGAAGTCGAAATTCTCCGTCTAGCGGCCGATGGGCACTCCGGCCAAAAGATCGCCAGTGAACTCCACATCTCCCTAACGACCGTCAAAACTCATTTACAGCACATCTACGACAAACTCGACGTCTCCGACCGGGCCTCCGCCGTCGCGCAAGCCATACGCCGCGGCTTTCTTCACTGGTAGTTACAAGTGGGGACAAGTCCGTCCGTTGCTGCCGGCAATGCCAACGCCTTGCACTCGAAGTACTGCGCATGTACAAGGCGTCCTTGCCGAAGACCACTACTGCCGATGGGCCGCCATGAGATGCCGGCGCAGCAGGACTGCGCCGTCTTCGGCTGAGAACTGGGCCTCTGCACCGCACGCTTCCCCCATAACCTGCTGCCCGGGGGTTGGGTGGATTCGTGCTGTGGAGTTGCGCCGGTTCTGCTTACTTGATGATGTAGAGGAAGGCATGGGTGGCAGGGCTGGGATTGAAGTCACTCCAGGGACGTATTCATCCCGGGAGGGTTCGTCAGCGATCGGGAGGCTCACCGGGGCGGGACGGCGGGGCGCGGTCCGGGATGGCAGGAGTGTGACGGCGAGGTTCTGACGAATCAGATCGGTCGTGAGGTCGATGGCCATGATGGCTTCCTCTCTGAAGCGATCAACTAGCCAATAAATTTGAACGTTGCGTTTGTTTTGTGACGTGAGGTCGGGAACTTGTGGTCCCGTCTCTCTTACTTACTCAGGCCGCGGACAACGTAGCGGGTGGCCGTGTTTCTGACCCGGATCCCCAGCAGAAGGGACAGCCGAGGAAGTCGAGGGAGGAGCGGCAGGCCGGGCAGTCCTCAGGATTCAATTTCTGGTTCGGTCGTACTGACCGTAGGCTCTCAGTGGACGGCTGACGGTCACATCCGCTGTTCACTAAAGCTATCCGCTTCATGACAAGCCTCCTGATGCTGCAGAAGTGGTGACTGGTTGACCCGCCCCTCCGGGTCCTTTCATTCCTAATTCTTCAGCTGATCCATGTGGCACACATCGGCCGGTTGCAGCTCTAAAGGAATGATCTTTTCTGGCCAGAAGGATGATTCCACTGCGGCCGCGCTCACCTTCGACGAGGGCGCGGCTGGTGATCTCATTGGGGCCGCCGTCGCCGCCCCACATGCACGGAAGCATCTGCTTGAACCGTCCGGGGAAATCATGCCGCCCGTTTGTTGGCGGCGTCGTCGGGTAACGAGCCGGTTTGTAGATCATATTATGTCTGCTCAAATTCCTCTGGCGTCTGGTGATCCAGGGCGGAGTGCAGGCGTTCGTTGTTGTACCAGTGGACCCACTCGAAGACGATCTCCATCACGTCGGTTTCGGTCTTCAACGCCCCGCTGCGGAACGGTGAATCCTTCGCGACGGCCTCGTTCTTGAACAGCCCCATCACGGTCTCGGCGGCGGCATTGTCATAAGCATCACCCACGCTGCCAATGGACGGCTGCAGGCCCTCCAGGGCCAGGGTGTCCGTGTAACGGATCGAGGTGTACTGGCTTCCCGCATCGCTGTTAAGCCGAATTCGGCTTAACTCCGTCCGCGGAACGCAGTACACGTCCCGGGAAATGAGTGTCTGGTGCACCGGTAACGGCATCCGACAGTCCATGGGAGCCACCGGTGTGCTGGGACAATGCCGTGGCCGAATCGGCGTTCTCCTCCCTGAAAAACGAGTTCTACCACCACCACAGCTTCACGACCCGCCAGGAGGCCCGGCGCGGAGTGATGAAGTACATCGAAGTGTTCTACAACCGCTGGCGACCCCACAGCAACAATGACGGCCTGCCGCCGGCCACCGCAATGGCGGCCTTCACGCCAACCGCGGAACCGCTTCCCGCGGCTGCCTGACCAAAAAGAAACTACGCGACTGTCTCACATCCTTGACACACCTCAGTCAGACTAGTTGGCGAGATTGACAACCCAGTTGGCGAGCCGAGGAGCGCGGCCGAAACGGGAATTCGGGTGGCCCTTTGGCCAACGGTGCGGGCAGCTGACCCAGGAGAACGCGCCTGTATGAGCAGATCCCGAGCGGCTCGCGTTGCCACTAGAATTGGCGAATAGTTCGTTCCGATGGAGTTCAGGGTTGGTCTGCGTCGCCGAGGCCAAGCGGCGACGCGGTCCAACGCGCACCATTCGCGGCTCGCGTGACCGATCGGAACCGGCGATTCCCTAACTCGCTGGCAAGATTCGCCAGATCATTTGGCAAATCGCCAACAAGGCTGGCAATCCACAGTTCAGGTGCATGATTCTCGTCCAATGGGAGTCCGGATGTATCGCCGCTAATGAGATTCCGGTCAGCCCAACGCTTCGCGGCTCGGCAAGCCGCTTGTGCCGGTAGGGGAGGGGGATTCACTCCAGCTTGGCGTGGCGCAGGTACTGGTAGACCGTTTCCCTGCTGATGCCGTAGTCGCGGGCTAGGACAGATTTTGGGATCCTATTGCCGCGCGCTGGACCAGTTCCGCCGCCCGGTCCGGAGTGAGGGTCTTTTTCCGCCCTTTGTAGGCGCCGCGCTGCTGGGCCAGGGCGATGCCTTCCCTTTGGCGTTCCCTGATCAGGGAGCGTTCGAATTCGGCGAAGGCTCCCATGACGGAGAGCATGAGATTAGCCATGGGGGAGTCCTCGCCGGTGAAGACCAGGCTCTCTTTGACGAACTCCACCCGCACGCCCTTGCGGGTCAGGGTCTGGACGAGAGCGCGTAAGTCATCGAGGTTGCGGGCGAGCCGGTCCATGCTGTGCACAACTACGGTGTCCCCGTCGCGGGCAAACCGCAGCAGTTCCGTGAGCTGTGGCCTGGCTGTGTCCCTTCCGGAAGCCTTGTCCATAAAGATCCGGTCCAGAACCTGGCCGTCGAGCTGACGTTTCTCGGTTTGGTCCAGCGTGCTTACACGCACGTACCCGATCCGCTGTCCAATCACCGGCGCCTCCACCCCTCGACCTGTCAATCTGAGTTATAAGCTCTTATCGGACAACAGTCAAGACGCCATGACTCCTGGTGGGCTTGCCGGTCCGGGGCCGGAACGGCCCCATGAATGGATCCGGAGCAGGGCTGCGTCTTCTCTGGTATTCGTGCCTCAAGATCGTGAGCCAGCTAAACTGGAATAGGCGTCGTGTGCAACTATCAGCCTGCTTACTTTACGTAACGTCCGTTATCGGCGTTCGGAAATGGGTGGGGGATTAGGCGCAAAGGGGGTCCTTGTCCGTTCTCATTCCACATGTCAGTTTTCGCAATGAACGTGTCAGTGTACGGATTCTGGGAGATTCTCAATCTAGTTGTCAGCGTGGCGTGTGTGGCTTCGAGGTCCCTGCCGGCGAATGTCACTGACTCGACGAGGGTTCTCGCGCGTTTGGGATGGGCGCATGCTGGATGAGCCTGTGTTCTCCGCCTTGGCGGCCGGTTAGAGTTTGTGCAGCCTGTCCATTCCTTCTTTTCCTGGCTTGGTGGCGGCATCGAGTGGCTGGTTTAAGGCCTTCCCCAGCCCCGCTGCGAGCCCGTCAACGATTTACGGAACTGACAAAATGAATGAGAAAGAATCTGGCAGATTTGTCTCATCCAATCTGTCAGTTCCCACGTCACGACTGACAACTAGATTGAGAACGGACAGTCCTGCCATAATCTCCTCGTAGCCGGGAAGTCCTCCGGAGTCTTCCAGCGGACCGCGCCGGGCGCCGTCGATCAGCCGTGCCGGCGGACTGTCTTCGTCCAACGGTCGGCGGGACATCAGCTCCATCCGGTGAAGCCAGCTGTCCCCCAAGTCGTATTCGTAGAATGCCAAGCCGGAAATCCGGCCGCCAGCGTGGCCAAAAGTGTTCAGGCTGGCGGCCGGGTCTGCGTTCACTGGTGGATGCCGTGCTCCACTTTGTCTTGGTCGATGTCGTGCACCGCCGCGAGTGAGTGGTCGATGTCACCGCCGGGCGCCGGCGCGTCGCGGCCCTTGAGGCCTCGACGAACGAGAGGCCAGAAGACGGCGAGCACGGCCACCGAGATGAGGCTCATCCACACCTGGGCACGGCTAGCGTCGTCGGTGAACAGCATCACCACGACGATGCCGGCGACCCCCACGACGGTTAGAATGCCCAGCCATGGGTGCAGCCACATTTTGAGTTTCAGGTTTGTGACCTCTTCTGGCGTCATTTTCTGGCGCAGCCGCATCTGCGTGACCGCGATGAATGCGTATACGAACAAAGCAACAAGACCGGCCGAGTTCATGATGAAGTCAAAGATCCCGGAGTCCGGGGCGAGGAAGTTCACCAGCACGGCTGCATAGCCGCCGATGGTCGACGCCAGTACAGCGACGAATGGGACGCCTGCCTTGGACTTCCTGGCCACGATGCGGGGCGCGAGGCCCTGTTCGGCGAGCGAGGAGAACATCCGTGCGGCCGAGTACAGGCCCGAGTTGAGGACCGAGCATACTGCGGTGAGGATGACGGCGCTCATGATGAGGGAGGCGCCTGGCAGGCCGAAGAGCCCGAAGATGTGGGCGAATGGCGCTTCTTCCTTCGGTTTCGGGAGTTCGTTCCACGGAACGATAGTCACGATGAGCAGCACACCGCCGACGAAGAACAGCAGGATGCGCCAGACCACCGTGATAGTGGATTGGCGGATGCCCTTGGCCGGGTTCTCGGATTCGGCTGCTGCCATGACGGCGATCTCGGTGCCGAAGTAGGAGAAGATCACGATCGCGACACCGCTGATGACCGGCCACAGGCCGTTGGGGGCGAAACCGCCGTGCGTCCAGAGGTTCGGGACCGAGAAGGTGGCGTTCGGCCACAGCCCGAGTGCGAAAAGGGTGCCAATGCCGAGGAACACGATGATCGCGACGACCTTGATGCTCGCGAGCCAGAATTCGACCTCACCGAAGGAGCGCGCCGATACCAGGTTTGTGGTGGTGAAAATGAGCATCAGAACAACGGAGAACAGCCACTGCGGGACTTCCGGGAACCATCCAGTGAGGATCGCACCGCCTACGACGGCCTCAAACGCGATGACGCCGACCCAGAAGTACCAGTAGAGCCAGCCGACGAGGTACCCGGCCCATTCGCCGAGGCCGACTCGGGCATACTCCATGAAGGAACCGACAGTCGGCCGCGCGGCCGCCATCTCGCCCAGCATCCGCATCGTGAGCAGCACGAGCAGCCCGCCGATCAAGTATGACAGGACGGCCGCGGGGCCTACCGCGCGGACGATGTTGCCTGAGCCTACGAACAGGCTCGCACCGATGATGCCGCCGAGCGTGATCATGGTGATGTGGCGTGAACGGAGCTTCTTGTGCTCCGTGCGGGGCACTACGGAGATTTCGGCCGATGTCTCTGGCGACACCGGTCTGATGCTGCGTTCTGGGTCTTGCATAGGTTTCTTGACTCCTAGATTGGGAGGGTTGAGGTGATGCCAAGCACAATTCCCTGCCAGTGTGCGCGGTGCAGCTTCCCAAGACTATGGATGGTCTGCACTGATTCCTTTGCTGCTCTTATACACAACGTACAATGCGCGATCAGAGGGCGCCCCTCCACTCCGTCCAGGGAAGGGACGCAGACGTGATCATTGGATGATAAGGAATACCCAGCGTCAGCGAGAGCTGATTCCCTGACGGCGTGGAACTTAAAGCACACTGCGGATGGTCAGTTCAAACTGCCGACCTGCGAAAGGGATGGTGTCCGACCGAACGGAGGTTTCCACGGGCCGGAACTCTGGCATCGGGGAGTATGCAAGAGTAGCGTCGGTTGCATAATCTGGCGGCGACCGGCGTGACTTGAGGGGCCAAGGCACGCTGGTGCCGGTTTCTTGAAGGGGCCGGGATGGCTGGATGGAATGCTGACACGGCGGCCGGTCCGTTAGGTTCCGGGGCGGTCACGTTGGTGGAAGGATCTTCTTTCTGTATTTCGTTGCCGAACGGGGACATCCATCCCGAACATCCGCACGGTCTCTTCGTCCTCGACACCCGGATCCTGTCCGGCTGGAGCCTGACAGGCCTGATAGGAACCGTCTCAATATAGTTGGCCATGCCGTATGCGGTGCCAGCGGCCTTGTCCGTCAGGGGGTGCCGCACCCTGCTGGACCACCACCTGCCCCTCGTAGTTCCGCTTGCCCTGCCGCGAGAAGAACGCCCGCACCGGAAGCGCTGGCTCAAGCCCCAGCGATGTCAGAGCCCCAGAAAGCGACGTATTCACCATCCGCCCGTCCAGGCGCGCCAACACACGGGCCTCGTCCGTCATGTTCGAAGGCAGCGACCTCAGCGCGGCAGCAGCAGCCGTGGTGGCCACATTAACTGAGACAAAACCCAGAAACCCGTAGATGGCCAGGTAAGTTGCGAAACTGGCCAACTAAATTGAGACTGGACACAGAGAGTGGCAAAAAGCCCGATCGGGGACCCCTCTTGGCCGCTTGACGTAATCTCCATTATCGGCATAAAAAGATGGCGGGGGGAGTAGAAGTAGCTGCGATAACTGTCCGTTCTCATTCCAGATGTCAGTTTTCGCATTCAGCGTGTCAGTGTACGGATTCTGGATAATTCTCATTTAAGTTGTCAGCGTCCCGTCACGGCATCGAATGGCAGGCTTATGGTGTGTGTGATCGACTATCTGTAGGCCGTTTCAGCCAGGAATTTGAGCCAAGTTGGTGGCTCGTTTCAGGCCAAAAGAGCGGTAAGAATCAGGCCAGTTTTTCCCGAAATCATGGTTTCGGGGGCTTGCCTGGATAGAGATCACCCGGCGGCCGGCGCCCTTCCCAGAGTGTCAGGGACATGGGCCCGCCACCCCCAGATAGGTTCCTTACGGCGCTGCCATTGCGAAGCGTATGCGCCGGAAGGGCTGGAAAGCAGATGACGGTACCCATGTCCGTACAAGAAAATATCAGAAGGCTGGACTCCCAGGGAGTCCCGGGTCGGGAGATCGCCCGGAGGCTCGGCGTTAGCCGGTCCTCGGTGACCAAGTACGCCGATCAGGAGAACTACTCCCCTGAACCGCCGGTGCCGCTGGCCCGGCGCGGGGCTTCGGTGCTCACCGGGTTCGAGCACATCATCGAAGCGTGGCTCACCGAGGACCAGCGCCGAAACCGCAAGCAACGGCATACGGCCAAACGCGTCTTTGACCGGCTCGTGGAGGAGCACGGTTTCACCGGCACGTATTCCCCGGTGCAGCGGTTCGTGAAGAAATGGACGGCCCGCAACAGGATCGCCGGGGAGGGCTTCACCGAGCTGGTGTGGCCGGCCGGGACCGCTCAGGTCGACTTCGGTCAGGCAGAGGCCATCATCGCCGGGATCCGGCAGATCCTGCACATCCTGGTGGTGACGTTCCCGTTCTCGAACATGCGCTTCGTCCAGGCATACCGCGGCGAAACCGCCGAATGCGTCTGCCACGGACTACGGAAGGTGTTCGAGCACATCGGGGCCGCACCGAGGCACCTGGTCTTTGACAACGCCACCGGCATCGGGCGCCGGGTGGGCGCCAAGGTCGTGGAGACGAAACTGTTCGGGGCGTTCAAACTGCATTACCGCTCCTAATCCCGCTACTGCAACCCGTACTCCGGGCATGAAAAAGGGAACGTGGAAAACGCGGTCGGGTTCCTGCGACGTAACCTCATGGTTCCCGAACCCGCGGCCTCCAGCCTGCATGCCCTGAACGAGGTGCTCATGGCCCGGTGCGACGCGCTGGCCACCACCACGCATTACCGCAAGGGCCTGCCGTTGGGCGAACTGTTCACCCACGACGTTGCCTCATCCCTGGCGTTGCCCGGGGTCGGGTTCGACCCGGTGCGCTACGAATCGCGCAAGGCCGACAAGACCGGGAACCTGCTCATTGACGGGAACACCTACGCCGCCGGGCCATCCTTCCATGGGCGAATGCTTACCGTCGGGCTGCGCCACGACGTGGTCCAGATCCTTGATGAGCACTCCGAGCCGATCCGGTCCTTTGACCGAGTGTTCGGCCGGCAGGCGACAACGATCTTCGACCCCGCATCCCTGGTCCCGCTGCTCGTGACCAAGCCCGGCGCATGGGGCCATTCCCCGTTGCGGGCCTTGGTCAGCGATCCGGTCCGCGACTGGCTCGATGCCGCGGCGCCCACTGACCGTCGCCGCCTGCTCAACGCCGTGGATGCCGCGTCCGGGTCCGCCGGCTTCGACGCCGCGATG
Organism: Pseudarthrobacter cellobiosi; assembly: GCF_023913755.1. Taxonomy (GTDB): domain Bacteria; phylum Actinomycetota; class Actinomycetes; order Actinomycetales; family Micrococcaceae; genus Arthrobacter; species Arthrobacter cellobiosi. Next base: position 185,787 of record NZ_JAMXBJ010000045.1, read on the forward strand.
GCCGCCGCCGACACGCTGATCCAGCGCGGGGATAACCCGGACATGGCAGCGCTGGGGATGCTCGCCCGCCGGTTGGCCCACGGCACCGAACCGGCCGCCGCCAACGTGGACCTAAGCGTCTATGACACCTTCACCACCCTGAACACGAGCACCGGAGAAGTCGCATGAACCCGATCACCGTCCAGGACATCATCGAAGCGGGCAAACATACCTCGCTGACCGGGAGCGTGTTGACCGAATGGGCCGAGAAGGGCACCCCCAAACAGCGCGAATACCTTCACGAGGTACTGATCGCGGAGCACGAATCCCGGCAGGAATCACGCCGTCAGCGGCTGCTGAAATCCGCGAGGCTGCCAGCCATGAAAACACTCACCGGATTCGACTACACCAGTGTCAGGTTCCCCGAGGACTACGGCCGCGAACCCCTCGAGTCCCTGGATTTCATCACCCGGGCCCAGGACCTTGTCCTCTACGGGGACGTGGGCACCGGCAAAACCCACATGGCCACCGCCCTGGTCGCGGCCGCCTGCCGGCAGGGCATCCAAGCCAGGTTCTTCACCACCTCCTCGCTGGTCATGATGCTGCGCAGAGCCAAGGACGAGGACCGGCTGGATAAGGAGCTCGCATCCCTGGCCAAAAACCAGCTGATCGCAATTGATGAACTGGGTTATTTGCCGATCGACACCGAAGGAGCCAGGCTCCTGTTCCAAGTCATCGCGGACGGCTACGAGAAACGCAGCCTCATCATCACCACCAACCTCGAGTTCTCCCGGTGGGGAACCGTGTTCGGGGACGACAACATGGCCGCGGCCGTCATCGACCGGCTGGTGCACCACGGACGGCTCCTGCAGTTCCGCGGAGAGTCCTACAGAGTCAAAAATGCCCTGATGAAATAGCCAAACAGCTGAAATGGCCTGGAACCGTGCCGAGGTGGCCTGATTCTTAGCGCTGAAATGGCCTACTTAAAGTTGACGAAACACACTTATGGCCTTTCAGCCGCCCCGCGAGCTCGTCAAAGAGTTACGGAACTGACAACTTGAATGAGAAAGAATCCGCCAGATTTCTCTCATCCAACCTGTCAGTTCCCACGTCGCGACTGACAACTTCACTGACAACGGACAATAACTCCTTGTCGATTGCCAAGGTAATTGGCCAATTGACACGATAGTTGGCCATTCTTGCCAAGAAGCTGGCCAGCACGGGCTCTACCCCAGCGGCCGAGACCACCACCACGTTAGCGGTGGTCTCCACGGCAGCCTAGACTCGACCTGTATCCCGCCGTCGTACGGATCCTCACCTTTGCGGTTGAGTACCTCGAGCTCTACTGGCCGATCACCAACGGCCACAAGGACATGCTTGTTCACCCACGCCCCGAGCAACGACGGGCTCTACACTCACCTGCGGCCACGCCTGGAATGGATCGGATCAGCCCCGGAAAGCTATCGGATCATCGATGGCGTCTTCGCCGCCCTGATAACAGCGCTCAGCCTCCGCGACATTGAGTTCCTCCCCCCAGTCCTGATGAACGAACCCCACGGCGGTTTTTGGCCAACTCCGCTGACAACAGGACACCGTCCGCGACCCCGAGATAGGCGCAATTCTCTTGGCCAACTACCTACTGCGCTGGCCAAGTAGGCTGGCAAGCCACACTCCTGTTCCATGACTCAACGGCATTTCCACAGATCAGGACCCGGCCAAGGAGTCCAAGGAGGGTGCACGCGCACGCTGCGGGCCCGGCATTTCGCCTTCAACTCAGCCGTGGCGGAGATCCACACGGTTTGCCCAACGGAGGTGACTTTGCCGCGTTTCGGCAGAAGCTGCTGCCCCAGGTCCGGAACAAAGTGGTCGATAGCGGCAAGCCAGTATGCCGTCCGCTTCGGCCACCGTCAATTCCACATGGAGCAACACCATGGTCCATGTTCTTCCTTCGTCTCGTTGTAGCAAAAGGAGTTTGGGTCGGAGAAGCCGGCTCGGGTTCGTCAACAGGCCCGCATCGGCAAAAAGCGCAGAACCGGGACGCCCATGCCGGCGCCCACGTTGTCGGATGAGTTGCGTGGTGACCAGATCAGCATCGTTGGCGGCACCCGGAACTGCCAGGGCTGTCCGAAGCTCCGGTCGCGTTTCGAGCTGTCCTGCGTCGGTCAGCCGGAAGCTCCAACGCCCCAAGAGCCGCCCCCCTGACACTGAGCGGCCGCGGGCTGCCGCATAACACCAGCTCCGGCGGAAGCGGGTTCGTCTGCTGCGGCTGAGTGAATACAACAACCAGCCGCCGGTCGATCCCGGGCCAAGGATTGCAGCGGTGTTTTCATTCACTGGGCGGATGTTCCGGTATTCCGTCAATCAAGCGGTTCAGTTTCCAGGAATTGGCGTCCCGCAGGGGTTCCGGAATGAGCCGCTGTGGGAAGTTCTGGTAGGCGACGGGCCGCAGGAACCGGTTGATTGCCATGGTTCCCACGGAGGTGGTCCGTGAATCGGAAGTGGCGGGGAAGGGGCCGCCGTGGACCATCGCGTGGCCGACTTCCACGCCGGTGGGCCATCCGTTGATGATGATCCTGCCGACTTTGCGCTCCAGCGCCGGGAGCAGCGCAGCTGCAGCGCTGTAATCCTCGTCGGTCAGGTGGACAGAGGCCGTCAGCTGCCCGTCCATCTCGTTCATGGCTTCGATCAGCCCAGAAATGTCTTTGTATCTGACCAGCAGGCCGGCTGCGCCAAAGATTTCCTCGTGAAGGCGACGGTTGCCGGTAAAGACATCGAGGGCGGCACCGAAGACGGCCGGCGCCGGAGCGTTGGCCGTGGTGCCCGCGATGCCACGGCCGATCAGACTGACATCGGTGAGCGCGCCGAGGCTCTCGACACCGGTCTGCCACGCCGCTGCGATTCCCTCGGTGAGCATTGTTTGGCCGGCGCAGGCGGCTACTGCTTTTCCGATGGCGCAGGTGAGTTGGTCGCCCGCTGCGCCATCCGGGACGAAAAGCAGTCGCGGGACTGTGCACATTTGCCCTGAGCTGCCCGTTAGGGCCGCGACGTACTGGTCTGCCAGGGTCTCGATGTCGTCATTGAGGACGCCCGGAAGAACAATGACGGGGTTGATTGAGGACATTTCGGCGTATACAGGTATGGGTTCCTGCCGGGCCGCTGCGATGCGCGTCAGCGCGGTACCGCCGGCCCGTGAACCTGTGAAGCCAACGGCCTTGATGGCCGGGTCGGCCACGAGAGCCTTGCCGATGCTGTTGCCAGGGCCGTAGACAAGTGAAAATACTCCAGGATGCAGGCCTAGGTCGCGGACGGCCTTCACGATGGCCTGTCCTGTGAGTTCGCTGGTGCCGGGGTGGGCGTTGTGCGCCTTGAAGACAACGGGGCAGCCGGCGGCCAAGGCGGACGCGGTGTCGCCTCCGGCTGTTGAGAACGCCAACGGGAAGTTACTCGCGCCGAAGACCGCCACCGGGCCGAGCGGAATCTGCCGCTGCCTAATGTCGGCGCGCGGCAGGGGGGCGCGGTCGGGCAGCGCCGAGTCTATCCGCACGCCCCGGAAATCGCCCCGGCGCACCACAGAGGCGAAAAGGCGGAGCTGAAGAGTGGTGCGGGTCCGTTCGCCTTGCAGGCGGGCGGCGGGCAATCCCGTCTCCGCTCCTGCCCGGAGGATCAGTTCGTCACCGATGGTTTCGATATTGGCGGCGATGGTCTCCAGAAGTAGTGCATGCTGCCCCGGCTCCAGGTTGCTGAAGGACTCAAAGGCGTCGGCAGCCGCCGCGGTGGCAGTTTTCAGCTGCTCCTCGGTGAGCAGGCTGTACCCGGGCTCCAACTGTGCATTGGTGGCAGGGTCGATGCCCCATGTTGTCCCGCTTTCACCGGGGACTATTTGTCCGCCGATCAGAGAATGTCCGGTGAGTGCCATCTTTTGTCTCCTGGCGATTGATAGTGGTGATTGGGCGGGCATGTCAGCGGTCAGGCAAGGCTTCGACAGGATCGTTACTCGGTCGGTGAACTGCGCATTGTTGTGATCCGGATCAGTTGCCCCAAGAGGCTGTCAGCAGGGATGCCGGTAGACGGCGAATCCGTCGGACTCGTGGATCATGATGCGTCCCAGCCCGTGGTCCTGGAGGATCCAGAGGACGCTGCCGTCCGGGGAACAGACGTCGACTTGGCCGGAGGTGGCCAGGTCGTGACGCCGGACTTCCACCGCATCGGTGCGGCGGAGCTCGCCCCAGTCGTGGACAGGATCGAGCGGAGGGCCTGGCTGCTGCTGGTGCGCACAGAGTGTTGTGCTCATTTTTGCCCTCCTGGCTCTGATTCCGTGCGCCGCTCGGCGGCGCGGGGTCCCCCGGCGAGTAAGGTCGTTTGGCTGTGCGTCCGCTTCAGTTCGGGGCCCAGGTGCCAGATGCCGAGTGCGGAAAGAAGTTCTCTGGGATCCCAAACGACCCATTCCTCGGCGATTTTTCCTTCATCGAAGCGAAGGAAGGACGCCCCAGTGACGGTGATGGCCCGGCCTGTAGCCGGGACATCCATGAACGTTCCCTGGTGGGTGCCCGTGCTCTGCCAGTAGATCGCGGCTGTTTCTTGGTCTTCAATGATGTGGTGAATTTCAGTGGCAAAATCAGGGAAGGCGGCGTGGGTGGCCTTGATGGTCTTCTGGAGGCTGGCGTAGTCTTCGCTTCCTGACTTGGACCTGCGGACGTAGCCTGGTGCGAGCAGCTGCTCGAACGAGGACAAGTCCCCCTCGCCCCAGGCCTGGTTCCAGGCATTGAGGATTGTTTCCCGCTTTGTGCTCATGATGCGCTCCTTGCGTGGTGCGGTACGGGGATTTCGATGGGCCGGAATTGGCCGAATTTTCCACCCCTGAACAGCAGGGCGTCGCCCGTTCCCTCTTCCATATTCGTCACGGCTCCGACCACCATGTAGTGGTCTCCGACGACTACTTCGGCTGTGACGACGCAGTCGATGTAGGCGGTAGCGCCGTTAAGGTGCGGGGTTCCGAGGGGGCCGGTGGTGCAGGGCAGGCCTTCGAACTTTTCAGGGCCCTTGCGGGACAGGGAGCGGCAGATGCTGATTTGGTCATCGGCGAGGATGTTGGCTGTAAAGTTCTGGAGCTTGCGAAGTTTGGGCCAGGTGGAGGACGACTTGTCGACGCAGAACATGACCAGCGGCGGCTCCAGGGAGAGCGACTGGAAGGTTCCGACGATTAGTCCTAGTTTTTCGTCATCGTCGTTGGTGCCGGTGATGGCCACGACTCCGGTAGGCAGCTTGCCAAGAATCTGGCGGTAGTGGGCGGGAGTGATACCGGCGGCGGGAGTGGTGTCCGTGGAGGGGGTGGTGTTCATATGAGTGTTCCTTCAATCACTTCAATAAGGGCAGGGGTCCGTCCTGGCCTCGCTGTGTTGCTGGACGGGGGATAGGACGGGAATGTCCTCTGGTTAGGAGGGCGGGTTGGCGCTGTTCTCGCGGAAGCTTCCAAAGCGGCCGCCGTGGAAGATGAGGGGAGTTCCCTCGCCGGGTGTCATTTCCAGCACGCTGGCGACGACGATCAGGTGGTCCCCGGCAACGATCTGCTGCTCTGTCCGGCAGTCGAACCAGGCCAGTGAACCGTGGATGAGCGGGGTGCCCCACTCGGATTCGGACCAGTTAACATCGCTGAGCTTGTCCTTGCCCTTCGATGACAGAGCACGGCAGACCTGCTGCTGGTCCTCGGAGAGAAGGCTTATGCCGAATCTGTCTGCCTCGGCGATCTTTGGCCAGCTTGTGGATGTGTGCGTGACGCTGAAGGTCACCATGGCTGGATCCATTGACAGTGCCGCGAAAGTGCCGACGATCATGCCGTTTTGGGTCCCGGTTAACGGGTCGGTGGAGCAGATCGCTGCCACTCCCGTGGGCAGATGCCGCATGACGGCACGGTAGTGGTCCGCGTTGATGATCGTGCGGTTGGATAGTGCCGTTGCGCTCATGACTGCACCTGGAGCTCTGCGTGGACGTTCCGGCTGGCGCGGAGACCGCTTTCGATGGCGCCGTCGATGAAGCCGGCCCAGATGTTTGCGTAGTCGCTGCTGGCGAGGTGAAGAGCACCTTCGCTGCGCTGCTGTTCCTTCAGGTATTTGGTCAGCTGCCCGGGACGCTGGATCAGCCAGGTCTCCTCTGAGTAGGGGTCGGCCATCCAGTCGTGACCGGTGACCTCGAGCACTTCAAGGTCGTCACGCCAGACCTTGATTGCCTCGGTGACCTGCTCCTGGTTGGTCACGTCAATTTTGGTCGCGTCGGCACCGAACCCCACGAGGACGGCATCGTCCTCGCCTATGAACTCAGTGCGAATCACCGACAGGGGCTTGTGCTGGGATGAGTAGGCGAAGAAGGGCTTGATCGGACCCTTTACCCGGATCCAGACCTTGACGCCTTGGGATGCGGTCCTTTCCAGGCTGGCCGCAACTTTTCCGGATGACAGCGCGGGCTCCACGTCCAGCTGGTGCAGCAGGTTCTGCGGGAGCGTGACAACTACCTTCCTGGCACGTATCTGCTGACCATCGCCGTAGGTGACGGTGGCGCCCTCGGCGTCATGGTGGACTGCGGTAACGGGGACCGCGGTGCGGATTTCGGCAACGGAATCGGCGGCGATGGCCTTCACGAGTGCGTCCGTTCCTTCCGTCAGGCGGAAGATCGCCGACGCTTCGTGCATCAGGTGCCAGTGGCCGGCCGACGCAGCGGTCCAGCGCAGTGCGTTGACGTAGGCGCACTGATCCAGGGGGGCGTTGAAGTGGCCAACCCATGCTGCTTCGTTGGCGTTGCGCTCGTCTTCGGGCAGGTCCAGCTTGTCCAGCATTTCCTGCAGGTTGTACTGGTCGACGTCCGCTAGGTCTTCGACCGTGAGCGGGGCGTCTGGCCGGGGCAACCACTTCATTGTGTCTTCAAGCACCCGGGTCATCCCGGGGCCGATCAGGTTCATGAAGTCTTCCAGGGTGCCGCGGCGCACTTGATCGCCGGCGAGCCAGAAGGTCTCCTGAGAACGTGGCCCGCGGGTCACGTCGAGTCCGTAGCGGGTGATTTCTGCCCAGGAGTGCGGTTGCGTCCAGTGCAGCCAGGTGCCGCCGATTTCCAGGTTCCGTCCGAGACGGTGATCGGTCCAGGTGCGGCCGCCGATGCGGTCCCGGGCTTCCAGGACGACGACCTGGTGGCCGCGCTGGGCGAGTTCGCGGGCGGTGATCAGGCCGGCGATTCCGGCGCCGATGACGACCACGTCTGTTTGTTCAGTCAAGGGTATCTCCGTTGATGTTCTTGAGTCGTGGAATGGGGGCGAATTTACTGGGGAGCGGGGGTGAGCCGTTGTGGGCGGTATGTGGTGGCGGGGTGGGCGCCTAGGGTGTGCTTGTGGCCGGGATAGAGTTTCTCGCGTAGGGTGACCGGTTCCTGGTTCTCGCTGCGTGCCGGGGACACGATCCCCTGGGCGCGCAGCTCGGGCAGTGCCAGATCGATGAACTCTTCCCAGCCGCCTGGTTTGGTGGTGTAGCTGAGGTTGATGCCATCAATGTCGCCTTCGTCGCGCCAGCGTCGCAGCTCCGCGGCGACTGTCAGCGGCGATCCGACGATCGTGGATCCGGTCCCGCCTATGGCCAGGAATTCGGCGATCTGACGAGGTGTCCAATCCCGGTCGGGGTCAGCTTTGGAGAACATGTCGACAATTGATTGGATGCCGCGGGTCTTGATGGATTTCAGCGGCGTGTCCAGGTCGTATGCGGACAGGTCAATACCAGTCCAGCCGCCGAAGCGCGCCAGGCAACCCTCTACGGTTGCATTCTGGCGGTACTGCTCGTATTTGGTCTGGGCTTCCTCATCGGTGGCCGCGACGACCACGGTGATCAGGGCAATGACCTTCACACTGTCCGCGTCGCGCCCAGCCTCGACGGCGGCCTGTCGAATCTTCGTCACGCTGCGCTTGGCTTGTGCGACTGAGGTGGTGTTGATGAAGACGGCTTCAGCGTGTCGGCCGCCAAAGGACATTCCCTTAGGTGACGCGCCGGCTTGGAACAGTACCGGGGTCCGCTGCGGTGAGGGCTCGCACAGGTGGAAGCCGGGGACGGTGAAGTATTTGCCGGTGTGGTTGATCGGGTGCACCTTGGCTGGGTCGATGTACTCGGCGGATTCGGCGTCCCGGACGACGGCGTCCTCCTCAAAGGAGGACTCCCAGAGCTTGTAGACGACTTCCATGTACTCCTCGGCTTTGTCGTAACGCTCGTCGTGGCTGAGTTGTTCGACCCTGCCAAGGTTGCGGGCCGCCGATTCGGAGTAGGAGGTTACGATGTTCCACCCGATGCGGCCTCCGGTCAGGTGGTCCAGAGTGCTGAACCTGCGGGCCAGGAGGTAAGGCTCCTCATAGGTTAGGGAGCATGTCACACCGAAGGTCAGGTGTTTGGTTACTGCGGCCATGCCGCTGATCAGCAGGAGCGGGTCGTTGATCGGGAACTGTGCGGCATCGCGCAGGGCAGCATCTGCAGAATCCTCGTAGACATCGTGGTAGCCGACGGTGTCGGCAAAGAAGATTCCGTCGAAGCTGGCGTCTTCCAGCATTCGGGCAACGCCAGTCCAGTACTCCAGGTCGGTGTAGCGGTGCCCCTGGTCGCCTCCGTTCCGCCAGGAACCGGACGTCAGGTGGGCTGGGGCCTGGACGTCGAAGGCGAAGAGGTCGAGAGGATTGTTTTTCATGTTGTGGCACTTCTTTCTACGGATTCCGGCCAGCGGCTGTAAGAATCTGAGTTCTTTTACTGCAGGGTCATTTAGGTCAGGTGCATTCGCTTTGGGCGGTTTAGGGTCAGACCGCTACCTGAATCCCTTCATGTCTCGTGAGGCGAAGCTTTATCTGGGTTGTCGCATTTCGTTCTTGGCGCCCGTCGTCTTTGTGGGCTGGTTTGTGGGGTCGTTGGAATTCGCCGTAACAGACGTTGTGTTGCAGCACATGCTCCTGCCGTGCGCGGGTCCTTACATCCGCCGGTCCTTGAGCAGATCGTTCCCTGCGTGAGGACCTGGCGGGTTAGCGTGAAATTCAGTTGATGTGAAGCTCCCGCTTCACGAAGGCAATCAGCAGTTCCCGTGCGCGGTCCACGGGGATGGTTGTCTGGCGCGAATAGCATTGGACGGCCAAGCCATCAGCCATGGCTGTGGTTTCGACTGCAAAGCGTGCAGGGTCTTCACAGCGGAAGACGCCTTCGTCGACTCCCCGTTCGGCGATCTCCTGCAGCGCCTTGCGCCAGGCAGCATAGTGGTCGTTCATCCATTGGCCATACCTGTCATCTCGGGCAGCCGCGGCCCAGAAGTCGAGCCAGATGAGCCAATGCCGTCGCGTGTTCTGGTCGGATCCGAATAGCCCTTCGAGGAAGAACACCAATCCTTTGCCAGGGTCCTCTGTGCCGTGGGCGGCTTCCTGAAGAGGCACATAGAAATCGGCTGTCTCAGCCTTGACCACTTCCATCAAGACTTCTTCGAGGCCCTTGAAGTGGTAGGTGATCGTGCCGGGGGACACTCCGCAGGTCTGGGAAATGTCCCGGATGACCACATTGAACAGGCCCTTGTCGGCAATCAGGTCACGTGCGGCATCGATCACTAGCTGACGGCGAACCTCGGTGGGATGGCGCTGACGCTCGCCGAAGCTCTTGGCCCGCGGCCGATCGGTTGGCTCTTGCGTGCTGATTGCCATAAGATCGTGCTCGTTTCGGTGCTAGGCGGATGTCCGGACGATCTTCTTGTCGAATGTTTTCTCGAAGAAGACCTCCTCATCCTTGTACGTGGTCACTGCATGGTGCAGGACATAATGCTCTGCCGTGGCGGTTATGGTGGCGCTTGTTTCAATTCGTACGGCCCAATCATCGCGTTCCATGCTTATTTTCCATTGCGATACGGCAGATGCCGACTGCGGATCGTCTTCGCGGATCCGGTAGGTCTCCAGGGCTTCTTCCCCGTAGTGCAGCCCATCAGGGTAGATGCGGTTGCCTCCAAAGTTCGGGTCGACGGTCAGGGTCCAGGAACCGGTCGCGGGCTCGTAGCGGACTTCGCGTTCGGGACGGGGTTCCTGTAGCGGTCCGGGTTGTATTTCCAGGGGCGCGGACTGTTCGGCTTCCTCGAAGGTAACGCCGGCTGCGGCGATGACGGCCGGATCCAGTACGTCGAGGCTCAGTTCGGAGCCTGCGGCGTCGATTGTCAGAGCCCCCTGCTCTCCGTGCGGCCAGATCCAGGGCCAGTACGTATTCGACAGCGCCAGGCGCAACTTGTGTCCGGGGGGTAGCTGCCAGGAGATCGCCCTGAATTCGATTTCGGCATCCACGAACTCTCCTGGAACAACGTCCTCGGCCCGGTCCATTCCGTTGCGTTTGGAGAGGTTGATGGCACCGCGGGTGATCAGCGTGCTGGAACCGTCCGGTGCCACGTCACATAGCCGGGCGAAGACGTTGGCGCGCGGCGTAGTGCTGCTCACGCGGAGCCGGAGCCTGGCGAAACCGAAAATGTCCAGGTTCCCGGTCAGCTCGGAAGTCTCGAACACCACGGAGCGTCCGTCTTCGGCCCGCTGGTCCGGCGGCAAGTCGGAAAGGTTGCCGTAAGGGAACCACCGTGCGGCATCGATGCCGGTGTGCTGGGGGGTTACTACGACGGCGAGCTGGTTTGCATCCGTCGCGTTGCTGCGCAGGGCGGTGGCCAAATTGAAGGAGGCGGTGTCCACCTGGGCTGATGGCCAGGCATCAAGGCCGATCCAGGTTCCGGTGCGGACCGGATAATTTGTGGCAGGGCGTACAGAATCTTGGTGGAGTGCGCGAAGCACGGGCTCGTCCATGATGCCGGTTTCGATGCCCTTGAGCCAGTAGTCCCACCAGCGCAGTGTTTCCTGCAGAAATCCAATGTTCGGACCGGGGGTGCGTGCGATGTCAGGGTATTGGTGGGACCATGGTCCGATCAGTCCCTGGGCCGGCGCGTCCAGCCCGTTAAGCAGACGCAGCACGGCGCTGCGGTAGGGATCTGCCCAGCCGCCGACAGCCATGACGGCAGCCTTGATCTTGGAGTAATCCTCGCAGACCGACCCGTGACGCCAGTAATCATCACGCTCCTGGTGGTCCATCCAGATTTCAGCAAATGGCTGCAGACCCTCCAGCCGCTCTTTCCACATGGTCTCCCATTGGCTGCCGACCCGCCAGGGTGCTGGCGGCCGGCACTGGAATGCAAGCATGGTTCCGGCCCAGGAGAGCATGTCGATGCCGAGCATGGTCCCGCCGTAATAGTGGACGTCATCGGCATAGCGGTCGTCGGTAGAGCAGACGGTGACGATGGCCTTGAGCGCTTCGGGCTGTTCGGCGGCGATCTGGAGGCCATTGAAGCCCCCCCAGGAGATGCCGAACATCCCGACCTTGCCTGTGCACCAGGGCTGTGCTGCCAGCCATTCGATAACCTCCACTCCGTCGGCCTGCTCCTGAGTGTGGTATTCATCGAGCATGACGCCCTCGGAGTCTCCGCAACCGCGGATGTCAACACGGACGGAAGCATAGCCGTGGCCAGCGTACCAGGGGTGGCGTTGGGCATCGCGTGGCGCGGTCCAGTCCCCGCGCCGGTATGGCAGGTACTCCAACAGCGCGGGTACCGGGTTTCCGGTGGCGTCGTCGGGGAGCCAGACGGTGGCTGCGAGCCGGGTGCCGTCGCTGAGCGGAATCAGGACGTTCTCCATGACGGTGACGTTATGAGGGAATTCCGTGCGGATTTTCAAGGGGTTCCTTCCTAGACTGCTGCTGGGGCTAGGCGGCTGACCAGCTCGGAGATGGGTGCGTGGCACTTGATGGTGTGGGTGGCGGAGGCCTGGATGGTGGGTG
>NZ_JAMXBJ010000035.1 GCF_023913755.1 Pseudarthrobacter cellobiosi
ATGGGTTCTAGACAAGCTCCATTTTCCTTGAAAAGACGGGCATTCTCGGTTTAAACCGCCGTCGGCGCCCCGAGCAACATCGGTGGATCAAGGCTTAGCACTTGCCAATGCAGGATTGGACGCGTGTACCTGCCAACGACAGGAGGCCCCAGAGTTCGCTGGCAACGTGGTGGAGCTGTACCCCGGTGCCAGCGAACTGAAGAAGCGCCGCCGCCGGCTCTCCGGTTCAGAAGCCGGAATGGCAACGGCCGAATATGCCATAGCCACCCTGGCCGCCGTGGGCTTCGCCGGACTTCTCGTCTTCATTCTCCGCAGCGACGAAGTACGCGGATTCCTGTTGAACCTCATCCGCACGGCGCTGGCCTTGCCATGAGCCTGCCGCCGGTAGCGCTGCAACGGGCCAATGACCGTGGCAGCGGCCGGGACCAGGGCGGGGGCAGCCGCGTGGTGCTGGGTCCGGCGGTCTCGTTCCGTCGCTGGCGCCGTGGGCCGGGGAATGCCCACGGCGCCGTGACGGCGGAGTTCGCGGTAGCGCTGCCGGCAGTTCTGTTGCTCCTCGCACTGCTCTTGGCGGGAGCCTCCGCGGGCGTAACCCAGCTCAGGCTCGAGGAGGCGGCGCGGGCCGGCGCCAGGGCGCTGGCCCGCGGCGAGGACCCGGCCGCAGTGCAGGGGATCGTCACAACCTTGGCTGGGACGTCGGCAACGGCGTCCGTTGCGGCCGAGGGCGAGTGGCTCAGCGTCACGGTGGCTGACGGTGTGGGCGGGCCGCTGGGGGCAACTGTGCCCTGGACACTCACAGCCAGGGCCACCACGCGGAGCGAAAGGCCAGCCGCCGCGGCCACTCCCCGGTTGGAGCCGGTCGTGGCCCCGGAGGAGGCAGCCGTGTGAACAGGCAACTCGAGGAAAATCCGGAGCGCGGTTCGGGAACAGTACTGGCTGCGGGCCTGGCGTTGGTTGTCATCATGGCGATGGCCCTGATGTTGTTGTTCGCACAGTCCGCGGCGATGGCCAGCAGGGCAGCGGCAGCGGCGGACCTCGCTGCCCTTGCCGCGGCCGATGCCCTGCGCGGGATCACGTCCGGAGACCCCTGCACGGTGGCCGCCGAGGTAGCAGCCCGCCATGATGCGGCACTCGTCAGCTGTACGGAAGGGGCCGGCCAGACCGTCATGGTCCGAACGGAGCTGAATGCACGCACACTGGTTGGCGCCGCAACCGGTCAGTCGCGGGCCGGACCGCCGCCCTGAGCGGCTGTGGTGCTGAATGGCTCTGTGTTGGCCAGGAATTCCGCACCGCCGGGAGGCATTTCACGCGCGTCTTTGAGGAGGACGTCGATGAGCGTGACGGCGGCAGCCTTGTCCAGCGGATTGTTCTTGTTCCCGCATTTGGGGGACTGGACGCAGGACGGGCAGCCCGACTCGCATTCACACGCCTTGATGGCGTCGCGCGTCGCGGAGAGCCACACCTTTGCCTTGTCGAAGCCGCGTTCGGCAAAGCCAGCACCGCCGGGGTGCCCGTCGTACACAAAGATGGTGGGCACGCCGGTGTCGGCGTGGATGGCGGTGGACACTCCGCCGATGTCCCAGCGGTCGCTGGAGGCGACGAGCGGCAGCAGGCCGATCGCCGCGTGTTCGGCGGCGTGCAGAGCCCCCGGGAATTGCGCCTCGACCAGCCCGGCGCCTGTCAGCGAACGGTTCTCCACCACAAACCAGACTGCCTTCGTGAACAGGTCCCGGGCGCCCAGCTCCAGCGGCTCCTCGCCCAGGATTTCATTCGAGATCAAGGCCTTGCGTTGAAAGGAAACCACCTGCGTTGTCACTTTCACATCGCCGAAGTGCACAGCGATATCGCCCCAGTGCTCGGTCCGGAGTGTTTCGAGCACTTCGATCTGGGTCACGTCCCGGGCCGTTGTGTAGTAGTCGGGGTTGGCGCGCCGGACCACCACACAGTGGTCGTCTTCGTTCAGGTCCTCCACCACATAGCTGTCGCCCTGGTGCACGTAGATGGCCCCTGTGTGCGCCTGGTAATGCGTCTGAGGCGAGTCCATCGTCCCAAGGAGGGAGCCAGTGTCGGCGTCGACGATGCTCACCGGTCCGCCTCCGTCGGCGCGAAGGTTCACCATGGCCGCAGCGCTCTGGGAGTGCGTCCAGAACCAGCCCGCCGGCCGGCGGCGCAAATAGCCCTGCGCCACGAGCTGCCCCAACAGCTTCTCTGCTGTGCCGCCGAACAGTGCCAGCTCAGCCACGCCCAACGGAAGCTCCGCGGCGGCGGCACACAGATGCGGCCCCAGCACGTACGGATTGGAGGGATCAAAGACGGTGGCCTCCACTGACACGTCGAAAATCGCCTCCGGATGGTTCACCAGGTAGGTGTCGAGCGGATCGTCGCTGGCCACAAACGCGGCAATGGCATCCTGGCCCGCGCGCCCTGCCCGGCCGATCTGCTGGAACAGCGACGCCCTGGTGCCTGGCCAGCCCGCCACCAGGACGGCATCCAGCCCGGAAATGTCGATCCCCAGCTCAAGGGCGGACGTGCTGGAGACACCCAGCAGTTCGCCTGACCTCAAGGCCTTTTCCAGGGCCCGCCGTTCTTCCGGAAGGTACCCGGAACGGTAAGCGGCCACGCGTTGGGGAAGGCTGGGATCCACTTCGTCCAAAAGGCGCTTGGTGATCGAAGCGATCGTTTCCGCACCGCGGCGCGACTTGATGAAAGCGATGGTCCGGATCCGGGACGAAACCAGGTTCGCCAGCAGATCGGCCGTTTCAGCAACGGCCGTGCGGCGTTCCTTGGCGCCGTTCTCGCCCTTGAGCTCGGTCAATGCAGGTTCCCAGAAAGCAACGGTGGTGGAACCATGCGGCGAGCAGTCCTCGGCAACGGCCCGGACCGGTGCCCCGATCAGGCGGCCGAACGATGTGCCTGGCTCAGATGCTGTGGCAGACGCGGCGATGAACACCGGACCGGGATGGGTTGTCCCGGCACCGTAGTACGCGCAGATGCGTCGCAGCCGGCGCATCAGGTTGGCCACGTGCGAGCCGAACACCCCGCGGTAGCTGTGGGCCTCATCCACAATCACGTACCGCAGCCGCCGGAAGAAGCTGGCCCACCAGGCATGATTGGGAAGGATGCCGAAGTGGAGCATGTCCGGATTCGCCAGGATGAAATTGGCGTGGTCCCGGATCCACCGGCGGGACGCGGGGTCGGTGTCGCCGTCGTACGTCTCGGCCCGCACGGTGGGCAGTTTCAAGGAACGGATGGCTGCGAGCTGGTCGGCAGCGAGTGCCTTCGTGGGGGAGAGGTAAAGCGTCACGGCGCCGTCGTCGTGGATTTTTCCCGGTTCGGACAGGACGCGCAGTTCGGAGCGGTGGATGGCGTCGAGCGCCGGCAGTTGGTAGGCCAAGGACTTACCGGAGGCGGTGCCGGTGGCGATGACCACGTGCTCGCCGCAGTGGGCCAGGTTGGCGGCCTGGATCTGGTGCCGGTAGGGCTTGTGGATGCCCAGGGAGCCATAAGCGGCCACAAGATCCGGATGCGCCCACGCCGGCCACGGTTCGTGGACTGCCTGGCGGGCGGGGATGGTGCGGACATGACGCAGCTGCTCCGGGTCCGGGCCTCGGCCCAGCAAAGGAATCAGGGAGTCATGGGGGTTCACCCAAACATTCTTTCACCCGGGGAAAAATCACCCCACGGAAAGGTCTGCGCCTTCATCAGACGTGGACAGCATCAGTACGCGGCAAACAGTGGACCAGCCCAGATGGGAATACAGCTTCTGGCCGTCGATGGAGGCCAGCAACAGGCCGTTCTCTACATCCGGTCCGATGGCCTGCGCAGCAAGGGCCTTCATGATGAAGCTGCCCAGGCCGCGGCGCTGGAACGCGGGTTGGACCACAATCTTGTCGAACACTGCAGTCTCGCCAACCACAAAAACCCTGCCGCTCGCCGCCACCGTGTCACCCGAGCGGACCACCGCGTGGTGGACGCCGTCGAGTTCGGAGGTGACCATGTTCAGGTCATCGTCGGAGAGCCACGGATCTTCCGTATCCTGGGTGGACATGTCCACAATCATCATGGCCTGCGATGCGGACGTAACGTTCAGTCCGTGCTGTTGGGCCAGTGCCGTGAAGCGGGCGGGATTGTTGCTGAGGATGGTCAGGACCCTGGCCGGAGCCTCCGCGGTCTTCGCAGCCAGGGCCGCGAACTCGTCATCGGAGGGGTCGTGGGCAAAATATTCCCACTCCCCGGTAGTGTCGGCCCGCAGTGCGGCGGGGAAGCGGCCCTCAACCGATATCTGGTAACCGCGGCAGCCGGCCCAGCCAGCTACCCAAACTTCAAGAAGGCGTGTGATGTCTTCAACCAAGGCGTCCGGACTCATGTCATGAGGGTATTCCAGCCCCGACACAAGCAACAGGGGTAGGGTGCCCCGATGTGACTTGATTATGGAATCGTGACCAGACAAGACTGACGGCATGCCCGCCACCAAGGATCTGTCCAAGAACATATTTCCGCTGCCCCTGCTGGTCTGTGTCGCCTTAATGGTGGCCATGGTGGGTGGCGCAAGGTACTGGGAGACGGTGGCGCGGATGCTTTCGCGGTCGCCGCGACGGCCACGGTGGTGCCCTTCGCCGTCGTCGTCCTGGGGTACCGGGCAGGTGAAACCGCCCTGAACAGGCGCGACGCCGCCACCGCAGCAGCGCAGCCTTAGCCCCGGCCAACCGGCGGGTCCGGTGCCCGGCAACCCAGTACCCTTAAATACGTGGCTTTGAACCGAATTGTGCTCTTTTACGGCTTTACCCCCATCGCAGATCCGGACGCGGTGCGGCTCTGGCAACGTGCCCTGTGCGAAAAACTCGGGCTGACCGGACGCATCCTCATTTCCAAGGACGGCATCAACGCCACGGTGGGCGGCGAAATCGGGGCGGTCAAGCAATACGTGAAGACCACACGCGAATACAAGGGTTTCCACGGCATCGACGTGAAATGGTCCGACGGCGGCGCGGAGGACTTCCCGCGGCTGAGCGTTAAGGTCCGGGACGAGATCGTCTCCTTCGGCGCGCCCGGCGAACTCAAGGTGGATGAGCACGGCGTGGTGGGCGGCGGCACTCATCTGAAGCCCGAAGAACTGCACGAACTGGTGGAGGCCACGAAACAGGCCGGCGAGGACGTGGTGTTCTTCGATGGCCGCAACGCCTTCGAAGCCCAGATCGGCAAGTTCAAGGACGCGATCGTCCCCGACGTGGCCACCACCCACGATTTCATCAAGGAGCTCGACTCCGGCAAGTACGACGCCCTCAAGGACAAGCCGGTGGTCACGTACTGCACCGGCGGCATCCGCTGCGAGGTGCTCTCCAGCCTGATGGTGAACCGCGGCTTCAAGCAGGTGTACCAGCTCGACGGCGGCATCGTCCGCTACGGCGAAACGTTTAAGGACCAGGGCCTCTGGGAAGGCTCGCTCTACGTGTTCGACAAACGCATGCACCTGGAATTCAGCGAGGACGCGAAGACCATCGGGGAGTGCGTCCGCTGTGCCGCGCCCACGAGTAAGTTCGAGAACTGCTCCAACCCGAGCTGCCGCACGCTGACGCTGTACTGCGCGGAGTGTGCCGCCAGCCCGGAGACGCTGCGATGCCCCGAAGGCTGCGCGGCCTGAACGGTGCGGCCGGTTCAAAGCTGGCAGGCACAAAAGTTCAGAGCCGGGCCAGCCGGTAGGCGAAATTGGCGGGGGACTGCGCTTCAACCTGGAAATGCAGCACCGTTTCCTTGGACAGGTAGATCACGCTTTCGCGCCGTGATCCGCAGCGGAGGCTGAGGTCCACCATGGTGAATTCGTCATTGCGGACTTTGAAGTCGACGCGCCGCTGGCTCCGGCACACCAGCACGAGGACGTAGGTTCCCGCGGGGACGGGCTCCGTGGCGTCCGCGCGGATTTCCTCCGCGCGCAACAGGCCGAATGTCCTGTGCGCCACCTGCAGGCCGGGCCCCACTTGGGACTCCGTCAGCCAGGCCTCCATTTCAGCCTCGCTGACGGGATCGTTCCGCCACAGCTCAGCGCGCGACCCCGGCACGGTCACCTCCGGCACGGCCGGGGCGTTCTCCGCGGGACGCCACCCTTCGTCGTACGTGTATTCACATCCGGCGAGCGCAGATCCGGCCATCAGGGCGCCCGCCGTCCAGAGCACGACGGCGGCCCTCACTCGGGTGCGCATGGATACCGACCGGGACGGGCAAGCACCCGGACGAGGTACCGCCCTCCGGGGCGGCGGCGCCCCCAGCGTTGCGGGCATACTCCGACTCTATGCCCGGCACGGACCCCAATCCAGAGCCTCGCGGAAGTGAGGGGAGGGCTGGTCGGGGGAGTTAGGGGCTGCTGCTTGCCGGGGCTACGGGGGCCGGACCGGCCAGCGGTCCGGCAGGAGCCTTTTCGATGCGAAGGGCGGCGACCGAGGATTCTCCGCCGCTGGTGGGCGCCAGCGTAGCCGTCACCCGTCCGGCCGTCAGCTGCACGGTGGATTCGAAGGGATCGCCGCAGAGAACCTGAAGGTCCAGGAGCTGGACACTGCCCTGCGAAACGGTGAGCTTCGCCGCGGGGCCGAGACTGGGGCTGCAGGCTACCCGAATGAGATAGGAGCCGTGGTCCGGCACCAAACCCATCAGGCTTGAGCCGGTGTTTCCCATGCCGCCCAGCGTTGACGCCACCCTGCGGTCCGTTTCCGGTCCGAGCTGCGCCTCCACCTCGGCGATTAGTTCAAGTTGGCGGGCCTCTTCTTGGGCACTGGGACTGCCTGGCCCATCGCCAGGAACCGGTGGCAGCGCGGCGGTGCTCGCGCCTGGCAGAGGTTCGGAATCCGCGTACTCGCACGCACTCAAACCGAACGCTGCCACGAGCATGCAGGCGGCCGCCGCAGCTCCCCGCGGCATGGATCGGCGCGCACCGGACTTTCCCCCAAGAAATGCCATTCCCCGAGCCTACCGGCGAGCGGCTGGCAACTAACCCGCGGTTACCAGCTGGTAGGCGTAGATCAGCGGCGCATCGACGCTGGAGGCGCTGAGCTCCAGCGGTCCGGATTCCAGGAGCGTGATCTTGATGGACTCCCGCGCGCCGTAGCAGGCCGCCCCGAGGTCGGCGAGTTCCTTGCCGCCGGACCGCACTGCGAGGAAGGCCTTGCCGCCGCCTTCGCAGACGAGTGTCAGCGTGTACTTGCCTGCCGGCACGTTTTCCGTGTGGTCAATGGGCTGGGCGTTGAGGATCTTGCCGGAATCCTCGGCAACGATGTCGCTGGCCGACGGCATCGCCGTGGCCTTCCAGGCCGGCACATCGGCGTTCTCCACCGAAAGCTGCTGCGCGCAGCCCGAGACGCCGAGGAGGACAGCTGCTGCAGCCACAGCGGAGAGGGCGCGCGCCATGGAGGAAGGAAACGGAACCATGCTTCTAACTTACCGGGCGATCGGGGCCGTCTTCACCCGGCGATCAGCTCCTGTCCTTCGCCGCGGTGCACCGCAAGGTACACCCTGTCCCGCAGGATGTTGGCCTCCCCGTCTGTCAGCGTCCGGTCCAGCGGCTGCAGCACCAGCCGCAGCAAAACGTTGACCTGCCCGGCATCCATCCGGAGGCGCTCGACGGCGGTCGGCGGCAGCTCGGCCGTCGTGGTCACGGCCACGACCTCCAAAGCCGCCAGGACTTCGGCGTCCGGACCGAGGGCGGTGCGGACAAGGTCGCCCAGGAGTTCGACGTCGGCATCGGCGGCGGTGTCCAGCACCAGCGAAAGGTCCCGCCGGATTTCCGGCATGGCGGAGACGGAACGGTACGGCGCTAGGTCAAGCATCTGCGACTGGACGTCCGGATGCCCCGAGCGCAACAGGCGGATGTCCGCGATGCCTTTCCGCAGCATCAGCGCCCGGTCCAGCCCCAAGCCGAGGGCCAGGCCCGCCCAGCGCCGCGGGTCCAGGCCGGAGCCACGCAGGACCGGAGCGGCCGCCAGCCCGCACTCCGCCAGCTCCAGCCACTCGGGGCGCCCATCCGGCTGCGTCATCAGCACGTCCAGCTGCCGTCCTGCTGCGGTATAACTGTGCCGCGCCGCGGTAGAACGCCACTGCACGTCCGGGTACAGCGCCGCGGGGAGCACCGCCTCCACCACCGCCTCCATCATCGCGTCCAGGTCGGAAGGACCAAGCAGCCCGCGCGCCTTGAGCCGCCAGAGGTCCACCTGGTGCGGGGCGCCCACATGCGTTCGGTCGATCGCATCGCGCCGGTACACCAGGCCCGGGAGCACATGCAGTTCGTCGTAGTGGCCCAGCTCGCCGCGGAGCGAATCCAGCAGCGCCGGGATGCCCGCGGACGCATGGCTCCGGAGCATCACCGTGGGGCTCACGTGGCGGGAATAGCGCGAGTCCCGGGTGACGTCGTCGGGCGAGTATCCCAGCCGGTCATAGTTGTCAGCGGTGGCCACGAGCGGGTTGAGCCGGTGCGTCCGGGACGGCACGCCCCAGAGTCGCTCCAGCGCCGCAACCAAGTCGGCCAAGAGCAGCTGCATGGCGTGCGGGCCGGCGCCGGGATCGGAAAGGTCGCGCAGGGAAAGGGCGGAGTTGAGCTGGCTGAGGGAGAGGTAAGTCTTCATGTTCGGGGGTCCTTTGGTGCATCAGGTAGGGGAGGGGGAGATCACCCTCAACCGCTGAGCCGGACGGACCCCGGCAGCGCCAGTCAGGCGCGCGATGGGAAGCCCGTGCGGCCGGTGAGCGGCCGAGGGCTGATAAATCGCTGCTGCCTATGCATGCGTCCATGATACGCCGCACCTTCCTAAGGCTCTTGACCTTGACGCTACGTCGACATCGGCCTGCTCAAGCCCAGCCGCACCGGCCACAACGGTTACCGCTACTACAACCAGGATGCGCTGGTGCAGCTCCAACGCATCCTGCTCCTACGCGGGCTGGGGCTGGGCCTGCCGGTGATCAGCCAGGTGCTCGACGACGAAACGGACGCCGCCGAAGCCCTTACCGGGCATCTCGAATCTCTCAAGCAGGAACGGGCCAGGCTGGCGCGGCAGATCGCGTCGGTCACACAAACCATCGAAGCAGTGAAAGGAGGTGGCGAAATCATGGCAGAAGACATGTTCAGCGGTTTCGACCACACGCAGTACAAGGACGAAGTGGAAGAACGCTGGGGCAAGGATGCCTACGCGAAGGGGGATTCGTGGTGGCGCGGCATGAGCACCGAGAAGAAGGCGGCGTGGAAGCAGCGCTCGCAGCAGCTGGGCGAGGACTGGATCGCCGCCGCCACGGCGGGTATCGCACCGGACAGCGCGGCGGCCCAGGACATCGCCAGGCGGCACGTCGAATGGCTGACCGGCATCCCGGGCACCCCGGCGTCGGACGCCCGCGGCAAGGGTGACGTCAAGGCATACGTCACCGGGCTCGGCGAAATGTACGTTGCGGACCCCCGGTTCGCGAAGAACTACGGCGGCGCGGAGGGTGCCGGCTTCGTCCGGGATGGCCTGAAGATCTACGCGGCGGAGAACCTGTAGCCCGTCAGGAGGAAGCCTGCCCGCCAATAGACTTGGGCGGTGACTGATTCCACGCATTTCCTGGCCGGCAACACCCCCGATGCCCCGCGCAGCGACCTCCCCGGGCTGCTGACGGCGCTCGCCGCGGACCTGCGCCGGGTGGATT
This sequence comes from Pseudarthrobacter cellobiosi, assembly GCF_023913755.1. GTDB lineage: Bacteria > Actinomycetota > Actinomycetes > Actinomycetales > Micrococcaceae > Arthrobacter > Arthrobacter cellobiosi. The sequence continues at coordinate 9,655 of NZ_JAMXBJ010000035.1, forward strand.
ACACGCTCGACGGCGTGGCGGGGCTGCTGGGCGAGTCAGCCTACCGCGCGCTGAACCGGGACCAGATCATCCCGGCGCTGCTAGCCACCGAGAGTGCCACGGAGGGTGAGGCTGCGCACGGTGAGAAGACGACGGCGGCGCTCGCCGCCGTCGTGCGTCTCTGGCTCCTGGCGGAACCGCAGACGCGGGAAACGCTCGACGCCGCCCTGCCGGGAATCCGGGCTGACGGCCTGGTCGAGCTGGGGCTGCTCGAGCCCGTGCCCGGCCCAGATCGGCCCGGCGCTGAGCTGCCCGCCGCCGATCAGCCGGCGCAGGACTTGCTGCAGGCAAAAGCGGATCTGCGGCCGTACGGCTGGGACGCCAATGAGGACGGCAGCGGCGGCGCCGAACTCTGGGTGGCCAGCGACCTCGCCGCGCACCAGCAGGCCGGCATGCTGCGGCACGACCATGTGCTGGGGATCGGGCAGGCGTCCACCACGCTGGTGCAGACCACCGTCCGCCGCCACGTCGCCAAGGCCCTGGACCTGGGCACGGGCTGCGGCATCCAGTCCTTCCACCTCCTGCACCATGCCGAGCATGTGACGGCAACGGACATCTCGGAGCGGGCCCTGGCCTTCACCCGGTTTAACCTCCTACTTAATGCCGCGGCCCTGCACCTGGACCCGGAACACCTGGAGGACCGGGTGAGCCTTCGGCTGGGGTCGCTCCTGGAGCCCGTAGCCGGGGAGGAATTCGAGCTAGTGGTGTCCAACCCGCCCTTTGTGATCACGCCGAGGACCCTGGGCGAAGCCGCGTCCGGACAGTTCACCTACCGCGACGGCGGGCTGCCCGGCGATGACATTGTGTCCTCGCTGGTGGCGGCGCTGCCCGGTGCGCTGGCCCCGGGCGGCACCGCGCAGATGCTGGGCAACTGGGAAATTCCCGCCGGGACCGAGTGGCACGAGAGGCCCAAGAGCTGGATCGGTCCGGACGCGGATGCCTGGTTCATCCAGCGCGAGCAGGTGGGCCCGGAGCAGTACGCCGAAACGTGGCTGCAGGACGCGTCCGAATCCCGCGACCGGAGGCATTACCGAGACGCTTACGCGGCCTACTTGGCGGACTTCGGGTCCCGGAACGTGGCGGGGATCGGCTTCGGGATGATCTGGCTGCGCCGGCCGGCGGGACAGGTCGCCGGACCGGAAGCGGGACCCGGCGCCGCCTCCATCAGCCGTTTCGAGGAAATCACGTACCCCATTGAGCAGCCCATCGGGCCCCACCTGGGCGCCGCCGTCGAGCGTTCCGACTGGCTGGCCGCCAACAGCCTGGCGGACGCGCACCTGCTCGTCGCGGACGACGTCACCGAGGAACGCCATCAGCGCCCCGGCGCCGAGCACCCCGGCGTGATCCTGCTGCGGCAGGGTGCGGGCCTGCGCCGGACCAACCTGCTCAGCACCGAACTCGCCGGATTTGTCTCCGCCTGCGACGGTGACCTCTCCGGCGGCCAGATCATCGGTGCCCTCGCGGCGCTGCTCGGCGGGAGCCTCGCCGGAGAGGACGGGTTCGACGGTGACGCGTTCCGGACCAGGCTGCTCGACGACGTCGCGAACCTGGTCAGCGACGGTTTCCTGGTTCCTTCCGAGCCTGCTGAATAGTGGTTTGGCGGGCACCGGAACACCCCAAATCGGGGTCCCGGATGTGCCTGATGAGTCAACGGGTTTTCCACATGAATGCGCACTATCGTCCAAAATATGGTGAACTAGGCCAATATGGGCTCATCTGCCCGAGCAACCTTTTTCTGTAGGAGCACCGTGCCAAGCAAGGCCAAAACAGGCAAGAAACTCGTGATTGTGGAGTCTCCGGCCAAGAGCAAGACCATCGCCAAGTACCTCGGCGAGGGCTTCATCGTAGAGGCCTCAATCGGTCACATCCGCGACCTGCCGCAGCCGTCTGAGCTCCCCGCAGAACTGAAGAAAACCTCGGTGGGCAAGTTCGCCGTCGACATCGAAAACGACTTCAAACCCTATTACGTGGTGTCCGCGGACAAACGGAAAAAGGTCACCGAGCTGAAGGCCGCGCTCAAGGATGCCGACGCTCTCTATCTCGCAACCGATGGGGACCGCGAGGGCGAGGCCATCGCGTGGCACCTGCTGGAAGTGCTCAAGCCCAAGGTCCCCGTGTACCGGATGACATTCGGCGAAATCACCAAGGAAGCCATCCACCGCGCCATGGACAACCTGCGCGATGTTGATACGGCACTGGTGGACGCGCAGGAAACCCGCCGCGTCCTGGACCGCCTCTACGGCTACGAGATTTCCCCCGTGCTGTGGCGCAAGGTGGCCCGCGGCCTGTCCGCCGGCCGCGTCCAGTCCGTGGTCACGCGCATGGTGGTGGACCGTGAACGCGAACGCATGGCCTTCAAGGCCGCCTCCTACTGGGACCTGACGGGCCAGTTCGGGGCAGGTGCCGGTTCGTTCAAGGCCAAGCTCGCTGCGGTTGACGGCGCCAAGGTGGCCAGCGGCCGCGACTTCAACGACGACGGCGTTCTTACCTCGCGCAATGCGGCGCACCTCAACGAGGAACTCGCCACGTCACTGGCCGCCGGTCTCCAGGATGCGGACTTCCGTGTCCGGTCCGTGGACACCAAGCCGTATACCCGCCGTCCGGCCGCGCCTTTCACCACGTCCACGCTGCAGCAGGAGGCCGGCCGCAAGCTCCGCTTCTCCTCCAAGAGCACCATGCAGGTGGCCCAGCGGCTGTACGAAAACGGCTACATCACCTATATGCGTACCGACTCCTCGGCGCTGAGCGATGAAGCCGTCACGGCCGCCCGCCGCCAGGCCTCCGAGCTGTACGGCCCCGAGTACATCCCGGCGTCGCCCCGCGTGTACACCAGCAAGGCTGCGAACGCGCAGGAAGCCCACGAGGCCATCCGCCCCGCCGGTGACTCCTTCCGCACCCCGGCGCAGGTGGCCAAGCAGCTCTCCGGCGACGAGTTCCGCCTGTACGAACTGATCTGGAAGCGCACCGTCGCATCCCAGATGGGTGACGCCAAGGGTTCGACGGCGACCATCCGCCTGGGTGCAGTTGCCACCGATGGCCGGGACGCCGAATTCTCCGCCTCCGGCACCGTCATCACCTTCCCCGGCTTCCTGGCCGCCTATGAAGAAGGCAAGGACGAAAGCCGCGGGGACGACGACTCCGACGAAGCCCGGCGGCTGCCGAACGTGGCCAAGGACGATGCCCTCACGGCGTCGGACATTGTGGCCGTGGGCCACGAGACCTCGCCGCCGCCGCGCTTCACCGAAGCTTCGCTGACCGCCGAGCTGGAGAAGAAGGGCATCGGTCGCCCTTCAACCTACGCCTCCACTATCTCCACCATCCAGGACCGCGGCTACGTCCGGAAGCAGGGTTCCGCGCTGGTGCCCAGCTGGATCGCCTTCTCGGTGATCCGCCTGCTCGAGCAGCACTTCACGGACTATGTAGACTACGAGTTCACGGCGGACATGGAAGGCGACCTGGACAAGATCGCCAACGGCCAGGCCGTTGGGTCTGCCTGGCTCAAGCACTTCTACTACGGTGAAGATTCCGATCCGGGCCTGCTCAGCATCGTGAACAACCTGGGCGAGATCGACGCCCGGGAAATCAACTCCGTGCCCATCACCGAAGGCATCACCCTGCGCGTGGGCAAGTTCGGTCCCTACCTGGAGAGCTCCATCCCCACGGTGGACGCCAAGACCGGCGAAATCGTGGAGAACTCCCGCGCCAACGTCCCCGAGGACCTGGCGCCGGACGAACTGACGGCGGCGAAGGCCATCGAACTGATGGAAACGGCTGCGCCGGAAGAACGCGTACTGGGCGACGACCCCCACACCGGGCACAGCGTTGTCGCCAAGAACGGCCGCTACGGCGCCTACGTCACCGAAGTCATCCCCGAGATGACCGAGGAACAGCTGGCCAACCAGCCCGTTGAGTACTACAAGAACGGCAAGCCGAAACCGCCGAAAAAGCCCGTCAAGGCCAAGCCGCGCACCGGTTCGCTGTTCGCGTCCATGACCGTGGATTCCGTCACCCTAGACGAAGCGCTGCAGCTCATGAGCCTGCCCCGCGCCCTGGGCGAGGACACCGAAGGCAACCTCATCACGGTGCAGAACGGCCGCTTCGGACCGTACCTGAAGAAGGGCACGGACTCCCGCTCCATCGGCACCGAAGAGGAAATCTTCACCATCACGCTGGAGCAGGCGCTGGAGATCTACTCCCAGCCCAAGCAGCGCGGCGCCCGTGCCGCGGTGGCGCCGCTGGCCGAGTTCGGACCGGACCCCGTTTCCGAGAAGAACATCGTGGTCAAGGAAGGCCGCTTTGGCCCGTACATCACCGACGGCATCACCAACATCACCGTCCCGCGGTCCACATCCTTGGAGGAACTGACCCGCGAACAGGCCGTCGAGCTCCTCGCCGAGAAGCGGGCCAAGGGTCCGGTCAAACGCACCACAACGGCCCGCAAGGCCCCGGCCAAGAAGAAGGCCCCCGCCAAGAAGTAAGTATGGGCGGAATTGCGCCGAGCTCTCCAACGTGGTCGAGTAGATACATGACTGAACAGCCCGGCACAGCCGATCTCACGCCGCTCAACGAACTCGAAGAGAAGCTCGCCCAGGGCGGCCAGCCCGAGGGCAGCCCGGTGGACGTCATCCTGTCCTTCCTCAACAGCGAGGTCTACGTCATCAGCACCGACGGGATCGAGGGGGAGGATTCCCAGGTGGAGCCGCTGGTATTGGCGAACGCCGACGGCGAGCCCGTCCTTGCGGTGTTCTCGCACCCCAGCCGCGTTGACGAGCAGTATCTTGAGGCGGCGCCGAACGTCCTGGGGACCCAGGGTGCAGCCATCATCGCCAACATTGGCGAGGAATTGGGCATGGTGATCAACCCCGGCGCTGCGTATGGGTTTGAGATCAACCCGGAGGGCGTCGCCAACATCAAGCGCGACTTCAAGCGGGCCGATGAGCTTCCCGACGGCGCACCCGAGGACGCCTCCGCAAACTGACATCTTTAGTGCAGGTTGTGAGTAAGGGCCTGGCCGGGGGAATAATGGCAGGATGCGGCTAGGCGTCCTCGATATCGGGTCAAACACTGTCCACCTTCTCCTGGTGGATGCCCACCCTGGCGCGCGTCCGGTGCCTTTCGCGTCGCACAAACGGCCCATATCCCTGGTCCAATACCTGGATGCCGACGGCAACATCACAGACGAAGGGCAGCACGAGCTGACCGAATTCGTCCTTGAAGCCTGGGAGTTTGCCGCCAGGCACAAGGCGGACGACCTGCTGGCTTTCTGTACGTCGGCCATCCGTGAAGCCACTAACGGCCCTGCCGTGCTGGCCCGGGTCAAGCACGAAACCACTGTCACCCTGCAGGAACTGACCGGCAGCGAAGAAGCCTCCATGACCTTCTTCGCCGTCCGCCGCTGGTACGGCTGGGGTGCGGGACCGATCCTGAACCTGGACATCGGCGGCGGCTCCTTCGAAATGGCCTTCGGGCAGGACGAACTGCCCGAAGTGGCCACTTCGGTGCCGCTGGGCGCCAGCCGCCTGACCCGCGACTGGCTGGCTGAGGACCCGCCTTCCGCCAAGAGCGTCAAAGAGCTGCGCCGCTACATCCGGGCCACCCTCGCCCCGGCGGTCAGGCAGTTCGACGGTCTGGGCCGCGCCAACGTTGTGGCCGGAACCTCCAAGACCTTCCGGTCGCTCGCCAGGGTAGCCGGGGCAGCCCCGAGCGCCGCAGGGCCCTACGTGAAGCGCACCCTCAACGCCACGGATCTGGGCGTGTGGGCGCAGCGCATTTCAGCCATGAAGTCCGAGGACCGGCTCTTTCTGCCGGGCGTGTCAGAGGCCCGCGCACACCAGCTGCTCGCCGGGGCTCTGGTGGCCGAGGCTGCCTTGGAAATGTTCAAGTTCAAGAAGATCAGGATCTGCCCGTGGGCGCTGCGTGAAGGGCTGATCCTGCGCCGGCTCGACCAGTTGGTCTTTGCCGGTCCGCTGGATCCGGCCCCGCATATCGTGGAGCCCGCCGCGGCACGCCAGGCTATCGAGGCTTCACCCGCCTGAGGCCCGCCGCGGCTTGATTGAGGCCCGCTATGCCTGCGGCCTGCCTGGCCGAAAGAAACCGTTAACGCGAAAGCGCCGGCGTCCGCAGCAGGAAAATGGGGGAAAACCTGCTGCAAGCCACCGGCGCCTCGGGCAAACATCCCCATGCTTGCCGCATCACTCGCACCCTCAATGAGGTAATAACTACGTTAGGCGGCGAAGTTGTGTGCAAGCTGCAGCGAACATGGGAGTCGGCTGTGAATCGGTTTCGGCGGGTTCCCTCTTTTCCCGATTCGTTCCATTTCTGCAGCCGCCCACCCGAACTGCAATGATGGAAGCATGAGCAACCGAATCGCCTTCCTGGGCTGTGGATCCATGAACGAAGCCATCCTCGCCGGCCTCCTGGGCGGGGGAACCGACCCCGCCGACGTCGTGGCCACAGTCAGGCGTGCTGAACGCGCTGCGGAACTGGCCGTGCGTCACCACGGCATCACGGCCATCGCAGGCGAGGAGGAACCGGACAACAACAAGCAGGCAGCCAAGGGATCCGCCGTCGTAATCCTTGGCGTCAAACCGGTGGGCATCGTCGACCTGGCGCGCGAGATTAGCGGCTCACTGTCCCCGAAGGCCATCGTTGTCAGCGTTGCCGCAGCCGTGTCGCTGGCGCAACTGGAAGCTGCGCTGCCTCCCGGACAGCCGGTGATCCGCGCTATGCCGAACACCCCTGCCAAGCTGGGCCGCGGCGTCGTGTCCGTCTCACCCGGAACCAACTGCACGCCGGAACAGCTCCAGACCGTCAAGGACATCCTTCGGGCCACTGGCACCGTGGTGGAGGTGCGCGAGGATCAGGTGGATGCGTTGTCGGCCATCAGCGGCTCGGGTCCCGCCTACGCGTTCTACCTGGCCGAGGCTATGGCAGCTGCCGGCGTCGAGCTGGGCCTTGATCCCGAGTTGTCGCTGCTCCTGGCGCGGGAGACGGTCGCTGGCGCGGGCTTTATGCTTGCCGAGCCGGGCGCCGATCCTTCGGCCCTGCGCAAGGGAGTGACCAGCCCCAACGGCACCACCGAACGGGCCATCGCCACCTTCGACGACCGGGGCATACCAGCCATCATCGCCGCCGGCGCCCGCGCCGCAGCAGACCGCTCCGCGGAGATCACCAGGCAGCTCGGCTGAGCCCCGGAGCGGAGTTCTACGGCCGGGCGGCGAACCGTTCGAGCAGGTCCACGTGCCCGGACACGATCAGCATGTCGCGGGCGGACACCTTGGTTTCTGGGCGGGCGTAGGTGAAGTCCTCGCCGGGCGATTTCACGCCCACGATGGTCACGCCGTACTTGGAGCGCACCTTGGACTCATCCAGCGTGAAGCCCACAGTCTCGCGCGGCGGGTACATTTTCACGATGGCGAAGTCGTCGTCGAACTCGATGAAGTCCAGCATGCGTCCGGAGACCAAGTGCGCTGCGCGGACGCCGGCGTCCGCCTCGGGGTAGATCACGTGGTTCGCGCCGATCCGGGTGAGGATCTTGCCGTGCGACGGCGTGATGGCCTTGACCCAGAGGTGCTCGATGCCGAGGTCCACCAGGTTCACGGTGATCAGCACGGAGGACTCGATCGAGGTGCCGACCCCACAAACGGCAGAGCTGAACTCCTGTGCACCGAGCTGGCGTAGCGCATCGATATTGGTGGCGTCGGCCTCCACCACGTGGGTGAGGAGCGGTGCCCATTTCTGGACCAGGTTCCGGTCGCGTTCGATTGCGAGCACCTCGCGGCCCTGTTTCACGAGCTGCTCGGCGGTGGACGAGCCGAAGCGGCCCAGCCCGATCACCAGTACCGGCGCGTTGTGGGCGGGGCGGTTGGGGGCGCCTGAGGAATTAGCCAATGATGGGCCTCTCTTCCGGGTAGTGGTACAGCTGGCTGCGTTGGCGCAGGGCCAGGCCAGCTGCAAGGGTGACGGTGCCGACGCGGCCCGCGAACATCAGGGCGGTGAGGACATACACGCCCGACGGCGGCAGTTCGGCACTGAGGTTTGTGCTCAGTCCCACGGTGGCAAAGGCTGAAATGGTTTCGAACAGCACGCGGTCCAGGGATGCGCCGCTGATTTGCAGGAGCAGGAACGCCGAGACGGAGACCAGAGTGGCGCCCGCCACGATCACGGAGATGGCCACCCGCATGGTCCCCTGGGGGATGGTCCGGCCATACACCTTCACGTCGGAGTCGCCGCGGGCCTCCGCGGCGATGGCGAGGAACATCACGGCGATGGTGGTCACCTTGATGCCGCCCGCCGTCGACGCCGAACCGCCGCCGGCGAACATGAGGGCGTCGGTGAGCAGCATGGTGGTGGATTCCATGTGGTTCTGGTCCACCAGGTTGAACCCACCGGACCTCGTCATGACAGACGCAAACAATGAATGGGTGATCTTGTCGCCGAGGTCCATGTGGCCGATGGTCCGCACGTTGTCCCACTCCATCAGGGCCCACAGCACGGTGCCGGCGGCCAGCAGGATGAAGGACACCTGGATGGTCAGCTTGGTGTGGAGATTCCACTTCTTCCAGTTGAGCCCGTTCTGCTGCAGGACCATCACAACGGGAAAACCCAGGCTGCCCAGGAACACGCCGAGCATCAGCGGGATGAGGATCCACAGGTCGGTCTCGTACGGCACAATGCCATCCGAATGCGGGGTGAAGCCGGCGTTGTTAAAGGAGGAGATTGCGTAGAAGAATCCATGCCACACCGACTGCCAGAAGGGCTCGCCCAACGTCATAAACCGGGGGATCAGCGCCAGCGCCAGGACACCTTCGATCACCACGGAGGTCACGATGACGATCCGCAGCAGCGTACCCACTTCACCGAGCCGGCCGGCGTTATTCATGGCTTCCTGCGCGATGAGCTTGCCGCGGACGCCAAGCTTCTTGCTCACCATGAGGGCCAGCAGCGACGCGAGCGTGAGGGTTCCCAAGCCGCCCACGAAGATGCCGATCAGGATGACCAGCTGGCCGAAGAAGGACCAGTGCACCGCCGTCGAAACAACCGTCAGGCCGGTCACGCAGACCGCGGACACCGCGGTGAACAATGCCTGGTGTATCGGAGTGGCCGTACCGGTGGCGGAAGAGATGGGCAGCGAGAGGAAGAACGTGAACACCAGGCAGACCGCGCCGAAGGCGCTCAGGGCAAGCCGGGCGGGCGACGTGTTGGCAATGTCGTCGACGAAGTCGCGTACGCGGGTGAAGATCCAGAGGCCTTCGCGCTCCGGTGCGGCGGGGTGCCAGCTGGCCGGGTTCCGGGGCCTCGTCTGGCGTTGCGTCATGGGGGGCTTTTCCTCGGTTGAAACTGTTTCCTCCAGTAGTAAACCACTAATGCCCGCGTAATGGCCGGGCCGGGGCAGTGGCGTCCTCCGGTAGCCTGTCATTGATGACATTCCTGCCCGGTCTCAGCCAGCCCGCGCCACCAACGATGGTGGTGTGGAATTCGGCCATGACGGCCTACAATTTTGGCCCGGGCCACCCGATGGCTCCTGAGCGCATGGACCTGACCGCCCGGCTGGCCCGCAGCCTCGGCCTGCTGGACCTTGCCCATGTGTCCGTGGAGGCTCCGGAGGTTGCATCCGATGCCGAACTGGAAACCGTGCACTCGCCTGAGTTTGTGGCTGCGGTCCGCCGGGTCAGCGACGACCCGGCCTCGCCGGATGAAGCCCGCGGACTGGGCACCGACGACGATCCGGCCTTCGCCGGTATGCACGACGCCGCCGCGAGGCTCGCCGGCGGATCGCTGGTCGCCGCGGCCGCCATCCTGGACGGATCCGCGCTCCACGCCGTGAACTTCGGCGGCGGCATGCACCACGCTGCCCGTGACCGCGCCAGCGGCTTCTGCATCTACAACGACTCCGCCTTGGCCGTCCAGAGACTGCTCGATGGCGGCATCCGCCGTGTGGCGTACATCGACGTCGACGCGCACCATGGCGACGGGACGGAAAGCATTTTCTGGGACGACCCCCGGGTCCTGACCATCTCCCTGCATGAAAGCGGACTCACGCTTTTCCCCGGGACCGGCTTCGCGAACGAGATCGGCGGTCCGCAGGCTGAGGGCAGCGCCGTCAACCTTGCCCTGCCGTCGGGCACCGGGGATGCCGGCTGGCTGCGGGCTTTCCACGCCGTGGTGCCGCAGCTCGTGGGCGCGTTCCAGCCGGAAGTCATCGTCAGCCAGCACGGCTGCGACTCGCACCGCCTTGACCCGCTGGCCCACCTGAACATCAGTGTGGACGGCCAGCGCGAGGCAGCTACCGCCGTCGGAAATCTCGCTGCCCGGCATTGTGAGGGCCGCTGGATCGCCACAGGCGGCGGCGGGTACAGCGTCACCGACGTTGTGCCGCGCTCCTGGAGCCACCTGATCGCCATCGCCGCCGGGCGTCCCGTTCCGCTCCGGACCCCGGTGCCGGAGGACTGGCGCGCCTATGTTTCGGACAAGTTCGGGATGGAGACCCCGGGCCTGATGGGCGATGACGTGGAGCTCTGGTGGCGGTCATGGGAAGTGGGCTTTGACCCGAACGACGCCGTGGACCGCGCCGTGATGGCCACCCGCAAAGCCGTTTTCCCGCTGCACGGACTTGATCCCTGGTTCGACTGATCCTTCTTCAAGCCGCGTGGGCCGGTCACGGGCGAAATAGTTGATGCCCGGCGGCGTATATGTCGCTAGGGTGGGAGGCATGGTGACAGACGACGTATTTGCCGTCATTGCGGAAGCAACCCGGCGCGACATTTTGGTATCCCTGCGCGCCGGGGACAAGGCAGTGGGCGAGCTGGTGGAAGAACTCTCCGCGAGCCAGCCCACCATTTCCAAGCACCTGAAAGTCCTCCGCGAGGCACAGCTGGTCAGCATGCGGGCGCAGGGCCAGAAGCGCTATTACGCTCTGAACCCCAAACCGCTTGAGGGGATCGTCAGCTGGCTGGAGACGTTCGACGTCGGCCCGGCGGCCACCGTCGCCAAGTCACCCCGCGCGGAGGCGGAAGCCGGCACCGAGCGAGCCGTGGGCACCCCGCTGCCGGACAACGTAGCCGTTGCCGCCGTCCTCGATCGCCCGGGCGCCGAACTGAGCCCCGCCGTCGTGATTCCCGGCGGCACCGTAGCCCCGCTCAGCGACGACACCGTGCCGCAGCAGATCGGCCGCACTGTGGGCCGCGCCGCCACGAAGGCCGCGGACCTGCTCGCCAACCTCCCGAATCTCCCCAAGTTCGGCCGCAAAAAGTAAGCCAGCCACCGGTGATCGAGCCTGGGGCCACGACCGCAGGGTTCCCTGCCCGAGCTTGCGAGGGTGAGGGGGCGGTTGGGGAGCGAGATCCAGGTTACTGACAGGCTCAACCACCGGGCGTGCGCTACTTGTTGAGCAGGCGCACGTGGTCCGGGGTCAGCTCGGAGATCTTGCTGACGCCGAGCAGCGCCATGGTGCGGGCCATGTCCTTCTCGAGGATCTGCAAGGTGCGGTCCACGCCAGCCCGGCCGCCGGCCATCAGGCCGTAGAGGTATGCGCGGCCGATCAGCGTGAAGTCCGCGCCCAGGGCCAGCGCCGCGATGATGTCCGCGCCGCTCATGATGCCGGTGTCCAGCATGATGGCCGCGTCCGAGTTGTCCTTCGTGAACGTTTCCTTGACGCCCGGCAGCAGGTGGAACGGAATGGGCGCGCGGTCCAGCTGGCGGCCGCCGTGGTTGGAGAGCACCACGCCGTCGGCGCCATGGTCCACCACCTTGCGCGCGTCCTCAACGGTCTGGATGCCCTTGACCACCAGCTTTCCCTTCCAGGTTTCGCGCAGCCAGTCCAGGTCCTCAAACGTCAGGGTGGGATCGAACATCGAGTTGATGAGGTCGGCCACTGTTCCGGTGTAACGGGACAGCGAGGCGAAGGTCAGCGGCTCGTGCGTGAGGAAGTTGAACCACCAGGCGGGGCGGTAGGACGCGTCCAGGACGGTCTTGACGGTCAGTGCCGGCGGGATGGTCATGCCGTTGCGGACATCGCGGAGGCGGGCGCCGGCGACGGCCGTGTCCACGGTGACCATGAGGGTGTCGTTGCCGGCTTTGGCGGCGCGCTCGATCAGTTCCAGCGAGCGGTCGCGGTCCGTCCACAGGTAGAGCTGGAACCAGTTGCGGCCGTTCGGGGCGGCGGCGGCCACGTCCTCGATGGAGGCGGTGCCCATGGTGGAAAGGGTGTACGGAATGCCGGCGGCCTCGGCTGCCTGCGAGCCGGCGTATTCGCCCTCGGACTGCATCATGCGGGTGAAGCCGGTGGGGGCGATGCCCACGGGCAGGCGGGAAGGCTTGCCCAGGATGTCAGTGCTGAGGTCGACGCTGGAGACGTTGCGCAGGATGCCGGGCCGGAACTCGATGTCCAGGAAGGCCTCACGGGCGCGGTGCAGGGTGATCTCGCCCTCGGCGGCGCCGTCCGTGTAGTCGAACGGGGCCTGCGGGGTCCGACGCTTGGCCATGTCCCGCAGGTCCCAGATGGTGCTGGCGCGCTTGAGTCGGGCTTCCTTGCTGAATTCGGGCTTTTTGAACTGCATCAGCGGGGCCAGGTCCGAGTACTTGGGGATGCGGCGCTTCAGCGCAGCCGGCACCGCCGAAGCTACCGGCTTCGGCGCCGTGGCTATGGCGGCCGGGACGTCCGTGGCATCCGGGGCCGGCGTGACCTCGGGATTGTTCGGTTGGATGGTGTGGGTCATGGCTGCCTCCGTTGGTGGGCCTGGCGCAGGGGATCGGGCTGTGGTCTAACCACACTCTAGGCCATGTGGTCCAACCACATCAACTACGATAGCGATATGCGTACGCACCAACTTGTCCTGACCTGGATCGAAAAGCAGCTCTCCGACGGACAGCTGAGTGTAGGCGGACGCCTGCCCGCGGAGCGGACGCTCGCTGAGCAGCTTGCAGTTTCAAGAACTTCGGTGCGCGAGGCGATCCGCATCCTGGAGGCCATGGGGGTGGTCAGGGCCGGAGTTGGCTCCGGCCCTGAAGCGGGGACGGTGGTGATTTCGGATCCAACGGCGGCGCTCGGCTCGGCGTTGCGGCTCCACGTTGCCACGCAGCATCTGCCCGTGTCCGACATCGTGGAAACGCGCATCCTGCTGGAGACCTGGGCGGCTGCCAGGGCGAAGCCCGACGCTCCGGAACTGGACCTGGCCGCCACGCTCCTGGGCGAGATGGACGCCGTCGAACGCGTTGCCCGGACGGCGGATGACTTCCTGGCCCTGGATATCCGGTTCCATCTGGCCCTCGCGGACGCCGCCGGCAATGCCGTGGTCAGCGCCATGATGGGCTCGCTGCGCGAATCCATCCAGAGGTACACCGCCCGGTTCACGGCCAATCTTCCGGACTGGGATGCCACGGCGTCGCGCCTGCAGGCAGAGCACCGTGACATTCTGGCCGCCATTAGGAACGACGACGGCGCGCGCGCGGCCACGCTGGTCGCTGCCCATATCGAGGGGTACTACCGCGAGGCAGGGGTTGGGCGCCCGGCGGAGGGCTGACCCATGGCAGTTCGCGGCAATGTCAGCGAACAACACTGCCGCGAAGTTTCATGTCGCGCGGGATTGGGCGGCGGTCAGCCGTGGGCCGCAGTACGTGGCGCCTTGGCGGGGCCGCTGCTGGCCCGGATTTCCAGGCGCGGCTGGTACCGGCTGCCCGGGGCGTCGTGGTCTTCCTTGCGGATGAGTGCCCGCAGTTCACGCCAGGCCTGGCCGCCGAGCTCGGCAATGGGAACCGCCGCGGTGGTCAGGGTGGGCGTGGTGTAGCGGGCGAACGGGATGTCGTCGAAGCCGGTGACGGAAATGTCGCCCGGCACGTCCACGCCACGTTCGTGCAGGCCGCTCATCAGGCCCATGGCCACGAGGTCGTTGAAGGCCAGGATGCCCGTGGCGCCGCTGGCCAGGACCGAGTCCACTGCCCCGTGGCCGGTCTCGAAGTCCGAGCCGCCGTCGAGCATGGTGACGTCCACCTGCGGGTGCCGGGCCTTGAACGCCTCCAGGCCCTCGAGCCGGAGGCCGTTGGAGGCGCTGCCTGCCGGGCCGGCCAGGAAGGCCAGACGCGTATGGCCGAGGCCCACCAGGTACTCGGCGAGGTCCTGGACTCCCTGCCCGTAGTCCACCATGAGGCTCGGAATCCCGGCAGCCGCCGTCGTCCGGTTGATCAGGACCAGCGGGTGCAGCGACGGTGCGATTTCCTCGAGCTCGGCGTCGCTCATGCGCGGGGCGCAGAGCACCAGGCCGTCGCAGCGCCGGCGGGCCTCGCCGGCCAGGATGGCTTCCTCGCTGGAGACTTCGAAGGAATCGGCAATCAGCACGCGGTAGCCATCCTCCGCCGCAGCCCGGCTCAATCCGCGCAGGATCGCCTGGAACGTGGGGTTGGCAAGGTCCGGCACCACAATGCCGATGGTGTCCGTCTTTCCCAGCGCGAGGCTGCGCCCCACGGGATTGGGCTGGTATTTGAGCTCGACGGCGGCCGCCCGCACCCGTGCCGCGATGTCGGGGTCCACGGTGAAGTTGCCGTTCATGACGCGCGAAACAGTGGCGTGCGAAACCCCTGCCTTCACGGCAACGTCCGCAATGCCGATCCTGCCGGTTGCCGATTTCCTGGCCATGGCCCTGCCTTTCGTAAGTCCCGGTACCCGTAAGTACCGGCGCCCGTGGGACAGCATACAACGCTCTCGGAAACCGGTTTCCATTCCTCCCCTGGCCGCCGGCCTGACCGGCACCAGCCCCGCCTTCTCCATCGCGAAGGCCCGTCAACTGCTCGGCTGGGAACCCACGCGCAGCTGGCGGACCGAACTCAAGACAGCAACCACCCTCAACGACGAGACATCCGCCCGGCTGATAAGCGCCGGCAACGGTGCCAAGGAGACATCATGAAATTCGACGGCGTTTTGTTCTTTCCCGTCACCCCGTTCACGCCGGAAGGCACCGTTGACGTCGAGCTCCTCAAGGAGCACATCGGCTCGCGGCTGCCGTTCGGACCCGGCGGCGTGTTTCCTGCCTGCGGCACCGGCGAGTTCCACGCCCTGAGCCTCGACGAGGTGCGCACCGTGGTGACCGCCGCCGTCGAGGTTGTGGCAGGCAAGGTGCCGGTGGTGGCCGGCGCCGGCGGGCCGCTGGGGCATGCCCTTGCCGCCGCCCGTGTCGCCGAGGAAGCCGGTGCCGATGCACTCCTGGTCCTGCCGCCGTACCTGGTCACCGGACCCACCGACGGCCTGGTGGCGTACATCGAGGCGGTGGCCGATGCCAGCAGCCTCCCGGTGATCGTGTACCACCGCGGCAACGCCAAGTTCACCGCCGCGTCCATGGTCCGCCTCGCGGCCAACCCGAAGGTGATCGGCTTCAAGGACGGGCTGGGCGATGCGGGCCTGGCCCAGGAGATTGTGTCCGCGGTCCGCGCCACGGGGCGCGAGGACTTCGCGTTCTTTAACGGGCTCCTGACCGCCGAACTGACCCAGGGCGCCTACCGGGGCCTGGGCATTCCGCTCTACTCCTCGGCGGCGTTCGCCATGGCACCGGAGATCGCCAAGGCGTACTACGACGCCTATGTCTCGGGCGATGAGGACCGCCGCAACGCCCTGTTGGAGGGTTTCTACGCTCCGCTGGTGCGGCTCCGGGACCAGACCCCCGGCTTCGGCGTCTCGCTGGTCAAGGCCGGCCTGCGGCTCGGCGGACTTCCCGTCGGCCCGGTCCGTCCTGGCCAAGGGCTACGAGCTGGCCGGCCGCTGATGAGTGCGCCCGCCGTCGAAGCCGTCAGGAACGCACCGCTCATTACCGGTCTGACCACCCGCCTCCTGACTGTCCCGCTGCGCCGCAGCTGGGGAGTGGAGGCACCGGAAAACCACGTGATCGTCACGGAGATCCAGACGGACGACGGCGGCGCGGGACACGGTTTTTCGTGGACACCCACCATCGGCCCACAAGCCGTCAAAGCGCTCCTCGACTACGACATCGCACCGTTCATTTCGGGGCTGCTCGCCAATCCCGAGACGGTATGGGACGCGTTGTGGAAGCGGCTGCACGAGGCCGGCGGCGGGGGACTGACCACCATCGCCATGGCCGGCGTCGACCTTGCCCTCTGGGACCGCCAGGCACGCCGTGCCGATACTTCAGTCACGGGCCTGCTGGGCCAGCGGCAGGAGTCCGCCGAGGTGTACGGCTCAGGTGTGAACCTCCACTACACACTGGAGGAGCTGGTGGCCCAGACCGAACGCTGGATTGCCGCGGGCCACCGGGCGGTCAAGATCAAGGTGGGCAAGCACGACATCCGCGAGGACGCCGAACGCGTGGCGGCAGTCCGCTTCGTCCTCGGACCGGACCGGAAGCTCATGATCGACGCCAACCAGCGCTGGGACTTGCACACCACGTTCAAGGCCCTGGACGTGCTCGCGGAGTACGGGCTGGAATGGCTCGAGGAGCCCATCCGGGCGGACGACCTCTGGGCCTACCGCAGGCTGCGGAAGCATTCCCCCGCGCCCATCGCCCTGGGCGAAAACCTGCACACCGTCTACCGATTCCGGGATTTCATTGAGGCGGAGGCGGTGGACATCATCCAGCCGAACATCATCCGGGGGTGTCCTATGGATGCGCCCGCTGGCGTGCAGGAGGTCGCCGCAGACCGGAGTTGCCGCGCTCATGTCAATGCTTTTGCGGGAAAGCCCTCGACCGTTCAGATCCTGCCAGCATCGCGTGCCGAGGGACCGGGAAGGAGACCAGGCACCTGCCCTCGGCGATGCTACCTTCAGCGCGCTTTAGTGCGCCGCCGTGAGGACGCGCCTGAAGGCTGCTCCAAGTGCCGCTGCGATGTAGATGAAGAATACGGCCGCCCCGGCCCATAGCGGAAGCCGGGGAGCCGTTTCGGAGAGGACCATCGCGAAGTCGGGGTCGGCGAAGCTGATCAGAGCCGATCCGGCGGTGAAGGGAAGATATGCAGCTCCCGACGTTCCCCAGATCTCGAGCCGTCCCAGTAGCTGCCCGAGTAGCGGCTCGATGAGGGTTGAGCCCGCAACCAGGAAGGTGACGGCCCCCGTTCTAGTCAGGAGGACTCCGGCCGCTATTCCAGCAAGGGCCCACCCGTTGGCCAGGAACACGCAACCGAGCATGACCTGCGGATCGCTTTGAAGGAGGTGCCCGCTGCCCAGGACGAGATTCGATACTGCCGCTGCCGCTGCCAATGAGGTGAGCGTCCATGCCGTCGTGACCAGCAGAGTAGTGACTGTCTTGGCTGTGAACAGCACTTGCCGGTTGGGGGTTGCCAAGAGGGCATGGACCTGCGTTCCGTGACGACTGTCCTGGCCGAAGGAGAAAGCGCCCAGCAGGCCTGCCGCGAGAAGGAGGAACGGGGACCGGGTTGCTGCGAGGGTCGCGGCTTCGATCGATGATTCCGTGGTCAATTCCGGTGCGGCATTTACGATCATGAGGGTCATTGCCCAGCTGACCAGCGCGGAGCCGAGGACGGCTGTGGCTGCCAGAACGAAGTAGCCGCGTGTGGTGGTGAGCCGGATCCACTCGTAACGCATTGTGCTTTGCATGCTCACGCCGCCTGTTCCGGGAGCCTGCCGGATTCGTCCAGTCCCACGATGGAGGCGTAGCTGTCCTCCAGGGTGGGTTTAGCGGTGCCCAGCTCCGAGACAGCGTGGCCGAATTGGTGCGCCAATGCGCCGACTTCCGGCGCCGTCAGTCCTGAGATCGTGAGGGTATTGCCCGTGGTGACGACTGCTGCCCCGTACTTTTCCCGTAAGATGACGGCGAATCCTTCCGCATCCTCCACGCAGGCGGTTACGACTGGCTTGACGTTGAGTGTCCGGATCTCCTCCATCGGGCAGTCGGCCCGCAGCCTGCCGGTGTGCAGGATCAGGACCCGGTCGGCGACCTTTTCGAGTTCGGCCAGGATGTGTGTGGAGAGCAGGATGGTCCTTCCTTCGAGGGCCAGGGACCGTATGGTGTTTCGGAACCAGATGACGCCGTCCATGTCGAGCCCGTTGGTGGGCTCGTCGAGGATGAGGAGCTGAGGTTCGCACATGAGGGCTGCGGCGAGGCCAAGGCGCTGTTTCATGCCCATGGAGTATGAGGAGGGGGAGGCCTTGGCGTAGTTGCCCAGTCCTACTAGGTTCAAGGCGCTTTGGGCCTGGAGACGCGAGACACCCGCGACCGCCCCGACCAGGCGCAGGTGGTTCAGGGCCGATCGTCCTGGATGGAATCCTTCGGTGGAGAGCAGGGTTCCCACACGTCGTTGCGGCGTGTCCAGCGCACTGTAGGGCGCGCCGTCGAAGGTGGCCGATCCGGTGCCGGGCATCAGGTCGAGCATGCGCTTCATCAGCGTTGTCTTGCCGTGCCCGTTGGGGCCGACCAGCCCGACGATTTCGCCTGGACCGAGTGTGAAGGAGATACCGTCCAGTATCTGCCTGGCACCGTAGCGGGCTCCTATGTCGGTTACGACCGTTTTCATTCCGGCACGCCCGCTCTGTGAGGCTGGCTATGCAAGCCTTCGAGCCGGACGGTGACTGCCTCGGGCAGCAGGTCCTGCAGGGAGTGGGTGATGACCACAACGAGTTTTGACGCCGCCCAGTGCCGGATCTCCTTGGCCATGCAGGCCACGCCTTCGGCGTCCACTCCGTTGAATGGTTCGTCGAGGACCAGAGAATCGAAGCGGCCGACGGTGTTCATGAGATACCAGAGCTTTCGCACGTTGCCGGTGGAAAGGTTTCCGGCGTTTTCACCAAGCCACGGCGCCATGCCGAGGCTGTCCGCACGGAGGAGCTCGGGACCGGGATCGCTGTCCCGGGCGATGCAGGCGAACAACAGGTGGTCCCTGGCGGTCATCGGTGCGAACAGTGCCGGATCCGACCGGCAGATCCGCCGCCTGCTGCGGCAATTCGGGTCATTGGCATTGAGAGCTGAGACGGTCACCGTCCCGGACCACGGGGCCAGGTAGCCGCTGACGAGTTCAACGAAGGTTGATTTGCCTGAACCGTTCCGGCCTTTCAAGTGAATGAGGGAAGGGCCGGTGAAGGTGAACGAGACGTTTTCAAACACCGGGTGTTCGGCCGTGTAGCCGGCGAAGACCCGGTTCAGAGCTATCTCCGGGACAGGATTCTGTGCTGCAGACAACGGTGGGCACCTCCTGTGAGTACGGCCGCGTAGAGTGCGGCAGCGATGGTCGGATACATGTCTCCGACAAGGCAGAGTCCGAGGACCGGAACTGCCAGGACTACTGATATGAAGGCGGCAGCGATGGAGGTCTCCATCGAACCGTCGGCCTGTTTGGCGGTGACCCGGCTGACTGCGTTGCCGATGATGCCAGCCGCGGCGATCGTCCACGGAATGAGGAACAGGGCCAGGGGTACCGTGCCGGTGAGGGCCCAGACGATCAGGGCCAGCGCCGGGGCGGCGAGCAGTGCTAGCGGCAGCGACTGGGTCGCAATGACGGCCCAGGCCAGCGTTCCGGGGTGCAGACCGGATTCCCAGGCGTAGCGCAAACGGGGGAGGAGTCCGACGGGGTTGTTCGCCTTGGACACCAGCTCGGAGCCGACGAGGCTCACCATGAACACAATTAGGGCGGCGGCGCCCGGTATGCCCGGCCCGGATGTGAAGAAATCCGGACCCATCCCGCCGAGGCGGAGGCCGAGGACGCCGGAAGCGACCAGCAGCAGGCAGAGTCCCATTCCACGGAACAGGGCAAAGGACCGGTCTTTGACGATGTTAGTTGCCAGAAACCGCCAGAAGAGCGGAACCGTACGGGAGGCGCCGGACGCGGCGGGTGCCGTCGCCGTGGACACTCGCCGGGTCACCGGGAAGGAATGCCGGCCAACGGTCCGGAGGCTGTGGGCTGTTAGGGCTGCGAAGACTGCCGTGGCCGCGGACGCGGCCGGGAGTGCCCAGTGTTCTGCGCCGCTGGCGGTGGCGTGGGCGAGGTCCGGTGCTGCCTTGGCCGCGAGCAGCTCCGGCAGGATGCGTCCGAGCACGAGGCCGGGAATCGCGACGGCGACGCATGCAAGCGTGCCGAGCGCAAGGCTCCTGCCGGGTGTGTGCACGGGCGGGTCAGCAGCTGCCTGCCTCGAACTAAGGGCCAGCCAGGACCCGGCGACGGCGAAGGGGAGAATCCAGAGGACCCCGGACCAGGGCAGAGCCGGGCCGACGGCTTCGTGAAGGACAATCAGTGCGGCGGCGCACACGGCGGCTGAGAGTCCGAGCAACAGGACGGCCCGCGGGGCCGCCTCGGAAAGGAACACGTGGCGCATCTGGACGTCTGCGGCACGGTAGAGGTCCCGGTTCGGGCTGAAGCGTACGGCGAACCGGCGGGAGCTGAAGGCTTCGCGCGCCACGGCCCCGACGGCCAGATACAGACACGCAGCCAAAGCCAACGCCATTACTGCAACCTGCCCGGGGCTGGCTGGTGCGGCTCCAGGGCCGGCGGACAGTCCGTCACGGATCAACCGCAGGGTGAAGAGCGAGACCGCCAGGACTGTCAGGATCAGGACGGCCCCGGCCCCGGCGCCCAGAATGGTCAGCGATCGGATGGACATCCGCCAACCCAAAACGGACAGCATTCTGATGCCCGCGAACTTATATGCGGCTGTTCGACTACCCATGTTCTGGCGTCAGAGCCGGTTCACGGATTTGTTCTGCGCGGCATCGGCGTCCGTCACCAGCGCCATCGTGGCAGTTCCGATGCAGCAGATGACCCAGATCCAGACGGGGATGTTCTGCGGAAATCCAAAACCGGACGCGCCGAAGAAAACGGCGCCGCTCAGCCCGGCGAGGAGGAAGAGCCCCGTGTCCCGCTTGGAGTTCCGGGGTGTCAGCAATGCCGTCAGCAGGGCAGCGGTGCCCACCCCGGCTGAGGCCCAGACGAAGAGCGGGCTGCGGGGTCCGTCGAGGAACGCGAAGACTGTGCAGACGGCGACACATGCCAGCGCCAGGCCGGTAATGATGGTGCGAAGCGTTGTTGAGTAGATCAATGTGCGGACCTTTTCCTGATGTCAGAGTGCGAGTGATACGGCCGCGGTGGCGAGGGAAGCGGTGAAGATGGCCGCTACGGTCGTTCGCGCGGCACCTTCCCATTGGCGGCGGAAGATCCAGGGGATGCCCAACCCGAGTGCGGCGACGTAGAGGAACGTCACCCAGTGGTCTTTGGGGGACGGGACAGATAGTGCGAGGCTGAGCAGGTGGACGCTGAGCAGCGACACGGTGGCTACGGCTCCGAGAATCCCGATCCTGAGACGCTGTCCGCCGCGTCGGAGCCCGGGAAAGAAGGTGCTCTCCGCAACGGATACGAGTGAGAAGTACACCGCCGCGAACACGGTCGAGAGGACAACTCCGAGATAGAAGCTGATGTTCACGGCGAGTTCGGTCATGGCCGGATCCGTCAGATCTTTCGCCGCGCCGGTTTCGGCGACCTTTCCTGTCACCGCGGCGTGCAGTTGCTGGCTCCTGTGCACCAGCAGCACCAGCAGGGCCGCAGCGGACGCTAACCAGAGGGCCGGTGAGGTGGACCGGCCTACCCTCGGTGTGGGCCCCACAGTCTGGTCCTGTCCCTGGTGTACTGCGGTCATGTGGAGATTCCTTTGCTGGCCACGACGGCGGTTTCGATGAGCGCGGCGAGCACGAGGACAGCTGCGGCGAGACCGAAGGTCTTCAGTGCCAGCGGGAAGACCGTCATGTAGTGCTGCGCTGGTGAGAGGCTGCCTTCCGCGGACAGCGCAGCCCGGACTGCGGCTGCAGCGGGCATCAGGCCGGCTCCGGCTGCTATTAGTAGTGCTGCGAATTCTCCGGGAGCGTAAACCCAGATTGTTCCGAGGACCTCGCCGGGACCGAGCTGCGCTGAGGCGGCCCGCATCGTGGAGCCGATGTAGATCGATGTCAGCGGCCAGGCGATCAGGGTTGAAATGCCTCCGGTGGTGACCCCGGAGAACGCCAGGCAGAGGGCGGGAAGATTCACCATGAGGATCCGGCCGAAGACCGACCACCAGGGGACAGCGGTCCCGTCCGGCGCCGGTGCGGGCATCATTCCGGTGGAGAGGTTTGTCTGGAAGCCCGTGATGAACCCGCCCAGCATGAGCGCCAGGGACAGTGTCATGACGATGAGAAGCATCGACTTTTCGCTGTTCCTGGCGCTCATACCCATTGCCGGTCGGCTATCGCCGGTTAGGCGATCGCCGCTTTCTTGCCGAGCGCGGAGATTGCCCAGCGGGCGGTCACGATGACAGCGGTTGCGATGCCCCCCGAAAGTGCCCCCATGACGATGGCCAACGCAATGCCCCCAACTTCCACTGCGGTGACGATCTGTGAGGCGAACGTCGAGGACAGGCCGAACATGCCGGCGATGTACATGACGCTAACGCTTGCCAAGGCCAGTCCGGCGACGCTTACGGCACCGGCGATGGCGATCGACCGGCGTGAAACACGAGCAGTTGCTTCCATGATTTCTCCTTAGAGAGATTGTTTTCGGGACCGGTCAGGTCCGCCCCCAAGGAGGAGCCTAAGCGGATCAGGACTTGAAAACAAGCCGGTTGGCCGGGTTTGTTATGTCTGCAGGTTTGAGGGGGCGGCGTGGAGGTGGCTCCGGTACCAGTTGGCTGTCTCGCCGGCGAGGTCGAAGGCGCGGGGAAGGAACCCTGCGTGCTGCCAGGCGGTGTCGGTCCGGTACCAGTGGTCAGCTGTCATTAGCGCAGTCTGGTGGGTCGTGAATCCGGCGGATCGCAGCATGGCGCGGGCTACCACCGGCGGCACCTGGGATTCGCGGTCCGGTTTCCCCAGCATGCGATTGAGCCGGTGCAGAAGTTTTTCTATGCTTTCCGGTGTGGGGTTGGCTGCGTGGAAGATCCCGGTTGCCGGGTGTTCCCGGCAGGCCAGTGTGGATGTCAGTGCCGCGAGGTCACGGGCGTCGATGACGGACAGCCGTGACGTCCCTGACCGCGGCGTTCCGCCCAGGATGCTGTCCATTCGTGCGAGGGCGGGAAGGAACCAGCGGTCTCCTGGCCCGTAGGTCAGTCCGGCGCGGATGACCGCCCCGCCGGATGCCAGTACCAGGTCGTCAGCGGCGGCGCGGGTTCGTGACGCGATGCTTTGGGGCCGAGGGTGCAGCTGTTCCGGTCTTGAACCAGACGATGCATCTCATGCTGGCCTCGCCCCCGGACCTGATTTCGGCGGTGGCGGTTCCCTCCTCGGATCCGGCCATGGCGAATCCGGTCAAGACAACAAAGGCCTCATCCTCGGGCTCAATGAATTTCAGGAAGCTGGCATCGAAGGAAGCAAAATCCAGCGCCCGGCTGGATGTTTTCGCACGCAGTGACTGCCGGACGGCCTCGACCTGGATCATGCCCGGGATGTGGTCCAGGCCATGGTCGTAGAGTGTCGGGCTGCCCGGCTCGGGGCGCAACGGCCACCGGCCCTTACTGTCCTCCGGGCCGATGGTGAAGCTGCAGTCAAACGATTGTCCGACCTGTTCACGGCTGAGAACCTCCCCGGGCTGCCGCGCGGAAGCTGGACGGGAATTGCTCCTCATTCGCTGGTAGGTTCCGGCCGGCACCACGCGGGCACCGGTGGTGCCCGTCGCGAATTCCACGCCGTCAGCGGCGAACGTTGCCGCTATTTCGAAGGATGCCACAGCTCCGTTCCGGTTGTGGTCTACGGAGACAAATTCCAGCGATGCCTTCACACAGGTCGGGTGCTCGCGACTGCGCCGGTACTCCGGCCGGATGTGAATGGTCATGCCGGGCATCAGCATGACGTCCCCGAGAGGTACTCCGGCAATACCGACGTTCTCAAGTTTGATGGCCATGCGTTGAAGCTACCAAGGCGGACCGATTAGCTCCAGTGGCGAGCCGGTACTCCGGGAGCACCGACATGATGGTTTGTAGCCCGATGGCTGGAGCGCGCACTAACCAGGTAGACTCCTCGACGCTGCCAAGAACACAGCTGCGTAATCGCTGCACAGAGTCGTCACTCATCCCCTAACCATGCTCGCGTGCGGCCCGGGCCTGAAAGGATCCGGTCTTCGCGGAGACATGGCCCGGGTTGTCGGAGTCGAGAGCGTCAGACCGCGCCGGCCCACCGACGTTCGCTGGTGGCCCGATGGATTTCCCTGGAACGTGAGTGAAGGTCGGCAGCCGGAATGCGCCGGACTTCACGAACCTGAACAGTGACTTCGTGTGCGTCCGGCGGCGTGGCCCGTCTTTCCGTCGGGGAAACATCGGCAATCAGTCCCATACCGGCGTACTCACGCACGGCGGCGATACCGGCAACAGCTGCGTTCTTGTTGTCAAAGGCCTTGGACACAGCCATCACGGTGCCATCCGGCGCAGTCAGACGGAACCTGAAATACGACTCCGCGTCAACAAACAGTTCGAACATTCCGGCCATAGCAAATCCTCCCGGTCTGCGGGATCCGCCCCGCGGCGTCGTTGCCAAGGAGCAGAAACGGACGCGCCTTTGCGTCCCCTTCCCGCTGTTTTTGTCCTGCAATCCAAATGATCAGTTCATCATGTGCTAAATGAGTCTCGCTCAAGACAGCCAGTGGCCACAAGCCCTCAGCTCGATCACCGACCTGGTGGTTGAGCCTGTCGAACCCGATGGATCTCGCTCCCCAACCGCCCCCTAACCGAGCAAGCTCGGTCAGGGAACCCTGCGGTCGTGGCCCCAGGCTCAATCACCGGAGCGGAAACCCGGACGTTAAAGCTGCAGCGTGATCGGGCGCTTGAGGCCGTTCACGGTGGTGGCAGGCCAGCGGTCGTCCACAGTCAGGACTTTAACGCCGGACTCGGTTATCTGGACTGTGTCCTCGATTTTCACGCCGGGTCCCGACGGGTTCCAGGTGAAGGGCTGGTTGAGCACGACGGTGTCGGTAGCGGCCGCGGTGACGCGCGGATCCCTTCCTGCATAGCCGGCCGGTCCACCCTGGTGGTGCTGTTCCCACTGCTCCGCGCCGAAACCGTGGCGGACGTAGGCCGCTTTGATCTCGCCGAAGACGTGGTCCAGCC
The DNA here is from genome assembly GCF_023913755.1 of Pseudarthrobacter cellobiosi. GTDB lineage: Bacteria > Actinomycetota > Actinomycetes > Actinomycetales > Micrococcaceae > Arthrobacter > Arthrobacter cellobiosi. Next base: position 34,694 of record NZ_JAMXBJ010000035.1, read on the forward strand.
GGGCGCCGGGGACCGTTGCGTCGAAGATGTCCGCCTCAACGGCCGCGATCCGGGACTCGGCGTCGAGCTCTTCGGGGGTCCCGGCGTCGAACCTTACCCAGCGGGTGATGTTCGCAACCAGGCCGTTCCGGCGGGCGCACACCACGGCCATCGCGCGGCGGCCGAGGGGTGGGTGCGTGGCCAGCGGGTGGCGGAAGTCGCTCCGGGAGCTGCCGTTGCACAGGAGTACCAGCGGCTCCGCGCCCGCTCCAACCACGCGGCCGGCCAAGGCGGATACCAGTTCGAATTCCGTGGCGTCCGGCGTGGCGGTGGACAACATATCGGTCATGATGCCAGCCAGTTCCGCGCTGAGGTGGGCGTAGCGGGCGCTCTCGCCTGGCAGTAATTGCTGCCATGGCGGTCCTGGCCCTGGCCCTTACGGGCTGCGCCGGGAGCTCGTCGTCCGCCTCCGACGGGCCGGTCACCCTGCGTTTCGGCTGGTGGGGCTCCGATACCCGCCACAAGATGACCCAGAAGTTGATCGACGCCTACGAAGCGAAGAACCCGAACATCAAGATCGACGGGGAGTACGGCGACTGGTCCGGATACTGGGACAAACTGGCCACCCAAGTCGCCTCCCAGGACGCCCCGGACATCATCCAGATGGATGCCCAGTACCTTGGTGAATACGCCGAACGGGGGGCGCTGCCGGAGCTGAAGGACGTGGATCTGTCCAAGTTTGACCAGGCCGCCGCAGATGCTGGAAAGACCGAGGGCGGTCAGTATGCCGTGACCGCCGGCATGAATGCCTTGGTGGTCCTGGCCAATCCCGCGCTGGTGTCTGCCAGCGGGGTGTCCCTGCCTGATGATTCCAGCTGGACCTGGGACGAATACATGAAGACGGCGGCCAAAATCACCAGCAAGAGCAAGGAAGGCATCTACGGCTCCGGGGCCTTTACAGGTGACGCATCCTTCAACCTCTGGATGCGCCAGCATGGCAAGTCCCTCTTCACCAACGACGGCGGCCTGGGCTTTGATGAGGCCGCCGCCACCAAGTACTTCGAGATGCAGGCCAAGATGCGGGAGGCCAAGGCTGTTCCGTCGGCGTCTGTGATGACCGAAGACGGCAGCGCACCGCTGGACCAGCAGGGCCTGGCAACGAACCGGATCGCCATGGGTTGGGTGTGGTCCAACCAGCTGGCTGCGCTGACCAAGGCGTCCGGGCAAGCGCTGGAGATCCACCGTCCGCCGAGCGTCGAGGGGGATGCGTCCAAGGCCGAACAGTTCTACAAGGCATTGCAGTTCTGGTCCGCAAGTTCGCGGTCCAAACACCCTGTCGAAACCCAGAAGTTCACGACTTCCTGGCCAACAGCGTCGAAGCCGGCGAAATCGGGCTGGCAGACCGGGGTATCCCGGGCAACTCGGACGTCCGCAAAGCCGTGGCCCCGAAGCTGACGCCCACGGATGCGCTGACGGAAAAGTTCATTGACGACATTGCCGATGAAGTAGGGGAGGCTCCTGCCGTGCCTCCCGCCGGATCCAGTTCGGTCTCCGAAGTCCTGACCCGGTACGCCAACGAGGTCCATTTCAGCAGGATTTCCCCGCAGGACGCGGCGAAGAAGTCTTTCGAGGAGATCAAGAGCTCCCTTAACTAAGCGAGGCGGGTGCTGCTGAAATGGCCCAGGGCATACCGAGTTCGCTGAAGGTTGCGTGCTCCCGGGTGGCACGATCCAAGGCGTCTTCGATTCCGATGACTACGGCGTGGGCCGCATCGCCGTCGCCCTCCCAGTACAGGTGCTGCGGCCCGATCGGTATGGGCGCCGGTGCCGTCCGGATGGCTTCGAGGACCAGCATAAAAGCGCCGCTGTCTGCGATGGGGCTGATCAGCTTGGCACCTTCGTTGCGGTGCGCAATCAGGTTGGCGGTGAGGTCGTCCCGGCCGTAGGTCTTCTCCGTCTGTCCTGCCGGAGTGCTCACCACCAGCCGGTCCTCGGTGTAGTGGAACACCGCCGTGCCCGCAGAACCGTGCAGGGTGACATAGGGTTCCACGGATTCGCTGGCGCAGATGGTCAGGGCGCAGGTGACGGGGAGCCCCGTCGTGGTGCGTACCCGGATCACCGAGGTGTCGTCGGATTCGATGTCGTTGGCGCGGTACAGGTCTGTTTCCACGGACGCGACGTCGGCCGTGGTCCGGGCGCCGGCGATCCGCAGGGCGGTTGTCACGGCGTGGGCCAGCGGGTTGGTGGCCACGCCGTCAACAACATCAACGCCGTCGACGCTTCGCTTCCCGGCCCAGCGGGAGCGCTTGAAATAGGCCCGGTCGCGCACCCAGCGGCCGGTGGCCGAGATGCCCTCAAGGGTGCCGATGGTGCCGTTGGCCACGAGTTCCTCAATGGCCGCCAGGGCGTGCGAGCCCAGGCTCTGGAAACCGATCTGCACGCTGCGCCCGGACGCCTGGGCGGCGTCGCACAGGACGTTGAAATCGGCCAGCGAAGCGACCGGGGGCTTCTCCAGATACAGGTCCGCTGTTGTGGCCAGAACGGCGAGGCCCAGCGGTGCGTGGGTCTGGATGGGTGTGGCCACGATGATCACGACCAGATCCGGCGTTCCCGCCAGAAGTTCCGTGAGCCCAGGGAATACTGCGGCCGTGGCCGGCGCCGACCCCGGTTCCGGCGGTTGGGGATCGGCTACCGCAACGAGTTCGACGACGCCGGCCTCCCGCAGCCGTTCAAGGTTTCCCAAGTGGTGGTCACCGAAGCCGTGGCCGCCTCCCAGCGCCACCCTCGCCGCTGAAGCCGCGTGTCCGTGCTGGCCGGACCGGCCGGACTGTGACGCGGCGGAAGGTGGTGTTGCCATGGGGCTCCGTTCCTGCCCCGGAGGACACTAGGTTGGGCAAGCGCTTTCCCGACTCCAGTGTGCGGCATAACCGCCGTGATAGTCCAGTGTGTCTTGCGGGCCGCGGGAATCCATCGGCCCTTCCCCGTATGACCGGCCCTGCCCCGCACCGTTCGTGCGGGGCAGGGCAGCTGTTGTTCCTAGGCGGAGGCGTGGTGGGCACGGTGCATGCCCAGCTACATGCCGAACTACATGCCCAGCGGCGCTGCCCAGTTGCCGTTCTTGCCGCCAGAGCCACCCTCCTGGTATTTGCCGCAGTTTTGGCAGCGCCGGTAGCGGCCGCCGTCGTCCGTGGTTTGGATGTGCCAATCGTGGCGCAGGTTCAGCTTGCACAGCAGGGTTTTGAGCATGACGTTCTCCGATCCGATAGCAAGGTCATCAGTCAGGGCCTGATGTTCTGGTTGAGGCGGAAGAAGTTCGTGGGGTCGTACGTGCGTTTGAGTGCCTTGAGCCGGTCGTACTTAGCGGCGCCGTACGCGTGCCTGACGCGCTCCTCGCCCTCCTCCATAAGGAAGTTCACGTAGACGCTGGTGTGGTGGGGCGCCAGGGCTGACCAATAGTCCCGCGCCCACTCGCGCTCGCCGTCAAAGCCGTCGGCGGTCCTGCTGTTGCCGTTGATGTTGAACGTGAACCCGGCCTGGCGGCCGTTGAAGGCGGTGGCATCGTCGTCGATCCTTCCCACGGCGCCGCCCATCTGCCAAAGGGCGACGCTGGTGATGGGCGAAGTGATGCGCCTGCCGTGCTCCACCACGATGTCGATGACGTCGTCGCTGAGGGCCGCGACGTCACAGGACCTGACGTAGTAATGCCAGCCGTGCGGGAACGATGGATCAAACGTCTTTTGATGCTCCAGAAACGGCTTGGGTCGGCAAAAATCGAGCACGGACGATCCGAATTCCTTCAGTGGCCGCAGGACCCGTTCGCCGTCCTCGACCGGTCCCGTGTAGCAGGCGGTGACCGCAATGACGAGCCTGCCCACCAGGTCCGGCGGCACGATCGGCAGTGCCGGAGCCTTCCGCTGCACGGCGATGGTCATGAGCTCGTCGGGGCAGTCCGCGATCCAGTCCCGGTAAAAGCGGAGCACTTCTGGGGCATCTTCCATCGGCCAGAAGACGGGACCGGCCATAACGTACGGGCCCACCGGGTTCAGCCGGAACTCGAAATCAGTGACGATGCCGAAGTTCCCGCCGCCGCCCCGTACGCCCCAGAAGAGGTCGGTGTTCTGATGTTCGCTTGCCCTGACCAGCTCGCCGTCGGCGGTGACCACGTCCACGGACAGCAGTTGATCGATCGTGAGTCCGTATTTCCGCATGACCCAGCCGATGCCGCCGCCCAACGTCAGGCCCGCAACCCCGGTATGAGTGACGATTCCAGACGGAACGGCGAGGCCGAACTCCTGCGTTTCGCGGTCGAGTTCGCCCAGCAGTACACCGGCCTGGACACGGACCGTGCGCGCCTCGGGGTCCACCCGGATGCCCTTCATGGGCCCGAGGTCGATGAGCATGCCGTCGTCGCACACTGACAGCCCGGGGAAGCTGTGACCGCCTCCCCGCACGGCGGCCTGCAGGTTCTGCGAGCGGGCGAACCGGATGGCCGCGCGAACGTCCGCGACGCCGGTGCAGCGGGCTATAAGGGCGGGACGGCGGTCAATCGACCCGTTCCACACCTTGCGGTGCTCATCGTAACCAGCGTCAGCCGGGCGGACGAGGTCGCCCCGAAAGGATGTCTGTAATTCGTCGACGGCAATGCCGTCGATCTCCGTGCTTTGTGCCATTGGACTCACGGACCTCTCGCTCCTTCCAGCAGATTCCCACCGTTGGCACGAACTGGCAAGAGGAAATTGCGGGAGCTTGGGCGCCCCTGTCCGAGGCAAGCTGAGCCGCTAGCTGACCGCCTTCTTCACAAGCTCCACGATCTTCGCCTCGTCCGCGGCTGTGAGCTTGGTCAGGGCGTAGGAGGTGGGCCACATGTTGCCCTCGTCGAGGTTAGCGGGGTCGTTGAATCCGAGCGTCGGGTACCGTGCCTTGAACTTGTCCGCGGGCTGGAAGAAACAGACCACCTTGCCGTCCTTGGCGTAGGCAGGCATCCCGTACCAGGTCTTCGGCGCGAGCTCCGGCGCGTTTTCCTTGATGATGGCATGCAGCCGTTCGGCGATGGCGCGGTCCGGGTCCGACATCTCGGCGATCTTCCCGAGCACATCGCTTTCGCCATCCGGCTTAGCGGCGCGGGCACCCTTTCGCGATGCGGCCTTGAGCTCCTGGGCCCGTTCCTTCATTGCGGCGCGTTCGTCCGCATCGAAGCCGTCGTACGACTTGGTGTTGGTGGCTGGCTTCTCCGTCATTTCGGGGTTCCTTACGTTGTGGTCTGGGAACCACCCTAATCTTCAGGGGTTTCGGCAGCTTCTCCAGAACTGCTCGAAGCGGAGATCCCTAGCCGGCGGAGGATCCCGTCGCCGGGCCCGTGCTCTGGCGCACCACCAGTTCGGGAGTGAAGATGACGGCCCGGTGCTTCGGATTCTCGGACTCGAGTTCCTCGGCCAGCAGCTCGATGGCTGTGCGCCCCAGGGCTTCGGTGGGCTGCCGGATGGAGGAGAGGGGGACCACGGCGGAGATGGCGAAGTCGATGTCGTCGTACCCGATCAGCGCAATGTCCTCCGGGATCCGCAGCGTGTGCGTCATGGTCAGGGACTGCATCACACCCAGGGCCAGCAGATCGTTGGCGCAGAAGATGCCGTCCGGCAGATCGGCGCGCCCCCGCTCCACCAGCAGGTTGCCAATGCTGCGGCCTGCAAGCACTGTTTGTCCGTCGGAATCGAGGACTTCAAGAGTGGCGTCCGATTCCTCCCTCACGGCACGTTCTGCGCCTTGGAGTCGGTCCGCCACTTGGCGGATGGAGGTGGGGCCGCCCACAAAGGCGAGCCGACGGCGGCCGGTGTCCAGCAGGTGCCGGGCAGCGAGGTAACCGCCGGCGTCGTCGTCCACTGAGACGGAGCTGTACTTGCTCTCATCGGCGAGCCGGTCCACCAGGACGGTGGGGACGCCGCGCTCACGGAGCTGGTCGATGCGGGCGGTGACATCTCCAACGGGCGAGATCAGGAGGCCCTGCACGCGCTGTTCCTGGAACAAGTCGATGTAGTTGGACTCGCGGCTGGCGTTGTGGCCGCTGTCGCCCAAGAGCACGGCGCTGCCCTGGAGTGCCGCGGCGTCTTCGGCGGCCCGCACCACGGACGTAAAGAACGGGTTGCCCACATCGAGCACAATCAGCCCGATGGTCCGGCTCTGGCCGGCGCGCAGCTGGCGGGCGGCATCGTTCCGGACGAAGCCCAGCTCGTCGATGGCACGCAGGACCCGCTCCTTGGTTCGCTGCGAGACCCTGTCCGGATAGTTCAGGACGTTGGACACCGTGCCCACGGCCACGCTGGCGTGGTTGGCGACGTCCTTGATGCTTGCTGGGCGATTCATGGTTCTCCGTGCTCTCATGCTGAGCGGGGTGCAATTGCCTGACACCTGCTTGAATTCAAGGGTACTTTGAATCGAAATAATGAAACGATTCGAAGATGGAACTCTCAAGAGAGTCGCGGGTAGTGTGTATTCGTTTCTCGGTCCAATTCGGGACTGGGGGATGGATACGGAGGTGCGGTTGTCTGGTCGTGGGTGGCGCAACAGTCTGCGCTTGCGGACAGCGCGACGCATAGGGCTCAGAATACCCGCGACACCAGCGATTTGAAACCTTTCAATGAAACGAATCAAAATCATGGACGCCTATCTCCCGACTCCCTTGACGTGCATGGCCGGGGAGGCCTATGATTCAAATCACAGGCATTATGAAACGATTCATTTCATCTTTTTCCAGCCCCAAAGGTGCGGTCAATTTATGCAGCAGACAACCAGGTCCCAGCCCGGCTCCGGCCCACCGGAGCATGGGCGCAGGACGGTACTCTCCTTGAAGCACGCAGCTAAGACGTTCGGCCCGGTGGTAGCCCTGGCCGACGGAACCATCGAAATCCTGGAAGGCGAGATTCATGCCCTGGTGGGCGAGAACGGCGCCGGCAAGTCCACCCTGGTTAAGATCCTCGCCGGCCTGCACCACCCTGATTCGGGCGACTTCAGGGTCGGCGGCGAGAGCGTCCAGTTCCGCAACGTTGCCGAGAGCAAAGCCGCCGGAATTTCCGTCATCTACCAGGAGCCCACGCTCTTCCCGGACCTGACCGTTGCGGAGAACATCTTCATCGGCCGCCAGCCCAAGGGCCGGTTCGGACTGATCAGCCGGGCCGCCATGGTCCGGGAGGCTGCCAAGCTTTTCGAGCGGCTCGGCGTCCCCATCGATCCGACGCGTATTGCCGAGGGCCTGTCCATCGCAGACCAGCAGATCATCGAGATCGCCAAGTCCATTTCGCTGGACGCCAAGGTGCTGGTGATGGATGAACCGACGGCGGCGCTTAGCGGGGTGGAGGTGGACCGGTTGTTCGCCGTTGCCCGCAGTCTCCGGGATAAGGGAACCGGCATCCTGTTCATCTCACACCGCTTCGATGAGGTATTCGATCTCTGCGACCGGATCACCGTGATGCGGGACGGCCGATACATCTCCACGCACCCGACTGTCGAAGTGACCGTGCCGCAGATTGTCCGCGAGATGGTCGGCCGGGACATCGGGGCGCTATTCCCCAAGACGCTTGCGGAGATAGGGGATGTGGTCCTGAAGGTGGACGGGCTCAGCCGGGCCGGGGTCTTCCGCGACATCAGCTTCGAGGTCCGTGCGGGAGAGATCGTGGCACTGGCCGGTCTGGTTGGCGCCGGCCGGACAGAGGTTGCCCGCGCCGTCTTCGGGATCGACCCCTACGACGCCGGCGATATCAACTTCGAGGGCCGGAAACTCAAACCACGGGATCCTCAGGCTGCAATTACGGCCGGCATGGGCTTTGTCCCGGAGGACCGCCGCAAGCAGGGCCTGGTCATGAACCTTTCCGTGGCCCGCAACGTCACCCTCACGCTGCGCAATAAGTTCGCGACGGCGGGGCTGATCAACGGCGCCGCCGAACGCCGTGCAGCCCAGGACTGGAGCCGGCGGCTGCAGGTTAAGACCGGCTCGCAGGAGCACGCCGTCTCCACGCTCTCGGGCGGCAACCAGCAGAAGGTGGTGCTCGCCAAGTGGCTGGCCACAGACCCGCGGCTGCTGATCATTGATGAACCTACCCGCGGCATCGATGTCGGCACCAAGAGCGAGGTCCATCGGCTCATTTCAGACCTTGCGGGCCGGGGGATCGCCATTCTGATGATTTCCTCCGAGCTGCCCGAGGTCCTCGGCATGGCAGACAGGGTATTGGTCATGCGCGAGGGCCGGATCACTGCCGAACTTGACCGCGCCGAAGCGAATCCCGAATCAGTTATGCACGCAGCAACTTCCGCAGGGGGGACCCCATGAGCTCCGCTCTGGACCACAAGAAAACCAAGACGACGACGTCACAGACCTCCGGCAGCGCCCACGGCGCCTTGGCCTCGGTGTTGCGGCTGCGCGAACTGCCCGTGCTGATCGCATTGGCACTCCTGGTACTCATCACCTACCTGAACAATCCGCTGTTTCTCTCGCCCCAGGGCGTAAAAGATCTGCTGCTGAACGCCACTATCATCATCATTCTGGCGGCTGGGCAGACACTGCTGATCATCACCCGGAACATCGACCTCTCCGTCGGGTCCATGCTTGGCCTGGTTGCCTTCGGCACGGGGTTTATCTTCTCGGCCATGCCTGATCTGCCGATCATCGCCGTCTTCGCGATCGGAATGGCATTCGGGGCGCTGCTGGGAGCCTTCAACGGGCTCCTGGTGACGGTAGCGAAAGTGCCTGCGCTGGTCATCACCCTCGGGACGCTCTACGTTTTCCGCGGCCTGAACAACGCCTGGGCAGGCGGCAAGCAGTTCTTCGCCGGTGACCGGCCGGACGCCTTCGGCGCCCTCTCGGTGAACACCGTGCTGGGGTTTCCCATCATCACACTGCTAGCCATCGTCGTCGTCATCGCCGTGGCGGTGTATATGTCCGGCACCCGTCCGGGCCGGGACCTGTACGCCATCGGCTCGGACCCGGATGCGGCCACGGCGTTCGGCATTAAGGTGTCCAAGCGCGTGTTCCTGGCCTTCCTTGCCAACGGTGCACTGGCTGGTCTGGCCGGTGTGCTCTACGCCAGCCGCTTCAACTCCGTCGGCGCCACCACCGGCGCCGGCATGGAACTGGACGTAGTCGCGGCCGCCGTCGTCGGGGGCGTGGCAATCTTCGGCGGCAGCGGATCCGTGGCGGGAGCAGCCCTCGGCGCCGTTCTCCTGACAACCATCACCAGCTCCCTGACCGCACTGCGTGTGGACAAGTTCTGGCAACAGGCCATAGTCGGCGTGCTGATCCTCACCGCCATCATCATCGACCGCGTGGCGAGCCTGCGCACAGCCAAGAAACTGCGGATAAGCGAGGCCCGGAATGTCTGAGACAACTTCGTCCACCAGCAGTGCATCAGCCCCTGTGGCTGACAGCACTAAGCCCTTGGCCACGGAACCCAAAGGCAGAACCGGCGCGGCCAGGATCCTGGCGGGCCGCGACGCCGTGACCATCTATGCACTGGCCGCCTTCCTGATCTACGCAGCCATCGCCATCCCACGCTTCGCCTCTCCGGTCACTACCGGATTCCTGCTCCTGGATGTCATCCCGGTGCTGCTGATCGCTATGCCGATGACTCTCATCATCATCACGGGGGAAATCGATCTCTCCGTCGCCAGCACCGCCGGCTTGACCAGCGCCCTGATGGGCGTGCTCTGGGCCGGCGGCATGGATATCTGGCTGGTACTGGTGATCAGCCTCCTGGCCGGGATCATCGCCGGAATGTTCAACGGCTTTCTGATCGCCGTCCTTGGCCTGCCTTCACTGGCGGTCACGATCGGCACCTTGGCACTCTTCCGCGGCCTGGCCCTGGTGGTCATCGGAGACAACGCGGTGGCAAACTTCCCGAAGGCGATGACCGCCTTCTTCACCTCCAAACTTGGCGGAACCGGCATCCCGACGGTGATGATCGGGGTCGTCCTGGTGATGATCTTCTTCGGGGTTCTGCTGCACTTCACACCCTTCGGGCGCGGACTTTTCGCGATGGGATACAGCAAGGAAGCCGCCAGCTTTGTGGGCATCAAAGTGGCCCGCAGCAAATTCTGGCTCTACGTGGGATCCGGCGCAGTGTCAGCACTTGCCGGTATCTACTGGACGCTGCGCTACACCAGCGCCCGAAGCGACAACGCCTCGGGCCTGGAGCTGGCAGTCATTGCCGCCGTGCTGCTGGGCGGCGTATCGATCTTCGGCGGCAAAGGGTCTATCCCCGGCGTCATCGCCGGTGTCCTGCTGATCGGGACACTGAACTACGCCCTGCGGCTGGGACGGGTGTCCGACGTCGTCCTCATCACAGTGACCGGTCTGCTGCTGATCCTCTCCGTGGTGGCGCCGAGCATCGGCTCCGCCGTCAAAGAATGGCGGCACACCCGGCGCGTCCGCCGAAGCTTTAGCCAGAAATCGACCTGAACAACCGCTCACAAGCAACCGCGTCCGCACGGAACCGGATGCATTTACCGCACGAGGAATAGGGAAGAACAATGATGTTGAACCTAAAGAACACAGGCCCGATCGGTCGTTTGGGGAGCCTGGTCGCGATTACCGCCGTGGCTGCGCTGGCCCTGACCGCCTGCGATGGCGGCTCGGGATCTGCCGGCGGCGGCAGCCCCGCCGCGGGAGGGGACCAGAAAATCACCTTCATCCCCAAGCAGCTGAACAACCCGTACACGGACGTTGTCCTGGGCGGCGGCAAGACAGGTGCCCAGGAGGCAGGCTTCGCCTCCTCGCAGGTCGTGGGCCCGCTTGAGGCCTCGGCGTCCAGCCAGGTCTCCTTCATCAACGCCGAGACGCAGGCCGGCACGAATGTCATTGTGATCGCTGCCAATGACCCGGATGCCGTCTGCACCGCCCTGGGCGAAGCGCGTTCCGCCGGCGCCAAGATTGTCGCTTTCGACTCGGACGCCAACCCCGACTGCCGCGACCTGTTCATTAGCCAGGTGGTGGCAAAAGAAGTGGCTCTGATCCAGACGAAACTGATCGCCGAGCAGATCGGCGGCAGCGGCGAAATCGCCGTCCTGTCCGCCACCGCGAACGCCACCAACCAGAACGAATGGATCAAGTTTATGGAGGAGGAGCTGGCGTCCAACCCGGAGTACAAGGACATCAAGCTGGTGGCCAAGGTCTATGGCGATGACGACGACACCAAGTCCTTCCAGGAAGCGCAGGGTCTCATGCAGGCCCACCCGAACCTGAAGGGCATCATCTCTCCGACCACTGTGGGCATTGCCGCCACCGGCCGGTACCTCTCCACGTCCGCGTACAAGGGCAAGGTGGCGCTCACCGGGCTCGGCCTGCCCAATGAAATGCGCCCATTCGTGAAGGACGGCACCGTCAAGGAGTTCGCGCTCTGGGATCCGGCACAGCTCGGCTACGTTGCAGCCTTCGCGGGAAAGGCCCTGGCGGACGGGAAGATCACCGGAGCAGTCGGGGACAAGTTCACTGCCGGTGAACTCGGCGAACGCACCATCGAAGAGGGCGGACTGGTAATCGTCGGCCCGCCGACGGTCTTCAACGCCGAAAACATCGACAAGTACCAGTTCTAGCGGATCGGCGTCCGGCCCGCGTTAGCGGTTTCCGGCACGCCGCTGCCGTTCCTATCCGCCGGGCAGGCGGTGCCGCACCACGGCCCGCCTGCCCGCCGGGGCTCAAGCATTCCCTTGACTTTGCCGTGCCAAAGAAAGACTTACCATGACGAACCAGAAGCAATCCGCCGCCCGACTGCTGCAGCCGCACCGGCGCCGGTCCACCCGCATCGGATTGGTCTCCGGCGGGCTGGGCGCCTACTGGCCCCAGTTTCCGGAACTCCTGCCGCAGCTGCGGGACTCCGTCCGTTACGTCACCGGCCGTTTCCAGGGACTCGACGCCGAAGTCACCGACACCGGCTTCATCTCCGACGCACAGGAAGCCGCCGCAGCCGGTGAAAAGCTGCGTGTCGCTGACTGCGATCTGATCGTCATCTTCCTGACCACCTACCTGACCTCCTCCATGGTGCTGCCCATCGCCCAGCGGGCAAAGACCCCCGTCCTGGTTATCGACCTGCAGACCACCGAAGCGATGGACCACGCCAACTTTGACACCGGCAAGTGGCTGGCCTACTGCGGCCAATGCCCGGTGCCGGAGGTCGCCAACGTCTTCCGCCGTGCCGGGATCGACTTCCGCTCCGTCTCCGGACACCTCAAGCAGGAATCCGCCTGGGAACGGATCACCCAGTGGGTCCACGCGGCCGGCGTCCGCGCCCGGCTGCGGAACGCCCGGCACGGACTCATGGGCCACCTCTACCCGGGCATGCTGGATGTCGCCACTGATCTGACCACCGTCTCGACCACCTTCGGCTCCCATGTGGAGGTGCTGGAATTCGACGACCTGCGCGAACGGGTCAACGCGGTGACCGAGGCACAGGTGGCCGAACGGCTCGAACTGGCCCGCGACCTTTTTGTGCTGGACGACTCTGTGAACGACGACGACTTTGCCTGGGGTGCCAAAGTATCGGTGGGTCTGGACCGCCTGGTGGAGGACTTCGATCTTGACTCCGTGGCCTACTACCACCGCGGACTGGCCGGGGAACAGCACGAACGGCTGGGAGCCGGGATGATCCTTGGCTCCTCCATCCTCACGGCCCGGGGAATCCCCATGGCAGGCGAATTCGAGCTGCGGACTTCCATCGCCATGCTGGCCGCGCAGGCGATCGGCGCCGGCGGGTCGTTCACCGAGATCCAGGCCCTGAATTTCTTCGACAACGTGGTGGAGATGGGCCACGACGGTCCGGCGCACCTGGCCGTCTCGGCGCAGGAACCGCTGCTGCGCGGGCTCGGCGTCTTCCACGGCAAACGCGGCTGGGGCGTCTCGGTGGAGTTCGATGTCCGGCACGGACCGGTCACCACGTTCGGCCTCGGCCAGGACCCGGACGGCAGCTACGTCTTCGTCACCTCCGAGGGCGTCGTGGTGCCCGGACCCCTGCTGGCGATCGGCAACACCACGTCCCGCGTGGACTTCGGCGGAGACCCGGGCGTCTGGGTGGACGAATGGAGCCAGACGGGCATCGGCCACCACTGGGCCCTGTGCATCGGCCACCGTGCCGCTGATATCAAAGCGGCAGCATCCCTGCTGGGCATCGAACACCGGCATGTGGTGCTGTCATGAGCACTCGGCGCGTTTGTTTCCAGCTCCAGGTGAAACCCGGACTCATCGAGGAATACATACGGCGCCACGCCGCCGTCTGGCCCGACATGCTCCAGGCGTTGAAGTCCTCCGGCTGGAACAACTACTCGCTCTTCCTCCGCGCTGACGGCCTGCTGATCGGTTACTTCGAAACCGACAACCTGCCGGAAGCCCAGGCGCGGATGGCAGCCACGGACGTCAACGCCCGCTGGCAGACCGAAATGTCCGGCTTCTTCGAAGACCTCGACGGCGCCCCGGACACGGGCTTCCTCCAACTGACTGAAGTATTCAACCTCGAGGACCAGTTGGCCGCCGCTGCGGCCGCCCTCACCCAGACCCACTCCAAAGGAGACTGACGTGTCCATCCCGACCGACGTTTTGACCACGCTCGAACACCAGAGCATCGAACTGCCCTCCTGGGCCTTCGGTAACTCCGGCACCCGCTTCAAGGTATTCGCCACGCCCGGAACCCCGCGCACCATCGAAGAGAAACTCGCCGACGCCGCCCAGGTGAACGCCCTCACCGGCATGGCCCCCGCGGTTGCCCTGCACATACCCTGGGACAAGGTGGACGACTATGTTGCCCTGGCGGACTACGCCGCCGGTCTGGGCGTGAAACTGGGAACGGTCAACAGCAACACTTTCCAGGACGACGACTACAAGTTCGGCAGCCTCACGCATAGCGACCCGGCCGTGCGCCAGAAGGCCGTGGACCATATGTATGAGTGCCTTGAGGTAATGAACCAGACCGGTTCGCAGGACCTGAAGGTCTGGCTCGCGGACGGTACCAACTACCCGGGGCAGGGCAATATGCGCTCCCGCCAGGATTGGCTGGCTGAATCCCTGCGCAAGGTCTACGACCGGCTCGGCGACGACCAGCGGATGGTGCTGGAATACAAATTCTTCGAGCCGGCCTTCTACCACACGGACGTTCCCGACTGGGGCACCTCCTACGTGCACTGCCTGGCGCTGGGCGAGAAGGCGATGGTCTGCCTGGACACCGGCCACCATGCGCCGGGCACGAACATCGAGTTCATCGTGGCGCAGCTCCTGCGACTGGGCAAGCTCGGTTCGTTCGACTTCAACTCGCGCTTCTACGCCGATGACGACCTGATTGTCGGCGCAGCAGATCCGTTCCAGTTGTTCCGCATCATGGCCGAAGTGGTCCGTGGAGGTGGACTGCAGCCAGCCGCCGGCGTCGCGTTCATGCTGGACCAGTGCCACAACATCGAGGGGAAAATCCCGGGCCAGATCCGCTCCGTACTTAACGTGCAGGAAATGACGGCACGGGCACTGCTGGTGGACACCATCGCCTTGGACGCAGCGCAGAACTCCGGCGACGTGCTGGCCGCGAACGCGGTGCTGATGGACGCGTTCTACACGGATGTCCGCCCCGACCTGGCCGAATGGCGTGAATCCCGCGGCCTGCCCGCGGACCCGATGGCAGCCTTCGCCGCCAGCGGATACCAGGAGAAAATCAATACCGAACGCCAAGGCGGCCACCAGGCCGGATGGGGAGCCTAAGACCATGACGAATCCAACAATTGACCAACTGATAGCCCGTTCCAACCGCCTTGGCGCGGACAAGCGGAACACCAACTTCGCCGGCGGCAACACGTCTGCCAAGGGCACGGAAAAGGACCCGGTGACGGGCGAGGACGTCCGGCTGCTGTGGGTCAAGGGCTCCGGCGGGGACCTTGGCACGCTGAAGGCCGGGAACTTGGCGGTGCTGCGCCTGGACCGGCTGAACGCCCTGAAGAACGTCTACCCGGGTGTTGACCGTGAAGACGAGATGGTGGCCGCTTTTGATTACTGCCTGCACGGCAAGGGCGGCGCCGCGCCGTCGATTGATACCGCCATGCACGGGCTCGTGGACGCCGCCCATGTGGACCACCTGCACCCGGACTCCGGGATCGCCATTGCCACCGCGGTGGACGGCGAGGCCCTGACCACGAAGATCTTCGGCAACAAGGTTCTCTGGGTTCCGTGGCGCCGCCCCGGTTTCCAGCTGGGCCTGGACATCGCCGCGATCAAGGACGCGAACCCGCAGGCCATCGGCACCATCCTGGGCGGCCACGGCATCACCGCCTGGGGCGCCACCAGCGAAGAGGCCGAGGGCAATTCGCTGTGGATCATCGAACAGGCCGAGAAGTACATCAAGGACAACGGCAAGGCCGAACCGTTCGGCACCAAGCTGCCCGGCTTCGGCGCCCTGCCCGAGGCCGAGCGGAAGGCCAAAGCCGCCGCGCTCGCTCCGGTGATCCGCGGCCTGGCCTCCACGGACAAACCGCAGCTGGGGCACTTCAGTGATGACGCCGTCGTGCTTGACTTCCTGGAATCCGCAGAGCACCCGCGTCTTGGTGCGCTGGGCACGTCCTGCCCGGATCATTTCCTGCGTACCAAGGTCAAGCCGCTGATCCTGGACCTGCCCGCGGATGCCTCCATCGAGGACTCCATCGCCCGGCTGAAGGAACTCCACGCCGCTTACCGCGAGGACTATCAGGCCTACTACGACCGCCACGCGGTACCGGATTCCCCGGCGTTGCGCGGCGCGGACCCGGCCATCGTGCTGGTCCCGGGCGTGGGCATGTTCTCCTTCGGCGCCAACAAGCAGACCGCCCGCGTTGCCGGCGAGTTCTACCTCAACGCGATCAACGTCATGCGCGGCGCCGAGGCGATCTCCACCTACGCCCCGATCGAGGAATCCGAGAAGTTCCGGATCGAATACTGGTCCCTCGAGGAAGCCAAGCTCGCCCGCCTCCCGAAGCCCAAGTCGCACGCCTCCCGCATCGCGCTGGTCACGGGGTCGGCGTCGGGTATCGGCAAGGCCATCGCCACCCGGTTGGCGTCCGACGGCGCGTGCGTAGTCATTGCCGACCTGAACCTGGAGAACGCCCAGGCCGTCGCCGCGGAGCTGGGCGGCGCGGACGTCGCCATCGGTGTCCAGGCGGACGTGACAGACGAGGCGCAGATCGCCGCGGCGATCCAGGAAGCGGTGCTGGCGTTCGGCGGCCTGGACCTGGTGGTCAACAACGCCGGCTTGTCCATCTCCAAGCCGCTGCTGGAGACCACCGAAAAGGACTGGGACCTGCAACACAACGTGATGGCCAAGGGCTCCTTCCTGGTGTCGAAGGCCGCGGCGCAGGTCATGATCGCCCAGGACATGGGCGGGGACATCATCTACATCTCCTCGAAGAACTCCGTGTTCGCCGGCCCGAACAACATCGCCTACTCCGCCACCAAGGCTGACCAGGCGCACCAGGTCCGGCTCCTCGCGGCCGAACTGGGCGAATACGGCATCCGTGTCAACGGCATCAACCCCGACGGCGTGGTCCGCGGCTCCGGCATCTTCGCCGGCGGCTGGGGCGCCAAACGCGCCGCGGTCTACGGCGTGGACGAGCAGGAACTGGGCAAGTACTACGCCCAGCGCACCCTGCTCAAGCGCGAAGTCCTGCCCGAGCACGTGGCCAACGCCGCCGCCGTCCTCACCAGCAACGAACTGTCCCACACCACCGGCCTCCACATCCCCGTGGACGCTGGGGTGGCAGCAGCCTTCCTCCGATGAGCACCACCGAATCAGCCGCGAACACCGCCCCGGCCACGGCCGGGGCGGTGTTCGCCGCTGTCGACATCGGCGCCTCCTCCGGCCGGGTAATCCTCGGCCGGACCAAGGACGGCTCGTCCGCTACCGCGGACGGGAGCGTGGAGCTGGAGACGGTGCACCGTTTTCCCAACGGTGTGGTGGAGCTCGACGGCGGCCTCCGCTGGGATTTCGACGCCCTGTTCGCCGAAGTGCTCGCGGGCCTGACCGCCGCCGCCACCGTGGCGGCGGCGCAGGACGAAATTATCACCAGCATCGGGATCGACACTTGGGCGGTGGACTACGGCCTGGTCAACGCCGCCGGGGAACTCACGGCCCAGCCCTACAGCTACCGCGATGACCGCAGCCGCGCTGCCGTCGCGCCCGTGCACCAGAAACTGGATCCGGCCCGGCTCTACGCCACCACCGGGCTGCAGTTCCTGCAGTTCAACACCCTCTACCAGCTGGCCACGGAGCAGGAGCTGGACGGTTTGCAGGCGCTGCTCATCCCGGACCTCATCGCCTTCTTCCTTACGGGGCAGCGGCGCACGGAATCTACCAACGCCTCCACCACAGGTCTCTTTGATGCCGTCGCGGGGGAGTGGGCCACGGAATTCCTGACCGCCCTGGGCCTGCCCAAGAAGCTGTTCCCGCCACTGATCGAGCCCGGCGAAACCGTCGGCACGCTGCTGCCGGAGATCGCGTCCAGGGTGGGACTGCCGGCCGGCACCAAGGTGGTGGCCGTCGGCTCGCACGACACCGCCTCCGCCGTCGCCGCCGTCCCCGCCCAGGAGGAGGACTTCGCGTACATCTCCTCCGGCACCTGGTCCCTGGTGGGGCTGGAACTGAACCAGCCGGTCCTGACCGAGGCCAGCCGGGAGGCGAACTTCACCAATGAACGCGGCGTGGACGGCACTATCCGCTACCTGCGCAACATGGGCGGGTTGTGGCTGCTCAGCGAATGCCAACGGACCTGGGCCGCGGAGGGCAACACCTGGGAACTCGCTGATCTGCTCGACGCCGCCGCGGCCCTGCCCCCGGGCGGCCCGCAGATTAATCCGGACGATTCAGGGTTCATCGCCCCTGACAACATGCCCCACCGCATCCGCGCCACGGTCCGCCACACCGGGGACCTCCTGCCTGATGACCCGGCAGCCATTACACGCTGCATCATGGACAGCCTCGCCACCGGCTACGCGCGGGCCATCGCGGACGCCGAACGCCTGGCGGACCGCACCGTGGACGTGATCCATGTCGTTGGTGGCGGCTCCCAGAACGGGCTCCTCTGCCAGCTCACGGCCGACACCACCGGCAAGAAGGTGGTGGCAGGACCCGTAGAAGCGACCGCCGTCGGGAATGTCCTGGTCCAGGCCCGGGCAGCCGGCGTCGTCAGAGGCGGGCTCACGGAACTGCGCCGCCTGGTGGTGTCATCGCACGAGCTGCAGACGTTCACGCCGCAGCTCTCCCGCCTGTAACCGCCCACCACCCCCAGCGCCCACGATCCAGCGCGAACCACCCAGCGCGAAGGGACACTTGGGGCCCCAACCGGAGCGGACAGCAGTATGCCCCTCTTCGACCTTCCCCTTGACCAGCTCCGCAGCTACACCTCGAGGGTCACGCCGCCCGCCGACCTGCAGGACTTTTGGGACGCCACCCTCGACGAAGCCCGGTTGTTCCCGCTCAACGCAACGTTCGAGCCGGTGGAGAACCACTTGTCGGTCGTCGACACCTTCGACGTCACGTTCGCCGGCTACGGAGGTGCACCGATCAGGGGCTGGCTGCACCTCCCGGCGAATCGGCGCGCCGGAACCCGGCTGCCCGTCGTCGTCCAGTACATCGGCTACTCGGGCGGCCGCGGGCTGGTCAACCAGGACACCAAGTGGGCGCAGGCCGGCTACGCGCACTTCATTATGGACACCCGCGGCCAGGGCTACGGCGGGATCCTCGGCGAAACCGCCGATCCCCACCCGTCTGCGGGCGAGGTGGCCTACGCGGGGCTCATGACCAGGGGCGCCAACAGGCGCGAGGACTACTACTACCGCCGCGTATACGTGGACGCGTTCCGCGCGGTGGAAGCGGCGCAGTCCCACCCAGAGGTGGATCCTGCGCGCGTGGTCCTGGCCGGAATCAGCCAGGGCGGCGGCATTGTGGTGGCGGTTGCGGGGCTGGTGGCGGGAAGGCTCGACGGCGTCATCGCCGCGCTGCCCGACGTCCCCTTCCTGCAGGACTTCCCCAGGGCTATCGACATCGCGGCCCGCGGCCCCTATCCGGAAATCGCGGCCTTCATGGGCAGGCACCGGGACCGGTATGAGCCGATGCTCGCGGTCCTGAGCTATTTCGACGGCGTCAACCTCGCCCGGGCGGCCACCGTACCGGCCCTGTACTCGGTGGCGCAGATGGACGATGTCTGCCCGCCATCCACCGTGTTCGCCAGCTTCAATGCCTACGGCGGCGGCTCCGTGGCACAAAAGGACATCGAGGTCTACCGGTTTAACAACCACGAGGGCGGCCAGGAGCACCACTGGATAAGGCAACTGCAGTACCTCCGCGAGCTTCTGGGCTGACATCGCGCTGCGTTACGACAGTGGATTTTGCGGCGGTCACAGCCCGCGGTTATGGTTTGCCTATGACAAACCGTTGGTATGCGTATTTTTCGTTGGCTCTGGAGGAGCCCGCGTCTAACTGACACGCATCCATCTTCCTTCAGAGCCAACAGGGCAGAGATCATTCTCTGCCCTTCGCCATTTCTCCGGCGGGTTCTGATCTGGGCCCGCTTCCTATCTGGAACAGGACCCGAACATGAGCACCGCGACAGCCACTCCCTCAAAATCCACGTCCAATCTGCGCGTCAGCGAGTTCACGCCGCTGCCCACGCCACAGGAGCTCATTGCCGAGCTGCCCCTGGACGCCCGGGTGACGGACGTCGTCGAGCGTGGCCGTGACGAAGTCCGCGCCATCATGGACGGCGTGGACGACAGGCTGCTGGTCATCGTGGGCCCCTGCTCCATCCACGATCCCAAGGCAGGGCTGGAATACGCCCGCCGGCTGGTCAGCCAGGCCGAAAAGCACCGTGACGACCTCCTGATCGTGATGCGCACCTACTTCGAAAAGCCCCGCACGACGGTGGGCTGGAAGGGCCTGATCAACGATCCGCGCCTGGACGGCAGCCACGACATGGTCACCGGGCTCCGGACCGCCAGGGAGTTCCTGCAGCAGGTCACCGCGCTGGGACTGCCCACCGCCACCGAATTCCTGGAACCCATCAGCCCCCAGTACGTGGCGGACCTGATCTCCTGGGGAGCCATCGGGGCCCGCACCACCGAAAGCCAGATCCACCGCCAGCTTGCCTCCGGACTCTCCATGCCCATTGGATTCAAAAACGGGACCGACGGCGACCTCCAGGTAGCGTTCGACGCGTGCGGCGCCGCCGCTGCCGCTCAGGCATTCCTGGGGATCGACGGCGATGGCCGGGCCGCGCTGGTGGCCACCGCCGGGAACCCGGACACCCACGTCATCCTCCGCGGTGGACGCAAGGGGCCCAACTACTCGGCGGCCGACGTCGAAAGTGCTTCCGCCAAGCTCGCCGGCAAGGGGCTTAACCCCCGGCTGATCGTGGATGCCAGCCACGCCAACAGCGGCAAGAGCCACCACCGGCAGGCGGAAGTGGCGCTGGAAATCGGCGCGCAGCTGGAAGACGGCGGCGAGGCGGCACAGGCCATTGCGGGCGTCATGCTGGAGAGCTTCCTGGTGGGCGGTGCCCAGAACCTGGATGTCACCGAGCACGCGGCGGGCCGGGCGGAACTCGTCTACGGGCAGAGTGTCACGGACGCGTGCATGGATTGGGACGTCTCCGTTTCGGTCCTCGATCAGCTCGCGGCGTCTGCCAGGAAGCGCCGGACCGCTTAATGATTGCCCGGATGACTTTCACTACAGCCCCATGAACCTCTAGAGTATCTAACACATGGTTGGTGGATGGCTCAGCATCGGCACACCGCATATGAATCAAAGCTGGGGTACTGTCGTCATCCATCAGCAAAGGAATAGGGAAATGTCCGCAGAACAGAACTTCTCGAACGCGAAGTTCCTGACCGTGGCCGAAGTGGCCGAGGTCATGCGCGTCTCCAAAATGACCGTCTATCGGTTGGTCCACTCAGGCGAGATGCCCGCGGTGCGTTTCGGCCGGTCGTACCGGGTGCCGGAGAACGCCGTCGAGCAGTACCTCAAGGGTGCTGTGGTGGACGGGCACACCGAAACCGCCTGAGCATTACCTGCGGTCAGTGGGCATCGCCAAGAAGCGGTACCCTGTTAAGGAACGTTTTACGTCATTGTAAGAATCTGTCAGTTGTTTCAGTTCTGTAGCTCTGTCCACGGACCTTTTCCATCAGACAGGTACTGCATCTAGTTTGTGAGGAACTTTCGTGGGTTCAGTTATTAAGAAGCGTCGCAAGCGTATGGCCAAGAAGAAGCACCGCAAGTTGCTTCGTAAGACCCGTCACCAGCGCCGCAATAAGAAGTAGAGATACTTCAACAAGCGTGAAAATGCCCGTTGCCTCTTGGCAACGGGCATTTTTTGCGTGCCCGGCAACGGGGCGACCTTTGTCCCGCGTTCGGTCGCGATGCGCTCCTACGCGGAACACCGCGGCCGGGCAGTTGCCGCTAAGCCCGGGGGCCGCGCATCCGGGAGTACCCGCGCCAGAGCCCGTACACGGCGCCACCGGCCGTTGCTGCCTTGAGTCCCAGGGTGGCGGCGCGGCGGCCGGAACGGAAATCGTAGACCGGCCAGTTGTTGTCCCGTGCGTGGCGGCGGAGCCTGGCATCGGGATTGATGGCCACGGGATGCCCCACCACTGTCAGCAGCGGGATGTCATTGTAGGAGTCGCTGTAGGCCCAGCAGCGCTTGAGGTCCAGGCCTTCGGCGTCGGCCAGTTCCCGGACAGCCACGGCCTTGGCCGCGCCGTGCAGGATGTCACCCACCAGGCGGCCGGTGTACATGCCGTCGGCGATCTCGCCAACCGTGCCCAAGGCTCCGGTCAGGCCCAGCCTGGTGGAAATGACCGCGGCGACCTCAATGGGGGTTCCGGTGACCAGCCAGACCCGTCGGCCTACGCGCAGGTGCTGCTGCGCCAGTGCCTTGGCGCCGGGCCAGATCCTGGACGCGATCATTTCGTCGTAGACCTCTTCGCCCAAGGCTTTGACATCTTCCACCGTGATGCCGGCGGCGAGGGTGAGGGCGGAATCGCGGACGGCGTGGACGTCGTCCATGTTCTCGCCGCGCGCCACAAATTTGAACTGCTTCCACGCGAACCCCGCAGCCTGCCTCAGTGTAAAGGCGCCGCGTTGGTGCATCTTGCGGGCAACGTGGAAAAGGCTGGCGCCCTTCATGAGGGTGTTATCGACGTCGAAGAAGGCGGCTTCGCCGGTCTGCATCACCGCATCCGGCTGGGTCACCACAGCTACGTACTTCTCCTCGGGCATGTCCACGAGTCTAGTCAATACTCGGTGGCCAGGATTTCAGTACCAGTGCCCGCCCGATGCCCGCGCCGCCGCGTGCCCCGCCGTCGGCCCTGCCCTGTTCTCTGCCCTGAAGGGCGATACGGTTAAGGCATGGCAAAACCCGAGGTAGTCCTCATCACCAAAGCAGACTGTCACCTGTGCGCAGGGGCGCGCGACGCCGTCGGACGCGTTACTGCCGCGCTGGGACTCGGGTGGACGGAACAGCCGGTGGACGAACTGCCGGAACTGCGTGAGCGGTACGCGGAGGAAATCCCCGTAGTCCTGGTGGATGGAATCCAACGCGATTTCTGGAAGATCGACGAAGCCCGGCTGGAGCGCGTCCTCCAACGAGCCTTGGCCCAATGGGAAATCGGCCTCGCAGAATGACACCGGCTTTGTTGGCACCAGCGGCGGGGCTCTAGAGTGGAGTCACGACGCGATGGGATGGAGGGGATAGTGACTTCACTGGATTCATCTCCTCATGCTGTCCACGGTACAGAGGCTGGCCACAGTACACAGCCCGTCCACGGCGCCGAGTCCACCAAGGAAATACCGCCCGCGGCAGTGGCCCGGTTGACCATCTACCTGCGCGCCCTTAACACGCTGCTGTCCGACGGCGTCGAACGGGTATCGTCGGAATCGCTGGCGGAAGCGTCAGGCGTCAGCTCGTCAACCCTTCGCAAGGACCTTTCCTATGTGGGTTCCTACGGCACGCGCGGAGTGGGCTACGAAGTGCAGTACCTGAGCCGTCACATCTCCGCGGCACTGGGGCTGACCCATGACTGGAAGGTCGCCATTGTTGGCGCGGGTAACCTCGGCAAAGCCCTGGCCCGTTACGGCGGCTTCGAGTCCCGCGGTTTTGACGTGGTGGCAATTTTCGACGCCGACCAGATGGTGGTGGGCAATGAGGTGGGCTGGCTGCGTGTCAGCGACGCCGCGGACATGGAGGCCGTGCTGCAGCGGACGGGCGCCAACATGGTGGTCCTGGCACTTCCGGCCACCGTGGCGCAGGCCGTGTGCGACCGCGTGGTGGCGGCCGGTGTCCACAGCATCCTGAGCTTCGCCCCCGTTATGCTGCAGGTCCCCGAGGGCGTCAACCTCCGCAAGGTGGACATGGCCACCGAACTGCAGATCCTCGCCTATCACGCACAACGGGCGCAGACCCCGGACCAGACCGCCTAGATCTTCGGCGGCTGGTGGGGTCCACGCCCGTTCGGGTGTGGATGCGACTCGTTGGTACTACTGTCCGTAGGGGTTGCCAGGCGTGGTGCCCGGGGCGCCGTACGGGTTAGCGAACGGCTGCTGCTTGCGGAAGTACGGGGCCGCGGCCGGCAGGTAGAGCAGCACGATCGCTGCGATCCCGGCCAGCGTTCCCACGGTTCCGAGGCTCGGTGGTCCGAAGAGGCCGAAAATGGACAGTGCCGCGAAAACGGTGCCGAGGATGCGGGCCCAGTTCTTGCCCTTACGGACGAAGAACGCCACCAGCGCGTACAGCCCAGCGCCGATGATGGCGAAGACTACGAGCGACCCGGCGAGGACACCCTTGAAATCGTCGAATGCAAACTCCGTGCCGGAAGCGCCACCGCTGCGCATGGCGTCTTCGAAGGCGCGGCGCATCGCCGGGTCATCGAGCATGCCAATGCCCATGAGCAGGCTGATGACATACACGACACCCGCGCCAATCAGCAGCCAGAACGAGATGTTGACCAGCTGGGGAACCCCGTTGGATCCCGTGGCCTGCGGCTGTTCGGACGGGTACTGCGCGTAGGGGGACTGCCCGTACGGCTGCTGGCCATAGGGCGGAGGCGTGGGCTGGCCGAACTGCGGCGGGCTGTTCTGCCCGTACTGCGGGGCGTTCTGCCCGTACTGCGGCGCCGGCGGCGTGGGCTGCCCGAACTGCGGGGCGTTCTGCCCGTACTGTGGCGCCGGCGGTGTGGGCTGCCCGAACTGCGGGCTGTTCTCGCCGTAGCGGGGCGCTGGCGGCTGGTTGCCGGGCTCGGGCTCGTTCGGGACGGGAGGCGGGACAGGCGTGCTCATGAGCGGTCCTTTGCAGGTCGGATGTCAGTTCGGCTGCTGGGTGCAGTCCAACTGGCCTGCCCCCCAGTAAGGCTTACTTCCCACCGTACCCCCGGCGGGGGTCGCGGGGGATCATTCCGGAGAGGTATTCCCACAGAACTCAGGGCGGGTCGCGCAAGACTGTGTTTCTGCTGGATCCGGTCTACGCGCGGCCCTTGACGGCGATGAACCAGGCCTGCGAGTTCGGCAGCCACATCAGGACGGTAGCCGCGGCGGAGATGAGGAAGCCGAGCCAGTTGTTACCGATGCTGCTGCCGCCGCCCACGCTGCCGCCGAGCACGGCGAGCACCAGCGAAACGCCGGCCACGATGGTGAGCGCTAGGCGCGCCCATTCCTTGCCCTCCTTCATCCTCAGGACCAGGACAACCTGGGCCGCCGCCAGGGCCAGTGCCACCAGCACCAAAACGAGGACCACCGCAGCCAGGGCGGGTGCCACGGTGAACAATGCCAGCGTGGCAAGCATCCCGAAGAGACCGCCCAACACACCGAGCATGCCGCCGATGAGCCAGATCCAGTACGACACCTTGAGCTCGGTGGGCAGCCCGGTCACGCTGAACATGCCGGAGAAACCGCCCTTGGGCATAACGTCGTTGAAGTTGCGGGGGCCGTCGGTGGGCATCGCAAATTGGAAGCCGCCCGGCTGGCCGGGCTGGTTGTACGGCTGCCCGGGCTGGCCATCCGGCTGTCCTGGCTGCGGGTAACCCTGCGGCGGCTGGTAGGCCTGTCCTGGCTGCGGGTAACCCTGCGGCGGCTGGTAGCCCGCGGGGGGAACGTTGCCGGCAGGAGGAACGTTGCTGGCAGGCGGCTGAGTGGCAGGCGGCTGGGCACCGGGCTGCTCAGCGCCGGGCTGCTGGGGCTGCTGGGGCTGTGGTACTTCACTGTTGCTCATGGGTCTCACTGTAGACCGCGTGTCCGCCTGTATCTAGGGGATAAAACAAAGCACCCCGGCCGCCAGATTCCGTGGAAATGGCGGCCGGGGTGCTTCAGGAAGAAAACTATGCTGCGGGTGCGATGAACGCGAGCTCCAGGTTGATGGCAACCTTGTCGCTGACCAGCACGCCGCCGGCTTCCAGCACAGCGTTCCAAGTCAGGCCGAAGTCTTTGCGGCTGATGGTGGTTTCAGCGGAGACGCCGGCGCGGGTCATGCCGAACGGGTCCACGGCCACGCCGTTGAACTCGGTCTCAAGGGCAACAGGACGGGTGACACCCTTGATGGTGAGGTCCCCGGTCAGCTCGTAGCTGTTGCCCTTGGCCACGAGGCCGTTGGAGACGAAGGAGATTTCCGGGAAGGCCTCGACGTCGAAGAAGTCTTCGCCGCGGACATGGCCGTCACGGTTGACATCGCCGGAGTCGAAGCTGGCGGTCTGGATGGTGGCGCTGATCTTGGAATCGGCCACGTTGTCGGCGAGGTCCAGGGTTGCCACGGCATCCTTGAACTGGCCGCGGACCTTGCTGATGCCTGCGTGCCGGACGGTGAAGGCGATCTCGCTGTGCGAGTTGTCGAGGGTCCAGGTGCCGGTGGTGACGTCTGCGGGAAGAGTCATGGTGTTTCTCCTTGGGTTTGTCGGGTGGTACTTCCGGATAGCTTGACGCTTCATCTGTTGAATCCTCAACTATCCGCTGCATTCAGTATAAACATGCGTTTGCATGTTTTGTTCCCGGTTCCGGAACATTTTTCCAAAAGTTTGAGTTCTACTGGATGTAGAAGATTTCGGATAGCACGCCATCTTTGAGAAACTGGTAAACATGCCCCAATCCACTGTCCATCTGCTCCGCCACGGCGAGGTCCACAATCCTGACCGCGTTCTGTACGGCAGGCTGCCCGAATTCCACCTCTCCGAGCTGGGCCGGGAAATGGCGCAGATGCTCGCCGACCACTTCGCCGAGCGTGCCGCGCGCGGGGCCAGGATCGTCTACCTCGCGGCGTCGCCGCTGGTCAGGGCGCAGGAAACAGCGGCTCCCGCCGCTGAGGCGCTTGGTCTGGAAATCCACACAGACGGCCGCATCATTGAAGCGGAAAACTACTTCCAGGGCATGAAGGTCACCAAGGCCGAGCTCCGGAAGCCCAAGCACTGGCCGCACCTGGTCAACCCGTTCCGGCCGTCCTGGGGCGAACCGTACAAGGCGCAGGCCGCGCGCGTCAGGTCAGCTGTTGAGGACGCCCGGCTCCGAGCCATCGAACTGGCCGCCGGCGACTACGGAACCGACGGCCCGGAAGCCATTATGGTCAGCCACCAGCTCCCCATCTGGGCCACCCGCCTCAGCGCCGAAGGCCGGCCGCTGTGGCATGACCCGCGCAAACGCGAGTGCACGCTGACGTCCATCACGTCCCTGGTGTTCGACGACGACGGCTCGCTCCTGCGCGTTGAGTACAGTGAGCCCGCTGCCGCACTTCTTCCCGGTGCCGCCAGCACCCCCGGAGCCTGACATGACGAACAACCGCACAACATCCCGTGCTGTTTCAAGCGCGACATCCCGCCGTGCCGTACTCGCTGCTGGCGGCGCCGCCCTGACCGCCCTGACCCTGGGGCTGTCCGCCTGTGCGCAGGAAGACGCCCTTGCCAAGCAGGCCAAAGCCGGCGACAACAAGAACTACGTGGCCGGGGACGGCTCGGTGACCGAGTTCACCGCCTCGGACCGAAAGGCCGCCGTCGCCATTAACGGCACGCTGTTCAACGGCACCCAGATAGCCCCAGCGGACTTCCAGGGCAAGGTGACGGTCCTGAACTTCTGGTTCGCCGCCTGCGCACCCTGCCGCGTTGAAGCACCCATCCTGGAAGAGCTGCACCAGGGCTTCAAGGACCAGGGCGTGCAGTTCTTCGGCGTCAACCTCCGCGACGAAAAAGGCACCGCAGAGGCCTTCGACAAGACCTTCAACCTGTCCTACCCCAGCTTCGACGACAAGAACGGCGGCGTGCTCCTGGCCGTCTCCGGGCTGGTCCCGCCGGGGGCAGTCCCCACCACGCTGGTCCTGGACAAGCAGGGCCGCGTGGCCTCGCGAGTGCTGGGCGAAATCCAGAAGGGCACCCTCAAAGCCCTCATCACCGCCGCTGTGGCAGAGTAGCGGCGGCCCCGGACCGTGAACAGCCCCTTCGCCGAAACCATCCTGAACGGCTCGCTCCTGCTTGCCATCCCGGTGGCGCTGCTCGCCGGCCTGGTGTCCTTCCTGTCGCCGTGCGTGCTGCCCCTGGTGCCCGGCTACCTGGGTTACGTCACCGGCCTGAGCGGCGTGGACCTGGAGAAGCAGAAGCGCGGCCGGATGCTTGTGGGCATCGGGCTTTTTGTGCTGGGATTCTCGGTGATTTTTGTGCTGCTGGGCGGCGCGTTCGGCCAGCTCGGCACCCTGATCACCGGCTCGCAGAATGCCTGGATCACCCAACTGCTGGGGCTCCTGGTCATCCTCATGGGCGTAGTGTTTATGGGCGGTTTCGGCTGGCTGCAGCGTGATGCGAAGATCCATGCCAAGCCGCCGGCCGGCCTGTGGGGCGCGCCGTTGCTGGGCCTCACGTTCGGCCTGGGCTGGGCCCCGTGCATCGGGCCCACCTACTCTGCCGTCCAGCTCCTGAGCCTGTCCGGCGGTTCCTCCGCAGCCAAGGGTGCCTTCCTGGCATTTGTCTACAGCCTGGGCCTGGGCATCCCGTTCCTGCTGATCGCCCTGGCGGTGCGACGCGGCATGGGCGTGATGTCCTTCTTCCGCACGCACCGCCTGGCCATCCAGCGGATCGGCGGCGGGATCCTGGTGGTGCTGGGCCTGCTGATGGCCAGCGGCGTCTGGGGCACCTGGGTCACCGAGTTGCAGTACTGGTTCCAAACCGATGTGAAGTTGCCGATCTGATGAGCGAGCGCGTGAAAGCAAACAAGAAGTCCCCGGCACCCATTGCCGCAGCCAAAACTGAGGCGGCGCTGCCAGTCCTGGGGCCGGTGCAGATGCTGCGTTGGGCCTGGACCCAGCTGACCAGCATGCGCACGGCGCTGTTCCTGCTGCTGCTCCTGGCCGTTGCCGCGGTGCCCGGTTCGCTGTTCCCGCAGCGCCCGGCCAACCCGTCCATCGTGACGCAGTACATCAAGGACAACCCGGACTACGGGAAGCTGCTGGACACCCTGCAGCTCTACGACGTCTATTCCTCAGCGTGGTTCTCGGCCATCTACATCCTGCTGTTCATCTCGCTGATCGGCTGTGTGGTCCCACGCGCCATCGCCCATTACAAGGCCATGCGCTCCCAGCCGCCGCGGACCCCCAAACGTCTCTCCCGCCTCCCCGAGTACGGCACCCTGGTGGTTCCCGCCGACGCCGGCCTCCCGGCGTCGGACGCCATCCGCAGTGCCGCCGGGGTGCTGAAGAAGCGCGGCTACCGCGTTGAAGTGAGGGACGACGGCGGCGCGCGGCCGTCTTTGGGCGCCGAACGCGGCTTCGCCAAGGAAGTGGGGAACCTGGTGTTCCACACGTCGCTGATCGGCGTGCTGGTGTCCGTGGCCGTGGGCGGCCTGTTCGGCTACAGCGGCCAGCGCATCCTGGTGGAGGGCGACACCTTCGTGAACACCCTGGTGGGCTACGACCAGTTCACCCCCGGCACCAACTTCCAGTCCAGCAAGCTGCAGCCGTACTCCATCCAGCTGGACAAATTCGATGTCTTGTTTGACCGCGAATCACCAGGCAAAATCGGTCAGCCCATCGACTTCAACGCCGAAGTCACCACCCGGGAAACCCCGGACTCGCCCGCCAAGCAGGAAGTCCTGAAGGTCAACGAGCCCGTGACCCTGGGCGGCACCAGCATCTACCTCACCGGCAACGGCTACGCGCCCGTGGTGACCATCCGTGACGGCGCCGGCAACGTGGCCATGCAGGGTCCCGTGGTGGCCAAGCTCCAGGGTGACAACTACTACTCGTCCCTGGTGATCAAGGTCCCCGACGCACGGCCTGAACAGCTGGGCTTCGTGGGGTTCTTCCTGCCCACGGCGTTTGTCACCGAGGAGGGGGTGTCCTTCAGCGGCGATCCGGACCTGTTCAACCCGCGGCTGACCCTGAACTCGTACTTCGGGGACCTTGGCTTGGACGCTGGCTCGCCGCAGAACGTCTTTGAATTGGACGTCAGTGACCTCACGCCGCTGAACGCCCGCAACCTGGACGCCGGCGGCATTACCCTGGCGCCGGGCAGCACCTATACACTGCCGGATGGTAAGGGCAGCATCAGCTTTGACAGCGTGAAGCGGTACGTGGGCGTGGACATCCACCACAACCCGGGCCAGCTCTACGCCCTCATTTTCGCGTTGCTGGCCGTGGGCGGCCTGATCGTCTCGCTCTACGTGAACCGGCGCCGCGTCTGGGTGCGGACCGGGACCCACGAGGACGGCCGGACCATGGTGGAGTATGGCTTGCTTGCCCGCGGTGAGGACCACCGGCTCGCCGCGGAAGCGGTTGCCGTTAGGAAGCTGCTGTCCGAAGAGTGGCAGCTTGCGGATTCTGATTCCGATTCCGACTCCAGCGTCACCCAGCAAACTCCCAGCCGCCAGGACGATAATGGCGCAGACTCGCTCACCTCCCCAGCTGGCCCCACCGGGCCGAAAAAGGACCAGTAATGCCGTTCGCCATCAACGAAACCATGGGCCAGTACAGCGAGCTGTTTATGCTGCTCGCCGCCGGCACGTACACCGTGGCCTTCATCGCCTTCGCCTGGGACCTCGCGAAGAGCAGCAGGGCGCTGCGCGCCGTGGACCTGAAAGCGGCCGAGGCTGCCGGTACCAAGGTGCCCGCGATGGCCGGCGCCGGTGCGTCTGTTGGCGCGTCTGCTGGCTCAGCCGGCGCAGCGGACAGGGTAGTAACGGACAGGGTGGACTCGCACCTGGCCGGACCGGTGGGACGGGCCGAGCGGCCGTCGTCGTCCGTTGCCAAGCGCGGAGGCGACGCTTCCGGGGCCGGGCAGACGGCCGACGCCGATATGCGCTACGCCGCGGAACGGCGCGTTCCGGCGCGTGTTGCCGTTGCCCTGACCGTTCTCGGCGTGCTGATCCATGCCGCCGGCGTCATCACGCGTGCCGTGGGTGCAGGCCGGGTGCCGTGGGGCAACATGTACGAGTTCCTGACCACGGGCGCTTTTGTGGCCGTGGCCGTGTTCCTGCTGGTACTGATCCGCCGTGACCTGCGGTTCCTTGGCACGTTTGTGGTGGGCCTGGCCATCATCATGCTGGTGGCCGCCTCGGTGGCCTACTGGACCCCCGTGGGCCACCTGGTCCCGGCGCTGCAGAGCTACTGGCTGATCATCCACGTCTCCATCGCGGTGCTCTCCTCCGCGCTCTTCACCCTCACGTTCGCCATGTCCGCCCTCCAGCTCGTGCAGTCCCACCGGCAAAAGACGGTGGCTGCCGGCGGCGCTGACAAGCTTGGTTTTATGCGGTTGGTTCCCTCGGCACTGAGTCTGGAAAACCTGTCCTACCGGATCAACGCCATCGCCTTCATCGGCTGGACGTTCACCCTCATGTTCGGTGCCATCTGGGCTGAAAAAGCCTGGGGCCGGTTCTGGGGCTGGGACACCAAGGAAGTCTGGACCTTTGTGATCTGGGTGGTCTACGCGGGCTACCTGCACGCCCGCGCCACCCGCGGCTGGACCGGCACCCGCGCCGCCTGGCTGTCGATCGTGGGCTACCTGTGCGTGGTCTTCAACTTCACCATCGTGAACCAGTTCTTTAATGGCCTGCATTCCTACTCGGGCCTCTGAGCAGTGGTTTCTCCGGAGTCCCCCCTCAAACTGCCTCTAATACGCCAATCGATGTACGAATAAGGGTGTTGTCGGGCAAGCGGTGATGCTACCTTGGTGGGAGTTGTCAGTGATGAAGCTCGCAGACAACTCGCTGCGTTTTGCCGAGGTGCCCATGAGCTATGTTCTCGCCGTTGATGTCGGGACGAGTTTCACCGCCGCCGCCATAGTCCGAATTGATCACAATGATTCGCGTGTTCCGGAGAGCCTGCCGCTGGGGCTCCGCGGAACGGCTGTTCCTTCTGTGGTCTACTACCCCGAGGAAGGCCCCATCCTCGTGGGGGAGGCGGCCGAACGCCGCGGCCTTGACTCTCCGGAGCGGGTGGTGCGGGAGTTCAAAAGGCGGGTCGGAGACGACGTCCCCATTGCGGTAGGCACGCTGTCCCTCCCCGCTGAGGAAATCTTCGCCACCATGGCGCGCTGGGTCGCAGACCGGGCTGAAGAGCGCGAAGGCGCGCCGCCGTCGGACATCATCCTTTCCTACCCGGCCTCCTGGGGCGCGCACCGCACGGAGCTTATCCTCGCGGCCCTTGCGGCCAAGAGCCTCGCCAACGTCACCCTGATCAGCGAGCCGGAAGCGGCGGCGCTGCACTACGCCGCACAGGTGCGGGTGGAGGATGGCAGTACCATCGCCGTCTACGACCTCGGTGGCGGGACCTTCGACACCGCAGTCCTGAAGAAAGCGGACGCTGGCCACTTTGAATTACTGGGCCGTCCCGAAGGGATCGAGGGGCTGGGCGGCGCCGACTTCGACGCGGCCGTCCTGCGGTACGTTGCCGACCACGCCGGGCAGGGCCTGGCCAATCTTGACCCGTCGGCGCCCGGCGCGCTGGCAGCCTTGGCGCGCCTGCGGCGGGAGTGTGTGGAAGCCAAGGAGGCGCTGTCTGCGGACAGCGAGGCCAGCATTTCGGTTCTGATGCCGGGGATCCAGCAGCAGGTGCGGCTGGTCCGGTCCGAATTCGAGGCCATGATCAGCGAGCCCATCCGGGAGACAGTGGACGCCCTGGAGCGTTCGCTGCAGGACCTCGGGCTCACCCCGGCTGACCTGTCCGCGGTGCTTCTCATCGGCGGCTCGTCGCGGATTCCCCTCGTGGCCCAGCTGATTTCGGAGCAGCTGGACCGGCCCATCGCCGTGGACGCCGATCCCAAGTCATCCATCTGCCTCGGCGCCGCCATTGCCGCCCTCCGCGCGCAGCCGGAGGTGACCGCGCAGCCCGCTGCCTTGACCGCACAGCCACCCCCCGCCGTCGTCCTCACGCAGGCTGACGTGCATCCTGGAGTTGCCGGCCAACGAGCCAGCTGGTCCCGGCATGCCGACGCCGGTGCCCATGCCGCCGGTGCACACGCCGCCTGGCGCAAGGGCGGAGCGCATGGCGGCGCGCACGGACCGCGCTCGACCGTGCGGTTGACTGCGGTTGCAGCCGTGGCCGCGCTCTTCACCGGGCTCACAGCGACGGCAGCCCAGAGCCCGGACGGGCTCGGCAGCCTTACGGCGATGTTCGTCCCGTCAGCAGATGCAGCGAAGGAGACCCCAAACGCTGCTCCTCCTGGCGGAACCGGCGGTCCCGGCGCCGGTGGCCCCGCGGCAGGAGCAGGCGCGGCGCAGGCCCCGGTGCAGGGGATTGAAGCCAGCGCCAGGCCGAAGGACAGCGGTGCGGCGTCCAGTTCCGCGGGACTGGACATTGCTGCCTCGCCCACCAGCAGGCCACCTACCGAAGCAGGCCAACCAGCCGCCGGCGAGGCCGTTGCCGGGACGGGCACCTCAGGTGAGCCTGCACAGGGTTCCGGAGGCTTCACCCCGGGTCCGGTGACCAACCCTACGACGGATCCGGGACCCGGCCCTGATCCTTTGCCCATCGACCCCGTTCCGGACCCCACCACTGACCCGGCCCCGGATCCTACGACCGACCCGGTTCCGGATCCTACGACGGATCCTACGACGGATCCGACCACTGACCCGGCCCCGGATCCGACGACGGATCCTGCGCCGGACCCGACCACCGACCCGGCCCCGGATCCGACGACGGATCCTGCGCCGGACCCGACGACGTACCCGGCCCCGGCCCCCGAGCCGACGACGGATCCTGCGCCGGTGCCCGAGCCGACGACGGATCCTGCGCCGGTGCCCGACCCGTTCGCGGAACCGTCACCCACCATGGATCCCGCGCCAACCACCGAGCCAGCGGTCTGAGTCATGGCGGCCGAACACACGCAGCCCGAAGGGAACCAGCCCGAGGCAGATACGTCGGCGCCCGGCGGAACCAGCCACATGGCACAGCAGCTGTGGGGCGAGAACGCGGCAGTCCGGGAACTCCTGCTGGCACTGTCCGTGGGGTTCACCTTGCCCGGCCCGCTGCCAGCGGAGCTCGACCACAAGCTGGAAAGTCCTGACAGTCCGGGCCTGGACGCGGTGGTTCAGCGTGCCGAGTCCTCGGGCCTGCTGCTTGCCGACGGGACAGTCGCCGGCCCGGCGCAGCACGCGCTCCTGAACGGCACGCCCACGGCCCGGGTTCATGCATTGCAGCGGCAACTCGTCGGTTTTGTGTCGGCCGAGGGCCGGCCTCTCGGCGACCTTGCCCGCGAACTGGCAAGAGGCGGGCTGGCCGACCCGAGGGTCGCCGCCGAACTCGAAGCCGCCGCGGACAAAGCGCTGCAGCGCGACCCCGGTCTGGCCGCCCAGTTATACAGCGAAGCGCTGCTGGCAGGGGCGGATGAACTGCGCACCGCTGCCCGCCGCGCCCAGGCCGCAGCCGCAGCGGGCGACCTCGACGCCGCCGGCCGAATTATTGACGGTCTCCTGGTGAGCTCCGATCCGCCGGACGTCAGGCTGGGCGTGGATGTTGCCGCTTCCGTCTGGGCCCAGCGCGGGCTGTTGGTCCGCAGCGCCGACCTCTATGCCTGGCTTGGTCCGGCGAACATGGGCCGGTCCGCACCGCTTGCCGCGGTGGCCATGATCGGCAGCGGCAACCGGATGGGCGCGGAAGAGGCCTTTCCCGCCGGGTCGGCATCGGTGTCGCCCACCCTAGTGGCGGTGGCGCTTTCGCAAACGGGCAAGGGCGTGATGGAGTCGATGGAGCGGGATCCACACAAGGGCCTTCCCCTGCTGATCCATGCTTCGGACATGCTCAACGCGTCCGGTTCGGCGCTACCCCTTCCGGACACCCCTGGAGCGTTGGCCGCGTTGCTGGCCCTCCACAGCGGTGAACCCCACGTAGCGGACACCATCATCCGCTCCGCTGTCGCCGCGAGGCAGGGCGGTGACGCCGCCAGGCCACGGCTCCACCTCTTGCAGGCGTGGTCGGCCATGCAGCAGGACGATGCTGGCGAAGCACGGCTGGCCATCAACGAAGCTTCCAAAGCTAACCACTGGCCGCTGGTGCCCAGGGACGAGTTCCTGTGCGCGGCCCTGGAAGTGGGCCTTGCGCGGCGCAGCGGCGACGTCCATGACCTGGTGATGGCCTGGGAGCGCGCCCGCGAAGCGATGCTGCACACCGCCGTCGACCTTTACAGCCTGCTGCCGTGGGGCGAACTGATGATTGCTGCCGCCCGGTTGCGGGAGACACGGCGCGTCGCGCATTATCTGGATGAAGCGTGGGCTCTGCTGACCAAGCTGGGGGAGCCGCCCCTGTGGGCCGTTCCGCTTCACTGGGCGGCAGTCCAGGCTGCCCTGCTGAACCAAAGCCCGGCCGACCTTGCCCCGCATGCAGCAGCGCTGGTGCGGGCCGCGGACTACAGTCACATGGCCGCTGTGCTCGCCGCCGCCGGCAAGGCCTGGGTCAGCGTCCTGGCCGGCCGGTTCCAGGCGACGGATGTGGAGAACGCTGCCCGGGGACTGAAAGTGGTGGGCATGCCGTGGGAAGGGGCCCGGCTGGCAGGACATGCGGCCGCGCAGGCAGACGAGCGCAGGGACATGGTGCGGCTCCTTGCCTGCGCCAGGGACCTCCACCCGCAGGGCGGAACCACCGGGCCACCCGCCGGGCTGCCACCGCAAGTACGCCGCAGCGCCGCCGAGAACAACCATGGCGCGCATCCGGACGCCTCGGGGCTCAGCGAACGCGAAAAGGAAGTGGCACGGTTGGTCCTGGAAGGGAAGACCTACCGGGAAATCGGCGAAGCCATCTACATTTCCCCCCGGACCGCTGAACATCACATTGCTCGGATGCGGCGGAGGCTTGGGGCCGAAAACCGCTCCGATCTACTGGTGCGCCTGAGGCTGGCGCTAAGTGCAGATCATCCGGGCCCGGACTGAGTCCCTACTGCCCCTAGCCACGAAACAGGGAAACCCCTAATGCGGGGCATCCGGATACGGGGACACAACCCGATGCCCGGCCCCTACCAAGGACCTTAGGTTTGATTTAAGCCCGGCACCGAGGCCTGGCGTTCCACAACTCAGAGAAGATTTGAGGACCATCCAATGCCTACACTCGCAAACCAGCTCGTCCAGTTTCTGATGGGACTATTCAACAACCCCGCCGCTGCCGAGGAGTTCCTGAACGATCCGGAAGGATCACTCGAGGATGCCGGGCTGCGCGAAGTCTGCTCGGCCGATGTTGACGCCGCTATGCCGGTTGTCCTGGACTACGCACCCATCACCGTCAACGCTTCTTCCTTCGACCGGGAGTACAACACCGGCGGGAACACCTCGTGGACCGGCGGCAACGGCGGCGCCGGCCACACCCCGCCTCCTGCAGGCGGCGGCGCAGGCCACACCCCGCCACCGGCGGGGCACGACCACCATGACGACCACGCCCACGCCGTCCAGCAGCTGCACCACGTGGTGAACAACTACTCCTACACGTCGACGGTGGACGACCGCGACACGATCACGGACCAGTCCGTGAACCAGAACATCTGGGCCGACGGCGATGTGAACCAATGGTTCGACAACGAGGCTGTCATCGCATCCGGCGATCAGGCCCTGGCTGCCGGCGACGACAACAACGTCCGGGACTCCTACAACACCACGGACTCCTACAACACGGACAACACCACGGACAATTCCACGGACAACTCGATCACGGCCGGCGGTGACGTCAACATCGGCAACAGCGACCTGGATGTGGACGATTCGTTCAACACCGACGTTGACCTTGATGTCGCTGATTCGTTCAACGACAACTCCGATAACTCCGATAACTCGGATAACTCCGATAACTCGGATAACTCCGATAACTCGGATAACTCCGTGGACAACTCGGTGGAGATCGAGGATTCCTTCCAGGACAACTCCGACAACTCGGACAACTCCGACAATTCGGACAACTCGACGAACACCGATGTTGCCGTGGAGATCGAGGATTCCTTCCAGGACAACTCCTCCGTGGACAGCTCCACCAACACCGACGTGGAGATCGAGGATTCCTTCCAGGACAACTCCTCCGTGGACAGCTCCACCAACACCGATGTTGCGGTTGACGTGGCGGACTCCTTCAACGACAACTCGCAGACCGAGACCACCGAGGTGGAGGTTGTTGATTCCTTCAACCCGGTTGAGGTCGAGGTCGAGGACTCCTTCCAGGACAACTCCACCGAGGACAACTCGACGAACACTGACGTGGCTGTGGACACCGAGGTCGCGGTCGAAGATTCGGAGATCAACCTCTAATCATCAAGTTCCGGGTACCGGGAGCGCCCGGCAGGAGGCCATCCACCTCCTGCCGGGCTCTTCGCGGATTATCCCCCGTCCCACCCGCACCCCTGCTGCAAAGGACAGATTATGGCTGAATCGCAACGACCGGGAGGCCCTGGACGTACGCCGGTGCCGATGAACGCCGGCCAGCTGGCGTTGCTGGTGGAGCAGGGCATCGAGCTGGTGGGGACAGGGGACCGCGCGGACCTGCGGAAACGCCTGGACCAGACCCTGCGCAGGCTGAAGGATCCGAGTATCCGCGTGATCGTGGTGGGGGAATTCAAGCAAGGAAAAAGCAAACTTATCAACGCCCTGGTGAACGCCCCGGTGTGCCCTGTCGACGACGACATCGCCACGTCGGTGCCCACCGTGGTCCGCCACGGGGAACCCGCGTCCGCCGCCATCCTGCTGCCCAAAGC
The DNA here is from genome assembly GCF_023913755.1 of Pseudarthrobacter cellobiosi. GTDB lineage: Bacteria > Actinomycetota > Actinomycetes > Actinomycetales > Micrococcaceae > Arthrobacter > Arthrobacter cellobiosi. The sequence continues at coordinate 71,810 of NZ_JAMXBJ010000035.1, forward strand.
CGGCACAGAGCCCGGCGACGAAGCCGCACTGGAGCGGCAGCCCATCAACATAGCGGACCTGGCGGCTTACGTTTCCGAGCGGGGCAACCCCGGAAACGTCAAGAAGCTGGTAGCGGCCGAAGTTTTCCTGCCCCGCAAGGTCCTGGCCGGCGGGCTGACGGTCATCGATTCCCCGGGCGTCGGAGGACTGGGGTCCTCGCACACATTGACCACCCTCACAGCCTTGCCCACAGCGGACGCCATGCTGCTGGTTTCAGATGCCTCGCAGGAATACACCGAGCCCGAAATGCGGTTCCTGCGCCAGGCCATGCGGATCACCCCGAGCGTTGCGGGCATCCTGTCCAAAACGGACCTGTATCCGGACTGGCGGCGTGTGGAGGCCATGGACCATGCCCAGCTCGCGCAGGTGGCGCCGGACATCCCACTGTTCGCGGTTTCCTCAGATCTCCGGCTGGAGGCTGCACGCCTGCAGGACAGCGAACTCAACGCCGAGTCGGGTTTCCCCGTGCTGATCGGCCACCTCCGGAATGAAATTGTGGGCAAGGCGGAACGGCTGCAACGGCGCTCCGTCAGCCAGGACCTGCTCTCCGTGACTGAGAACCTGCGCCTGTCCTTGCGGTCCGAACTGGGAGCGCTTGAGGATCCTGGGGGGACGCCGCGGATGATTGCAGGGCTGGAGGAGGCGAAGACACAGGCCGATGAGCTGCGCAAACGTTCCGCCCGGTGGCAGATTACGCTCAACGACGGCATCGGCGACCTGATCGCGGACATGGAGTACGACCTCCGGGACCGCCTGCGGCGCATCCAGCGCGAAGCCGAGGCTGCTATTGACCAGGGCGATCCCGGCCCCACCTGGACCCAGTTTTCCGCGTGGCTCGAGGAGTGCGCCGCCGCCGCGATCTCGGACACGTTTGTGTGGACCAGCGAACGCGCGCAGTGGCTGGCCGCGCAGGTGGCGGAGCATTTTTCAGAGGACGAAGTGGCCCTGCCGGTGCTTCACGTTTCGGACACCGGCGACGCGTTGGACCCGGTGGACAACATGCCAAGGCTCGACGACGGGCACGTGAACCCCCTGCAGAAGGTCCTGATCGGCATGCGCGGATCCTACGGGGGCGTGCTGATGTTCGGGCTCTTGACGGGAATCTTCGGTATGGCCCTGATCAATCCCCTGTCAGTGGGCGCGGGCCTGCTGCTGGGCCGCAAGGCGTACCGCGAGGACAAGGAAGCACGGTTGAAGCGCCGGCAGGCCGAAGCCAAGGCGCTGGTCCGCCGGCAGCTGGACGATGTCACCTTCCAGGTGGGCAAACAGCTCAAGGACCGGCTGCGGCTGGTGCAGCGCTCCACCCGGGACCACTTCACGGAAATCGCGGACGAACACCACCGCTCCCTGGCGGATTCGGTGGCGGCGGCCCAGAAGGCAGCCACCACCTACACGCTGGAAAAGGACATCCGCATCCGCGAGATCAAGGCCGAGCTCAAGAAGGTGGACGCCTTGCACCATGCCGCCGGCCTGGTGGCCGCCGAAGTGGCCCAATCCCCGGGGCCGCAGGCCTCGCAGTCTCCGGCCGGGCGCGGCACGGCGATGGGAAACCCGGCGTCGGGAAGTCCGACGACGGGCGGCCAGTCGGCGGGCACGGCGCCGGTGGTTGCGGCGGCCAGATGAAGGAGTCCATCAGCGCGGGAGTGGCGGACCTGATCCAGGACGCCCTGCTCGTGTATGCGGACGACCCCGCTGCGGCTGCGGCATTGGAGACTTATGCCCGGCGGCTGTCCGAGCCCCTCAGACTCGCTGTGGCAGGCATGGTCAAGGCGGGAAAATCCACGCTGCTGAACGCCATCATAGGGGAGGAGATCGCCCCGACCGACACCGGGGAATGCACAAGGATTGTGACCTGGTACCGCTACGGGCACACGCCGCGGATCACGGCCTACCCCATTGCCGGTGAACCGCATATCCTGCCGCTGAAGCGTGTGGACGGCCGCCTGGTGTTTGTCCTGGGCAACGCCCGCGCCGAGGACGTGGAGCGGCTGGTGGTGGAGTGGCCCTCGCCGGCCTTGCGCGAGCTCACCCTGATAGACACCCCGGGAATCGCCTCGTTGTCCGAAGACATCTCTGCCCGGTCCACCGATTTCCTCATCCCCGTGGACGCGCCCTCCGAGGCTGATGCCATCATCTACCTGATGCGCCACATGCACGCCTCGGACCTGCGGTTCCTCGAATCCTTCAGGGATACCGAGGCGGGTAGGTCGGGAACCGTGAACGCCCTTGCCGTGCTGTCCCGGGCCGATGAGATCGGCGCTGGCCGCATTGATTCACTTCTCTCAGCCGGTGAGATCGCCGAGCGTTATCGCCGGGACCACAGCCTGCGGAAGCTGGCGTTGGGCGTGGTCCCAGTGGCGGGGCTGCTGGCGCAGAGTGCACGCAGCATGCGCCAGTCGGACTTCGAGTCTCTGCAGGTCCTGGCCGGCATGGAGCGGTCCGCCCGGGAGCGGATGCTGCTCTCGGCGGACAGGTTCATCAGGGCCTCTGTCCCGCAAAGCCTGGGCGCTGAAGCCCGGGCCTCCCTCCTTGAGCGGTTCGGGCTGTTTGGGATACGGCTGGGCGTGGTGCTGATTCGGAGTGGCTTCACGGAACCCACGCCACTGGCGCATGAACTGGCCCGGCGCAGCGGGCTGGACCCCTTGCTGCACCTTGTGGCCCGGCAGTTCCAGGCCCGCGGGGATGCCCTCAAAGCCCGCACTGCCTTGGTGGGAGTGGAAAGCTTGCTGCGCACCGCGCCCAGGGAGGGGGCCGGCCGCCTGGCCGCAGCCTTGGAACGCCTTCAGGCCAACGCCCATGAGTTCCGTGAGCTCCGCCTGCTCGCCACGATCCGTACTACGGGGGTATCCCTCAGTGATGAATTGGCGGCGGAGGCTGAAAGGCTGGTCGGCGGCTGGGGTGCGGCGCCCGCCCTGAGGATGGGGCTGGCTCAGGATGCCGGACCGGACGTAGTCCTGGCCGAAGCCCGCCGCTGCCTAAACCGGTGGCGGACGGTATCGGAAAACCCGCTGACGGAGCGCTCAGCCGTGGAGGCCTGCCGCGTGGTGATGCGCAGCTGTGAGGGCGTCGTGGCTGAATGCTCGGCCCGGCAGCTGCACCCGCAGTCCGCCTGAGGTCAGCCCTTATTGCCGCGTCCGCGCCGGCCTGACCTGCGCCGACTGGATCCGCGCTGCCTTGAGCCACCTGCCTGCCGACGGCACAAAAACCGCTGCCAGGCCGAAGAAGGCCAAGCCCGACTGGGCTCCCCAGAGCAGGACAACATAGCTGCCGGCGTCGCCCTCGGGGACGAGGAAAGCCGCGGCCACCACCATGACCAGTACCTGCCCGGCCAGCAGCGGGATCATGAGCCAGCGGGACCAGCCGCGGCGCGCTGAGAAAATTGCCAGCGCCGCCGCTTCGAGCAGGATCACCAGCAGCAGGGCGCCCAGGCTACCCCAGAAAACAATGGTCGCGGATGTGGTTACAGCGTCAGGTCCGCCGCCGGGGGACATCTGGTCCACCACAGTGCGGAGCCGCTCCAGGTGTGAGTCGCGGGTGAGGAAGGAACCGATGAGTACGGCCAAGCCGGCAACGAAGCTGAGTAGCCAGAGTGTCCGCGCCAGGCGGACACTCCGCGGTGCGGGCGGAATGACCAGGATGGGCGCCGGTGCGGCGTAGGACAGCCCGGGCCGTGGCGGCGGCGGAGGAGGCGCGGCAGCCCCGGCGGGTGCAACTGGCTGTTGGGATTCTCCGTCGGGGTGCTGGGCCATGTTTCTCCTACTTCACGTCACCGGTATCGTGGGTGTCCGCGTCTCCTGTGCTGGCATCGCCGTCGGCCTTGGTCTTCGCCTCAAGGTCATCCTTGAGCTTCTTGAGGCGGGCGGCTTCGGCCTGGTTGCGGCGGCGCATTTCCAGGTTGCGGAGGAAATCGGGATCATCATCCGGGGCGGTGGGATGGCTGCGTGTTTGGCGGACCGGGGCTGAGTCACGCGGGCGGCCGATCAACAGCCACAGGATGGCGCCAACCACCGGAAGGACAATCATCACCACGATCCAGGCCGGCTTGGAGATCCCGCGGGTGAGGCGGCCGTCAGTGCGGATCACGTCCACCAGGCCATACACAAAGATGACGAGAACGGCGACGGCGAGAACCACACGGAAGAGCATGCCATTAAGTCTATCGTCCGCAGGCCGGGGGCGTTCAGGCAGGGCGGCTAAACTTGTACCGTGGCTTTTCTGAAATACTCCCTGATCCGGCTGGCGCTGTTTGCGCCGCTCTTTGTGCTCTTTATGTTCCTGAAGCTGGGGGCGGTGCTGTCAGTCATCTGCGCAGCGCTGATCGCGTTTGCGGTCAGCTACCTTTTCTTCCAGAAACAGCGCGACGACGCCGCTGCCGCCATTCACGGACGGCTCTCCGGCAAGGCCAAGCCGCTGCGAAGTGAAAGCGAGGTGGCCGACGCCGAAGCCGAGGACAGCCTCCTGGACGCCAACCCGGACATCACCATCCGGAACAGCGGCCCGAAGGCACCCGAAACGAAGGCGCCCGAGGCCTAGAATCCGTGGCTGAGCACCAGTCCCAGTGAGAACAGCAGGCTGTAGCCGAGGTTGATCAGGCCGGTCTGCTGGAGCACGGGAATGAGGCTCTTGCGCTTGCGGCCGTTGATCATCAGCCAGGCGGGCATCAGGCAGGCCGGGATCAGCAGCAGCACGATCAGCATCCACGGCCGCCCGGGAGCCAGGATGACCACCAGCAGGATGGCCACGGCGAGCATCAGCACGTAGCTTTCGCGGGCGTGCTTGTCGCCCAGGCGCACGGCCAGGGTCTTTTTTCCGGCCTGGATGTCGGTGGGGATGTCGCGGACGTTGTTGGCCATCAGCAGGGCGCAGGCAATGAGACCGGTGCCGATCGCGCCGATAACGGCCGGCAGGTTGACCTGGCCGGCCTGGGTGTAGGTGGTGCCGAGCGTTGCCACCAGGCCGAAGAAGACAAACACAAAGACGTCGCCCAGGCCCATGTAGCCGTAGGGGTTCTTGCCGCCGGTGTAGCCCCATGCGGCCATGACGCAGCCGACTCCCACCAGGATCAGCCACCAGCTCTGGGTGATCACCACCAGCGCCAGGCCGAACAGCATGGCCACGGCGAAGGCGCCGAACGCTGCATATTTGACGTGTTCCGGCCGGGCGGCGCCGGAGCCCACCAGCCGCAGCGGTCCAACGCGGTCCTCGTCGGTGCCGCGGACGCCGTCCGAGTAATCGTTGGCGTAGTTCACGCCGATCTGCAGGAGCAGCGCCACCAGGGCGGCCAGCACGGCATTAACGGGGCGGAACGAATCCAGCTCGTAGGCCGCGGCGGTGCCGATCAGTACCGGGGCGATGGCGGCCGGCAAAGTGCGGAGGCGGGCGCCTTGGATCCATTGTGCGGCTGTGGCCACGGTCAGTACCTCTGTTGGGTCGGGAGAACGGTGAAACGGTAGTGGCGGCCGCGAATGGGCCACCGCTGCAGGTCTACTCTACTTTCCCTGATGCAGCGAGTTGAGCCGGTCGATCATCGCCAGGCGGTCCGGCTTGCCGTTGGGAAGCAATAGCAGTTCCGGGGCAGCCAGCACGGTTTTCGGTGCCAGGAGGCCCAGCCGCCGGTGCCATTCCTCTTTGAGTACGACGGCGTGATCCCCGGTTGTGCTGCCAGTGGCACCCGAGCCCGCGGCTGAGGCAGCGCCAGCGGTGCCGGCGTCGAGCGCAACAAACGCGGCAACAGCCTGGCCCCATTCCGTGGACGGGACGCCCGCCACAAAAGCCGCCGCGACGCCGTCGGACTTTTCCAGCTCTTCCTGCACATGCGCGGCCGAGACCTTAACGCCGCCGGTGATGATGACGTCGTCGGCACGGCCCAGCACGGTGAGCCGGCCGTCCGCGTCCAGGGTGCCGAGGTCATTGGTGCGGTACCAGCGGACGCCGTCCTCCTCGAAAAACGTGTCCGTCGCTTCCGGCGCATCCACATACCCGGCGGCCACGGTGTCGCCGCCCAACAGGATACGGCCGTCATCGGCCACCCGGACCTGGACGCCTTCCAGCGGCACGCCGTCGTACACGCAGCCGCCGCAGGTTTCGGCGGACCCGTAGGTGGTGATCACCCTGACGCCGGCCTCGCGGGCGGCGTCCAGCAGCCCGGCCGACGCCGGTGCGCCGCCCAACAGGATGCCGTTGAACCGCCGCAGGACGGCCAGGGTCTCCGGCGACGGTGCCTCCAAGAGGCGTTGGAGCTGTGTGGGGACCAGCGAGGTGAAGCGGAACTTGTCGGTCAGCTCCAGGGCACCGGCCGTGAACGCCTCGGGGGTGAAACCGCCGGACATGTCCATCACCCACGGGCGTGTGCCGGCGAACAGCGACCGCACCAGGACCTGCACGCCGGCCACGTACTGCACGGGCAGCGCCAGGAGCCACTGGCCCTCACCCTCGAGCGCAAGGGCGGTGGCCATGGATGAGGCCGCCAGCGCCTCGACGGTCAGGATGGTGGCCTTCGGCGCGCCCGTCGAGCCGGATGTGCGGACCACCGCCACGGCGTCATCGCAGCCGGGCGTCTCAGTGTGTCCCACCACCAGTTCGCCGTCGGGGCCCACGGAAAGTTCGACGGCGGGTCCCTCACCGTGGAGGGCGGCGGCCAGGGCTTTGAGCACCGGGTCGATGTCCGTGGGACCGATGGTCTGGGTTCCGAGATTCATGTGCCGTCCTGCCTTTGAAGTCAGCCGGGGCTTGGAGGCCGGCCGGCTTGAAGTGGTGCCTAGAAGTAGTGCGGGAAGCGGGACCAGTCCGGGTCCCGTTTCTCCAGGAAGGCTTCCTTGCCTTCCACCGCCTCGTCTGTCATATAGGCCAGGCGCGTGGCTTCGCCGGCGAAGACCTGCTGGCCGGCCAGGCCGTCGTCGGCAAGGTTGAAGGCGAATTTCAGCATGCGGATGGCCTGCGGTGACTGCCGGGCGATGTCCGCGGCGTATTCCAGGGCCACCTCTTCGAGGCGCTCGTGGTCCACGGCCTCGTTCACAGCGCCCATGCGGACCATGTCGTCCGCGGAGTACTCGCGGGCCAGGAAGAAGATCTCGCGGGCGGACTTCTGGCCGATCTGGCGGGCCAGCAGCGCCGAGCCGTACCCGGCGTCGAAACTTCCCACCGTGGCGTCTGTCTGCTTGAACTTGCCGTGCTGGCGGGAGGCGATGGTGAGGTCCGAGACCACGTGCAGGGAGTGCCCGCCGCCGGCGGCCCAGCCGTTCACGACAGCGATGACCACCTTGGGCATGGTCCGCATGAGCCGCTGGACCTCGAGGATGTGGAGGCGCCCGGCGCGGGCGGGATCGATGGTTTCCGTGGTCTCACCGTCTGCATAGCGGTACCCGTCCCGGCCGCGGATCCGCTGGTCCCCGCCGGAGCAGAAGCTGTGTCCGCCGTCCTTGGGGGAGGGGCCGTTGCCGGTGAGCAGGACCGTGGCGACGTCCGGGGTCATGCGGGCGTGGTCCATGGCGCGGTAGAGCTCGTCCACGGTGCCGGGGCGGAAGGCGTTGCGGACTTCCGGGCGGTTGAAGGCGATGCGGACGGTGGGCAGGTCCCTGGTTTCCGTTCCGGTTGTTGAGCCCGTCGAAACACGCTCTACCTGCCGGTGGTAGGTCATGTCCTGGAAATTGTCGAAACCCGACACGGTGCGCCAGCGGGTGGGGTCAAAGACGTCGGACACCTTGGCGGGAATTTGGTTGCTCACCGGACAAGTCTAGTAATCGGGTCAGCTGATGCAGAACCCGTTGCCCTCGGGTACGGCAGCTGTCAGGGCTGGACCTGCTGCAACTGCTCGAATAGCTCGGGCGGGATGGCGTAGATGAAGATGACCGCCAGCAGGTTCTTCGCCGCGTGCACAAAGTAGGAGAACATCAGGTTTTTCCCGGTCCACACGTAGACAAATACCAGCGTGGCGCCCATGGCCAGATAGGGGAGCAACGCACTGAGCGTGATGGCTTCCTGGCCTGCGATATGGATGCCAGCAAAGAGGACCACAGAGAGGGCACAGCACAGCCAGATGTTGAGCTGGCGGCTGAGCTTGCCGATCAGCAGGTGCCGGAAGATGTACTCCTCCACAAACGGGCCCACCACCACCAGGACAGGCACCATCAGCCAGGCAGGGACCTGTTGCATCAGCGCCTGCAGTCCGGCTTGGTTTGCCGACGTCTCGACTCCGCCAGCGGCCGACACCACCACGGCCGTGAGGATCATCATGGCCACCACCGCCGCGGGCACCATCAGCAGCGTGAACCACGGACGGGTGGCCAGCACGCGCAGGTCCCGGGCCGCCACCCGGCGGGCGGCGGCCAGCGCCAGGATCCCGATCGAGCCATAGAAGATGAGGTTCACGCCGTACGACGCTGCGGCCGGGCTGGGGGCAAACTGGCTTATGAACGGGACCAGCAGTTCCCCGGCCACGGCGAAGAGCCCGGCCGCGGCCACATAGAGGCCGACGGCGGTGAAATCAAGGGCGGAAGACCGGTACAGCTCGGGCTGCGGCGCGGGTGGTTTCCGGTGTGTGGTGGCCATGTCTTCAGCCTAGCTCCACCCCAACTAGGTAGCGCTAACTGTCGTTTTGAGGCCCCAAAGCGACAGTTAGCGCTACCTAGTTGGGGCGGGTCGTGCTGGTGGGCGTCACATTGCGGGGCCAGATCGGCGTCCGGTAGAATATTCGGCATGCCTAACTTTTTGTTTCGGCGCGCCAAAGTAGCCATCCGAACCCTCGCCCGGGGAACGGCGGCGTTCCGCGCTGCCGGCGCCGCCGCCGTCGTCCTCCTGTCACTCTCCCTTACCGCGTGCGGGGGTGACGCGTCAGGCAACAGCGACAGTGACAAGCCGGTGGTCCTGACCACCTTCACGGTGCTGGCCGACGTCGCCCGGAACGTTGCGGGGGACAAGCTCACCGTGGAGTCGATCACCAAGGCGGGCGCCGAAATCCACGGCTACGAACCCACCCCCGGCGACATACGCAAGGCGGCCAAGGCGGATCTCATCCTTGACAACGGCCTGAACCTCGAAGCCTGGTTCGGGCAGTTCGTGGAGGGCCTGGACGTGCCGCACGCCGTGGTCAGTGACGGTGTGGAAGTCATGTCCATCAGCGAGGACTCCTACCAGGGCAAACCGAACCCGCATGCGTGGATGTCGCCGGTGAACGTGCAGATCTATGTGGACAACATGGTGAAGGCGTTCAGCGAGCTTGACCCGGAGAACGCCGCGGCTTTCAAGGCCAACGGTGACGCGTACAAGGCCGAACTGCAGGGTGTGCAGGACGAGATTAAGGCAAGCCTCGCTGGCCTCCCGGAGAACCAGCGCGCCCTGGTGACCTGCGAAGGCGCCTTCTCCTATCTGGCCCGCGACGCCGGGCTCAAAGAGGTCTACATCTGGGCGGTCAACGCCGAACAGCAGGCCACGCCGCAGCAGATCACCCGCGCCATCGAGTACGTCAAGGCGAACCAGGTTCCCGCCGTGTTCTGTGAATCAACGGTGTCCGATGCCCCCATGCAGCAGCTGGTGGGCGCCACCGGCGCGAAGTTCGGCGGCACACTTTATGTGGATTCGCTGTCCGAAGCCGACGGTCCCGTACCCACTTACCTGGACCTGATCAGGCACGACGCCGATGTCATCACCAAGGCCCTGGCCGGCACCTCAACCGGCACCTCCACCGGCTCCGCAGCAGGGGCGAAGTAATGAGCACCCCGGCCATCCTGGTTGAAAACGTCACCGTCCACTACGGCGAGGTCCTGGCGCTCGATTCCGCCTCGCTCACCGTGGACGCCGCCCGGATCTGCGGCCTGATCGGCATGAATGGGTCCGGGAAATCCACCCTGTTCAAGGTGATCATGGGAATGATCAAGCCCGACGCCGGCCGCGTGCTGATCGGCGGACAGTCACCCACCAGGGCGCGCAAGGAGGGCGGGATCGGCTACGTGCCGCAGAGCGAGGATGTTGACTGGCAGTTCCCGCTGTCTGTCCGCGATGTGGTGATGATGGGCCGCTACGGGCACCAGGGCTTCACCCGGCGCCCCTCCAAGGCCGACCGCGCCGCCGTCGACCAGGCACTGGACCGCGTGGAACTGGGCGAGTACGCGGAGCGGCAGATCGGGCAGCTGTCCGGCGGGCAGAAGAAGCGTGCTTTTGTGGCCCGCGGCATCGCCCAGGGTGCCACCATGATGCTCCTGGACGAACCGTTCGCCGGTGTGGACAAGCGCTCCGAGGCCACCATCACCCGGCTGCTGCGCGAGCTCGCCTCCGACGGCTGCACTATCCTGATCTCCACCCACGACCTCCACGCCCTGCCCAACCTGTGCGACGAAGCCGTACTCCTCATGCGCCGGGTCCTGATGCACGGCGCCCCGGAACTGGTCCTGCAGCCGGAGAACCTCGCCATGGCGTTCGGCCTGGATGTGCTGAACCGCGAGCTCCCGGAACCTGCCCACCCCGCCACCACCAGCGCGGCTACCCACGCCGGCACCGAGAGCAGGGGCTGACCCATGGAACTCCTCGACATCCTGCTCGAACCGCTCAGCTACGACTTCATGGTCCGCGCCATCATCACCACCGCGCTCGCCGCCGTCGTCTGTGCCGTCCTCAGCTGCTGGCTGGTGCTGATCGGCTGGTCCCTGATGGGCGACGCCGTCTCCCACGCAGTGCTGCCCGGCGTAGTGCTGGCCTACATAGTTGGCGCCCCGTTCGCGCTCGGTGCGCTGGTGTTCGCGCTGATTGCGGTGACCCTGATCGGCGTCGTCCGCAACACCAGCCGGGTGAAGGAGGACGCCGCGATCGGCATTGTGTTCACGTCGCTGTTTGCCCTTGGCCTGGTGCTGATCTCGGTCACACCCAGCCAGACGGACCTGAACCACATCATCTTCGGCAACCTCCTGGGCGTCAGCATCCCGGACCTGATCCAGGTGCTGGTGCTGGGCGTCGTCGCCTTCGTCATCCTGATCCTGAAGCGCCGCGACCTGACCCTCTATGCGTTCGATCCCACGCACGCCCACGCGATCGGGCTCTCCCCGAAACGGCTGGGGGCGCTGCTCATGGGGCTGCTGGCGCTGACGTCGGTGGTGGCGCTGCAGACAGTGGGTGTGGTGCTGGTGGTGGCCATGCTCATCATCCCCGGCGCCACGGCCTACCTGCTCACGGACCGCTTCAACCGGATGCTGGTCATCGCCCCGGTGATTTCAGCGGTGTGCTCCATCGCCGGCATCTACTTCAGCTACTACCTGGACACGGCTTCGGGCGCCATGGTGGTGCTCACGCAGGGCGTGGTGTTCGCCGCCGTCTACCTGTTCAGCCCTCGGCAAGGACTGATCGGCACCCGGCTGGCGAAGGCCCGCCGCAGGAAGGCCGCCGCGCTTCTGGTTGGCTAGGCCCGGACGGACTTGCGGTTGTGATGACCGTTTGGGTGCCTGCCATGACTTTTCCTTTGCAGAGGTCATGCCTGGTGTGGTTCTTTACCTGGTGGAGTTTTACCGCGTGGGAACAGGGGAACGCCGCACGGTGATATCGCCGTAGGCGCTGCGGGCGCGGATCTCCACTTTGGCGTCCGTCTCGCTTGGCCCGGTGGTGGCGTCGAGTCCGTTGCGGACGCGCCCGTACTTTGTGCTGAGGTCCAGCCACGCGGCGCTGCCTTCGCGGACGCCGATGGCCAACGAACCCGCGGCGGTCTGGATGGTCAGGATTCCGCGGGCCACCTCGCCGACCGTGATGTCGCCGTTGGAGGCCTTGATAGTGGTGGTGTCGCCGGCCCGTTCAACGGCGACGTCCCCGTTGGCGGCACTGACCTTGAGTTCACCGGCGGCATCCACGATGTACGTGCTGCCGTTGCCGTTCTTGACGCTGGCGGTCCCATCGATTTCCCGGATCCGGATCTTGCCCGAGCCGGTCTTGATCTCGGCCCGCCCCGCGACGCGTTCCACGGTCACATCGCCCATGCCCGTGTGGACCCGGAGTTCCGTGCAGTGATCGAGCTGGACGTGGCCCATTTCCGTCTTCAGTTCGGCGGAGCTGAATTCACCTTCGCAGCGGAGGTCGCCCATGCCGGACTTCAACTCCAGGCTGCAGCCGATGGGCACTTCAACGGTGATGTCCACGGCGCCGCCGTCGCCGAACCAGCTGTGGCGGCGCTGGGGTCGCAGCCGTACCTGCAGGCGTCCATCCGTGTAGTCCACGGTGGTCTGCTCCGCCGCCTTGATGTCCAGGGCCCGGGTTACCTCGCGGGGCCGGATGTTGACTACGGTGTCGGTGCGGTTGCCGGCGACAATCAGAATGTCGGCACGGACGGACACGTCCACTACGACGGCGATTGGTTGGGGGGTCTCGAAGATTGTCATCAGCGTGCCCATCCTGTGAAGTTCTGCTCGCCGGGATCGCGGCGAATGGTCCGATGGGTGGATTGGCTGCCGTTGAGCGCGTCCGCGACGGCCCGGATCAGCCAGGAGTTCACGGACAGGCCTTCAAGGCCGGCGGCCTCTTCAACCTGCTGCTTGAGGTGGTCCGGAAGGCGGAGCGTCGTGCGCGAGGTGCTGGCGCCGTCGAACACTTCCGGGGCCTGCCGGGCCGGCTGGCTGGAGCGTTCAGTCACCAATTCGAAGTCGCTGGCGGCGGGCGGGCTGGTAACCACAAACTCCGGATCGCGGCCCCGGAGCCGTACCTCCACCGACGCCGGGGCCAGCTCGAGGGTGATCTCGCTGGCGGCGTCGGAGAGGGCTTCGAGGAGGACGAGCCGGACAGTGGAGTCAAGCGCGGCAGTGAGGCGTTCGCTGAGTTCCCGGGCCTCAGGGCCACCGGCTTCGGCGGCAACACCCAGCTGATGCTGGACGGCGGAGACGTATTGGTTGAGTTGCATGACACCATGCTGACGTCATTTTGGTGTCACGTCAATACTTTCTGGCGAATAATGGCGTCACCGGTGGTGTCCCGGCTTGACGCTGCGGCTTCCGGCGGGGAAGCTGGAGCGATGAAGTCCTGAGCAGCAGCCCGGCAATGCCGGACTGTTCCCCCGAATCCAGGGCCGCCGTCGAGCACCAGTTCCGGCGGCCACACTGCGGAATCTTGCGAGGACTTGTCTTGACTGAACACCTGAACCTTTCCGGCGTCTCCCACGGCTACGGCGACCGGCAATTGCTGGACGGAATCGGCCTGGTCATCACGGCCGGCGAGCATGTTGCCATCGTCGGCGAAAACGGTGCCGGCAAATCCACGCTGCTCCGGATCCTGGCCGGGCTGGAAGCGCCCGACGAAGGAACTGCGGTCAGCCACGGCCGCGTGGGCTACCTTGCCCAGACGCACGGCCTGCCCGAATCCTTCACCGTGGGCGCCGCCGTCGACGCTTCCCTGGCCTCGCTGCGCGCCCTCGAAGCCGAACTTGACCGGCTGGAGGCCGGCCTCGCCGATGCCGAGGACGACGAGCTGGAAACCTACGGCCGGCTGCAGACCGAGTACCAGCTGCGCGAGGGCTACGCCGCGGAATCCCGAGTGGAGGCGGCGCTCGACCGGCTGGGCCTGGGTGGCCTGGACCGGAAGCGAACGCTGGGATCGCTCTCCGGCGGCGAGCAGGAGCGCGTGGCGCTGGCGTGTGTCCTGGCCGATCCGGCGGACATCCTGCTCCTGGACGAACCCACCAACCATCTCGATGCCCGCGGAACCGCCTGGCTGGAGGACCGGCTGGCCGCCCATCGCGGGACAGTGGTGGTGGTGTCCCACGACCGCGTGCTGCTCCGCAAGGTGGCCAGTACCGTGATTGAGGTTGATGCCGAGCGCCGTACCGTGACCCGCTACGGCAACGGCTACGACGGCTACCTCCGCGAGAAGGCCGCCGAACGCCAGCGCTGGGTCCAGCAGTACCACGAGTGGATCGACGCGATGGAGGCGGAGCAGCGGCAGGCGGACACCGTGACCGACAGGATGGGCTATGCCCGCAAGCGCGACAACGACAAGATGGGCTTCGACTTCAAGGCCGGCACCTGGCAGAAAGCGGCGACCAGCAAGGTCCGCAACGCGCAGGAACGGCTCCGTCGGCTGGAAGCGAGCCCCATTGACCGCCCGCCGGTGCCGCTGCGGCTTGCGGCGGAGCTCGCCGTGGAACCGGAGGCTCTGTCTGTGGCGCCTGCGGGGCCCGGGGCAGCTGCCGCACCCGGGGATGACTCGCTCTTGACCGCGTCGGCGGTCCTCGTGGCCCGAGGCGTCGCAGTTCCCGGCCGCCTGGGCGTCACTGATTTCGTGGCCCGCACGGGCGAGAAGATCCTCATCACGGGTCCGAACGGCGCCGGCAAATCCACGCTGCTCTCCGTGCTGGCGGGAACCTTGGAGCCCGCCGAAGGGTTGGTTCAGCGGCCTGCGCGGATCGGCTACCTGCAGCAGGAACTCGAACTGCCGCAGCGGCCCACGCTCCGCCTGCTGCCGGCCTTCGCGGCCGGCCTTGGCGGCAACATCGATGAGCACGCCGAGGCACTCCTGCGCCTGGGGCTGTTCCGCACCAGCGAGTTCCACGTCCCGGTGGGCAGCCTGTCCGCGGGCCAGCAGCGCAGGCTTGCCCTGGCCCGGCTGCTGCTGGGCGGCTACGGCACGCTCATTGTGGATGAACCCACCAACCACCTGGCGCCGGTTCTGGTGGAACAGCTCGAGGAGGCGCTCGCCGGCTTCACCGGGACCCTGGTTATGGTCAGCCACGACCGCGCCCTTCGGGACTGGTTTGCCCGGTGCGCGAAGAAGACCGACAACTCGCGCACGGACGAGGCCGGGCGCTGGATCCGGTACTCGATGGACAAGGGCGTGCTGGCTGCGGCCTGAAGCAGCCAAGACACACCACCGTCCTTGGGGGCCACGACTGCCCGTGCCCGAAACGGCGCAAGAGCCCCGGCGGCGGCGCGGAAACGGTGAGTTTTGCGTAAAAAGATTGTTACCCACCGACCGGCAGGCGGAAACATCGGCGGCGGAAGATAGGCCTATGCCAGTCTCCCGCCGGCCGAAAGGATCTGTCCGTGATCACCAAGAACCTTTTCCTGCAGGGCATCTTCCCGTTTGTGGGCACGGGGCTGGAAAAACCCGTCCCCATCCACAGCGAGCTCTCGCACTACGTTCCGGATGGCGTCATCAACCAGACGCTCTACTTCCGGGGCGGCAACTCGAGCAGTGAGCTCATCACGGTGGTCCTGATGCGGAACGGCGTGCCCATGCGGTACTTCCCCATCGGTGCCAAGAGCGAGGTCCATGTGCCGCTGCGGGTGGTGGAGGACATCGACGGCGGCTCGGTGGTGGAGCTCTATCTCGCCGCCCCGGATGGTGTTGGGGGATCCGTGGTTGTTGATCTGGGCATGGTGGAACACTGATGACCAGCGTGCTTGACCGGCCGCAGGGGAGGCACACAGGCGCCGCGCCACGCCGTCGGCTGGTGGTGGTGGGCAATGGGATGGCCGGCGCCCGGGCGGTGGAGGAGATCCTTGCCCGGGGCGGCGCGGACCAGTTCACCATCACCATGTTCGGGGACGAGCCGTACGGAAACTACAACCGGATCATGCTCAGCCACGTCCTCTCCGGCGAAGAATCCGACGCGGATATCTTCCTGAACGCCCTGCCCTGGTACCGCGAGAACAGCATCACGTTGCACGCCGGGGTCCGTGTTGACCGGATCGACAAGTTCACGAAGAACGTCTTTTCCAATGATGGCCGCGTTACACCGTACGACACCCTCATCATCGCCACCGGGAGCCGCTCCCACATGCCGCCGATGGACGGGCTGTACACACCCGGCGGGTCCGTGAAGCACGGTGTGTTCGGGTTCCGCACCATCGATGACACCCGACGGATGGTCCAGCATGCGCAGCAGGAGCATCACCGGCGGGCCGTGGTGATCGGCGGCGGCCTGCTTGGTTTGGAGGCGGCCTATGGCCTGAAAAGCCACGGCATCGAGGTGGAGGTGGTGCACTCGGGCGGGCACCTCATGAATGCCCAGATGGGGCCCGACGGCGGCGCGGTGCTGCGCAGGAGCGTGGAGGCCCTGGGCATCCGGGTGCACACGTCCAGCCGCACCACAGCCGTCCTCGGGAGGGACATGGTCAGCGGCGTCAGCCTCCGGGACCGGGAGGACATCGCCTGCGACATGGTGGTGGTGGCCGCCGGCATCCGGCCGAACGTGGACGTGGCCGTGCTGAGCGGGCTGCCGGTGGAGCGGGCCATTGTGGTGGATGACAGGCTCCGGGTCCAGGACGAAGACGACATCTACGCCGTGGGGGAGTGCGTCCAGCACCGCGGCGAGGTTTATGGGTTGGTTGCGCCGTTGTGGGAGCAGGCCGTGGTGCTTGCCAACCACGTGACCGGCGCCGATACGTCGTCGGCCTACCTTGGCTCGCGGACCGCCACCAAGCTGAAGGTTGCCGGCGTCGACGTGGCATCCATGGGACTGCACGGCCCCGAGCTCGACACGGACGAGCACATCGTCTTCTCGGAGCCCAGCCGCGGCATTTTCAAGTCCATCGTGGTCCGCGACAACAAAATGGTGGGCGCCACGCTGCTGGGCGACAGCCGGAAGGTGGCCTACCTGACGCAGGCCTACGACCGCGGGCTGCCGTTGCCCGACGAACGGATCGCGCTGATGTTCGACGTCGGCGGGCCGGGTGAGGCGGTGGGCGTGGCCGAGCTCGACGACGGCGCCCAGGTCTGCAACTGCAACGGCGTCAGCAAGAAGGCCCTGGTGGACGCCGTGAAGGGCGGCTGCACCACTGTTTCCGGCGCCATGGACGCCACCCGGGCGGGCAAGGGCTGCGGTTCCTGCAAGCTGCTGGTCAAACAGGTGGTGGAATGGGCCGCGGACGGCGCGGTGGAGGAGGACCCAGCGGCCAGCTACTACGTGCCCGGGATCCCGCTGGACAAGCCGGCCCTGATGGCCGCCATCCGGAAACAGGGCCTGCGCTCCGTCTCCCAGGTGTTCATGGCACTGGCTCCCGGCAGCGCCGAGGACGCGAAATCCAAAATGGGCCTCGCATCACTGCTGAAAATGATGCTCGCGGACCAGTACACCGACGAACGCGACGCCCGCTTCATCAACGACCGCGTGCACGCCAACATCCAGCGCGACGGCACGTTCTCCGTGGTCCCGCAGATGAAGGGCGGCGTGACGTCCGTGCAGCAGCTGCGCCGCATCGCCGACGTCGCCGAGAAGCACAACGTTCCGCTGATCAAACTGACCGGCGGGCAGCGGATCGACCTCCTGGGGATCCCCAAGGAGGACCTCCCGCAGGTCTGGGCCGACCTGGACATGCCCTCCGGGTACGCCTACGGCAAGAGCTTCCGCACCGTGAAGACCTGCGTGGGCAAGGACTTCTGCCGTTATGGCACGGGTGACTCCACCAAGCTGGGCATCGAGATCGAGTCCCGGTTCCAGGGCATCGAGTCGCCGGCCAAGCTGAAGCTGGCTGTGTCCGGTTGCCCACGGAACTGCGCGGAATCGCTGGTCAAGGACGTGGGTGTGGTGGCTGTGGAGGGCGGACGGTGGGAGCTTTACGTCGGGGGAGCGGCGGGCGCCCACATCCGCAAAGGCGACCTGCTGGCCACCGTGGATGACCCCGAGGAGGTCAAGCTGCTGGCCGGCCGGTTCATGCAGTACTACCGCGAGCAGGCCAACTGGCTGGAACGGACCTACTCCTTTGTGCCGCGGGTGGGCATCGAGCATCTCCGCGCCGTCATCGTCGAGGATTCCGAAGGTGTCGCCGCGCAACTGGACGCCGCCATGCAGGCATCCGTGGACAGCTACGTGGACCCGTGGAGCGAACGCGACGATCCGCTTACGCCGGGCCAGTTCCGCACGTCCCTGCCGCTCACGGTCCTGCCCCAGGTGCCGGTCCGATGAGCGCCGACCCGATCAGCACGGAGCCCGTCAGTCCCGAGCCCGTCACCACCACCAGCCACATCCTGGGCCCCGTGGACCAGATCCCGTTCGGTGAGGGCCGGGCCTTCGGGGTGGACGCCGAGCAGGTGGCGGTCTTCCGGCTGCGGGACGGGACCCTGCGCGCCCTGTCCGCGGTCTGCCCCCACCGCGGCGGCCCCATTGCGGACGGCACCATCGACCGGGAGGTGGTGATCTGCCCGCTGCACCAGCACGCGTTCAGCCTGGAAACGGGCTGCTCCAGCACCGGCGCCGAACCTTTGCGCACGTACAGCGTCCAGGAGGATGCCGAACAGAACATTGTTCTGAAGTATCCCCACATGCGTGGCAATAGTTTGGCTTAACCGGGTCAGGGTGTAGCCCGCGTCACTTGCTGCGGTTTGAGTCTTGTAGGATAGACAGGCCGCGCGAACTTCGACGTACTGTGACTTTCCATACAGAAAATTCCTTGAAGCATCAAGAAACCGAATTTTCGGGATGGAGAAGTCCCTGCCAAGGGTGCCGGCCAATCCCCTACCCACAAGGAATTGTTGTGCCTCAAAGTACCCCCACAGAACTCGTGAGCCCGACGGCGCAATCCGCCGTCGTCGACTCCACCCTCAGCGCCGAGGGCTACAAAAAATCCCTGAGCGGACGCCAGGTCACCATGATTGCCATGGGCGGCGCCATCGGCGTCGGCCTCTTCATGGGTGCAGGCGGACGCCTGGCCTCCACTGGCCCTGCGCTCATCTTCTCCTACGCCATTGCCGGCGTCATCGCCTACCTGCTGATGCGGGCCCTGGGCGAACTCATCATGTACCGCCAGACGTCGGGTTCCTTCGTCAGCTACGCCGGCGAAATGTTCGGCAAAAAGGGCGCGTACCTGTCCGGCTGGATGTATTTCATCAACTGGGCCATGACCGGCATCGCTGAACTCATCGCGATCGGACTGTACTTCCAGTTCTTCTTCCCCAACGTGCCGGTCGAACTCAGCGCCATCGCCGCGCTGCTGCTGCTCGTGGGCGTCAACCTCATGAGCGTCAAGGCGTTCGGCGAATTTGAATTCTGGGCCTCCTGCCTCAAGGTCGGCGCCATCGTGATCTTCCTGGCCGTGGGCACCTTCATGGTGGTCACCAACGCCCAGGTGGGCGACGGCAACGCCTCGGTGAACAACCTCTTCGCAGCCGAAGGCGGAATGTTCCCCAAGGGTGCGCTGGTGATGATCCTGGTCCTGAACGCCGTGATTTTCGCCTACAACGGCATTGAACTCGTCGGCATCACGGCCGGTGAAATGCAGGACCCCGCCAAGGAAGTTCCCAAAGCGATCCGCGCCGTCGTCTTCCGCATCGTGGTGTTCTACGTCGGTTCGGTGACGCTCCTGGCGATGCTGTTGCCCTCGGACCAGTACGTGGCCGGTACCTCGCCGTTCGTCACCGTTTTCGGCCAGATGGGCCTCGGCTGGATGGGCGATGTTATGAACATGATCGTCATCACCGCCGCGCTGTCCTCCTGCAACTCGGGCCTGTACTCGATCGGCCGGATCTTCCGGACCATGGCCAACAACGGGCACGCCCCGGAGTGGCTGACCAGGATGTCCAAGAGCCACGTGCCGTACGCCGCCATCCTGGCAATCGGCGCCGTCTACCTCGTTGGCATCCTGCTGAACATCTGGCTGGGCGGCTCACACGCCTTCGACCTCGCGCTCAACTCCGCGTCGATCGGCGTGATCTTCACCTGGGGCGCCATCTTCGCCAGCCAGATCGCGCTGCGCCACAAGAAGGGCAAGGTCTCCTCCCTGCCCGCGCCCGGCGGAACCTGGAGCAGCTGGGCCGGACTCATTGCGCTGCTGGCCATCGCCGTGCTCATCGGCTTCGACACCATGACCAGCAAGACCGGCGAGGTATTCCACCTCGGTCTCTGGACACTGGCCACCATCCCGTTCTTCGCCCTGGTCCTGTGGCTGGGCTGGCAGAAGGTCAAGCACAACGAGCCCAAGAGCGAGCTCTTCTGCTAGGTCTTTTCGCCTCAGCAGCCGGACGCTCTGCGGACGGACGCTAAGAAGTCGGACGCTAAGAAGTCCGACGTCGGCGGGTCACCCTTTCGGGGGCGGCCCGCCGTCGTCGTTGGTGGAGCCTGTCGAAACCCCCATCGGTTGCTCCGTGACCGCCCTTTTGAGCGCTCAAAAGGGCGCCTACGGAGCAACCGATGGGGGTCGGTTGGCGTCCACGCTCTTGAGGTGCCGGGCGAAGTGGTCTTCGATCCGCTGCCAGGCTTCGGGGGAGGACTCCGGGTCAGGGCCGATGCCCATGACCCGCATCAGCGGCCGGAAAACCGCCGGGCCCAGGTCGATTTCGTTGAGGAACGCGTGGCCTGCAGTGNCCGCATCAGCGGCCGGAAAACCGCCGGGCCCAGGTCGATTTCGTTGAGGAACGCGTGGCCTGCAGTGGGAAATTCCTTGACGCTGTTTTCGATGCCGAGGTTGTCCAGGGCGGTCTCAAGCTTGCCGGCCGCGCCCTTAAGGGTGAGGTCCCGGCCGCCGAAGTTGGCCACGATGGGGCAGGCGCCGCGGAGGCTTTCCTCGAGATTGCCGGGCAGGCGGCCGTAGTTGACCGAGGCCGCGTCGAAGCCGTCGCGGGCCACCAGCAGCGCGAATCCTCCGCCCATGCAGAACCCGATCACCCCGGTCTTGCCGGTGGACAGCGGCGAAGTGGCCAGCCAGGAGCGGGCGGTGGCGAGGTCGGTGAACGCGCGGCCGCTTCCCCTGAGCATGCTCCGCATGGTGCTGACCAGGCAGCGGCGCGGGCCGCCGTCGCTGAACAGGTCCACCGCCAGCGTCAGGTACCCGGCTCGGGCCATCCGGTCTGCATGCCCGCGAACGAGTTCGTTCAGGCCGAAGGCTTCGTGGATCATCAGGACCGCGGGAAACGGACCTGGTCCGGATGGCGTGGCGAGATATCCGCCGAGCGAAGGCGAACCGCCGGCAGCGGCACTCTGCGCACTCAGGTCCACATAAGTCATGGGCCAAGGGTAGCCGCCGCCGTCGATCCCCTCCGTCGACGCGGTCGGCGGACACGAGAACGGCGGCGGACCCCCCATGGGAATCCGCCGCCGTTCGAATGTGGAAGGACTAGTTCTTGAAGGTGTCCTTGACGTTTTCGCCGACCTTCTTGGCGTCAGCCTTGACCTGGTCCGCCTGGCCTTCGGCTTTGAGTTTGTCGTTGTCCGTGGCGTTGCCGGCCGCTTCCTTGGCCTTGCCGCCCAGGTGCTCTGCTTCGTTACTGATCTTGTCTCCGAGGCCCATGAGTCTGGCCGCCTTTCGTTTTCAGGGGATCAAACAATGCCGTTTCAGAATAACACAAAGCATGCTTACCATTTCAAGGGGCCCCGATATCAGCGGCCTGTCGAATGTCAGCGCCCCCGACTAGGCTCGATGCATGGAACACAGCACAAGCCTGACCCGGCACATCCATGCCACGCCCGAAAAGGTCTGGGCGGTCATCTCGGACATCCCCGGTTCCGCCGCCACCCTGTCCGGCATCGACGCCGTGCAGATGCTCAGCGACGGGCCTTATGGCGAAGGGACGCGCTGGAAGGAAACGCGGACCATGATGGGCCGCTCGGAGACAGTGGAGATGTGGGTGGCGCAGGCAGATCCTCCCCGTAGCACCACGGTCAAGGCCCTCCAGGGCGGCGCTGACTACACCTCGCGCTTCAGCCTCGCCGAGCGCGACGGCGGGACGGACCTGACGCTGACCTTCGGCGCCGACGTTGTCAAACCCACTCTGCTCAGCAAGGTCAGCATGACCCTCTTCGGCAAGCTGGGCATGAGCATGACGCGCAAGGCGCTCACCAAGGACCTGGCGGAAATCGCGGCCAAAGCGGAATCCCTCTAGGTGCGTGGGTCGGTAATTGTTTGAGGGTTCCTCAGGTTTGAGCCGTAATGGCCCGAGGCCGGTTTCCTTGTCTTGGAAAGGTGCCGGCCT
>NZ_JAMXBJ010000042.1 GCF_023913755.1 Pseudarthrobacter cellobiosi
CAGCGAGGCCCGGCACCCCAGCACGCCCTTCGCCCGCACAACGAGCCGAAACCGAATTCAGCTCATCCGCCCAGGCGGATCGGTGGATCGAGGCTAAGGAGTCCCCTGCTGGGGTACCAGCAACTCCCGTACTGAGCTCCGGCGCAAGGGCGGAGAAAAGGCTGTTTTGGATGATGGTCATGGTGACGGTTTCCCTTCTGTGCTCCGGCCGAGTTGCCGGCTGATTCGACTCTTCCCGGCTCCGCAGATGTCAGTAAGTGCAAACATCCCGTAAGTGGATAAGCGCCACCTTGAGTGAATTGTGGAGGACGGGACGGGGTGTGGAGGAATGGACCGTAGCGCAAATCCCACGGTCAGGACCCGGACGGCACCAGTGCCAGCAGGACCGGGACTACGCCCAGGCAGATGAAGGCCGGGAGCGAGCACAGGCCTAGGGGAATGACCAGCTTCACGCCGAGCGAGGCCGCCCGTTTCTCCGCAGCGCGGAACCTCTCCCGGCGTAGCCTGGCAGCCTGCGCGTAAAGGATGGCCGACGACGGCGCTCCGGTCAGGGCGGCGAATCCCAGTGCGTCACGCAATTCCAGGATTTCAGGAAGCCGGACTTCGGAACTGCGCCAGGCTGTCTCCCAGTCGGCTCCGATGGCGAGCGCAGACACCACCGGACGCAGCGCCTTGCCGTAGTCCGTGGAGGCCGAGGCCGCCACGAGTTCCAGGGACCGGCCAATGCCAGACCCCGCGTCCAGCATCGCGGCCACGAGCTCAAGCATCATGGCCGTGTCACGCAATCCGTGAAGAGGGCCGCCTTGAGTGAGTGCTTCATCGGTCCCATGCGGCCCGGCACCCACGTCCCCTCGCAGTCTGAGCAATCGCTTTCGGACCCGGCTTGGCTGCGAAAGAGCAAGGCAAGCGGCAGCAGCCAGAACAACGGCCAAGGCAAGCCCCGGCACAAGAAAGTCCGTCATGGCACACCGGCCCCGGCGGCAGCACCGACCAGGCGGGCGGACCAGATTCTTCCGGCGATGGTGAGGCCCACGCCCGCTGCGAGCGCCGCCAGTCCCAGCGGGGTTCCGATCAGGATTGCCAGGGGATCCACACCCAACGCTATTCCCAGGCCCAGTCCCATCAGCGGGAGCCACGTCAGAAGACTGACCGTGGCCTTGGGTCCGGCGAGGGCTGTCTGCCGTGCGGCCTCGGCATCGTCTTCCACTTCCAGTTGGGCCGCAAACCTCGCCAGAACATCCGCCAGCGGACAGCCGCTGGCTTCGGCAATGTCAAAGCAGGCGGCCAGCTCACACCAGATCCGTGGCTCCCTGCCGTCGGCGCGCGAAAACTCCGATTGCGCGGCCTTCCTGATCGCCTCAGACACCGGTGCGCCCCGGAACGCTGCCGCCCGAACGGCGCCAAGCATCACCAGGGAACCTGCGCTGAGGCTCGGACCGCTGCGCCCGTCCGCTGCCCCACGGGATGGTCCAGCCCTTCCGGCAACGTCCCGCGACGCGCGTGAGCCTGCGTCCGTTTTTGCGGAACCTGGCTCCGGACGGCCGCCGTGGACCAGCCAAAGTTCATCCCATAGCCGTGCCGGAGTGCGGCCGCCCTTCAGCAGCGCAGCAAGCTGCTGCACCACAAAGGTCAGTGACAGGTCATTCCGTTCCGGTCCGGCACGGAGCACCTTGCGCCACGAGCCGCCCGTTCTGGTGCCACCAGCCCCGGAGCGAACCCAACGGGCGAGGCCTTGTCCTGCGTTCCCCACGGCCCGCCGGAAACGGCCTGAGGCACCGCCGGGCGGGCTGAAGAGCAGCACGGCCGCCAGCCCGAGGACAACGACCAGCAGAAGTGTCATGCGGCGGCACCCGCCTCGGCGGACAGCCCCAGCCGTGAGCTCAGCGCCTCCCAGGCAGGACCGGTGCCGAGCTGGCCGCGCCTGGTCTCCAACGCCGGAACCACGGTAAGTCCGCCGGGACCGTCCTGCACCACGCCAACGCAGGCGACATGCCGCCCGTGGCCGGACCGCTCCACGTGGACCACAACGTCCAAGGCGCTGGCTACCTGCAGCCGGACCGCGTCCTGGCCCATGCCTGCCAGAGCTCCCAAAGCTGTCAGGCGGGCCGGGACAGCGGTGGCAGCGTTCGCATGGATGGTCCCTCCCCCGCCAGTGTGGCCTGTGTTCATGGCGGTCAGGAGTTCCCGCACCTCGGCACCACGGCATTCCCCCACAACCAGCCGGTCCGGCCGCATCCGCAGTGCCTGCCGGACGAGTTCGCCGAGGTCCACTTCGCCGCCGCCTTCGAGGTTTCCGTGTCGGGACTCGAGCGACACAATGTGCGGATGGACGGGGTTCAGTTCGGACGCGTCCTCGATCAGGACCAGCCGTTCAGCCGGGGAGCACAGCCCCAGCAGGGTGGAGAGCAACGTGGTCTTCCCGGAACCCGTGGCCCCGCTGATCAGGAAACTCAGCCGCTGCTCAACAACCCGTTCAAGGACCTCCTGGACCACGCTGCCGAACATGCCGCCGGCACGGAGTTCGTCCATGGAGAAGACCTGCTCCCGCCGGATGCGGACGCTCACCAGGGTGCCGGCTGTGGAAATGGGCGGAAGGACGGCGTGGACGCGGTAGCCGCCGTCGAGCCTGACATCAACGCACGGGGACCCGTCGTCCAGCCGCCTGCCGCCGGCGGCCACGAGCCGCGATGCCAGAGCCCGCACCTGTGCCTCGCCGGAAAATGAAACCCCTGCCGGTTCGATGCCCTGACCCCGGTCGATCCACACCGAGTCCGGGGCGTTGACGAAGATATCGGTGACGTGGACATCCCGCGTCAGTTCCTGGAGCGGGCCAAGCCCGTTCAGCTCGGCGCTGATCCGTTCCACGGCGGCGAGGGAGCCGGCGGTCCCCAGCAGCCGCCCGGTGGCCTGGACGGCGGCGGCCACCCGGGAAGGGGTGACAGGTCCGGCGTCAGCCATGACGGATTCACGGACCGTTTCCAACAGCGCCGAATCCAAAAAGCGCGGATCCAAGACGCGGGCCTGCCGACGGCGTGCCCCGGTCCGCTGGTCCGGGGGCGACGGCGGCGGGACTGGCTGCCGCGCGCTCACGGCAGGTCTCCGACGGGAATGTCGCCGTCCAGCAGATCGAGCACTGAGGCGGCGAAATGCCTGACGCTCCGCCGTTTGCCAACGTCAAGGAGCCGTCCGTTTTCCCCGGCCGCCGTAACGCCGCGCAGCTCCGGTACGCGGCCCTGGACGGGCAGCCCGACGGCGTCCGCAATGAGTCCGGCGTCCAGCGCGGCACCGGCCTTGCCCCGGATCAGGAGGGCTGCCTCAACCGGCGGAAGTTCGTGAAGCAGCCGGGCCGTGGCCACCGCGGCCTTCAGCTGCGCCGGCACAACCACCAGGATGCGGTCACAGTCCCACGCAAACATGCGCACGGGTTCGGCGCCCCGACCGATGTCCACCACCACCAGTTCATAGCCCCGCCGGGCCGCATCCAGTACGCTGCCGGTGGTGGCGGCATCCACCGGTGCCTGACGGTCGCGGCTGCCGGGCCAGGACAGGAAGGAAAACCCACCGGCGACCGGCAGTGAATCGGCCAGCTGCCCGGGATCGATGCTTCCGCTCGCGTCCGACAGGTCAGGCCAGCGCAGCCCAGGCGTCTCCTCAGCCGCCAGCGCCAGTTCCATCCCACCACCCCACGGGTCCCCATCAACCAGCAATACGCGAACACCCAGCCCGGCGGCCGCCTGGGCGATCCAGATTGCGGCGGTGGTGGCACCGGCACCGCCGCAGCCGCCTGTTATCCCGAGGACCAGCCCTCCCGCTTCCGGCGAACGCGACAGGCTCAGGTACTCCGCCAGCCAGGCCGCGGCATCCGGAAGCACCGCTACCCGCTCCGCTCCCAGGGCTGTGGCCAGGTGCCAGAGACTGTCCCCCTCCCCGTTCAGGCCCACTAACACGGCAGGGGCCCGTCGCCGCGGCGGCAGCTCGCGGACATCGCTCCCCACCAATACTGCGGCCGCGGCGTCCCAGTACTTGGCGGCATCAGCCACGTCCGCCACCACCCGCAGCTGGCCGCCAGCGGCAGCCACAATCCGCTCCACTTCGCGTTGCAGAAAGTCGTAGCCGGTGACCAGGAGAACCTCGGCACCAGCGGGGTCCGGCAGCCAGGCTCCCGCGGCCTGTGCCGAGGCAGGCGCCCGGGACATGGAACCACGGGCCTGGGAACCACCGGATTCAGATCCTTGGGGAGGGGAGGGCCGGGCACGGGACAGCTGGGTGGAAGGCCGCTCGGAAGGGGGTGGCGATAGCTGGTGCCTGCTCATGCAGCAACTCTCCACCGAACTCAAGGGGGAGAAACAGGGCCATGCCACCGTATGTGGACAACTCCCCCACCCGGCCGAAAGGCCGGACAGAAAGACGTGGCCGAAAGGCCGGACAGAAAGACGTGGCCGAACGGCCGGAGCGGTTACTGCTTCCCGTATTTGCGGTGGACGGCCTGCTTGCTGACCCCAAGGCACAGGGCAATGGCCTCCCACGACAGACCGGTCTGCCTCGCCTTGCGGACCAGAGCTGCTTCGGTGCGGCCGACCTCCTTCTGCAGTTCCGCCACTGCGTACAGCGCTTCAGCGGGGCCTTTCCCGTCCATTGATGCGACCAGCGCTTTCATCCGCTCTACCTCCATTCGTCAACTTTAATTGACACTGGAAGGCACGTCAACATATGTTGACGTGCCGCCAAATCGATGGCGCTGACGTCACAGCCCGCACTACAGCCACACCACGGCACACGCCCCACCCCATCGGTCCACTCGCGCCCCCACCACAGGGCAGAATTGGACCTATGTATCTGCTGCTCGCCGCCCACGCCCACGGCGCAGCCCTCCAGCAGGTCACCCAGGCGGGCGACCCCCACCCCGACCGCCCCGAACCTCGCCTCATCAGCGCAAGCGAGCTGGCCGGCGTCGTACGCCAGTTGGAAAACCGGCCCCGCGAGGCGCCGCCCCGGTGGATCTGGCACCGGACCCAGGACTGGTACCCCGCGCTGCTGGCGGCGGGCGTGGAGGTGGACCGCTGCTATGACCTCAGCCTGTGCGGCAGTATCCTGGCGTATTCGCAGTTCACCGCCCACACGGAGTACGCCCGGAACGCCGACAAGGAATCGTTGGACGATCCCCAGGAGCTGCCCCGCGCCCTGCAGCCGCCGCCCCCGCCGGCGGACCAAGGAGCGCTCTTTGACGACGTCCGCCAGCGGACACCGCGTCACACCCTGGCGGAGCTCCGCGCCGAATATGCCGCGCAGCAGGCGGCCCTGGCCGATGCGCCTCCGGCAGAAAACAAGCGGAAGCGGCTCCAGCTCCTGCTGGCCGCCGAGTCCGCCGGCGCCATGATCGCCGCGGAGATGCAGCACACCGGCGTCCCTTGGCGCGAGGACCTGCACGAGAAGATCCTGGCCGACCACCTCGGGCCGCGCCCTCCGTCCGGTCACCGCCCCGCGAAGCTGGAGGCCCTGAACACAGAACTGCGGGGGCTGCTCAACTCGCCCGGGCTGAACCCGGACTCGCCGCAGGAACTGATGCGCGCCCTGCACCGCAACGGCATCGAGGTGAAAAGCACGCGGCAGTGGGAGCTGATGGAGTCCAGCCACCCCGCCATCGAACCGCTCCTCGCCTACAAGAAACTGTCCCGCCTGCACACCGCCAACGGCTGGGCCTGGCTGGACGCGTGGATAGCCAACGGCCGCTTCCAGCCCGAGTATGTTGTGGGCGGCGTGGTCTCCGGCCGCTGGGCCTCGCGGGGCGGCGGGGCCCTGCAGATCCCGCGGCAGATCCGCGGCGCGGTCCATGCGGATCCCGGCCACAAGCTCATCGTCGCGGACGCCTCCCAGCTGGAACCCCGTGTGCTGGTGGCGCTGGCACAGGACTCCAAAATGGCGGAAGCAGCGCGCGACAAGGACCTGTACGCCGGTATCGCCGCCCAGGGTTTCGGCGGCGACCGCGCCAAGGCGAAGGTCGCCCTCCTCGGCGCCATTTACGGCGCCACCACGGGCGAATCCGGGCGCCTGATGCCGCAGCTGGCACGGACCTACCCCCGCGCCGTCGGATTTGTGGAGCAGGCGGCACGCGACGGCGAGGCCGGCGGCACCGTGACCACCCGGCTCGGCCGGAGCAGCCCGCCCCCGCCGGAAGGGTGGTTCCGGAGCCAGCAGTCGGCCACCGCAGAGGAGCAGCGCAGGGCAGAATCAATTGCCCGTTCCCGCGGCCGCTTCACCCGCAACTTTGTGGTGCAGGGATCCGCCGCTGACTGGGCGGCGTGCTGGCTGGCGGAATTACGACGGCGGCTGCGGGCCTTGCGTGCCGACGGTTCCGTTCAGGCGGAGCTGGTGTTCTTCCTGCATGACGAGGTGATGGTCCACGCCCCCGAGGCCGGCGTCCAGGCCTGCATCCGGGCCATCGAGGAGGCTGCCGCCGCCGCGAAGGAACTGCTGTTCGGCCCCATCCCGGTGGAATTCCCTGTCAGCGTGGCCGTCGTGGACTCCTACGACAACGCAAAGTAGCAACGGCCCACGGGTAGCAGGAAGAAACCTACCCGGGAGTAGCTGGTCGAAGCGCTGTGACCATGGTTACATCAGAGCAGGACTGAAGCAGACGGTTCAGCTATTCATGCAAAGAGGCATATCAGGGGAGGTCCGGCATATGGCGGGCAGATTTGAAATATATCGTGTAAGTGACGAGTGCTATCGGCTGAGGCTCACCGACTCAAACGGGAATACCGTGGCGGTTTCGCCCGACTTCAAGCATCTCGGTGCATTGAAGGACGGCATCAATGCACTCCGTGAAAACGCGGCCACCGGCATTGTTGTTGATCTTCGGCAGCAGCCGCTCGCCAGCTGAGCCGGTGTGCGCCAGCTCAGCCGGCGCACACGCATGTGCAAGCCCGGCGGGCTCAGTCCCGCAGGGCCACACCGACCATACGAGCTCTATCGTCTAGAAGACCACCTCGTGGAGCCGGGTCCGGTCCCACGGCACGGCCCAGCCCAGCTGCTCAAAGAGTCCATCCAGAATGATCCCGGTGAAGCCCCAGACCAGCACGCCGCTGACCGCGAAGGCGGGGCTGCTGAAGGTCCTGCCATCGCGGCTGACCGTGGCTGTTACCCGGTTGGCCGGGTCCAGCAGGTCCCGGACGGGGATCCGGAAAACCTGGGCGGATTCGGCGTAGTCCACCACGTGCACCGGCGACGGCGATGCCCACCATCCGAGCACCGGCGTCACCAGGAAATTGCTGCGCGCCAGGCCAAGCTCCTGCAGCACGCCCAGGATCTCCACCCCGGCGGAGTCCAGCCCGGTCTCCTCTTCGGCTTCCCGGAGGGCTGCGGCAACCGGGGTTTCGTCCCCGTCGATGGAACCTCCGGGAAAGGCGACCTGGCCGGGATGGGAATCCAGGGTGTGCGCGCGTTCCAGCAGCAGGACATCAAGATCCGCCGCGGCCAGGGGCTTGCCGGAGGCTGCAGGAACGTCGTCCAGCACACCAAAAAGCATCAGGACTGCCGCCTTGCGGGCTATGGTTTCATCCACGGTCAGGGCCGCCCAGGCAGTGTTTGGCGCCGTGACGTCGCCGCTGTCCGATCTGCGCACCAGGTCGATCAGGTCCTGGCGCGCGCTCACGGGAGCCGCCTCTGCGATTCCATCCGGATTTCAGCGGCACGGTGCGTCTCGGCCAGCAACCGTTCCAGTAGGCTCTCGCTCCCGGGCGCCAACTCGTATTTAAGGAGTTTGGCAGCTTTGACGGGGTCGGTCTCGCCCAACCCATAGCTGGGGCACCAGTTCGCTACCGGACACGCGCCGCAGGCTGGCTTCCGTGAGTGGCACACCCGCCGCCCGTGGAACACCACCCGATGCGAGAGCATGGTCCAGTCCTTGGGCTCAAACAGTTCAGCGACGTCGAATTCGACCTGTACCGGGTCCTCGGACGTGGTCCAGCCGAAGCGCCGTGCGAGCCGGCCGAAGTGGGTATCCACAGTGATCCCTGGGACGCCGAAGGCGTTGCCGAGCACCACGTTGGCGGTCTTACGCCCCACTCCCGGCAGCGTCACCAGGTCCTCCAGCCGGCCGGGGACCACGCCGTCGTACTCGTCCACCAGGCGCGTGCTCAGTGCCAGCACGTTCTTCGTTTTGGCCCGGAAAAAGCCGGTGGGCTGCAGGATCGCTTCCAGCTCGGCGGGATCGGCCTCTGACATGGCCCGGGCGTCCGGGTACCGTGCAAACAGGATCTTGGTGACCTGGTTGACCAGCACATCGGTGGTCTGGGCCGACAGCACGGTGGCCACGACCAGCTCGAACGGGTTCCGGAAATCCAGCTCCGCGTGGGCATAGGGATACTTCTCCGCCAGGGCCTTGTTGATCCGCCGCGCCCGGCGCTTCAACGCCAGCAAAGACTCCGGGGCTGTTGTGGCCGGACCGGATCCGGGTCTACGGGACGTGGCCACGGGGCCGGCTAGCCGCGCTCGATGTTGCTGAGGTCGCGCAGCACGCCCACCCGTCCGTCGGTGTGCTGGACCAGGAATTCGTGGCCCCGGTCTTCCAGGGCCAGCACCCAGCCGCCCGGTTCAATCACAAAGGCGGGGGCGCCGGTCTGGGGGTCCACCGCGGTCCGGTGCTGGGCCACGGCAAACCAGAACGCCTCATGCGCCGGCTCTTCGTACGATTCTTCCGGCCTGGAAGCCGGATCCACGGTGGCGCCGATGGGCTCCACGCGGCGCACCTGCTGATGCACGGCCGTCGCTGCAGGTTCCGCGGCAGACTGGCGTGCCGAGGCAGGGACGCCTGTGCCGGCGTCGTGGGTTGCCGCTTCAGGGGCAGCGGGGGCGGACGCTGCAGCGGCCGGCGAAGATGCAGCAGGAGCCGCCGTCGGGATGTCACCCGCAGTAGTCTCCGCAACGGCGGGCGCCGCGGAGGTGCCCGTCGCTGAAGGGGAAGGCACGACGTCGGCCGCCTGGGTTGCGGGGCTGGGGTCGCCGGCAGCGGTCCACTCGTTGACCTCCGGGGCGGAGGAGACGGCTGCTGACGCAGCCGGAGAGGAGGTGGCGGCCGGAGAGGAGGTGGCGGCCGGAGAGGAGGTGGCGGCCGGAGAGGAGGCAGACGCGGAGGCAGTCTGGGCGGAAAAGGCCCCGGCCGAAGCGGCGGGGGTGGCGGCACGCGCAGAAGTTGCTGCAGAAGTGGCCGCAGGCGCGGAAGCCGCCGGGACGGGCGCGGCCGTGGGCTTCGGTTCCTTGGGCGTGTGCGGCCTGGGCAGCGGGACGGCCGAGTCGCGCGCCATCACGTGGGCCGGGGTTTCGTCGCGCCTCAGGAAGTCGCCGGCGAAGTACGGAATGAACCGGCTCAGCACGGTCCCCGCGAACAGCACGACGGAACCGACCAGGCCCACCAACAGGCTGGGCACATAGGCAGCGGCCGTGGAAACGAAGAAGAACGCCAGCGAGAAGGAAGCCACCACAGACGCGAACTGGTCTACGGACAGCGAGCCGATGCGGACCTTCGTGGCG
Source organism: Pseudarthrobacter cellobiosi (assembly GCF_023913755.1). GTDB lineage: Bacteria > Actinomycetota > Actinomycetes > Actinomycetales > Micrococcaceae > Arthrobacter > Arthrobacter cellobiosi. The sequence continues at coordinate 9,529 of NZ_JAMXBJ010000042.1, forward strand.
GGAGCGAGCCGGCGGGCAACAAAGAGTGCCGTGACAATCAGCGGCAGCACAATGCCGAGGCCCAGGAAGAACAGGCTGCCTGCATTCCAGAGATTAAACCGGCCGAAGAAGATGGGCAGCAGCGAGGCGACCAGGAGAATGAGGGTGGCGGCGAAAACCGTCAGGTCCCGCAGCGTGAACGGACCCATCACGGCCTGATTGGTGGTGCCTGGCTTGGCGCCGGCCGGCTTCTGCACGCCCTTCGCCGAGCCCTCCCCCGGGGTGGTGCCAGGCCCTGCCTCGGTTGCGCGGCCAAATTTCTGGCCGAAGCTTTGCTGGTTCATTCTGTACTCCTTAGCGTGGCGGCACCGGGACGGTTCCGTCCCAAAAACTGTGCCGTCCGAAACGGCGGCAACGGCCAGGCCCGGCAGTGATGCACCGGATCCGACAGCTCCGTAGAAAGTCACAATTCAATCTCAGCCTAGCCAACCGCATGGCCGATCACTAGCTCATCCGCAGCGGCGGGACGCCAGCGATCAGGGTCCTTTAACCATTCACCGCTAAATAAATGCCGTTCGCGGGCGCCTTTGTGACAGCGAACACATCGCGGCCCCGGCGCGTATTAGGCTTGATTCCGGAACAGCTCTTTGCGGAATGTCCGTGATCGGCCGCTGCCCAATGCCGCGCAAAGCGGCGGAGCACGGCCGGGCGACGGCAGCCGCTGAAAAGACCGATGAATGATGAGGTTCACCATGTCTCAGGACACTCCCGGCTCCACGGCCACCGCCCCCGCAGCTTCCGTGCAGACCGACCAGCAGGGCGACGCCTTTGAAAACCTGCTGCACGAAAACCGCACTTTCGCCCCCAGCCCCGAATTCGCTGCCGACGCCGTTGTCACCGCAGCTGATTACGCAGAGGCCGACGCCGGCCGCCCGGCTTTCTGGGCGAAGCAGGCCCGCGAGCTGCTCACCTGGAGCAAAGACTTCGACCAGGCACTGGACTGGTCCAACCCGCCGTTCGCCAAGTGGTTCGTGGGCGGCGAAGTCAATGCCGCGTACAACGCGCTGGACCGCCACGTGGAGAACGGACTCGGGGACCGGGTGGCCATCTACTTCGAGGGCGAACCCGGCGACACCCGCACGTACACGTACGCCCAGCTCACCGAAGAAGTGAAGAAGGCTGCGAACGCCTTCGAGTCCCTCGGCGTTGGCAAGGGAGACCGGGTGGCCGTCTACCTGCCCATGATCCCCGAAGCCGTCATCACGCTGCTGGCCTGCGCCCGCATCGGGGCCGTGCACTCCGTGGTGTTCGGCGGGTTCTCCGCCGACGCCCTGCGCTCCCGGATCGAGGACGCCGAAGCCAAACTCGTTGTCACCGCCGACGGCACCTACCGCCGCGGCAAGCCCAGCGCGCTCAAGACCGCCGTGGACGACGCCCTCTCCGCCGACGGGCACACGGTCCAGAACGTTGTGGTGGTCAAGCGCAACGGCCAGAACGTGGACTGGCACGAAGGCCGGGACCACTGGTGGGCGGACACCGTTGAGCTGGCCTCCGCCGAGCACAAGGCCGTGGGACACGACTCCGAGCACCCCCTGTTCATCCTGTACACCTCCGGCACCACCGGCAAGCCCAAGGGCATCCTGCACACCACCGGCGGCTACCTCACCCAGGGCGCCTACACCCACAAGGCCGTCTTCGACCTGCACCCCGAAACGGATGTCTACTGGTGCACGGCCGACGTCGGCTGGGTCACCGGCCATACGTACGTCGCCTACGCCCCGCTCATCAACGGCGCCACCCAGGTCATGTACGAGGGCACCCCGGATGCCCCGCACCAGGGCCGCTGGTGGGAGATCATCGAGAAATACAAGGTCTCCATCTTGTACACCGCCCCTACGGCCATCCGTACGTTCATGAAGTGGGGCCGGGAGATCCCGGACAAGTACGACCTGTCCTCCCTCCGGGTCCTTGGTTCCGTGGGCGAATCCATCAATCCCGAGGCCTGGATGTGGTACCGCGATGTCATCGGCGGCAACAAGGCACCGATCGTTGACACCTGGTGGCAGACCGAAACCGGCGCCCAGATGATCGCCCCGCTGCCCGGCGTCACCGCCACGAAGCCCGGCTCCGCGCAGGTGCCGCTGCCCGGCATCGCGGTGGACGTCGTCGATGAGCAGGGCGAATCCGTGCCGGACGGCCACGGCGGCTTCCTGGTGATCCGGGAACCCTGGCCCGCCATGCTCCGCGGCATCTGGGGCGACCCCGAGCGGTTCAAGGAGACCTACTGGTCCCGTTTCGAAGGCATGTACTTCGCCGGCGACGGCGCCAAGAAGGACGAAGACGGCGACATCTGGCTCCTGGGCCGGGTAGATGACGTCATGAACATCTCCGGACACCGGCTCTCCACCACCGAGATCGAGTCCGCCCTGGTATCGCACCCGTCAGTGGCTGAAGCCGCCGTTGTGGGCGCGGCAGACGAGACCACCGGCCAGGCCGTCGTCGCGTTCGTGATCCTGCGCGGCGACGCCGTGGACAAGGGCGACGCCACTATCCAGGAACTCCGCAACCACGTGGGCAAGGAAATCGGGCCCATCGCCAAGCCCAAAATCATCCTCGTGGTCCCGGAACTGCCCAAAACCCGCTCGGGCAAGATCGTCCGCCGCCTGCTCAAGGACATCGCCGAGGGCCGCGAATCCGGCGACGCCACCACCCTGGCCGATACCACCGTCATGGCCCAGATCGCGGCGTCCCTTAGAAAGTAAGCGCGTGGCGAGCGGGGTGAGTCGACGGCGCCGCTCACCATCTTGGGCGGCGCCGTCGCCGTATGCTTGGTGCAGTTCTGTCCCCCGGCTTTAAGGATTGCTTTAGATGCTCCCCGCTGCACGTCATCAGGCGATTGTGGACGCTGTGCAGCGTGAGCGGGTTGTTCGCGTGTCCGACTTGGCCCAGCAGTTGGGCGTTTCGCTGATGACGGTGCGGCGTGACATCGAACTGCTGGAGGACGGCGGCCGGCTGGAGCGCATCCATGGCGGCGCCAAGGTCCTGGGGGATATCAGCACGCATGAGCCTGGCTTCGAGCTCAAGTCCACCCAGTTGACCGCGGAGAAACGCGCCATCGCGCTGGAGGCTGCCAGCCTGGTGCAGGAGGGCATGGCTGTCGGTCTCAGCGCCGGGACCACCACGTGGGCCCTTGCCAAGGAACTGGTCAACGGTCCGCGCATCACGGTGGTGACCAATTCCGTGCGCATTGCTGACCTCTTCCACCACGCGGCGTCCGGCGGCGCGGCCCGCTTCGTGTCAACCGTGATCCTGATCGGCGGCGAGCGGACGCCGTCGGACGCATTGGTGGGGCCCATCGCGACGGCGGCACTCAAGCAGCTGCACCTGGATGTGCTGTTCCTGGGCGTGCACGGCATGGACACCGACGCCGGCTTCACCACACCCAACCTGTTGGAGGCCGAGACGGACCGCGCGTTCGTCGCCGCCGCCCGGAAAACCGTGGTCCTCGCCGACCACACCAAGTGGGGGCTCCTGGGCATCAGCACCATCGCCCCCTTGGACGCGGCCGATGAGGTCATCAGCGACGCCGGATTGGGCCTCGAAGCCCAGCGAATCCTCGGCGAAGCGACCAGGCTCCGGATTGTCCCGGACTAAAGGCGCCCCGGCGGGGAGCGGTGTCAGGCCGAGCCTCGCCATACGACCACGGTCTCAAGGACCCGCGGCGGGCTGGGCAGCCCCCTGATCTGCATCAGGACAAGTTCCGCGGCCGTGCTTCCCAGAAGGTCCGCAGGCTGCCGCACTGTGGAGAGCTGCGGCCTGCACCGCACGGCCCAGCTGCTGTCATCGAAACCGACGATCCCGACGTCCTCGGGGACCCGTCGCCCGGCCTCCTGCAGCGCGGTCATTGCTCCTGCGGCCACCGCATCGGAGGCGGCGAAAACGCCGTCGATACCGGGAAAACGGCGCAGCAGCTCCTGCATTCCCTCCAGCCCCGCCGCGTAGGTGTACAGGGGGTACTCCACAACCATCCGCGGATCGAAACGCTCTCCCATGGCGGCCCGGAACCCGGCGAGGCGGTCCTGGCCGGAATCCCGGTCCAGCGCGCTGACGATCATGCCCACCTGCTGCCGGCCGGTGTCCAGCAGCCTGCTGGTGATGCTGCGTGCCGCCTCGACGTTGTCGATGGCGGCGTACGGCAGGTCCGGAGTGCCATCGGGATGGCCAACGAAGGCAGCGGGTAGCCCGATCTCGGCGACGGCGGCCGCGATCGGGTCCGAGGCGCGTGCTGAGACAATGACGGCACCGTCAACCAGTCCACCCCGCAGGTAGTCCGCAACCCTCCGGCTGTCCCGGTCGGAGTCAATAATGAGGGAAACCAGCTGATAGTCCGCCTTGGAAAGCACCTCGTTGGCCCCCAGCAGAATCGAGCCGATGTTGGGATCCTCGAACAGGAGGGAGTGGGGTTCGTGGATGATCAGGCCGATGGCGCGGGACTCCCGGGTGACCAGGTTGCGGGCCGCACTGTTCCGGACATACCCCACCCGGGCAATGGCTTCCTCCACCGCCAGCCTGGCTTCGGCGGAAACATATTTCTCCCCGTTGACCACCCGCGAAACGGTGCCGCGGGAAAGCCCTGCAGCATCCGCGACATCGTTGATGGTGGCGCGGCGGGCACGGGCTCGTGTCAGGGACATATCTGTACTGTATCCGAGCTTCAGGGTGCCCCGGCTCACATTAATCCATTGACAGCCCGTGTGAGCCTTGTTACTCTGTGAACGTTCCCAGAAGCCTGATGCGCCGTTTAGGTGCGCGTTCTGGGAACGTTCACAGAAGATCGACAACATCGTTCAAGAGCACAGGGCCTCTCCTGAGCCTTAACGAACCCCCACGTTGAAGGAGCAGGGTTGAGCCCGAGCACAACGCCAGTCACCGCGCTATCCGGAAATGGAAAGCTCGTCTATGGCTGCGATTACAACCCCGAACAGTGGGACCGCGAGGTTTGGCAGGAGGACGTCCTCCTCATGAGGCAGGCCGGCGTCAACCTTGTGGCAGTGAACATCTTCGGCTGGGCCGAGCTTGAGGGTTCGCCGGGAACCTACTCCTTCGAACGGCTCGACGAGATTCTTGGCCTGCTTCATGCCAACGGCATCGCAGTCAACCTCGGCACCGGAACTTCCTCGACCCCTGCGTGGCTCACCACCCTGCACCCGGAGATCCTCCCCCAGTCAGCGTCCGGAACCCGCGCCTGGCCGGGCGGGCGCCAGGCCTGGTGCCCCAGTTCCCCGCTCTACAGGGAACACGCGCTCCGGCTCGTCCAGGAGGTCGCCCGCCGATACGGCGGCCATCCTGCCGTCCGGCTGTGGCATGTGTCCAATGAGCTCGGCTGCCACAACGCCCTGTGTTACTGCGATGTCTCCGCCGCGGCGTTCCGCGGCTGGCTCATTGACCGGTATGGCAGCCTCGATGCGCTCAACAAGGCGTGGGGCACAACATTCTGGTCGCAGCGGTACTCCGACTGGCAGCAGCTCTTGCCTCCCCGCGTCACCGTCTCCACCAACAACCCCATGCAAGTGCTGGACTTCCACCGCTTCAGCTCCGATGAACTTCTTGGCTACTACCAGTCCGAGGCCGAGGTCCTGCGGCAGCACAGCTCCATTCCGGTCACCACCAACTTCATGGTCGCCGCGCACGTCCGCAACCAGGACTACTGGTCCTGGGCACCCCACATGGACGTTATCGCCAACGATCACTACCTCGACCACCGGCTTGACTCCCCCACCATGGAACTGGCTTTCGCCGCCGACACCACCCGCGGGCTGGCCAACGGCCAGCCGTGGCTGCTGATGGAACACTCCACCTCGGCAGTGAACTGGCAGCCCCGCAACATCGCCAAGGGTCCCGGCGAAATGCTCCGCAACTCCCTCGCACACCTCGCCCGCGGCGCCGACGGTCTCTGCTTCTTCCAGTGGCGCGCTTCAGTCCAGGGCAGTGAGAAATTCCACTCGGCGATGCTTCCCCACTCCGGAACGGATTCACGCATCTGGCGCGAGGTAGTCGAACTGGGCGGCATCCTGGACAAACTCGCGGAGGTCGGGGGCACCACCGTCCAGGCCGAGGCCGCCCTAGTTTTCAGTTGGGAGGCGTGGTGGGCCTACGACCAGGAATCCCACCCCTCCTCGGACGTCCGCTACCTCGATCAGGTCCACGCCATCTACAAGGCCCTGTGGGAGGCGGGAATCACTGTCGACGTCGTTGCCCCCGGCGCCGATCTCTCCGGCTACAAGCTCGCTGTCGTGCCCGGACTTTACCTCGTCCGGGAACGGGAGGCGGGCGTACTGGCCGAGTATGTCAGGAAGGGGGGCCACGCCGTCGTTACCTACTTCAGCGGCATCGTCGATGAGAACGAGCGCGTGCTTGCCGGCGGCTACCCTGGGGCATTCCGCAGCCTGCTCGGCATCCGTACCGAGGAGTTCTTCCCCCTGGCACCGGGGCAGGCCCTGGCCTTGGACAACGGCTCCGCAGCCGCCTTGTGGACCGAGGCGCTGCGTCTTGAAGGGGCCGAGGCCAAGGTGTGCTTCGTTGAGGGGCATCTCACCGGCACCGCCGCAGTCACGCGCAACCGCCACGGCTCCGGCCACGCCTGGTACATCGGCACCGCCCTTAATCCTGCAGCCCTGCGCGATGTTGTGACCGAAGCCGCCGGCGGGGCCGGGATCACCGGCCTGGCTTCCCCGGAGGGCCTTGAAGCCGTTGTTCGCGCCGGCACGGACAACAGCTATGTCTTCCTCATCAACCACTCAGAAGAAGAGCACAAATACGCGGTGCAGGGCCACGAGCTGATTGTCGGCGAGGACGTCTCCAGCGTCGTCGCGGTTCCAGCAGGCGCCGTGCGCGTCGTCCGCACCTCCAGACCACTACCCCAGACCACTGGCCGCACTACCGGCCCAAAGGATGTTGAAAGTGACTAGTTCAAGAACTGCTTCGGCGCTGGGGGCGCCGAAAACCCGAAAAACCAAGACCGGCGCCGCCCAGCGCCGCGCCGTCTTCCTGTTCATCGCGCCGTTCGGCGTCCTGTTCCTTGCCTTCTACGCCATCCCCATCATCTTCGCGGTGGTGCAGTCGCTGCTCACGGTGGAGCGCAAGGGAACTTTCGGCCCCCCAAAGCAGGTCTTCGGAGGATTCGTCCAGTACCAGCAGGTCTTCCAAAACAGCGAATTCTGGGAGTCAGTCGGACGGGTGCTCCTCTTCGGAGCGGTGCAGGTTCCCATCATGCTGGGCCTGGCCCTGCTGTTTGCCCTGCTGCTCGACTCGCCGCTGCTGAAGGGCAAGAGGTTCTTCCGGCTCGCATTCTTCGCCCCCTACGCCGTCCCCGGTGTCATCGCCGCCATCATGTGGGGCTTCCTGTACTCGCCGTCGCTCTCCCCCTTCGATGCCATCACGTCAGAAGTGAACTTCCTCTCGGCCGACCTGGTGCTGTGGGCTGTCGCGAACATCGTCACCTGGGTGTACGTCGGCTACAACATGCTGATCATCTACTCATCCCTGCTGGCCATCCCCACCGAAATCTATGAGGCAGCACGGCTGGACGGTGCCAGCAACCTCCAGATCGCCTGGCGCATCAAGATCCCCTTGGTGGTCCCGGCCATCATCCTCACCGGCGTGTTCTCCATCATCGGCACGCTCCAGCTCCTTGCCGAGCCCCAGACGCTTCGAAGCTTCAGCTCGGCGATCAGCAGCACGTTCACCCCGAACCTCGCGGTGTACACCACGGCTTCCGTCCCCAACTACAACCTTGCCGCAGCGTTCTCCGTGGTGCTGGCACTGGCAACGTTCATTCTTTCCTTCGTCTTCCTCAAGGCAACCCAGCGGAAGGTCACCCAGTGAGCGCAGCAACGGCAACAGGGCAGGCAAGCAAGTCCGGCCCCGGAGCAAAAACACCCCGCGGGCCGCGGCACAGCATCATGTCCCGCAGCGGAGCGATGCTCATCATGGGCGTGTTCACGCTTTACTTCCTCACCCCCATCTGGTGGCTGCTGGTCTCCTCCACGAAGACCGGCGGACAGATCACCGGCACAGCGCCACTGTGGTTCACGATGGATTCCATCCCCACGTTCTTTGCCAACCTGGGAAAGCTCTTCACTTACAGTGACGGGGTCTTCGGCCGCTGGCTCGCCAACAGCGCCCTGTACGCAGGAGTGGGCGCCCTACTCGGTACCGTCATCGCCGCGATGTGCGGCTACGCGCTTGCCAAGTACGAGTTCCGCGGCCGGGAAGCCCTCTTCAACATCGTGCTCAGCGGCGTGCTGGTCCCTGCAACGGCCCTCGCTCTTCCACTGTTCCTGATCTTCAGCGAAGTGAAGCTGACAAACACCCTCTGGGCAGTATTCCTGCCAAGCCTGGTCAGCCCCTTCGGCGTGTACCTTGCCCGCATCTACGCCGCGGCGAGCGTTCCCGGGGAGCTACTGGAGGCTGCCCGCCTCGATGGATCCTCGGAAGTCAGGACGTTCTTCACAGTCTCAACCCGCCTCATGGCGCCGGCGCTTGTGACCATCTTCCTGTTCCAGTTCGTGGCCATCTGGAACAACTTCTTCCTTCCCCTGATCATGCTCCGTGACCAGGTGCTGTTCCCCGTCACGCTCGGCCTCTACGCGTGGAACAGCCAGATCAGCCAGATCCCCGAACTCCGCATCCTCGTGATCGTCGGAGCCCTCGTGTCCATCCTCCCGCTCATCGGAGCGTTCCTTGCGCTCCAACGCTTCTGGAGCAGCGGGCTGGGCGCCGGAAGCGTCAAATAGCTCCCGGCTGCCACTCCTCCACCCAACCGTCCCGCGGCGCCCGCCACGGCACACACCCCCACCGATAGGAATAGAAATGCGCGCGCATTACGGAAAAGCCACCGCAGCCTTTGCCATTGTCTCGGCGCTCACCCTCGCCGGCTGCTCAGGCGGCGGCGAAAGCAGTACGTCCACTGCGGCCGCCGGCTCCTGCGAACCGTCGTCCGGGCCGGTCGAGCTCACCTTCACCACCTGGGTACCGGGCATGGACAAGGTAGTTGACCTCTGGAACAAAGAAAACGAGAACATCCAGGTCAAGGTGCAGACCGGCCCCAACGGCAACTCTGGCACCTACCAGAACTTCTTCAACCAGCTGCAGGCCGGCAACGCGCCAGACCTTGGCCAGATCGAATACGACGCCCTGCCGAACTTCCGCGTCCAGGATGGCCTTGAGAACATCGCCGCCTGCGAGGGAGTAGCCGGCGCCCAGGACAAGTTCGTCGACTGGACCTGGGGCCAGGTGACCTTCGGCGAGGAAGGCGCCGTCTACGCCGTCCCGCAGGACAGCGGCCCGATGGCAATGTTCTACCGCGCGGACCTCTTCAAGGAGGCAGGTATCAAGGTCCCCACAACCTGGGACGAATACGCAGCGGCCGCCGAACAGATCAAGGCCCGCGGTTCCTACATCACCAACTTCCCCCGCGGCGACGTCAACTGGTTCGCCGGCAACGTCTGGCAGGCCGGCGGACAGTGGTTCTCCAGTGACAACGACCAGTGGGAGGTAAACCTGACCGGCACGGAGTCGGAGAAGGTTGCCAGCTACTGGCAGGACCTGCTCAGCAAGGACCAGGTCTCAACGCTGCCCTCCTTCTCCGATGAATGGAACGCCTCCTTCAACGAGGGCCAGCAGTGGACCTGGGTCTCCGCCGTGTGGGGTGCCTCGACGCTGGCCAGCGGCGCGCCCGACACGGCCGGAAAGTGGGCCGTCGCTCCCATGCCCCAGTGGGAGGGCAACGGAAAAGCCGCAGGCAACTGGGGAGGCTCCTCCACAGCGGTACTGAAAGGGTCCGACCACCCGTATGAAGCCGCAAAGTTCGCCCTGTGGCTGAACACCGATCCTGAAGCACTGGCCCTGGCCAACGAACTGGGCGGGCTCTACCCGGCAGCGAAGTCGGCAACGGACCTCGACGCGTTCACCGGCGGCGTCGAGTACTTCGGCGGGCAGAAGATCTACGAAGTCTTCGCCGAGGCATCCTCGAACGTCGACCCCAACTTCACCTGGGGCCCGACCATGACCCAGACCTACACCGACGTCTCGGACGGGTTCGGTAAGGCCACGGGAGGCGACGGCACCCTCCTGGACGCCCTGAAGACGGGCGAGAAGAAGACCATCGAATCCCTGAAGTCCCAGTCGATCCCTGTCAAGGAGTAACTGTCAGGAAGTATCGTCAGGACACAGCTACCTGACTCAGCAGGTCACCACTTCCACCGCTGGCGGGGGAGGTGCTGGCCTGCTGTTTGGGCCGATGACCCGTGCACCCCGTGAATACCGAAAGAGATCTTTATGGACCCCCTCCACCTCCGTACCGCCGGCACCAGCCTGGTGATCAGCTTCAACAGCGGGGAGGCCGAGATTATCCATTGGGGCGCCGATTTGGGCGGCACCCCCCTGCCGGACCTCGCCATTCTCGGCGAACCGATCCCCCACTCCGCCATCGACGCCACCGTGCCCGCCGGCCTCCTGCCGCAGGCATCCTCCAGCTGGCGCGGCCGTCCCGCCCTCCGTGGCCACCGCGTCGCCGACGGCGTCTCCGGCCTTGACTTCTCGGCCTGCCTCCGCGTCATGACAGCGAGCGCCGAGGGCAACTCTGCCGTCATCGTCCAGGCCGATTCCGGTGCCGGGCTCACCGTCTCATCCGCGCTGACACTGCACGACGGCGGCCTGCTGGAGCTGCGCCACACCCTCACCAACGACGGAACCACGCCCTATCAGCTCGACGAGCTGGCCACCGTCCTCCCGGTGGCGCCGGACGCCGTTGAACTCCTTGACCTGACAGGGCGCTGGTGCCGGGAACGCCACCCGCAGCGCCGCCCCATCCAGCAGGGCACCTGGGTCCGCACCGGCCGGCATGGCCGCACCGGGCACGATTCCTCGCTGCTCTTCGCCGCGGGCACCGCCGGGTTCGGCAACCGCCACGGGAAGGTCTGGGCCACGCACCTGGCCTGGAGCGGCAACCACGAACAGTTCGCCGACAGCATCGGCGATGGCCGCACCATGATCGGCGGCTCCGAGCTTCTGGGCCCGGCCGAGGTCATCCTCGCACCCGACGCCAGCTACACCACGCCGGCGCTCTTTGCCGCGTACTCGGACCGCGGCCTGGACGGCATCAGCGAGGCGTTCTACAGCTGGTTCCGGTCCCGCCCCCACCACGTTCTCCCCACAGCCGATGGAAAGAAGGGCACCGCAACACATCCGGGCAAGCCCCGTCCCGTTGTCCTCAACACCTGGGAAGCGGTCTACTTCGACCACAACCTGTCCACCCTGATCGAGCTGGCTGACTCCGCCGCCGAACTGGGCGTTGAGCGATTTGTGCTCGACGACGGCTGGTTCCGCGGCCGCCGCGACGACCACGCCGGCCTGGGCGACTGGTACGTCGACGAATCACTCTGGCCCGACGGCCTCACTCCGCTGATCGATGCCGTGACATCCCGCGGGATGGAATTCGGGCTCTGGGTGGAACCGGAAATGGTCAACCTGGACTCCGATATTGTCCGCGCGCACCCCGAATGGATTGTTGGTCCTTCCGTCCAGAGCTACAAGGACGGCGGCCGCCTGCCGATCGAATGGCGGAACCAGCATGTGATCGACCTGGTGAACCCTGACGCGTGGCAGTACATTTTCGACCGCGTGGACTCCCTGCTGCGCGAGAACAACATCAGCTACCTCAAATGGGATCAGAACCGGGACCAGCTGGAGCACGGCCACGCCGGCCGCTCCTCGGTCCACGAACAGACCCTGGCCGCTTACCGGCTCTTTGACGAGCTCAAGAAGTCCCACCCCGGCGTCGAGATTGAGAGCTGCTCATCCGGCGGCGCCCGGGTGGACCTGGGCATCCTGGAACGCACCGACCGCATCTGGGCCTCGGACTGCAACGACGCCCTCGAACGGCAGACCATCCAGCGCTGGACCGGGCTGGTGGTCCCGCCGGAGCTCGTGGGCGGGCACGTCGGCCCCACCACCTCGCACACCACAGCCCGCACCCACGATCTGTCCTTCCGCGCCATCACGGCGCTGTTCGGCCACTTCGGCATGGAGTGGGATGTCCGCGGGGTCCAGGGCGCCGAGCGCGAGGAACTCAAACGCTTCATCGCCCTCTACAAGGAACACCGCGGCCTGATCCACTCCGGGCGCATGGTCCGCGCTGACGTGCCCGATGATTCCCTGATGCTGCACGGTGTGGTGGCCCCCAGCGGTGCCGCGCAGGGCACGACGGCGGCGCTGTTCGCCCTGGTCAGCACCGGCACCGCGTTCGCGGAACAGATCGGCCGGATCACCATCCCCGGCCTGGAACCGGACCGCACCTACCGGGTGGAAGCCATCTTCCCGGCGCCCGGAGACGCCGACTACGCCCACACGTTCACCCAGGTCCAGCCCCCGGCCTGGCTGGCAGACGGGGCCGTTGCTGGCGGCCGCTTCCTGGCCGAAGTGGGCCTGCCCATGCCCATCCTCAACCCGGAACACGCCCTGGTCCTGAGGTTCACGGCGCTCTAGGGTCCCCACCCCGCTGCCCCGCGCTAAGGACGAGGCCGGCCGGCTGACTGCACCCTCCCGGTGGCGGAGCCGGGTTCAGCGGCGGACTCCGTGCGTGAAGTACAGCACGGGGCCCAAGAAGTTCAGGGCAATGACCGCCGCCCACACACTCTTGCGGCCGTTGACCTGCGGGGCGGGGCGGGTGGCCAGATCCGTCCTAGCGGTGGCGGCCAGCGACAACTGCACTGAGGACAAGGCCAGGACCACAGCCTGCTGCCCGCTTGTCAGATCGCTCCAAGTCCCGGACTTCTTGCTCGGCATGGTCAGATTCTCCGTGTCGGGGTGTGCGTCATTGCGTTCGGCCAAATAGCGGGCTTGATTCAATCATGTTGGTTTCCTTGTCCCTACCGGGGGTTTGTCGGTCAATTGTGTTGTCTTCCAAGGTTGCGCCGGTTGGGCCATCCTTACCCTTTCGGGGCCCGTCGATCTTACAAAACGAACCCATGCCGTTTTGAGGTGGCATGGCGCGTAGTATCGGCTACATGGGCGGGAGGGCCACAGACATGAGACGCACTTTCATGCGTCGGTGGGTGCTTGCGGTTACGGCCGGGGAGACCGTTGGATTCATTATCCCGGCCGCTGTTGGTGGAGCGTTGACTTTCGCCGCCGCGCCCGCTTCCGTTGTCTATCCGTTGATGATCGCCGCCGGAGCATGCGAAGGCATCCTCCTTGGGTTGGGACAGTCCATCGGCTTTGGCTCTTTTGGGATCCCTCGTGCCGCCTGGATTACCGCCACTGGCGGGGGTGCCGCAGTCGCGTGGTCCATCGGTATGCTGCCGAGTACGATCGGCGGTGTCGATTTCGCTTCGCCGTCCGCTCTTGCCCTCATTGTCGTCGGGGCGGCGGTGCTTCTGGCTTCGATTCCGACCTTGCAGTGGCTTGTCTTACGCCGGGTAGTCCGGCGGGCCTCCTGGTGGATCCCTGTCAACGCCGGTGCTTGGGCCGTTGGCATCCTCTGGACATTCGCGCCGTCTCCGTTCATTGACGAGAACACAGCACTTCCTGCCCTGTTGGGGTCATATTTAGTGGCCGGCATGCTCATGGCGGTCACTGTGGGTGCCCTGACTGGCTTCGCTGCGCGGCACGTAGTGGAATCCACTCACTACTCGCCAGCACAGGGCACTGATGCCGACAAATCCATCCAACAGTGACCGACCCCCTGAACGGCGCTCAGCCTGGAGTCAGCAGGCCGGCCCCACGGAACTCGCCCCGACTCCCTTGCCGGAACCTCAGGGCTCCCGTGGTGACCACCATCGTGCGGACGGGTTGATGGCAAACTGGCGTCCAGTAATTTCCGTCGGCGTAATGCGGAAAAGCTGATCCTTAGCCCCCGGCTCCCAGGGAGACAGGCTCTGATCCACCTGGTCCTGATCAAGTTCGTTGTCCGGGACAGCTTCAGGACGGCCTTTCACCACGACGCTCCACGCAATGGTTCCGTAGGGGTTGAGGCCGTCAGCCTCCAGTGCGACCGCTCCCCCTTCCAGCAAAGCGTCCAGTTTGGTTCCCGGACCTGTCCGGAAAAACAGTGATCCATCCTCCGGCAGGTAGTTCACGGGAAAGATTTCAGGTCCGTTGGTGCCAATCACCGCCAGTCGACCGACTGAAGCGGACCGAAGGGATCTCCAGCACGCATGTGTTCCAAGAACCTTTGATGCTGATGCTTCTTCGAAGATGTTCATGTGCCGAGCATACATACGTGATGGATCAAGGCAGCAGAGCACGCCCCCTTTGGCGCGGACTCGGGTGAGCGGCGACAGCGGACAGCCGGAAGTAGCGAGCGCCGGCCAGCGAATGGCCCTCTTGGCAGCGCGGCCGGCCCACCAGCTGTGCGAAAAGTAAGTGTCGTCCGTGGAACGTCAACGTCGTCGCCTAGGGTCCTTTGCGACGAATTCTGTACCATCATTCACCTGCCGCGGTCCACGGCCGCCGGAAATCCGGCCTGGTGGAATCGCCCGGCGCCGAATGATGGTGCAGAATCCGGCAGGTAGATTGGATCTATGACTGACGTTTCCTCCCCTGACTCCGCATCTGCCTCGGCTGCCGGACGCGGCACCATCCTCGTGATCAACGGCCCCAACCTCAACCTGTTGGGCACCCGTGAGCCGGAGAAGTACGGCACCTCCACCCTTGCGGACGTGGAGCAGCTGGCAGCCACCGCGGCGCAGGCCCACGGCTTCACGGTGGAGTGCGTCCAGTCCAACCATGAGGGCGTGCTCCTGGACGTCATCCACGCAGCCCGCGGCACCGCCGTCGGGATTGTGCTGAACGCCGGCGCCTTCACCCACACGTCCGTGGCCCTACGCGACGCTCTGGCAGCGGTGCAGCTTCCCGCCGTCGAGGTCCACATCACCAACGTGCACCAGCGTGAGGACTTCCGGCACCACTCCTTCCTGTCCCCGGTGTGCGCCGCGGTGATCGTGGGAGCTGGCGTGTTCGGCTACAAGCTGGCCATCGATTACCTGGCCGAAACGCTGTAGCCGGGTCCCGGCGACTTAGGCCGCCCGGCTACTTCTGGATGCACTGGCCGGAGGACACGGGCGCGCTGAAGCCGGCGGCCTGGGACGCGACCGGGAACAGGTCATCCATGGTGATGGCGAACCCCATTTCGGTGTCCGAGGTTGCCTTGGCAAAAATGACGCCGGCCACCAGGCCCTCCATGGTCAGCAGCGGGCCGCCCGAGTTCCCGGGCTGGACGTCGCCGGCCAGGCGGTAGATCTGTTCCGGGGCCGGGTTTTCACCATAGATATCGGGGACCAGGACCGACGTAATGTCCTGGACGGTGGCAGGGTTGGATTTGAAGGGGCCACCGTGGGGATACCCCGCGAAGGCCGCCGGGCTGCCGTTCGGGAGGTCGGACGTCAGCGTGAGCGGTTCGGACGGCAGCCCGTCCACGGCCAGGACGGCGAGGTCGTGCCGCGTATCGAAGTACACCACCCGGCCGGGCAGCGCGCCGCCGTCGGGAATTTCAACCACCGGCTGCGACACGCCCGCCACAACATGGGCATTGGTCACAACCCGGCCCGGGGAAACCACAAAGCCGGTGCCGGTCTGGTTCTGGCCGCATTCGTAGGCGGTTCCGGCAATTTTCAGGACTGACTGCGCGGCCCGGTTCAGCGCTGGCGTATCGGTACTGGCATTGGGCACCGCCACCGGCTGCCCCTGGTCCAGGCCTTCAAGCAGCGTGGGGATTCCGTTGCCGATCACCGTGGACCGCAGCTGCGCCATGGTGGTCTTCAACGGGACAGGCGTCAGCCCATCGATGTACCGGATGACTTTGGACTCGGCCAGTTGCTGGGACACAAACGGAACGCCCAGGGCGCTGACGCTGAAGGCGAGCATGGACATCACCAGGGCCGAGACCACCACGTTGACGGCCCCGCCCACCAGCCGGTCCACCGCACGCAGCGGCTTGATCCGCACGGCGCCGCGGATTTTGCGCCCGATCATGGTCCCGAGGCCATGGCCCATGGCCATCAGTACGACGGCGGCGGCCACGATGGCGGTCAGCCTCCAGCCGGAGTCATCCACGAAGCCGCTGACCAGTGGAACGGCAAAGAACGCGGCCACCGCGCCCGCGGCGAAGCCGGCGATACCGCCGAGCGTGACCAGGAAGCCGTTGCGCAGGCCATAGATCAGGTAAGACAGCAGGGCCAGGATCAGCGCCAGGTCCAGAACGGTCAAGCCAAACACTGACGCTCCTCTAATACGGTTGAGACCCAATTCTAGTGGCGCAAGCTGACATTGTTCTGTGGGCGCCAGTCCCCCGCCCCTAGGGGCAAGGTTCGGTCGTGAAAATCACAGCCTGGGTGGGGCCGAACACCGGATCGTGCCCGCATTAGACACCGTCAGCGGCGTTTCCGCTGC
Organism: Pseudarthrobacter cellobiosi; assembly: GCF_023913755.1. Taxonomy (GTDB): domain Bacteria; phylum Actinomycetota; class Actinomycetes; order Actinomycetales; family Micrococcaceae; genus Arthrobacter; species Arthrobacter cellobiosi. The sequence continues at coordinate 25,957 of NZ_JAMXBJ010000042.1, forward strand.
CAAGTACGTCACAGAACCTTGAAAATTCTGAAACAATGGCAAAAGCGCCACAGCCGACACTTTTTATTCAGGAGATTTCATGGACATCGAGGTACTGCGCCGAGCACCCCTATTTGCCACGCTCGACGACGAAGCATTCCGCCTGCTGACGGACGAGCTTACCGAGGTGGACCTCTCCCGCGGTGCATCGGTATTCCGCGAGGGCGACCAGGGCGACCAGCTCTACTTCATCGTCTCCGGCAAGGTGAAGCTGGGCCGCACCTCCCCCGATGGCAGGGAGTCCCTGCTCGCCATCCTGGGCCCGGGTGAACTGTTCGGCGAAATGGCACTCTTTGACCCCAGCCCCCGCACGGCCACGGCAACGGCCGTCTCTGAAACCCGCCTGGCTGGCCTGAAGAACGAAAGCCTCAACGCCCTGCTGCGGACGCGCCCGGAGGTTTCGGCTCAGCTGCTGCAGGCCCTGGCCCGCCGCCTGCGCCGCACCAACGATTCACTCTCGGACCTGGTGTTCTCCGACGTTCCCGGCCGCGTGGCCAAGGCCCTGCTCGACCTGGCCGACCGCTTCGGCCGCCCGGCAACGGACGGCGTCCTGGTAGCCCACGAGCTCACCCAGGAAGAACTGGCCCAGCTGGTAGGCGCCTCCCGCGAGACGGTCAACAAGGCCCTGGCAGAGTTCGTCCAGCGCGGCTGGCTCCGCCTCGAAGCCCGTGCCGTAGTGATCCTGGACATGCAGCGCCTCCGCCAGCGCTCCCGGTAGTCCCAATTGCGTCCGGCCCGAGGCCGGCATCCTCCGCGTGCTGCTCCTTCGTCGCTTTGACGCACGCTTCCGGATGCCGGACCTCGGGCCTTTCGCGTTTGAGGTGAGAGAGCGTTGCCCAAAAACCCGCAGGAAGTGAGAGAGCGTTCGAGCGGGACAGCGGTCTTTCGCGTAGGAGCGCATCGCGGACAGGCTAGCGCTCGCGCTGGGGGTCTCCGGCTACGGTTTTGGCGGCCTCGACTTCGAGCATGAGCGTGCCCTCTTCGTCGACGAGCCGGGCCTGATACACGTGGGGTTTGCGTTTGTAGCTGAGGTACGCGATGCAGCCGTTCGCTGCGGCCATCTTCTCGAGCATGATCTCCGAGCCTGGCACCAGGAGCTGGCCAAGGGTGAGGCCCACGGTGTTCTCCTGGCCCACTTCGTCGCCCAGGGCAGTGGTGCTGCGCGCGGCGATGGCCTTGGTGGCGCACACCCATCGTCCCCAGACGCCCTTGGTCTCCAGCAGGCTGGGCTGCTGGTTCATGGGGACCGTGGCGGCGAAATAGCGGGTGTCGAAGCGGCGGTGCGCGAAGTCCGGGCTGCGCCAGTTGACGAGCGGCTTCAGCAGGTCGGTCCGTAGCGAGAGTCCCCGCTTGGCGAGGAGCTCCGTGAAGGTCTTCTCCTGGTCGGCAACGGCCACGCGGGCCCGCATCCAGTCCTGCGTTGACGTGTTTTCCACGGTGGTGGACATGTCCGTCCCGGCCAGGAGTACGCCGGCTTCCTCAAAGAGTTCGCGGATGGCGCCCACCACGTGGCGGCGCGCCAGCCCGACGTCGTCCGTCCCCATCTGCTCGGCCCAATGCTGGGGTGAGGGGCCCAGCCAGCCGACGGCGTCGTCGTCGGACGCCTCCAGGGAACCTCCGGGGAAGGCGAGGACGCCCAGCGGCGAGGAGCCGGGCCGGTAGCCCAGCCACGTCTCCAGGCCGGTGGGCGAGTCCCGCAGAAGCACCACGGACGATGCGTAGCGGGCGGCACGCGGGGTCCGCTCGCCGTGTTCGAGCCAGCTTTGGGCAGCCCCTTCAAGATCCGGAGGAAGGGCAAACAAGCGTCGGGCGAGCTGAGGCAATTGAGTGAACCGGGTCCTTAGCTGAATTCAGCGATCAGTTCGACCTCGACGGGAGAGTCGAGCGGAAGGACCGACACGCCGACGGCGGAGCGGGCGTGCCGGCCTGCGTCACCAAAGACCTGGCCGAGGAGCTCGGACGCGCCGTTGATGACGCCCGGCTGTCCCGTAAAGGCCGGATCGGAGGACACAAAGCCCACCACCTTGACGATGCGGGTGATGCGGTCCAGATCGCCGATGACGCTCTTGATGGCCGCCAGCGCGTTGATGGCGCAGACAGCGGCGTAGGCCTTGGCGTCCTCCGGGGACACTGTGGGCTCGTCGGAAGCGCCCTCTGTGCCGGTGGAGACCTTGCCGGTTGCTTCGAGTTTGCCGTTAATAAAGGGCAGCTGGCCGGAGGTGTAAACATGGCTGCCGGTGATGACGGCCGGCACGTAGGCGGCGACGGGCGCGGCCACCTCGGGGAGGGTCAGTCCCAGCTCGGCGAGGCGCTGCTCGACGGCGGAAACCGGCGCTGAAGCAGACGCGTTTTCCGGCGCGGATACAGGGCCGGACGTAGTCTCTGCGGGGATGCTCATCGCTACTGCTTCTCCCTCTTGAGGTAGGCAACCAGGCCGTTGCCGTCCGGTCCAGTGATTACCTGGACGAGCTCCCAGCCGTCCTCTCCCCACTGGTCCAGGATCTGCTTGGTAGCGTGAATAATGAGCGGAATCGTCGCGTACTCCCATTTGGTCATGAGCTAAAGACTAGTCCTTGCCGGTAAAGTGGAAAACATGGTGACTCGTAAGAACCCCATTTTCGACACGGCCACTACCCTCGGAAAGATATTTGGTTTCCTCGGTGTGAGCGCGATTTGTGGTGTCCTGGTGGCGGGCCTGCTGGTTCCGGCTGCGGCCGTTTCCGGCAGCGCGGCAAGCGGTTCCATAGAGTTCTTCGATACCCTCCCGGCAGAGCTGCAGGTGGACCCGCCCAGCCAGTCCACCCGGATCCTCGCCGCGGACGGCAGCCTGATCGCGAACCTCTACGAGGAAAACCGGACCAAGGTTGCCCTCGACCAGATCTCGCCGTTCGTGAAGGAAGCCATCATCGCTGTCGAGGACAGCCGGTTCTACGAGCATGGCGGTGTGGACACCACCGGCATCCTCCGCGCCATGGTCAGCACAGCCCGTGGCAACAAACAGGGTGCCTCCACCATCACCCAGCAGTACGTGAACAACGTGCTCAACTCCAACCTCGCTGCCGAGGGAAACACTGAGGACATCAAGCTCAACGGTGTCAACAAGGGCGTGGGAGACAAGCTTCGCGAAATGAAGCTCGCGATCGCCCTGGAGAAGGAATTCTCCAAGGAACAGATCCTCGAGGGTTACCTCAACATCGTCTTCTTCAACCGCGACGCCTACGGCATCGAGGCCGCGTCCAAATTCTTCTTCAGCACCACCGCCAAGGATCTGACCCTCCCGCAGGCAGCACTCCTGGCTGGCCTCGTGAACAGCCCGTCAGCGTTTGACCCCATCACCAACCCGGAGAACGCCAAACAGCGCCGGGACCTGGTGCTGGGCCTCATGCTGGACCAGGGAAAGATCACCCAGGTCGATCACGACGCCGCCGTGGCCACCCCGGTGGAACCGAAGATCACAGAGTCACGCCAGGGCTGCGCATACGCCACCACGGCACCCTATTTCTGCAACTACGTGCTTCACCTGCTGCTGAACAACCCGGCCTACGGTGCGGACGCAAAAGAGCGCGAGCAGAAGATCTTCCGCGGCGGCCTGACCATCACCACCACGCTGGACGTCAACGCCCAAAACGTTGCCCAGGCCGAGTCTGATGCAGCCGCCGGCGTCAATCCGGACAACTGGGGTGCGTCCATCGTCTCCGTGCAGCCCAACACCGGCAAGATCCTGAACATGGCGCAGAACACGTCGTTCCTGCCCACCGAAGGCAAGTTCAACCAGACGCAGAACTTCAACGTGGACAAGCTGGACAAGGACGGCAACGACCTCAACGGCCTGGGTGGATTCCAGCCCGGCTCCACCATGAAGCCCTTCACGTTCGCCCAATGGCTGAACGAGGGCAAGTCCATGAACACCAACATCAACGCCTCCGTGCGCAAGTACCCGCAGAACTTCCCCTGGAAGAACACCTGCCCGGACCCCACCGTGGGCTGGTACGACGCCAGGATTCCCGGCAGCTTTGACCTGCAGAACTCCGACGACGGCTATTACCGGAACATGACGATCCTGTACGGCCTGCAGAACTCGATCAACACGGCCACCTTCGCCTCGGCGGCACAGGTTGACCTCTGCGGTATCCAGAAGATCGTGGATGCGGTCGGAATCCACGGTGGCCTGCCCTCGGCTGAAGATCCCAACCCGAAGGTCAAGATGACCACTTTGGCCAACCTGATCGGTTCCACGCAGACCGCCCCGCTGTCCATGGCCTCCGCATTTGCCACGTTCGCCAATGACGGCAAGTACTGCGAGCCCATCGCTATCACCTCTGTCACGGACCAGACCGGCGCGCAGCTCCCGGCACAGGCCACGAGCTGCCGGGATGCCGTCAAACCGGAGGTCGCCCGGGGCGTTGCGTATGCCTTGCAGAAGGTCCTGGATGAGGGTTCCGGATCCCTCATCCAGCCGCGACTCTCCACGAAGACCAACTTCCCGGTGGCTGCCAAGACTGGCACCAACGACACCAACGGCTCCACTTGGGTGGTTGGTTTCACCACCGGCGTGGCCACCGCCGCATGGTTCGGTGACCCGCTGGGTGACCAGAGCCGTGAGGGCCGTAACCTCACGGTCAATGGAAAGTTCTACAAGGCGATCGACGGTTACATGATCGCCGGTCCCATGTTCTCCAAGTACATGGCCCAGGTCGCTCCGGCGTACGGCACCAACCCGTTCACGGCCCCGCCCACCAACATGGTGAGCGGAACGCCTGCCCGGACTACGCCGTCAACGCAGGCCACCGCGCCGGCCACGGCACCGGCCACCCCGCCGGCCGCGGACCCCGCACCGGGCAACAGCGACAAGAAGAACTAGCCTCCCATGGCAGTCAGCCCAGCATTGGCCAGCCGCGTCCGGAACATCGGGCGCGGCTTTGCCGTCACCGCCGGCGCGGGCACCGCAGCGGGTCTCGCCGCCTTCGGATACGGGCTGTGGGAGAAGAACCAGTTTGTCCTGCGCGAGGAGGCACTGCCCATCCTGCCCGCAGGGCACGCGCCCTTCCGCGTCCTGCACCTGAGCGACATCCACTTCGTCCCGGGCCAGGACACCAAGGCGCGTTGGCTTGAGTCGCTGGCGTCGCTGGAACCTGACCTGGTGGTCAATACCGGGGACAACCTCAGCCACGTCAAGGCAGTGGAGCCCCTGCTTAAGGCACTGCGCCCGCTACTGGAGTTTCCCGGCGTATTCGTCCCGGGGTCCAACGACTACTACGGCCCGAGCTTCAAAAACCCCGCGTCCTACCTGCTGGGACCGTCCAAGACCAAGCCCAAACAAACCGAATTGGACTGGCCGCGGCTGCGGTCCGGCTTCGGCATGGGCGGCTGGGTGGACCTCACCAACCGGCACCAATCGGTGGTGCTGAAGGGCATCCGTTTCGACTTCTCCGGCGTGGACGATCCGCACTTGGGCCGGGAGCGCTACGCGGGCTGGCCCCGCGGCACCCGAGACCAGGACAAGAACGCGCACCTCCGGGTTGCGGTCATCCACGCCCCGTACCAGCGGGTCCTGGACCACTTCACGCAGGACGGCGCGGACCTGCTGCTGGCGGGCCACACCCATGGCGGCCAGCTCTGCATCCCCGGCTACGGCGCCCTGGTGTCCAACTGCGACCTCCCCACGTGGCGGGCCAAGGGACTCAACAACTGGGAAAGCAACGGACGTACGACGCCGGTCAACGTCTCAGGCGGCATCGGCACTTCCCGGTTCGCTCCCATCCGTATCGCCTGCAAACCCGAGGCTGTCCTGCTGACGCTGACCTCCCCCGAATAGCCCCGTTGCCCTATCACTTACAGCTCCTAACCAAGGGCGTTGGCGACCGTACGTGATAGAGCAACGGGGATGTGGACGTGTGAACCTTCTCACGCCATGGCATAGGGTAGTTGCTAAGGGAAACTACATTCGATTTAGAGCTTGAGAAGCGGGCATGGCCAAGCAGACCTCATTTTTCAGATCCATCAGCCGTCTTTACCCTCACGTGAGGCCGATCATCCCCCGGCTGGTGATGGGACTCCTCTGCGCACTCCTGGCCAGCGTCGTGGCGCTGACCATCCCGCAGGTGCTGCGGGTCCTCGTCAATGAGTCCCTCAAACCCGGTGGCGCGTCGGACGCCGTCTGGACTGCCGCCGTCGTCATCCTGGTCCTGGGCATCGCCGAGGCGGGACTCGTGGCGCTCCGCCGGCAGTTTGTGATCAACCCGGCCACCACCGTGGAAACCCAGATGAGGGTCTCGCTCTACGGGCACCTGCAGGACCTGACGGTGTCCTTCCACGACCGCTGGGGCTCCGGCCAGCTGCTGTCGCGTGCCATGACGGACCTGAACTTCCTGCGCCGCTGGATGGCGTTCGGTGCCATCATGCTGGTGGTCACCACACTCACGGTGGTCATCGGCATTGTGGTCATGTTCTCCATGAGCTGGCAGCTGGCCGTGATCTTCCTGGCCGCCGCGGTGCCCATCATGGCCTACGGGTTCCGGTTCCGGACGCGTTTCAGCAAGGTGGCGCGGCGTAGCCAGGACCAGGCAGGCGACCTCGCCACCACTGTGGAGGAATCCGTCCACGGCATCCGCGTCCTAAAGGCCTTCGGCCGCAGCCGCGAGGCCCTGGAGAACTTCAACGAACAGGCCGAGGAACTCCGCCAGACCGAGATCATGAAGGCGAAGCACCAGGCCACCTTCACCATGGTGGTCACGCTGCTGCCGGAACTCGCGCTCGGCGCCGGGCTGGTGGTGGGCGTGATGCTCTGCGCCAGCGGCCAGCTGAGCATCGGCGCCCTGGTGGCCTTCTTCGCCACCGCCGCCGTCATCGCAACGCCGGTGGAATTCTCCGGCATGCTGCTGGCCATGGCACTCACCGCCAAGTCCGCCGTCGACCGCCACTTCGAGGTCATGGATTCGGTCAACACCATCACCAGTCCCCCGGAGCCCCGCACCCCATCGCAGCTGAAGGGCGCCCTCAGCTTCAAGAACGCCACATTCGCGTTCGAGGACGCACCGGACAAGCCCATCCTCAAGAACATCAACCTGGACGTCCGGCCGGGCGAAACCATGGCACTGGTGGGCATCACCGGCAGCGGCAAGAGCGCGCTGATCCAGCTGGTCCCGCGCCTGTACGACGTCACAGACGGCTCCATCACCATCGACGGCGTGGACCTGCGCGAGTTCGACGTCGACGGGCTGCGTCGGGTAGTGGGCGTCGCGTTCGAAGACACCACGCTGTTCTCCAGTTCGGTCCGCGACAACGTGCTTCTCGGGGCGCCGGACCGGACCGAGGAAGCCCTGGACGAAGCCCTGGATGTGGCGCAGGCGCACTTCGCGTACTCGCTGCCGGAAGGCGTGGATACGCTCATCGGCGAGGAGGGCCTGAGCCTTTCCGGCGGGCAGCGGCAGCGGATTGCCCTGGCCCGGGCCATCGCCGCGCGGCCCCGGGTCCTGGTGCTGGACGATCCGCTCTCGGCCCTGGACGTGCACACCGAGGAGCTCGTGGAAACCCGGCTCCGCGCGGTCCTGAAGGACACCACCACGCTGATCGTCGCGCACCGTCCATCCACCGTGGCGCTGGCCGACCGGGTGGCATTGCTCGAGGACGGCCGGATCGCCGCCGTCGGAACCCACACGGAACTGCTGGCGCACAACCCCCATTACCGCTATGTCATCGCCAGCCTGGACCAGGAACCACGGGACCTGGATTCGGAACTGTCGGAGCTTGAGGACGAGTCAGAGGACAGCATCCGATGAGTAGCGTAACCTTCGGCACCGCCAACGAGGACAACACCCACCTCAGCAAGACGGACAGTAAAACCGTACGACGGCGGTCGCTCGCCCTTTTGGCAACCCTGATCCGTCCCGTGCGGCTCAGGTTCTGGCTGACCATCGCCACCGTGGTCCTGTCCCAGGCCGCGCGCGTAGCCGGGCCTGCACTGATCGCGTTCGGCATCGACCACGCGCTCCCGTCGTTGCAGGCGGGCGACAACCTCCCGCTGGTGTTCACGGGCGTCGCCTACCTGCTCGCAGCAATCGCGACGGCGGGACTCACCGCCCTCTACGTCACCTCCACCGCGCGGCTCAGCCAGGCGATGCTGCTGGACTTGCGTGTCCGGGTCTTCCGGCACACGCAGCGCCTGAGCCTGGAATTCCACGAAAAGTACACGTCCGGCCGGATCATCGCCCGGCAGACCTCGGACCTGGAGGCGCTGCGGGAACTCCTCGACTCCGGTGTCAGCTCTTTGGCCTCGGGCCTGCTGTTTATGGTCTTCACTGCTGTGACGGTGTTTGCATTGGACTGGCGCAGCGGGCTGATCGTGCTGGCCGCCGGCTTCCCGATGTACTTCCTGTCGCGCTGGTACCAGAAGCACTCCCAGATCGTGTTCCGCGAATCCCGGGTGGTGTCCGCCCGGCTGATTGTGCACTTTGTGGAGACGATGACCGGGATCCGCGCCGTGAAGGCCTTCCGCAAGGAAACTGAAAACGCCGAGACGTACGGCCAGCTGTCCGAGGACTACCGGCTGGTCACTGTGCGCTCCATCAACCTCAACGGCGTTTTCCAGCCCGGCCTGGTGCTGATCGGCAACGTCTGCGTGGCCGTGGTGCTCCTGTTCGGCGGGTTCCGTGTCCTGGGCGGGGATCTTGCCGTGGGCGTGCTGCTGGCACTGATCCTTTCCACCAAACGCTTTTTCCAGCCGGTGGACCAGATGGCCATGTTCTACAACTCCTTCCAGAGTGCCCAGGCGGCCCTGGAGAAGGTGTCCGGCCTGCTGGAGGAGGTTCCGACGGTCCGCCCGCCCAAGAACGCTGTGGCGCTCCGCGATGCCCGGGGCACCATCGACTTCAAGGGTGTGGAGTTCCGCTACGGCGACGGCCCTGTGGTCATCCCCACCATGGACCTGCACATCCCCGCCGGCCAGACCGTGGCCCTCGTTGGGCAGACCGGCGCCGGGAAATCCACGCTGGCCAAGCTGATCGCCCGCTTCTACGACGTCTCCTCAGGCTCCCTGACCTTGGACGGAGTGGACCTGCGCAGCCTCACCACCACGGACCTGCGCCGGAACATCGTGATGGTCACCCAGGAGGCGTTCCTGTTCAGCGGCTCCGTGGCGGACAACATCGCGCTGGGCCGGCCGGAGGCTTCCCGTGATGAGATCGAGGATGCTGCCCGGGCCGTGGGCGCCCACGAGTTCATTACCGAACTCCCTGAAGGCTATGACACCGATGTCAACAAGCGCGGCGGCCGGGTTTCCTCCGGGCAACGGCAGCTGATCAGCTTCGCCCGGGCGTTCCTGGCCCGGCCGGCGGTGCTGATCCTGGACGAGGCCACCTCGTCGCTGGACATCCCCTCGGAGCGGCTCGTCCAGAGCGGGCTGGCGCGCCTTCTGCGGGCAACGTCCGACGCCGGCAGCCCGGCAGGTGCCCAGGGCTCGTCTGGTGCGAGGTCTGCGACCGAGGGCTCAGCTGCTGCGGGCGGCGGCCGGACGGCGCTGATCATCGCGCACCGCCTCTCCACCGTTGAAACTGCCGACCGCGTCCTGGTGGTCCACGACGGCCGCGTGGTCGAGGACGGCACCCCTGCAGAACTCATCGGCGGCGGCGGACGCTTCGCAGATCTCCATGGCGCCTGGAAGGACTCCCTGGTCTAGGGATCTGGTTGCGTACGGCAGCTGGGTTTCCCCGGCTTTGAGCAGCGACGCCAGCCTGTTACGGCGGGACACTCGGCACACCTGGGCAAACCTGGGGGAACCCAGCGGCCGCCGATTTCGCATCCGGGCCCGGCGTCGGCTATTCTTGTAAAGTTGCTTTTGCAGCGGATCGGGATGTGGCGCAGCTTGGTAGCGCGCGTCGTTCGGGACGACGAGGTCGCAGGTTCAAATCCTGTCATCCCGACCAATTCAAAGAGGGTCTCCCCCAGGGGAGGCCCTCTTTTGTGTCTCCCGGCGGTCAAGTACCCGGCCAGAACCGGCCGGTGTCCGGGCAAAGAAGTAGCCCCGAGGCATGATTACCATGCCCCGGGGCCGCGCCTCCTGAGAGGATTCCTTACATCGGGTCGGCCAGTTGCCAACGTTGGTGGTTTAGTTGCCGCTCTTGTCCTTGACGGGCTTGGACATGGGATCGGGCCAATTGCCAACGGCTACGGATACGCCGGTGGTGTCGGCGATGGAACCTGCCGACAGGACAGCCGGAGCCGCCGCAGAAAATGCCAAGGCCGCAGCGAGTACGCCAGCGGCCGCAATCTTCTTCAACATATAAGTTCCTCAATACGAGTCGGATTCGTTACAAAGTCAGCACTGTCCTTGTTGACATACATTGTAAAATGTTTTCCACAGGGACTGTCAAGCATTGAGTACAAAGACTGTCCAGAATTAGGAGGAAATCCCGTGGGCAACGGATTCGGGGAGAAGCTCCGTGCGGAGCGACTCGAACGTGGGCTGACACAGGCTGAACTGGGCAAGGACCTGTATTCCCCCAGTTATATCTCCCTCCTCGAAACCGGCCGCCGCGAGCCGACGGCCGAAGTGATCAAGGAGCTCGCCCGCAGGCTGGAGCTGGCGCCCAAGGCGCTGGAAGCCTGGAGCCAACCCATCACAGTCAGCGACGCTGAGTACGTCCTGGCCGGCCTCTACGCACGCCAGGCGTGGGACCTCAGGGACTACCCGCTGGCCGCCACCCACGCAGCCACCGCGGCCCAGATAGCCCTGGAGGGCAAGAACACCAGCGCGTGGTGGAACATGACCTACATGCAGGCCGAATGCCTGATCAAACAGGGCAACTGGCAGGAATGCCAAAAGATCATGCAGCACCTCCTGGAGCACCCGATGGCCACGGAATCTGCCGGCCTCGCCGTCCGTGCCCGTCAGATGCTCGCCGCTATCTGCCAGGGACAGGGCCAGCTAAGCAATGCCGTGGAACATGCGCTGGCGGCCGTACAACTCTGCGGCCAGCTGCCCAACGGATCCACCCTGATCATCGGCGCCTACCGCGCCCTGATCGGGGCGCTGGCGGAAAGCGGCCGCCTGGACGAGGCCTGGAAATACTGCCAGGCCATGAATGACCAGATGGACGAGCACTCCATGTCCCAGCTCGCCGGTGAGGTTGCCTGGGTGATCGGCAACGTGGCCTTTATGCGGCACGACTACCCCGAGGGCATCAAGTACCACGAGCGCGCCGCCAGGATGCTGTCCCCCGCCAACGACATTGATCTGTGGGCCCGTTTCAACAAAGCCTCGGCCGCTGTCCGGCTGTCCTCCGGAATCGTAGAGCCGGAAACACTCTCCAGCATCGAGCGTGCCGAACTGGCACTGTCCATTGTGGGCGGCAACAAGAGCGACCAGCTGGAAGTTGCATTCATCCGCGCCCGCTGGCTGTATCTCACGGGCGACATCGTGGCTGCCATCAACAAGCTCCGCGAGATCCACTCGGAAGTAGGGGCTCTGGCCAAGCACACGGCAGGCGAAGTTTCACTCCTGCTTGGGAAGTCCCTGAAGGCCGCCGGCGAGTCCGACGAAGCCCTGGTCTACCTCGAAGAGGCGCAGAAGGCCTTCAGTGCCGCGGGAGCCTCGGACCGCGTCCAGCAGGCACTGGACGCGGTCCTTGAGATCAGGCTTGCCCAGCAGCGGGCCACCGCAGCAGCGAAGAACTCCAAGGCAAGCTAGGACCGGGCCCTGCCGGAAGCCGGGCCCGTCAAAGGTGTGCTAGGCGAACGTCCTGCCGGTGATCTTCTCGTAGGCCTCGACGTAGCGGCTGCGCGTCCGGGCCACGACGTCCGCCGGCAGGGCGGGCGGTGCCTCGTCGGAGTTCTTGTCCCAGCCGGATTCGGCCGACGTGAGCCAGTCGCGCACATACTGCTTGTCATAGGAAGGCTGCGCCTTGCCCGGCTCATACGTGGCCGCATCCCAGAAACGCGAGGAATCCGGCGTCAGGACCTCATCGCCCAGGGTGATGGCCCCGGACACGGCATCGTAGCCGAACTCCACCTTGGTGTCGGCGAGGATGATGCCGCGTTCGCGGGCGATCTTCTCGGCGCCGGTGTAGATCTTGAGGGTCAGCTCGCTCAGGCGTGCGGCGATGTCGTCCCCCACCATGGCCACAACATCGTTGTAGGAGATGTTCTCGTCATGCTCGCCCACTTCGGCCTTGGCAGACGGTGTGAAGATGGCCTGTTCCAGCCGGGACCCGTCCACCAGGCCCGGCGGCAGCGGAATCTCGCAGACGGTCCCCCTGGCCTTGTACTCCAGCAGTCCCGTGCCGGTGAGGTAGCCGCGGGCGATGCATTCCACGGGGAACATGTCCAGCTTCCTGCAGATCATCGCGCGGCCTTCCACGGCCGCGGGAACGCCGTCTTCCACGGTGGATGCCAGCACGTGGTGGACCACGTCAAGCTGGTCGAACCACCACAGGCTCAACTGCGTGAGGATGCGGCCCTTGTCCGGGATTTCGCTGGCCAGCACGTGGTCGAAGGCGCTGATGCGGTCGCTTGCCACCACCAGGACGCAGTCCTGTCCCACCTGCTGGCGGATGGCTTCGTCCGCCGGTTCGTAGAGGTCGCGGACCTTGCCGGAGTAAACGTGCGTCCAGCCCGGCAGGTCCAGGGTTTCGGTGCTGAAGCCGCGGGGCTGCTGTGGTTCCTGGGCGGAATTCTCGGTCATGTTATGCCTTCGCCTTCGCCTTCGTGACAGGGAGCGATCCGGTGGCAGATCCGGTGGCCAAGGCCGTTACCTTGATTTCGCCGCGGGCGGCCTTGCGGCCGATGTCCGTCCGGAACTGGGAGCCTTCCAGCTGAACCAGCTCCACGCCGTCGTAGGCCCGTTCCCGGGCCTCCACCAGGTCGCTGCCGAGAGCAACGACGGCGAGCACCCGGCCGCCGGCGGAGATAACCTTGCCGTCGTCGTCGAGCGCGGTGCCTGCGTGGATCACGTGCACGCCGTCGAGCTCATCCACCTTCTTGAGTCCGCGGATGCGGTCACCGGTGCGCGGGGAGTCCGGGTAGTTTTCGGACGCGACGACGACGGCGACGGCAGTCTCCTTGGACCAGCGCAGCTCGTCTGCCTTGTCCAGTTCGCCCTTGGCGGCTGCCAGCAGCAGCGCACCCAGGGGGGTTTTGAGCCGGGCCAGCACGGCCTGCGTCTCGGGGTCGCCGAAGCGGACGTTGAATTCGATGACGCGGGTGCCGCGCGTAGTCAGCGCCAAGCCAACAAATAGCACACCCACGAACGGGGTGCCGCGGTTCGCCATCTCGTTGACCGTGGGCTGGGCCACCCGGTCGATGACTTCCTGGACCAGTCCGGCGGGAGCCCATTCCAGCGGCGTGTAGGCACCCATGCCGCCGGTGTTGGGGCCTTCGTCGTTGTCGAAGATGCGCTTGAAGTCCTGCGCCGGGGACAGCGCCACGGTGTTGCGGCCGTCGCACAGGACAAAAACGGACACCTCGGGGCCATCGAGGAATTCCTCGATCACCACGGTGCCGGCGGCGTCGAAGCACGTCTGCGCGTGGGCCAGGGCTTCGTCGCGGTTGTTGGTGACCACTACGCCCTTGCCGGCCGCGAGGCCGTCGTCCTTCACCACGTAGGGGGCGCCGAAGGTGTCGAGGGCCGCGGCGGCTTCCTCGGCGTTTGTGGCCACCATCGCCATGGCTGTGGGGACTCCCGCTTCGGCCATGACTTCCTTGGCGAACGCTTTGGAGGCTTCCAGCTGGGCCGCGGCCTTGCTGGGGCCAAAGACCGGAATGCCGGCGTCGCGGACGGCGTCGGATACCCCGGCAGCCAGCGGCGCCTCGGGGCCCACCACGACGAGGTCCACGCCGAGCTTGGTGGCCAGTGCCGCGACGGCGTCGGGATCATTCCCGTCAATGTTGTGGGTGGGGACCAGTTTGCTGATGCCGGCGTTGCCGGGAGCTGCATGGACCTCGGAAACGTTGGGGTCGGCGAGCAGGGAGCGGACAATGGCGTGTTCGCGGCCTCCAGGGCCAATGACGAGTACCTTCACAGTCCCCAAGGGTACTTTGTGCACCCTGCCGTTTCCTAAGGGTGTTCCTAAGCAGTGTCCCCGTCCGGCCATCCCTGCGGCCCGCCGCAACGAATCCAAGGCATGAAGAAGCTTCTGAAGTGGCTCAAGGGTCCCGCCGCAATGGCCGCGCTGGCAGGCGTGGCGGCTGCCGCCGTCGTACTTTCCGTTGCGGAGCTGATCGGAGCGTTCTTTACCGCCCGGGCAACCCCGGTGATCGCGTTGGGGTCCACGTTCATCGACTTCACACCGCCGTGGATGAAGGACTTTGCCATCGCCACGTTTGGCACCAATGACAAAGCCGCGCTGTTTGTGGGGATGGGCCTGACCATTTTCCTGCTGGCTTGCGTGCTTGGTGTGGTGGCCTACCGCAAGTGGGCGCTAGGCGTGGCCGGTGTGCTGCTTATGGGCGCGGTGATCGTGGCCAGCGTGGTGACGCGGGCCAGCGTGAAGCCGTTGGATGCCATCCCCACCGTGCTGGGCACAATTGCCGGGCTGGTAGTGCTGCGGCTGCTGATCGTCCCGCTCTGGCGGCTGAAGTCCTGGCCTGAGGCGCCTGCCGACACGGGCGCTGAGGAACCTGACCGTCCCGCCACCAGCCGCCGCCGCTTCTTCGCCGCCGCCGGGATCACCGTGATCGGCGCCGGGATCGCGGCCACGGGCGGACGCCTGCTCAGTGCCGCGCGCAGCAACGTCTCCAAGGCCCGCGATGCCCTGCAACTGCCCGCCCCGGCAAAGGCCGCCGCGGCTGTGCCCGCCGGCGTCCAGTCCCCCGCTGCCGGCGTGACACCCTGGATCACGCCCAACGGGGACTTCTACCGGATCGATACCGCCCTCAGCGTCCCCGAAATCAATGCCGATGACTGGGAGCTCCGCGTGCACGGGCTGGTGGAGGAAGAAGTCCGTCTCACGTTCCAGGACCTGCTCGACGCCGACCTCATCGAATCGCACGTGACCCTCACCTGTGTCTCCAATCCCGTGGGCGGAAACCTCGCCGGGAACGCACGCTGGCTCGGCCTTCCCATTCGCGAGGTCCTCAAGAGGGCACGTCCCAAGGACGGCGCGGACATGGTGCTGTCGACGTCGATCGATGGCTTCAGCGCCTCCACGCCGCTGGAGGTCCTGCAGGATGACCGCGACGCCATGCTGGCGATCGGCATGAACGGTGAGCCCCTGCCGCTGGAGCACGGCTATCCGGTCCGGATGGTGGTGCCCGGGCTGTACGGTTTTGTCTCCGCCACCAAGTGGGTGGTGGACCTGGAAGTGACGCGGTTTGCGGACAGCAAGGCCTACTGGACCCAGCGCGGCTGGTCCGAGCGCGGCCCCATCAAGACCATGGCCCGGGTGGAAGTCCCGAAGTCCTTCGCCAAGGTCCCCGCCGGCCGGGTGGCGATCGGCGGCACGGCATGGGCGCAGACCCGCGGCATCACCAAGGTGGAAGTCCAGATCGACAACAACCCCTGGACCGAGGCCGTCCTGTCCACCGAGGCGTCCCTCATCACGTGGCGCCAGTGGTCCTTCGACTGGGAAGCCACACCCGGACCGCACTACATCAAGGTCCGCGCCACCGACGGAACAGGCGAGGTCCAGACCGATCAGCGGGCCGATCCGGTGCCCGACGGCGCCTCCGGCTGGCAGTCCGTCATGGTCACCGTGGAGTAGCCCGGCATTCGACGATTCCGCCCCTAGACTGGCAACATGCCGCACAACCCGCATGCCACGTTCACCGTGGACTCCGCCGTCGAACTCGCCGTTGTTGAACGAAGCGGTTTTGTGGAGTCCCGGCATATTGGCTCCGCCGTCGTACTGTCCTCCGACGGGTCCGTCGTCACCGAACTCGGCGACATCCGGACTCCCCTGTACGCACGTTCCGCGCTCAAACCGCTGCAGGCCCTGGCGTCCATGCAGTCCGGCGTACCCCTGCGCGGCGCGCAGGTTGCAGTGGCCTGCGGCAGCCACGTCGGTTCCCTGGACCATATGGATGTGGTGGAGGGGATGCTCAAGGCCGCCGGCGTCCGGGAGGACCAGCTCCAGTGCCCCGCCGCCTGGCCGCAGGACGAGACGGCCCGTAACTGGCTGGTCCGTTCCGAAAAGGGCAAATCGAAGCTAGCCTTCAACTGCTCCGGGAAGCACGCCGCTTTCCTGTGGGCCTGCACGGAAAACGGCTGGGACACCCACAGCTACCTCGAGCCCAACCATCCCCTGCAGCAGCGCATCCGCAGCGTGATCGAGGAATACAGCGGCGAGCACATCGCCCATCTGGGCATTGACGGCTGCGGTGCCCCAGTTGCTGCTATTTCGCTGACCGGGCTGGCCCGCGCCTATTCGATGCTGGCCAAGGCCCCTGGCGACAAGAACTCCAACGCCCGCGCTGCCACCATCACCACCTCCATGCTCGACTACCCGTGGGCCGTCCAGGGCCGCGGCGAGGCCAACACCATCGTGATGGACGAGCTGGGCATCATCGCCAAGATCGGCGCCGAGGGAGTCCTGGCCATGGCCACACCCCAGGGTGTCTCGGTGGCCATCAAGATGCTGGACGGGAACCTGCGCGCCACTTCGCTGGTGGGACTGACCCTCCTCGCCGCGGTTGGCGCCGTGGATATCCCCGGCGTCTCAAGCGTTCTCGAAAAAGTGGTTGCCCCGGTGATGGGCGGCAGCCACGAGGTGGGCAAGATCCGTCTGGGTCCGGCCGTGTCCGCCCTCCTGGACTGACATGGCTGTAGCGCGCCGTCGGATCGGCATTGAGGAAGGCACAGCGGCGCTGGCCGCATGGCAGGAAGCCGCCGCGTCGCCGTCGGACGTTCCGCTCCCCCGCAACGTCACCGCAACGGCCGTGCGGTACACGCTGGAGGAGGTAACCGCGCGGGCACCGGGGAACTCGGTGGAAGTGCGGGTGCCGCCGTTCGGCGTCACCCAGTGCGTGGAGGGACCGCGGCACACCCGCGGAACCCCGCCCAACGTGATCGAGTGCGACGCCGCCACCTGGCTCGGCATGGTGACTGGCCAGTTGAGCTGGACGGACGCTGTCGCGGCGAGCAGAGTGTCCGCCTCCGGACTGCGCGCGGACCTCTCAGCCCTGTTGCCCCTCTAACCCCTCCACCGGCCCCGGCACCAGCGCGAACGGACAGTTAAGCCCCCGCGCGGAGGGCCACAAGTGTCCCCTCGCGCTACTGGGCGCCAGCGGGGTTCGATTCCAGCGTCAGCAGCCTGCCGATGGCGCTTGCCTGCAGGTTGTCCAGGAGGTCCCGGGGGCCGTCGTAGACCTCGGCCGCGCCTGCCTCGCGTAGTTCGGCGGCGCTGGTCCCGCCGCAGGTGACGCCGATGGCAGGGATTCCCAACGCGGCAGCAGCTTGCATGTCCCACACCGCATCCCCCACATAGACTGCTCCGGCCGCGGCCACACCAACAGCTTCAAGCGCGGCCACGAGGATGTCCGGGGCCGGCTTGCTTGCCTTCGCATCGTCCGCGCTGGTGGCGGCATGGATGAACGAGTCCGCACCAAGGGCTTTGCGGGTGGCCTTCAGATCCTGCGTTCGTGCCGATGATGCCAGGGCGACGGCGAGTCCCCCGGCGTGACACTGCGCAAGCAGCTCCTTGGCGCCGTCGAACGGTCGCAGCGACGGCCAGCTCTGCGCGAAGACTGCCGCATGGCTGGCCAGGATGTCGGCGTCGGCCTCGCGGTCCCGGCCAGCAGGAAGAAGCGTGTCCACCAAACGATCGCCACCCATCCCGACGCACCGGTGAATGGCGGCCATGGGGACGTCATGCTGGTGCTGTCGGAACGCCTGCCACCACGCGAGCGTGTGGATGTAGGCGGAGTCCACCAGGGTCCCATCAACGTCAAACAAGACGCCCCATCGCCGCCCGCGGACCAGGGCGTGGCTCTGGGTGATCACCCGACTACAGCGCGAGCGGCCCCGGACAGCTTCTTGCCGCGGGCGGCGCTATCCTTCGGGGATGACGTGGGGCCAATCCGATCCCGGATCACGGTTCCGGCACCGTTGTTGCTGAAGTCCCTGATCAGGCCTGTGCCGGCAATCTCGCGGGCCATCGCAATGCCGGCCACCGCTGCGCGCTTCGTTGGGAAGGTCACCGAGATAGCCATCAGGCTTCCTGAACCATCCAACATCCGTACCCTGTAGCCGCCGTCAGGCGCATCCACCAGCTCAAAATGTCCGGCCATTACAACCACCCCTCGTTCAGTCGCGGCGCTGAGCCCCATTAGGAGCGCTCCGCAAGTCTAGTAAGTATACTTACCTTTCTCCCGGACGTGAAGAGCGGGGCAGGCCCTCAGGCCCTCATTGCCCTACCTGTCTGTCTCCGGGGGAATAGGTGTGTCACTGCGGCGAACCGTATCCTGATGAAGCTCAAGAGCGCTTGTCACAAGCGCGAAGTGACTGAAGGCCTGGGGCGTATTGCCCAGCTGCCGCCCTGCCCTGACGCCCCATTCCTCGCTGAGCAGGCCCACATCGTTGCGGAGTTCGAGCAACCGCTCGAAGAGTTCGGTGGACTCCTCGGTGCGTCCCGCGCCCAGCAGGGCCTCCACCAACCAGAACGAGCAGGCCAGGAACACCCCTTCGTCTCCCGGGAGGCCGTCGTCGCTGTCGGCGGGACGGTAGCGGAGCACAAAACCGTCTTCGGTGAGCTCCCGCTGGATCGCGTCAATGGTCCCCAGCACCCGGGGATCATCCGGCGACAGGAAGCCCACCCGCGGGATCAACAGCAGGCTGGCATCCAGTTCGGGCCTGCCATACGCCTGCACAAAAGTGTTGCGGACGGGGTCGAAGCCGTTGGCCATGACGTCCCGGTGGATGGTGTCGCGAAGGGCCTCCCAGCGTTCCACGGGGCCGGGCAGGCCGAAATCGCGGACACCCTTAACCATCCGGTCTGCGGCCACCCAAGCCATCACCTTGGAATGGGTGAAATGACGCCGCGGCCCGCGCATCTCCCAGAGTCCGTTGTCCGGCTGGTCCCAGATGGTCTCCAAGTGCTGCATCAGGGCAACCTGCACATCCCAGGATTCGTCCGTGTGCTTCAGCAGGGAGTTCCTGGTCAGCGCAAGGCAATCCAGCACCTCGCCCCAGACGTCCAGCTGAAGCTGCTCCGCCGCGCCGTTGCCGGTCCGCACGGGTTTGGAATTCTCATAGCCCGCAAGCCAAGGCAGTTCCATCTCCGGAAGCCTGCGTTCGCCGTGGATCCCGTACATGATCTGCAGGTCGGCCGGATCGCCCGCCACTGCGCGGAGGAGCCAGTCACGCCAGGCGGCTGCCTCGGTGGTATAGCCGGCGGCCAGCAGCGCCTGCAGCGTCATGGTGGCGTCCCGCAGCCAGCAGTAGCGGTAATCCCAGTTGCGAGGACCGCCGAGCTGTTCCGGGAGGGACGTTGTCACGGCCGCGACGATGCCGCCGGTGGGAGCGTAGGTCAGGGCTTTCAGGGTCACCAGTGAACGGAGCACGGCGTCCTGGTACTTGCCTTGGACGGTGAATTGGGAAGCCCAGCCGCGCCAGAAGGCCAGGGTGGTGCCCAGCACTACCTCGGCGTCCACCGTGTGCGGGCGGGGAACGTGGCTGGGCGCCCACGTCAGGACAAAGGGGATGCGCTCCCCCGCGTGGACTGTGAAGTCACTGACGGAGTGCATGTTCTCGCCGTGAAGCGGCGCCTTGGTGACGAAGTAGACGGAGTCCGGGCCGGCGATGGCATGCAGGCCGTGCCTGTCGCGCCGCACCCAGGGAACGATATGCCCGTAGTCGAACCTCAGCGCCAGTTCGCCGTGCATCCTGACGCTTCCGCTCACGCCCTCGACGATCCGCACGATGTCCGCCACCTCATCACGTGGTGGCATAAAGTCAATAACCCTGACGGTGCCCTCCGGGGTTTCCCATTCTGTTTCCAGGATCAGGGTCCCCTCCCGGTAGCCGCGCCTGGTGCAGGTGCCGCCGCTCTCGGGTGCCAGTAGCCAGCGTCCGGCCTCCGGCGTATCCAGGAGCGCGTTGAAACATGCCGGGGAGTCGAAGCGCGGCAGGCAAAGCCAGTCGATGGAGCCCTCGGTGCTGACCAGGGCGCCGGTGTGGAGGTCGCCAACTACTGCATAATCTTCAATGCGCGCCATTCCCATACACTGCCACAAGGATTGCCGACGGGGTTGGGTGGGCACTCCGGGTTCCTGATTGAGGGCTGACGTCACGTACGACGGCGGGACCGCCGGACGTGCCGGGCGAGCGGCTGCGCTGTGGCAGAGTGGAGACATGGACAGGGCTCCTCAGAATTCACCGCAGAACACTCCGCACCCCGCACCGCTGTCCGGCACCCAGCTTTTACGCCTGGCGCACCGGATCTCCGCCGTCGTCAACGCCGTCCGAATCCAGCTCGCCAAGGGCTGGAATTTCGCACCGAAGACCATCGCGTACCAGGGCTACGGTTCAACCGGCTGGGTACGCGTGCTCGGCCGCGTCCTGTTGACCAAGAATCCGGCCCCGGGCAGCCGGGCCGAGCAGGCGGCCCGCAACGGCACGCAAAACGTCCGCGGCTGGCGGGCCTTCACCAGCGTCCCCCTGCAGTTCATCGAGGTGGAAATTACCATCGGCGGCGTCACCACCCGGGTCCGGGCGGACCGGGGCGGCCTGATCGACACCGTGGTGGACGTGCAGCTCCCGCCGGGCTGGCACACCGCCATCCTGCAGGCTGACGGGACCGAACCCGTGGAGACGCTGATCCAGGTGATCGATGCCGATGCGAAGTTCGGCATCGTGTCCGACATCGACGACACCGTGATGGTCACCGCCCTGCCGAGGCCATTCCTGGCCCTGTGGAACACGTTTGTCCTCAGCGAACGGGCCCGGATGGCGACGCCGGGGATGGCGGTCCTGCTGGAAAGGCTCACCATTGAACACCCGGACGCGCCCGTTATCTACCTGTCCACGGGTCCGTGGAATGCTGCCCCCACCCTGGCGCGGTTCCTGGGCCGGAACATGTATCCATCCGGCGCCCTCCTGCTCACCGACTGGGGCCTGACCCAGGACCGCTGGTTCCGCAGCGGGCAGGAGCATAAGCACCGCAACCTGGAGCGCCTCGCCAAGGAATTCCCGGACATGCGGTGGCTCCTGATCGGCGACAACGGCCAGCATGACGAACAGATCTACTCAGGCTTCGCCCAGGAAAACGCCGACAAGGTGGCCGCGATCGCCATCCGGCAGCTCTCCGTCAGCGAGTCCGTCTTCGCCGGCGGGCACTCCGAGAACGGCGACCACACCACCTCTGTGGTGCCCTGGATCTATTCGCCGGACGGCGCGGGGATGGCCAAGCAGCTCAAGGTCCTGGACCTCCTCTAGATCAATCACCACACACTTTCAGGCGGATAGGCGACACGCATGAGCGACACCGACGGCGATGCGCGGCGGCGGGAACTTGGCGACAATCCAGGCCCGGTTGAGGAGGAGGTGGAGGAATCCTTCGACCGCACGGTTGAGGAAGGCGCGCAGCGGCTGAACCGCTCCTTTCGGGACGTGCTCATCACCGGCTTGTTCGGCGGGTTTGAAATAGGCGTTGGCATTATGGCGTACCTCGGCGTTCTATATGAGACCGAGAACCACCTTCTCGCGGGATTGGCGTTCAGTGCAGGCCTCATCGCCCTCCTGCTGGCCAAGAGCGAGCTGTTCACGGAAGGCTTCCTGGTGCCCATTGCCGCGGTCGTCGCACGGGAGGCAAGCTACGCGCAGCTCGGGAAGCTCTGGGGCGGCACACTCATCGCTAACCTGGTGGGCGGTTGGCTGTTCATGGCATTGATCATGACAGCGTTCCCGCAGTGGAGCGAGACCATCACGAAGGAAGCCACCCACTATCTCGACGCCGGGTTTAACTGGAAAACCGTGTGTCTTGCCGTGTTGGCGGGGAGCACCATCACGTTGATGACCCGCATGCAGCACGGGACGGACAGCGTCACCGGCAAGATCGCGGCCGCCGTCGTTGGCGCTTTCCTGCTCTACGGGCTGCAGCTCTTCCACTCGATCCTGGACTCGCTGCTGATCTTCGGTGCCATCCACACGGGTGCTGACATCAACTACCTTCAATGGCTCGGCTGGTTTTCCTATGTAGTGGTCTTTAATGTGCTTGGCGGGGTCCTGCTGGTGACCGCGCTACGGCTGGTGAGTGCCAGCAAGCTGGTGAAGGAACGTCGCGATGACTCACCCGAGGACCCGGAGGACGCGCACCACGCCGGCTAGGTTCCCAGGACACTAGGCGGTGGCACCTGAGGTGGTCACGCCGTCGTCGGGAGATACCGCCGTTTCGGGATCAGCGGCAGTGTCCGGTTCCTCACTGGCGGCCTGCGCGACGGCGGCACCCGCCGTCGCGGCAAGGTTCCGCTCCTCGATGAGCTCCTGAAGCCAGAAGTAGGACGCCTTCGGCGTGCGCTCCAGGGTCTCGAAATCAACATGCAGCAGGCCGAACGGCTGGTTGTAGCCTGCCGACCATTCGAAATTGTCCAGGAGCGACCACACGTAGTAGCCCCGCAGGTCGATGCCCTCTGCGTCACCGCCCGGGGCCGTGGCCTTCAGCGCTGACTCGATGTGGTCCGACAGGTATTTCAGCCGCCGCTCGTCCGGGATGAAGGTGGTGTTGGTGGACTTGTCACGGACGATGATGTCCTCGAAACTCGCCCCGCCCTCGGTGATGATCACCGGCGGCAGATGCGGGTACCGCTCTGCCATCTCTTTCAACGCCACCCCCATGTACTCGGGCTTCACCGGCCAGCCGTAGGAGGTGATGTCCGCTTCGGGCCAGGCCTCGACGTGGAACGGCGTGGAGCCGTTGCCTGCCGCACTCAAGTCACTGCCCATGGCCTCCGCCATGCTCGCCGGCACAGCCCCTTCACCAGGACCGAAAGCCACCTTCGTGGGCATGTAGTAGTTCAGGCCGTAGAAATCCAGCGGCTGGGAGATGATCTCCATGTCCTCGTCCGGATGTTCGAATGAGCCGAAGAACTTCGCGGCGCGGATGATATCCGGATATTGGCCAGTGAGGACGGGGTCCGCGTACAGCCGGTTCTGGGCGATGTCCATCAGGCCCGCACTCATCCAGTCCAGGGGGTTGATGGAGTTCGGGACCATAGGCGAGTACACGTTGGTCATCCCGATCTCGCCTGGGACCCCCGCCGCCCGCAATGCCTGCATCGCGAGCCCGTGGCCCAGAAGCTGGTGGTGCACGGTAGGCAACGCGTTGACCATAAGTGCTTCGCCCGGTGAGTGCAGGCCCATGGTGTAGCCGTTGGTGCTGACCGTGGCGGGCTCGTTGATGGTGACCCATCGGGCAACGCGGTCGCCGTACGCAGCAGCGGCAATCGCGGCGAACTCCCCCAGGCGGTAGGCGGTATCGCGATTCATCCAGCCGCCGGCGTCGTCCAGTGCCAGCGGAGTGTCCCAGTGATAGAGGGTGACCATGGGCGAAATCCCGTTGGCCAGGAGTTCGTCCAGAAGCCGGTCATAGAACGCCAGCCCGGCAGGGTTCACCGGGCCGCTGCCGTTGGGCTGGATCCGGGGCCAGGACAGTGAGAACCGGTACGAGTCGACACCCAGCTGCTTCATAAGGGCAACATCGCCGGGCATGCGGTGGTAGTGGTCGCAGGCTACGGCCGGGCTGTGCCCGCCCACGATGGCACCTTCCTTGGCCGAAAACACGTCCCAGCCCGCCGTGCCCCTGCCGTCTTCAGTAAGGGCTCCCTCGATCTGGAAGGCCGCCGTGGCCACGCCCAGCGTGAAGTCCGCAGGGATGAGGGCGGCCAGGTCCTTGGCGGAAATGTGCATGGATTCAGTCCTTCATGACCGAGAAAGCGTGGAACGGGTACGTCCCAGAATGGCACACGGCAGGGCTGCTGACGAGCGTCGCTGCTAGATCTGAGCATGATGAAAAACTGGGGAAGTTCATCGACGATTTTTCCGAGCTGGTCCAGCTGACGCAGGCCGGAAACCACCGGCAGCAGGCGGGCAAGCGGCTGCTTGAGGCGCTGACGGAGCACCCGGGTGAGTCGGCTGAAGGCCTCTCCGTGGTTGTGGAGAACATCCTGCCGCACCGGTTTGTGGACGCGGACATCCTGATGGCGGAGTTTGCCGGTCAGGATCCGGACAGCCGGCTGGTGGGCATCGGCGGCGGCGGCCAGCGGCACCACCAGTCGCTCAGCGACATGGTGCAGCACTCGCAGCTGTTTCCCCAGTTTCCCCTGTCCCAGCCCGAGTACACGAACCTTGCCGTGGGGCCTGACCAGCAGCGCCAAGCGGTGGCCATAGGGCTCTGGCTCTTCAGCCGCGAAGGGCACAGGCTGGCCGTATTGCAGCGCGACGCGGCCCCGTATACCGGGCGTCAGTCCGCCACTTTGGAAGTGCTGGCCGCCCGGCCGGAAGCAGCCACCGGATTCCTGGCCGAGTTCCGCCTCCGGATGGACAACAACAGCGTCCTCAAGGGACAGGTCATCTCCTTAGTCATGTCCGAGTACGGGCCGAGCACCGCGGGGGTGACGTTCCACCACCGCCCCAGCCTCCCGGCGTCGGACGTGATCATGCCCGACGGCCTGCTGCAGAAGGTCGCGGACCACACCGTGGGCATCGCCACGCACCGGGCGTCCCTCAAACAGCACGGCCAGCACCTCAAACGCGGCATCCTGCTGTACGGCCGGCCGGGGACCGGCAAGACGCACACCGTGCGCCACCTGCTGAGCCAGAGTGAAGGTTCGACGGCGATCCTCCTCTCGGGCGGTTCCCTCGCCAGGATCTCGGAGGCGGCACGCATGGCGCGGGCGCTGCAGCCCTCGATCGTAGTGCTGGAGGATTGCGATCTCATCGCCGAGGACCGGAGTTTCGGGCACGGGCCGCAGCCGCTGCTGTTTGAGGTGCTCGACGCCATGGATGGCCTGGATAACGACGCCGACGTCGCGTTCGTGCTCACCACCAACCGGCCGGACATGCTGGAGCGGGCGCTGGCGCAGCGCCCGGGCCGGGTGGACCTCGCGGTGGAGATCCCGCTGCCGGCCCATGCCGAGCGGGTCAGGCTGCTGGGACTGTACGGCCGCCTGGTGGCGTTCAGCCCGGCGGCATTTGATGCCGCCGCGGAACGGACGGCGGGAACCACCGCATCCTTCGCCCGGGAACTGGTCCGGCGGGCCGTGGTGGCTGCGGCGCTGGATGACGCGCCGGTGTCCGATTCGCACCTGGCGGCCGCCGTGGAGGACCTGATGGCCGACGCCGAAACCCTCACCCGCAGCCTGCTGGGCAGCGGCACGGACGCGGCCGGTTCGCCGGGATTCCCGGGGCCCGGATTTCCAGGGCCGGGTTTCCCGGGCCTGGTATGCCAACGTCCGGCATCCCGGGACCAGGCCTCGCAGGATGAGCCGACTCATTGTGAGCCGAACAGAAATTCCTTGGCGTGGGCAACAGCCTTCCGGTAGGCATCGTTCCGGAGCGTGACGAGTTGCTCCGTGTCGTCTTCGGCCGGCTCCAGGTAGCCGGTGTATCCGGGCCGGAGCACCCAGATATCGCCGGCGGGCGGAAGGTAGAACACTCCGAAGGACCGCTGCTGTTCCTCTTCTGCGGTCCACACGGGCACAACGGCCAGGGCCGCGCCGGTGACGGGGTTGATCCATTGGGCCCTGGGCAACGGCTCTTCGTGGGCTTCAGGGTTCAGGAACGGCGCGGTGCCCTTGCCCCAGCGTTGCTCGAAGCGTTCGTGGAACGCGGGGATCAGGTGGGAATCGTAGCGGCGCCACTCGGTCATTGTTGTCCGCCTCCTCGCGGTTGATGGCTGTCGTCTTTCGGGCCTACGTCCACGGACCGCTTTCCCAGCGCACGGGCGTGATTCTTATGGTGTTGCCAGCCGGAACATCCCTGCTATTGACCTTTCGGACGGGGATTACGATCGGACCAGCGCCCCTCGCGCTTATGCCAGTGCAGCTCCGGTCGTAGGCTGCGCGCCGCGCCGGGTCGCGCAGGACGAAGAATGCCTGCATGATCTGCAGCAGCTCGCCACGGGACAGGTCGCCGCCAGCTTTTGCGCCGTCTGGTGCGCCGCCGCCAAGGTCCGGATGATGGGTGCGCATGAGCGCCCGATAGGCGCGGGAGATCTCCTGCTGGCTGGCAGCGGGCTCCACCCGCAGCACGTCGTAGTAGTCCGCCTGGCTGGTCATGGTGGCTTCCGGGAATACTCATGGGTATGGGCGCGGGGCGCCGGTAGCAGGCTGCCGGCGCCCCGGGGAAGGGCTAGCCTCCGATTTCGTGCAGCTGGCCCTTTGTTTCGATCTCGATCTTGCGCGGCTTGGCCTGCTCCGCCACCGGGATCCGCAGGGTCAGGACCCCCTGGTCGTAGCTGGCCTTGATGTGGTCCGTGTCCAGGGTGTCGCCCAGGATCAATTGGCGGCTGAACACCCCGCGGGGACGTTCGGAGGCCACCAGTTCAATGTTGGGCTGGGTCGGATCGAGGCGCTCCGCCCGGACCGTCAGGACATTGCGCTCGACGTTCAGGTCCACGGTGTCCACCTTGACACCCGGAAGGTCGAACGCGACCACGAATTCGCCGTCTTCCTGCCAGGCGTCCATGGGCATGGCTGCCGGCCGTGCCGCCGTTCCAAAGACCTGCTGGGTGAGCCGGTCCAGCTCACGGAACGGATCCGTGCGCATTAACATCATTTCCCACTCCTTCAGCGTGAAGTTGTTGATTTTGATCGCATTACCCACCGCTCCACTTATCTATGGTGGTGGATATAGATTTTTTATAGCACTCGTGGGAAGCTGAAGCAAGACAACTTTGGAGGAAATTTGGAGCTGACGTGACAGGGCCCACTTCAGGGCATGAACCGTTGCCCACGGCCGGACGGGCACTGTATGCCATCTCCGTGGCGGCCCAGCTAACGGGCACAGGCCAGCAGAACATCCGGCTCTACGAGACACGGGGCCTGCTCACGCCCGCCCGAACCTCAGGTGGTACCCGCCAGTACAGTGATGCCGATATCGCCGTACTCCTGCACATCGGGGAACTGCTGGAGCAAGGACTCAACCTGGCCGGCATCGCAAAAGTCCTGGAACTTGAGGCCACCAACGCCAGGCTGCACCGTGCCCTCAAGCGTGCGCGGTCACTCCCCGAGCTCTAGTGTCCTGCGGCTGGTCCGGACCCCAGACCGCCCGCCAGCCGGTAGGAATCCTCCAGCAGTTCTCCGAGTTCGTCGGCCGATGCGGGCCAGCCGGACCAGCACCAGCTGCGGCGATCGCTCATGGTGCGGAGTCCAGGAATACGTCTCGGGTTCCGTACCGGCCAGCGCCTCCCGCTCGGTTGTCTTCACCGTCAGCACGCCGTCCTCCCACATGCGCGCCATCAGGGCCTTCGCGAACCACGCGGGCTGGTCCCAGCTGCTGCGTTCGGTGACACCGGGCAGCGGCAGGCACATCCGCCGCACATCGTCCTCGGTTGCCATCGCGGCTAATCCCCCGGCGCGTCCGCTTTGGAGAGCTCGCCGGTGATCCGTTCGCCGGGGATCCGGGCGGTCCGCCACGTATCCAGGGCGATGACGGCACCGAGGATCAGCAGCGAGAGGGAGACCGAGGCCATGGCGTCGCTGAGCCAGTGGTAGCCGAGGTACAGGCGGCTCAGCGCAGCTAGAACAACGCCGATGCCCGCGCCAACGAAGCCGATGGCGGCCGTCCTCCGGTTTTTCCGCCGCGAGAACACCAGGAAGGTTGTCACCAGCAGGAAGTCGCAGGCACCCAGCACATGGCCGGACGGAAACGAGAACGTGTGGTCGGCGCCGAACAGCATCAGTTCCACCGGGGGCCGCGAGCGCTGGACGATCGCCAGGATGATCTGCGATATCACGACGCCTGTGAGCATCGCGGCGGCGAGCACGATGGGCCGCCAGGCGTGTTTCGCCGCGACCCCCCAGACCACCGTCACCACCAGCACGATGATGGGCAGGGCGACGGGACCGAAGACCACCGCGAGGAAGATCATCACCGCGGTGAGGGACTCTGACCGAAGCGAGAGCAGCCAGTCGCGGATGGATTCGTCGAGACCCCACGGGCCGGTGTTGCTCTGCAGGACGCCCACCAGCGTGGCGATAAACAGCAGGGCTCCCACGGCGATAAGGACCATCGCCGTCCGGTACAGGGCTTTGCGCGCGGCCGGTTCCATGAAGCGTTCCTCCACCACGAACTTGTCATGGAAGGTCCGCCAAAGACTGTTCTTGCGTGCCTGCTCTGCCATTGTGATTCCGTCCGTGCGCCGTAAAGGAGAGTGCTTAGGGTGAAGATTATCCCTTCTGGGCGGTGTTGGCCCCTGCCGCCGGGCATGTCAGCCCGCCGGGGTAGCCTGACTCAATGGGCGCGATGAATGAGCTGATCAACCGGCAGGGCGTGGAAACACTGGCCCGGATCCTGGCTGAGGCCGCTCCCGGATCGGACTGGCCGCACGTCGCTGCTGCCGCCGCACAGTTGGACGACTTGAGCCTGCGCGGCCGGACGGATGCGGTGAGCAGCGCCCTGCTGGCGGATGTGCGGCAACTTCCGGATCCGGGATATCCGACGGCGGCGCGCATCTTCCGGAGCGCACTTTCCGGCGCCGGTTTCACAGGTTGGATCCTCTGGCCGGTATCCGAAACGGCCGTCACGCTGGCCCTCGAATCTGGCGCCGCGCCTGACTTTGACGACTGCCTGGCCCTCCTGGCCGAACTGACCCCGAGGCTCACCGGCGAGTTCGCCATCCGCCGGCTGCTGGCCGCGGACCTGGAGCGTTCCCTCAAGATCATCCAGGGCTGGACCGGGCATCCGGACGAGCATGTCCGTCGGCTGGCCAGCGAGGGGACGCGGGCGTACCTCCCGTGGGCGGTGCGGGTACCCGCCGTCGTCCTTCATCCGGAGGCGTCCCTCCCGATTCTGGACGCCCTGTACCGGGACCCTTCGGAGTACGTGCGGCGCTCGGTGGCGAACCACCTCAACGACGTGGCGCGGCACGCGCCCGCTCTGGTGGTGGCAACGGCGGCTCGCTGGCTGGCCGCCCCGGACGCCAACACCGCATGGGTGGTCAGGCATGGCCTGCGGACCCTGATCAAGAAGGCCCACCCCGGTGCGCTCGCGCTGCAGGGGTTCACGCCGGCGTCGGTGGCTGTCACGGGGCCCCGGCTGGACCGGAACTCGGTGGCCATACCGGGTGAACTGGCTTTCGACTTCGCGATCGCCAACACCGGGAACTACAATGCGCGCCTCGCGGTGGACTACGTGGTCCACTACGTCAAAGCCAACGGCACGCAATCGGCCAAGGTCTTCAAGATCGCGGCGCTCACCCTCGCCGCCGGTGAGACCCGCACACTCTCGAAGCGTCATGCCTTCCGGCAGATGACCACCCGGGTGCACCGCGCGGGGGTCCACGCCCTGGAGCTGCAAATCAATGGGATCCGGCACGGGCACACGGAGTTTGAGCTGCAAGTCTGAGTTGGGAGGCACTGCGGGTACCTGTATCAACAGCCACTCCCACACTTGCGGAATGTGCGGTTGGCTATTGAAGGAACACCCGGGCTCCTGCCCCTGACGAAGTGATGAGGAAACGAAAATGCGAGCAACCATCATGTATGGCGCCGGCGACGTGCGCGTGGAGAATGTGCCCGACCCCGTCATCCAGAATCCGACCGACGCCATCGTGCGGATCGTCAATTCCTGTATCTGCGGCTCCGACCTGCACCCCTACCACGGCATGCCCTCGTCCAGGCAGGGCAGCCCCATGGGCCACGAGTTCATCGGCGCCGTCGAGGAAACGGGCAAGGACGTGTCCACCCTGAAGAAGGGGGACTTCGTCATCGCCCCGTTCGCCTGGTCCGACGGTACCTGCGATTTCTGCCGTGAAGGCCTGCAGACCTCCTGCCGCCACGGCGGGTTCTGGGCCTCCGGCGGCATCGGCGGCGCCCAGGCCGAGGCCGTCCGGGTCCCGTTCGCCGACGGCACGCTGGTCAAGGCCCCGGTGGGTGAGGACAGCGAGCTGCTGCCGTCGCTGCTGACCCTCTCGGACGTCTACGGCACCGGCTACCACGCCGCCATCAAGGCAGGCGTCAACGCCCGGACCACGGTCACGGTCATCGGTGACGGCGCCGTCGGGCTGATGGCGGTGCTGTCCGCCAAGCAACTCGGTGCCGAGCAGATCATCCTGATGGGCCGGCACAAGGCCCGCACTGACCTTGGCATCGAATACGGCGCCACCGACGTCGTCGCCGAGCGCGGTGAGGCCGGCATCGAGAAGGTGCGCGAGCTCAGCGGCGGCGACGGAACGCACACCGTGCTTGAGTGCGTGGGGTACCGGCCGGCGTACGATCAGGCCCTCGGCGTTATCCGCCCGGGCGGCGTCATCAGCCGGGTGGGCGTGCCCCAGTACGAGGACGCTCCGATTGGTTTCGGCTCCATGTTCGGCCCGAACATCACGCTCACCGGCGGCCCCGCCCCAAAGGCATGCTGGCATCCCGCAGGCGGTTCGGCACCGTGGTGCAGCCCGAAGAGGCGTGGAACCTTTACGATCCCCAAGTGATCCGCTGGCGGCTGGCCTCGTCCCGCCGCCTGGAGCAGCTTCAGGCCCTCAACGAGCTCCGCGGCGCGATCGAACCGCAGGCTGCCCGGCTCGCGGCCGAACGGGCGTCCTGGGATGCCGGCAGCGATCTGGTCTCCCGGGCAGCGCGGCTGTGGGCGGCCGGCCAGCGCGGCGACAGCGACGAATTCCTCCGGCTGGACGTGGAGTTCCATGCCGCCGTCCTCAACGCATCAGGAAACGCCATGTTTGCCCAGTTCCAGACTCTTGTGGCCGAGGTCCTCACCGGCCGGACGGAGCACGGCCTGATGCCCCATCTGCCTCATCACGAAGCACTGCAGCTGCACGTGGACGTGGCCAGCGCCATCCAGCGGGGCGAGGCCGGCGCCGCCCATGCCGCCATGAGCAGGATCGTGGAACAGTTCGCCGAAGAAGTGGGCCATATCTGGTCCCAGCACCACCAGGGCGAGGCGCCGGATGCGTCCCCGCGGCACACAACAGAGGCCGACGGCGCCCCCCCCCAATTGCCGCCGTCGGCCTCCCTTTCCCCCACCGACAGCTAGAAAGAACCCGTGGTGAACTGCCATGTCCTGGTGGCCAGCTGATTGCCTGCGAGGTCTCGGATGGACGTCCCGCCGCCGGTGACGGTCACCGTGTATTTCGTCTTGGCCGCAAGGCTGTTCTGCGGGTCCAGGATCCACTGATTTGTGGTTCCGTTGCGGAAGACGGCAGCCGGGACCACAGCCCCGGTGGCCGCGTTCTTCACCGTGAACGTGGCGGTGCTGACCCCCTGGACCGGCTCACTGAAGGTCACCGACAGGTTGTTGTTCCGCCTGACCAGGAGGGAGTTGCTGCCCGGCGTGAACCCTGTAACCGTGGGCGCCGGGCCGGTGGTGAACGTCCAGCTCGTGCTGGCCAAGGGCGTGCCCTCGGTGTCGCGGATGGCGGTGGCGCCGCCCACCAGCGTCGCCGTGTAGGTGGCATCCACGGCCAGGTTGGCGGACGGATCGAGGGTGGCCGTTTTCGTTGTCGCGTTGTAGCTGACCGTTGCCGGGATGGCGGTGCCGGCGGCGTTCCGGAGCGAAAATGTTCCGGCGCCAACACCCTGGACGGCCTTGCTGAACGTGGCCGTCACATTGCTGGCCACGGGTACCGCCGTCGACAGTGCTGCGGGTGATTTGGCCGTAACTGTGGGGGCAGGCGCCACGGGTGCCGGTGCCGGTGCGGGCGCGGGTGCCGCCGCGTACAGCAGGCGGTTCGGCGTGCCGGTCCCGGTGCCCGTGATGACTCCGGCGGTGGCGTTCGAGGTCAGCGCCGAAGCAATCTGGGCCGGTGTGAGTGCCGGGTTCTGGGACAGCAGCACCGCCGCGGCGCCTGCCGTGTGGGGCGCTGCCATGGATGTGCCGGACATGGACGCGGTTGCGGTGTTTGAGGTGTACGACGCGGAGACAATGCCGACGCCAGGTGCATACAGATCCACGCAGGAACCGAAGTTGGAGAAGGAAGCCTGGCGGTCGGCGGAATCGCTGGCCGCCACGGTGACCGCTGCGGGGAGCCGCGCCGGCGAGCTCCCGCAGGCGTCCGCGGCGGAGTTGCCGGCGGCAACCACTGCCGTGACGCCGTCGTTGATGACACCCTGGAGCGCGGAATCCACAGCCGCGCTGGCCGCCCCGCCCAGGCTCATGTTCACCACGGCGGGCGTTCCGGCGGCGTGGTTGCCGGCGATCCAGTCCAGGCCGGCCACAACGTCGGAGTTGAAACCGGAGCCGGAGCAGTCCAGGACCCTGACGGGGACGATCGTCGCCGCCTTTGCCACGCCGTAGGTGGTTCCGGCCACCGTTCCGGCCACATGGGTGCCGTGGCCGTTGCAGTCGCCGGATCCGCGGCCATCGGCCACTGCTGTCCAGCCTGCTGCCACGCGGCCGGCAAACTCTGTGTGCGAGGCGAGCACGCCGGTATCCACCACGTAAGCGCTGACACCGGCGCCGGCGGCGGTCCAGGTGTAGGAACCGGAGAGCGGCAGGGCCCGCTGGTCCACGCGGTCCAACCCCCATGGCGCGGGCTGCTGCGTTGCGGAGAGTGTGATGGGGGCGTCCACCTCCACCGAGGCGACGCCCGCCGAGCGGGACAATGCCGCGGCTTGCGCCGGCGATGCCGTAACCACGGCGCCGCGCAGGGCGTGGGTAAAGGAGCGGCCGACGCCGATGCCCTGGGACTTCAGGCGCGCCGCCTCGGCCGGGACGTCCGTTTCCGCGGCGTAGCGGACCAGGTAGCGGACGTTTGCGTCGGTGCCGGCGGGGGCAAGGGCCGGCTCAACGGCCCCGGCGGGCAGGCCCGAGGCGGTCATTGCCACGGCAGAAATCAGCATGGCGGCAGCGGGCAGCACAAAACGGAAGGTGCGCATGGTGGGGTCCTAGCGTGGCGGTCTGGACTGTTGCGGGCGGCAGAGAATCCCCGCCTATCACCAGATTAGGAGCCCGCCACGCGCCGCGGCCGGGAATTGAGCTGATCCTGCGCCAACCCTTCGGCGCCTGCGGAATTCTTGAGGGACCGCCCTCCTCAGTGGCCTGCTTTCGGGTTCAGCCTTCCGCGATTCAGTCTTCCGTGGGCGTGGTCCTGTTGGAGTGGTAGGTCCGCCACGTGTGTTCAGGCTCGTAGCCCAACAGGCGCCGGGCCTTGTCGATGGACAGCATAGTCTCGTGTTCGCCCAACTCCTTGGTCACGGTGACGTTGGGGAACACCTCCGCGGCGAGGCTGGCGCTGGAACGCGTCATGACAGTGTCCGCGTTCGCGATGATGAAAGCCTGGAACCCGGGCTGGCCGTTTTCCAGCGCACGCGCCACAGCCTGTGCGCCGTCGCGCCCGTCGATGTAGCCCCAGAGGTTCCACTTCCGCGCACTGGCGTCCGAATCGAACGACGGGAACCGTTCGTAGTCCTCAGGATCCATGACGTTGGAGAACCGCAGGCCCGCAATGCTGAGCTCCGGATCCCAGCGCGTCAGCTGGATCGCCATCTGCTCCTCAAGATGCTTCACGAGTGAGTACGTGCTCTCCGGCCGGGCCGGGTATTCCTCATCCACCGGGATGTAGGGAGGGTCGACGTCGAACGGCAGTCCCAGCACCGTCTCGCTGGAGGCGTAAACCACCTTCTTGATGCCGGCCCGCCGCGCCGCCTGGAAGACGTTGTAGGTCGAGAGCATGTTGTTCTCGAAGGTGGCGGCATCCGGGATGATGCCAGGCGCCGGAATGGCTCCCAGATGGACGATTGCGTCGAAGCCGTCATGCCGGTCGTCGAGACCGAGGAACACGTCAAGGACCTGGCCATAGTTGCGCAGGTCCACGATTGCCAACCCGCGGTGCCGCTCCCCCGCCCGGTCCAGGTTCAGCACCTGGTGGCCGTCGTCGGTCAGCCTGCGGACCACATGCCGTCCCAGTTTTCCGCTGCCGCCGGTCACTGCAATTCTCATGGGGATACTCCTGCTGCTAGGAATTTTTCGACGGCGGCAATGGCACGTGTGGTGATGGCGCCGGGGTCACCGCTGCCGTCCACCGAAACCACCATGCCCCGGCCGGCGTAGACCGCCACGACCTCGTGGGTTTCGCGGTGGTAAAGGTCCAGCCGGTGCCGGAATACTTCGATGGTGTCGTCCTCCCGGCCCTGTTCCTTGGCCCGCTGCAGCATCCGTTGCTCGAGTTCGGAATCCGGTGCACGGAGTTCCACCACGGCGTCGAGGCGGTGGCCTTGGGAGGCCAGCATGTTGTCCAGTTCCATGACCTGGGGAGCTGTCCGTGGATACCCGTCCAACAGGAAACCGGGCTGCAGATCGGCGTCGAGGAGCCGGTCCTTGACCAGGGCGTTGGTGAGATGGTCCGGCACAAAAGCACCGTCGTCGAGATACTTGGCGGCCTCAACGCCCAGCGGAGTCTCCTGGCTGACATTGGTCCGGAAGATTTCGCCCGTGGATACGTTCGGAATGCTGAAGTGCTTGGCGATATGCACCGCTTGGGTGCCTTTTCCTGAGCCCGGCGGCCCGATGATGAGCAGTCTGGTCATGTTCCTGTCCCTCCGCGGCGTCCTTGCCGGCTGGTCTCGGGTCCACCGTCGGCAGCGCCAGTGTGTGCTTCATTCTGCCCATAAGTCGCAGCACAACGCCAGCCTCCGGGAAGGGATCCGGAGGCTGGCGTTGGTTTGCGGGGTTAGAACTTGGAGTTGGCACCAGTCAGGGTTGTTGTTGGTAGCGGGTAACCAACAATGTCTTTCAGCCCCGCGGCCGGAGTGTAGCGGTGGTTCCCTGGTTTGGTCTCCGAATTGGGCGTGCCACCACGGCTGCTGCCGAGCGTAATGGTGAGTTCAAACGTCGAGGCGTTCCAGGCAAGCGACGAAGCCGCGGAACCACTGATGCCTGTGCCGTGGAAACTCAGAGCCGCAGTGCCCACATAGTTTGCGTCAAGCGCCACGGAACCAATTCTCGCAGTTCCACACCCGGCGCTTGTTATGGAGACGCTCAGGATCTCGTCAGTGCTGACGTTGACAGTGACCTGTTCCGAACCGTTCACAGTCTGGCTGCCGCCTGTCGGGCTCCAGTTGCTGCAGATCGTCGATGGATCCAGCGCCTCTGAGAACTTGAGGACCACCCTGTCGCCCGGGTCGATGTTGTTATTGGAACCGCCGTTCAAGAGGGTAATCGCAGAGACGGCGGGCGCCGTGGTGTCCTTGTTCGACGTCGCCGTCCCCGCAACAAGACTGACGTTGCCTGCTGCGTCCTTGGCCACCGCAGAATAGGAGATCGTTGGATCGTTGAATGTGGCCAGGTTGAAGGTGGCCGACCACTCGCCTGAGCTGCTGGCAACCACTGTCTGCGAAGTAGTGTGTACGGCGCCCGCGTCCTTGACGGTAATCGTCACCGATGACCCTGCCTCAGCAGTGCCGCTGACCGGAACGGAGGACACCGGGGTGTTACTGGTGATCATCGCCGGCGCCGTAATGCTTGGCGTGTCGGGGGGCGTGGTGTCCGCGGCAGTGACTCCCACGCTGCGGGCAGACTCCGGCCCCGCCCAGGCTCCCAGTACGGGTGCGACTGTGTAGTACCAGGTTCCGGTAGGTAAGGCAGCTTCGCTGCAGGTCAGCGTCGCGATGGTTCCCGCGCAGGCACCGCCAGCGGCAACTTTTGTCCCCCCGGTCGCCGACGAGTAGCGGGCAACGGTGTAGCCGGCAACCGGCCGGCCCGCCGCCGTCGCGCCTTGCGCCCAACTGACGGAGGCGGCACCTGCCGAAGCGGACGCCGTCGGCGCTGCGATCCCAAGGATTGAATCGGCCCTGGCGCCACCGTTGTTGCTGCTCAGCGTCTGCCAGTAGGCGTTGGCCGCCGGGGCGCCCCAGGAAATGACGAGGGCCGCCGCCATGACGCCGGCAATGCGGGCCTTCCGGCGCGCTCGCGGCTGCTGCCCAGGTGGGAGATTCTGGATGGGGCGGCTCATTTCCGTGCCTCCAAAGTGACGGGCAAACTGAACGTGGCGCCCTGGCATCCTGACAACGATGCCGTGGACATGGCGGCGGCGCCCGGCAATGTGATCAGCACGGAAGAATTCGCCGGAATACTCACTGTGGGGGCCAGCGGAGCGGCAGGTTCAACGAAAGTCACGCCCGTGGTGGTGCAGCCAGGGTGGTTGGCGTCCGCCGTCGCGGCCCCGTTGCCGCGGATGGCGTAGACCTGCACGGCGTGGCCGTTGGGGTTGTGCGCCCGGACGGCAACATCGGCGGTGCCGCCCGGGACGAGGGTGTTCTGGGGGCCGTCGCCCACCACGAGGGCGTCTACGGTGACGGTTGCCATGGTGCCGCTGGTTGCGGCGCCCGATCCGGCACCCACCGTGGCCCAGTACGCGTAGGCGCCGCCGACTCCAGTGGCCAGGCAGAGGGTGACGGTTGCTGCCGCAGTCTTGGCAGCCAACCGTCGGGAAGCCTTCTTGTGCTTCGGTGTCATGTCAGCTTCCCTGCCCTGAGCCGGAGTATGCGAACTGGAGCGTGGCGCCCTTGCAGCCGTCCTGGTTCAGTGTGGTATCCAGCATGGAGATTCGAGGCCACGTCTGCCAATCAACGACGAGCAACTCAAGAGTCTGTGTTCCGGGCGGAACGCTGAGCGGATACGGGCCCGAGTAGTTGGTTACCACGTAGTCCGCGGCCGTGCAGGGAAGCCCCGCAGCCACTGCAGCGGGCGTCCGGTTGATGGCTGTAATAGCGACCGAAAGACTGCTCAGGGACAGAGTCTTGTTGTTGGGATTGGAAATCGAAAGGTTCAGCGGAAGCGTTGATCCGGGCGTGAGCTGGGTGCCGAGATTCCCCGAAATACTGAACGTCTTGTTGGATGACTGAACGTGGAGTTGGACCACAACGGCGGCGGCCTGGCTTGCGCCGGCGGCCGTGGCGATGGTCAGGTCCGCTTTGCCGTCCGGAGTGGTGGCCGACGTCGCCACCGTCAGTGTGACTGTGGCTGTCTTGCCCGACGCGAGAGTGACCGACGCCGACGCGAAGGCCGCCGTCGTACTGGCCGGCAGGCCCGAAACAGTGGGGGTGACGCTGCCGCTGAACCCGTTGGTGGAGGTCAGGGACACCGAATAGTTGACCGGGTCGCCCCGGTCAACCGTCCGGCTGGAGGGATTCACCTGGATGGTGACGCCCTTTGATTTGTTGCCCTGGCTCCCGCCCTGGCTGGCCGCGAAGATGGTGCCCGCCGAAACGAGCATCACCACAAGACCCACCAGCAGCACCTTCGCTACGGTGGTGGTTCTTCGCATGGCTGTGCGGAAGTACCCAGATTCGTTCTGCACGTCTAGCCCTTCTGGCTGGTCTGACAGTAGCGGGAGATGTGGAATTCGCCGGCAGGGAGGTTCTGCTCCTCCCCGCCGGCGAAGCTTGTTAGACGCTGCCCACGGTGATGGTGACGATGGCACCCTTGCAAGCGCTCTGGTCCACCGTTGAGCTGTCATTGAACGTCAGGGTTCCGCTGCCCACAGTTGTCGCGGTCGAGTTCTTCGCGACCGTGGTGTTGCTGGTGTCCGCTGTGACATCGAACCAGGCTGAATCGCAGCCGGCTTTGTCGGTGCTCACACTGGCGGTCAGGACCCCCACCTGGGTGCTGGTGTTCGGGTCGGCATTGTCCGCCGTGTAGGTCACCGCACGGGAGTCTCCGGGCGTGAGTCCGCCGGTGAAGTTCGCGTGCAGGGCCACGGTGCCGCCACCTGCCGAGTTGGTCGCTTGGCCGGAACCGGCGCCTGTGGTGGTCCAGTAGGCGTAGGCAGCGCCGCCGCTGCCGGCTACCAGTGCCAGGGCACCGGCTGCTGCCAGGACTTTGTTCTTCTTGGTCATTTTGCGCATGAGAGAGACTCCTTTGGGCTGGGGGTAAAGACAGATGCTGAGACGCACAGCCATCGGGAACCACTAAGGGACCTTGCTTCCGGCTGATCGATGACGCCCATACTTCCCGGCCATGGTGGTCCCAACAACGCGTAGCAGTACTGGACTTTTGTGGATCTCCCCGGCCGCGCCCTCTTGGATGAGGGGCAGGGTACTCAGTTTTCGTCGACGTGGCGTGAGGTGTCCGATGCGCAGGGACTCTACGTGCGGGCGCTCGGGAACCCGCCGCATTCCTTGTAGTTTCAAGCCCAGAGCCCCTGCCGGATCTTCGGGCGGTGCCACCCGCACGGTAAGCAGGTAGTACTTGAGTACTCCCCGGCGTGGCCGCCTTGTGGCGCTTCCCAAGGCTCTGGCCTGTATATAATTCTGGATATCGGTTTAGCAGCAGGCCGTTGGACAGTTCGTCGATCCAGCGACCGTCGCCACCCTTTTGCCACTACGGCGGGGTTGTGCGGGGGGGGTGCCGGTTCGTTTGACCTGAGCGAATGGCACAAAGAACCGTGGCCAGCGAGTCAACAGCAAAAACAGCTACATCAATCGCCGAGCATCTGCACGAAGAACTCCTCAACAGCTCCGACGTAGAGGAGTTCCTGGATGAGCTTGCCCGGGTGTCGGCCCGTACCCTTTCCGAACCCGGTGACGAAGTGCTGTGCGGCATCACTCTCCTGCGTCAGCGCAAGGCGGCCACCATTGCCAGCAGCGGCGCCGCTGCCCGCGCTGTCAGCCAGATTGAATACCAGTCCGAGCAAAGCCCGGGCATGGCTGCCTCGCTGGAGCAGGTGACGGTCCATGTTCCTGACGTGAAAGACGAAGCGCGCTGGCCCGAATACTCCGAAGCCGTCCTGGACCAAGGCATCCGGTCAGTCTTGGCCATCCCGTTCCGGCTGGAGGGGGAAACCAAAGCCACCCTGCTCCTCTACTCCCACCGGACCTACCGCTTCGAAGGCCGCATCCTGAAGGCTGCGGAGGATTTCGTCCGCCAGACCTCCCTGGCCCTGCGGCTTGCGGTGCGTTTCGCGCATTACAGCGAGACTGCGGCGCATCTGCGTGCCACCCTCGAATCACGCACGGTGATCGACATGGCGGTGGGCATCATCATGGCCCAGAACCGGTGCAGCCAGCAGGACGCGTTCGAGCTCCTCAAAGCGGCGTCCAGCACCCGTAATTCCAAGCTGCATATCGTCGCCGCGGCCGTGGTGAATGCGCTGGGCCAGGGGCCGGCCCAGACGCACTACGACGGCTGAACCTCGCCCCGGAGCCGGCGGCCAGCGACGTGACCGCTGAGACGACCGGAGGACGGTTGCGGAATACGTCACTTTGACGGTTTACCACCCCACCAGCCCGTACACTGGTGGCAATGCTGGCTGAGGGGCTTTCATGGAAACAAAACGCATCTGTCTTGTCATCGAGGACAACGATGACATCCGCGGTCTGATCACGGTGGTCCTGACCCGCGCAGGCTTTTCCGTACGTTCGGTCGCCAACGGCGCCGAAGGTATTGCTGCGGCCGCTGAACCATCGGTTGCGCTGATCACCCTTGACCTTGGCCTGCCGGACATGGACGGGCACGTCGTTGCCCGGGCAATCCGGGCCTTAAGTACCGCTCCCATGCTGTTCCTCACGGCCAGGTCCGAGGAGGACGACATCCTTGCCGGAATGGCCTCCGGCGCTGCTGCCTACCTGACCAAGCCGTTCCACCCCAAAGAACTGCAGGAGCTCGCGCTGCGGCTCTGCCCGGCGGACGCCCCCGCTCGCCCGAAGCCCACGCCGCAACGGCAGCTTTAAGCGGCACCTTCTCGCCTGACCAGCCGCCTGCCCACCCCGGCGCGAATTCGCTGGAGAGCTGCCCGTTCGCCGGAGCGTTCCGGCGTGCGGGACGCTCTCCGGCGACTCCGCTGCCGGCCCAGGCGTCTGGCGGCACATGGCCGTAGAGAAGGTCCGTCCCTATTCACAGGCGCAGCACATCCTCGGCAAATCGAAGCGATAGCTTGGTTGCCTACAAATGAGGCATGACTCCTCTCAAGAGCAAACCACGCAAGGGCAGCCGCGTCCGGCGCGCCGTCGTCGCCGGGGCTGTGGCCCGTGGGCCACCGTGGTGGTGGTTGACGACGGCAGCGGGCCTGACTACAAGGACGTGTTCGACGGCGTCAAGGCACTCGGGTGCCACGTCATCGGGTATTCCCGCCACCGGGGAAAGGGCTTCGCGCTGAAGACCGGGTTCGGGTTCATCGCTGACCACCTGCCGGACCGGAACGTGGTGTGTGCTGACAGCGACGGCCAGCACACCATCGTGGACATCCTCCGCGTGGCGGCAGCGGTGCAGCCCGGTTCGCCGGCCCTGGTGCTGGGCACCCGGAACTTCACCGGCAACGTCCCGGCCCGCAGCAAGTTCGGCAACAGCGCCACCCGGCGGTTGTTCGCGCTGGCCACCGGCGAGCGCATTTCCGATACCCAGACAGGCCTCCGCGGCTATCCGGCTGCCATGCTCCCGTGGCTGCGGTCCGTCCGTGTCGAGCGCTACGAATACGAGCTGAACCTCCTGCTGGAAGCCAAGCAGGCCGGATTTGCGATCAACACCGTGGACATCGCCACGGTCTATCTCGACCACAATTCGGGGTCCCATTTCCGGCCAGTGGCGGACTCGGTCCGCATCTACGCGCCGCTCCTGAAGTTCCTGGTGTCCTCCTTCACGGCGTTCCTCGTGGATACCGTGGTGTTCCTCCTCCTGACCCTGGTTACCGACTCTCTGCTGCTCGCCGTGGTGGGAGCCCGGGCCGTGAGCTCGGCGGTGAACTTCCTCGTCAACCGCGAGGTGGTGTTCCAGCACGGCCGGGACAGGCCCGCGGCGGCTGCCGGCCTGCGCTATTTCGGCCTGGTTCTTGTTCTCCTGGCCGCCAACTATGGCCTCATCTCGGCCCTGGATTCGCTCTCCGTGGCCGCTTTGCCGGCCAAGATCCTCGCTGAAATCGCGCTGCTGGCCGTCAGCTACGTGGTGCAGCAGCGGTTTCTCTTTTCCCGGCGCACGGCCAGGAGCGCCGCACGGGAGGATGAGAATCAGTCTCTGGACCTGAGCCGCGGCCACCACCCCGGGACGTTACGCCAGTAGTCGAGGTCTTATCCGGTGGCGCCCGTCTTCTCGGCGTAGGAGGTGGCTTGGTCGCGCACCTGGTCCACGTAGGAATCGGACTGGTTGTAGGAGTAGATGGCCTCCGTCCATCCGTTCGCGGCGGTCAGGTCGCGGCCATGGGCGCATAAGTAACCGGCCGCGCTGAGAGCGGCATCGTCGATGTTGAAGGGATCAGCTTCTCCGTCGCCGTTCCCGTCCCGTCCCGCAAGCTCCCAGGTGGAGGGAATGAACTGCATGGGTCCGACGGCGCGGTCCCAGCGAGCGTCGCCATCCAGGACGCCGGCGTCTGTATCAGCGATGGCGGCAAATCCGTTGCCGTCCAGGCTCGGACCGACAATTGGTCCGCTCGCCTGCCCTGCGGGGGTCAGGCTTCCGCCGCCGTAAGCTCCGTGGGCGGATTCGATGAAGCCGACTGCCGCCACCGTATTCCAGCCGATCCCACACGCCGGAGCGGAATGATTGGCCGCGCTGGCCGCACCCACGTAAGCCCGAAGCGCGCGGGCAGGTATGCCGGTTTGCGCGGCAGCCAGGATGAGCCACTCAGCGTCCGCGTTCCGGGTGACACTGACGGCAGTGGTAAGGCCTGTGGAGGGCGTTTCGAGTTTCGCCTCAGCCCGTGGCGGAGGAGGAAGAGCCCGGCGGGCGTCCGCATCGGACTGTCCGAGTGCCCAGAATGCCACCGCGGTGATGATGCAGATCGCGAACACGCAGAAAACCGCAAGGCGTTTAAGTCGGAGCACGGGTTTGATCCTATCGATCGAAGTCCGCCAGGAGGAACGGCGGCTGCATGACGCCCGGGAAACAGCCACGAGATCCGGCCCTCCAGGATCTCCAAGTTCGCCACCGGCATGGCGGCGCTCTGCCCGGACCTGCCGGCCAACCGCTGGAACCGCACCCTCCGCCGCACCATGAACCTCCGCCCCGCCGCCTGACCCGCCTCCCCCACCAACTTCGAAGGAACAGACAATGAACCGATTCCGCAGCGCCCTGTCCGTCACCGCCCTCGCCGTTGGGCTGGCCGGCTGCTCGGCCGCCGGCACCGCCACGGGGACGTCCATCGCCGGGACCACCTCCACCAGCAGCACGTCCAACTCGTCCACGACGTCCGGCACGGCGCAGGCCGCGGTTTCCCTGGACGCCCTCGCCGCCGACACCCACTACGACGCCGACGACCTCACCTGGGATGCGGCCGCCGAAGTAGCCGTGACCCTGGCGGACGGCGCCAGCAGCGTGACATCAGCCGTGTCAGCCGCCGTAACGGTCGACGGCGACACCGTCACCCTCAGCGCCGCCGGCGTCACCACCGTGGAAGAGTCGGAAGAAGGCTTGGAGGCCCAGCACATCGTGATGTCCGGCGGAACGGCCAACGTCACCGCGAACGACGACGGCGTGAACGCCTCCGGCGGGGCCTCCAGGTCCACTTCCGGTGGCGGGATGGGCGGCGGCGAGATGGCCGTGGGCGACTACAGCGTGGAAATCACCGGGGGCTCGCTGACCATCAACGCGCAGGGCGACGGGCTGGACTCCAACGGCAACGCCAGCATCTCCGGCGGCACCGTGGTGGTCAACGGCCCCACGAACTCCGGCAACGGCGCCCTGGACGTCAACGGCGAGCTGACCGTCACCGGCGGCACCGTGGCTGCGGCCGGAAGCGTGGGCATGGTGGTCACCCCGGGCACCTCCTCCTCGACGCAGTCCGGCGTGCAGGTCACGCTCGGCTCGGCCGTTCCGGCGGGCACGGTGGTGCAGATCGCCGATTCCGCGGGCAACGTGGTGAGTGCCTTCGTGACCACCAAGGCCACGGCGTCCCTGGTGTTCTCCTCGTCCGCGATCACTGAAGGCGAGGAGTACACCGTCTACACCGGCGGCACGGCCACGGTCAGCGCCGGCGTAGGCGATGGTTCCCTGGACGGTGCCCGTCAGGTGGGCACCGTGACGGCCGGCGAGTACACCGCTGCACAGGGTCCGGGCGGCGGCGGCTTCGGCGCCCGCCCCTAATCCCACCCCCGAACCCCACCTCCCCTTCAGACGATCTCTCACTTAACGGAGGTTTTTGACAAACGCTCTCTCACTTTTTTTAAGAAAGTGAGAGAGCGTTGCGAATTAAGTGGCATCAAGTGAGAGAGCGTCCGGGGTGGGGAGGTGTCTGGAATCCGGTAATCGGCGCATACTTGAACGCACAGGCGGCTACGGCCATGGGAGGACACCATGAAGTTTCTCGGAGCACTGATTGTCATCTGGCTGGTCATCGGAGGAATCGCCGCCTGGCAGCGCGGCTACTTCGGCGGAGCTCCCGGGTCCTGTGCCCAAGCTGGAACGGTGGCCGTGACCATCGTTGCCGGGCCCTTGAACTATCTGGGCGTCAACCCGCAGATCGCGTGTGAACTGCCCCAACCCTCCCAGTAGCCACATCCTTGGTGCCGCGGCGGGCGGTCCCTAGAGTAGGGAATGCCGGGCGCCGGCTTTTGCTTGCGCCCGAAACTGATTCCGAAGCTTCGAAAGGACCGCCGAGATGGCATTCGTCACCGTTGGAACCGAGAACAGCACCGACATCGAGCTCTACTACGAAGACCACGGGAGCGGCCAGCCCGTTGTCCTGATCCATGGCTACCCGCTGGACGGATCCTCCTGGGAAAAGCAGACCACTGCCCTCCTGGAGGCCGGCTACCGCGTGATCACCTACGACCGCCGCGGCTTCGGCAAGTCCACCAAGACCACCAGCGGCTACGACTACGACACTTTCGCCGCCGACCTCAATACCATCCTGAACAGGCTGGAACTCAACAACACCGTACTGGTGGGCTTCTCCATGGGTACCGGCGAGGTTGCCCGCTACCTGAGCACGTATGGCTCCGCCCGGGTGGCCCGCGCAGCCTTCCTCGGATCCTTGGAGCCGTTCCTGCTGAAGACGGAAGACAACCCCGACGGCGTCCCGCAGGAAGTCTTCGACGGACTCACCGAAGCGGTCACGGCGGACCGGTACGCGTTCTTCACGGAATTTTTCAAGAACTTCTACAACACCGACACGTTCCTGGGCACGCCTCGCCTCAGCCAGGAAGTCCTGGACGCCAGCTGGAAAATCGCCGCAGGAGCCGGCGCCACCGCATCAGTCGCCGCGCAGCCCACATGGCTGACCGACTTCCGCGGCGACATCCCCCGGATCGGTGTCCCCGCGCTGATTGTCCACGGCACCGAGGACAACATCCTCCCCATCGACGTCACCGGACGCCGGTTCGCCAAAGCCCTGCCGTCGGCGGAGTATGTGGAGATCGACGGCGCCCCGCACGGCCTGCTGTGGACGCACGCCGCGGAAGTCAACGAAGCCCTGCTCGCCTTCCTGAAGAAGCAGACCGGATAGCAAAAAAGAGTGGAAGGGCCAGGCATTTCGCCTGGCCCTTCCACTCTTAAGGCTTAGTCAGCTCAAGCCCTGGCAGCCTTGCCCGGCAGCGCCAGCTTGAAGACCTTCGCCCAGGACGATCCCACCTGCTTCAGCAGCGGCCCCGTGGTGTACTTCAGGCCGTAGCGCTGGCAGATCTCGCGGACCCGCGGAGCAACCTCGGCGTACCGGTTGGAAGGCAGGTCCGGGAAGAGGTGGTGCTCGATCTGGTGCGACAGGTTGCCGGTCATCAGGTGCATGAACCTGGAACCGGAGATGTTGGCGGAGCCGATCATCTGGCGGACGTACCAGTCGCCGCGGGTTTCGCCTTCCACCATTTCCTCGGTGAAGGTGTCCGCGCCTTCCGGGAAGTGGCCGCAGAAG
This sequence comes from Pseudarthrobacter cellobiosi, assembly GCF_023913755.1. GTDB lineage: Bacteria > Actinomycetota > Actinomycetes > Actinomycetales > Micrococcaceae > Arthrobacter > Arthrobacter cellobiosi. Next base: position 70,860 of record NZ_JAMXBJ010000042.1, read on the forward strand.
ATCACGGCGTGCGCCCACACGTTGCGGACGGCGTTGGCGGTCAGGGTGCCGTAGAGGGCCTGCTTGCCGGAACCGGTGAGCATGGCGACTGCGGGAGTAGCGGCGTAGTCCTTGGTGAACTGGGTGACCACCTTGCGGCCCAGTGCTTTGAGGTCCTTGTGCAGCGCTTCCTTGGACTTCTTGCCTGCCTGGTACTCAGCAAGCTCGAGGTCGTAGATGGCGATACCCCATTCGAAGACAGGAGCCAGGATGGCGTTGTACAGCGGGTTGCCCAGGTTATGAGGCTTCCACGGCTGGCTCTCGTCCATCCGCAGGAGGTTGTATCCGACGTCGTTGTCCTTGCCCACCACGTTGGTCCAGCGGTGGTGAAGGTCATTGTGGCTGTGCTGCCAGGAGCGCGCCGGGGTAACGAAGTCCCATTCCCAGGTGGTGGAGTGGATGTCGGGGTCCCGCATCCAGTCCCACTGCCCGTGCAGGATGTTGTGGCCGAGCTCCATGTTTTCCAGGATTTTGGCCAGGCTCAGCAGTGTGGTGCCGGTGACCCAGGCGGCCTTGTTCTTGCTGACCAGCAGTGCCGCGCGGCCGGAGATCTCCAGCCCGCGCTGGATCTTGATCATGCGTCGGATGTAGGCGGCGTCGGAGGCGCCGCGCTTGGCCAGGATTTCGTCGCGGATCGCGTCGAGTTCGCGGCCCAGCTCAGCTACCTGTTCGTCGCTAAGGTGCGCTGCGGCAGGAGGGCGGACCAAGGGGCTGCCGGACTCGGCCAGCGCTCCAGGTCGCGTCTTTGCCGCTCCGGTGGGGGCGGTCTTGCCTTCGGAAACTTTCTTGCTTTCTGAAACTACTGACATGCGGTATTGCTCCTCAGAGTTCGAGGTTGACGGGTCCGGCGGCTGCCGAGACACACGTTTGGATTAGTTGGCCGGGTTCGCCGTGGACCTCGTTGGTGCGAAGGTCACGCACCTGTCCGGCCAGGAGCGGAGTCAGGCAACTGTGGCAGATTCCCATCCGGCAGCCGCTGGGCATCAGCACCCCGGCGTCTTCGCCGACGTCGAGCAGCGGAGTATCGCCGTCGGCGTCAACTTCCCGGTCCGACGCCTCAAAGGTGACCAGGCCGCCGTCGTGCCCTACACCCCCGGCGAAGGTGGTGTTGAACCGTTCAATCATCAGGTTGCCGGGATCGCCGGGGAGCGCAACATCAGACCCGGGCGCGCCGGCGGTGAGGGACGCCTGCTTCCACAGGGCCTCGGCGTCGTCCAGGAAACTGTCCGGGCCGCACGCGTAAGCGGCCCGTTCCTTCCAGTCCGGGCAGATCTCATCGAGCTCGGCCGTGTTGGTCAGGTCCATCCGGCCCTGTTCGCCGGTGTACCAGTGGGCCAGCCGGAAGTTGGGGAACTGGTCAGCCAGTTCGGCGAGTTCCTCGCGGAAGAGGCTGTCGCCGGGCGTGCGGGCGGAGTGCACCAGGACGACGTCGGCATCCGGGCGGCGGGGAACAAGGGTGCGGATCATGGACATCACCGGAGTGATGCCGCTGCCCGCGGTGACCATCAGGAGCGGCCTGGGGTGCTCGGGCAGGACGAAGTCGCCTTGCGGCGGTGCCAGGAACAGGACGTCACCGGGTTTGGTGGTCCGGACCAGGGTTCCGGAAACGGCGCCGACGTCGGTGACGGTGATGGCGGGGTCCTTGCCGGCGGGAGCACTCAGCGAATAGGAGCGCCAGTGGCGGACCCCGTCCAGCTCAACGCCGATACGCGCCCACTGGCCGGCCAGGTGCGAATGCCAGCCGCGGCCGGGACGGAAAAAGATGGTGGCCGACTGCGCCGTTTCCTGGACCACACGGGTCACCACTCCACGCAGCTGGCGCGCGGAGAAGACAGGGTTAAAGAGCGCCAGAATATCTTCCGGTGCCAATGGCGTTGTCAGTACGGAAGCCGCCTGTGCCAGCTGACGTAGCCGGATCATGCAGTCAAACCTAAAGCGGCGCGAGCCATATGTCTCTCTCCTGACCGTTCCGCAGTCACGCAGTAATGTACGGGCCTTAGCCCCCAAAGCCCGCTACAAGCCTAACGGCTGTGGCTTGCGGATGGTTCCCTGAGCAATATTAGTAAGGATGCTGACTAATATCCACTGCCGATCACCGGAATGAGCCAGGCCGACGGCGGGGGACGGTTGTCAGCGGTCGTCGCGTTCCTGGAATTCCTCGTCCAGGTCCAGGTGCCTGAACTCCGTCTCCGGGTTCGGTTCGCCCTCGGCCACGTACTCATAGTCCAGTTGCCGCTGCACCTGGCTGTCCAGAACCTGCAGCTCCCGGTCCGGGATGCTGGAAAGATCATCCGGGAACTCGTCTTCCGGTGTCAGGTGTAGTTTTTCGGACATGGTGAGCCTCTCTAGGCCGTGAGGAATAACCGGGCCTCAATGGCCCGCACCTTCTCAGGATATTCCCTTCCGGGCGGATCACCCAGCGGAATCGGCTCCGGATCAGGAACGGGCCGGGGTCCAGCCGACGGCGGGCGCTATGTGCTGGGCGATGTTCCCCAGCATTTTGGCATTGAAGTCAACGCCCAGCTGGTTGGGCACTGTCACCAGCAGTGTGTCCGCGGCCTGGACCGCGGCGTCGGCCGCCAACTGTTCGGCCAGGACATCCGGAGCGCCCGCATAGGTCTTGCCAAAGCGTGCCGTCAGGCCGTCGATGACGCCCACCTGGTCCCGGCTGTCCCGCAGCGCGCTGCCCGCAAAATACCTGCTGTCTTCCTCGTCCACGATCGGCAGGATGCTCCGGCTGACAGAGACTCGCGGCTGGTGGCTGTGTCCTGCCGCGGCCCAGGCCTCCCGGAAGAGTTGGATTTGCTCCGCCTGCAGCTGGTCGAAGGGGACACCGGTGTCCTCGGTGAGCAGGGTGGAGCTCATCAGGTTCATGCCCAGGCCGGCCGCCCACACGGCGGTGTTGCGGCTTCCGGCGCCCCACCAGATCCGCTCTGTGAGGCCCGACGACTGCGGCTGGACCGGCAACAGGCCGATGGCTCCACCGGCGTAGCGCGGGTCTGCCTCGGCCACGCCGGCGCCGCTGATGGCGCACCGAAACTGGGCTGTGTGCCGGTGGGCCATGTCCGCGTCGGTCTCCCCTTCGGCCGGTTGGTGGCCGAAGGCAGCGGCCCCGTTCCGGGCGGGCTCGGGTGAACCACGGCTGATGCCCAGCTGCAGCCTGCCGCCGCTGATCAGATCCGTGGCGGCGGCTTCCTCGGCCATGTACAGCGGATTTTCGTACCGCATGTCGATCACGCCCGTGCCCATCTCTATCCGGCTGGTCCGGGCCGCGATCGCTGCCAGCAGCGGGAAGGGCGACGCCTGCTGACGGGCGAAGTGGTGCACGCGGAAGAAGGCGCCGTCGATTCCGAGCTCCTCGGCCGCCACCGCCAGCTCAATGCCCTGCAGCAGGGCATCGCCTGCGGTTCTGGTGCGGGAGCCCTGGCCGGGGCCCCAGTGGCCGAAGGACAGGAATCCGATGCGTTGCATGTCTGGCCCAACCTCCCGGCGGCCGGCCGCATTCCCGGCTGGCATGATGAGCCTGTGAATATTCCTGCTGAAACCGTGGCGATCGCCAAAACGACTGTGCTGTTCGTCCTGGCCGCTGCTGCCGAGATCGGCGGCGCGTGGCTCGTGTGGCAGTCAGTCCGCGAGGGCAAGGACTGGTGGTGGGCAGGGCTGGGTGTGATTGCCCTGGGCCTCTACGGTTTCGTGGCCACCCTCCAGCCCGATGCCCATTTCGGCCGGATCCTGGCCGCCTACGGCGGAGTATTTGTGGCTGGGTCGCTGGCGTGGGGAATGATTTTCGACGGCTTCCGCCCGGACCGGTGGGACATTGCGGGCTCCGTCATCTGCCTGGTCGGGGTGGCTGTGATCATGTTTGCCCCACGAAACGCGGGCTGACCCGCTCCGGTGGGGCCGCCGTCGTACGCTGACTCAGCCGCTGCTGATTCAGCCGCTGAACGTCAGAACATCGGCAGCAGGAAGCCCGCGATAAGCGCCACCGCACCGATCCCGGTGAGCACACGGCCAAGAACGACGGCGGTCCGCCCCACCGCTTCGGGCGCTGCGGTCTGCCACTGCGTGGGGCGCTTCGGGTGGTAGTAGATCGGCAGGGTGTCGCCCACGGCCAGGTCCTTGATGTCGTGGGGTGACATCGGGGCGTGGTGGACCTGGTACTTGCGGTCAAACCAGCGGAAGCCCGTTCCGGTAGCGTCCGCGTAGACCACCGCTTCCGCAACGGTCCAAGGGTGCACAAACCGCCGAAGGATGCCCGAGTAGAAAAGCAGGGCAAGCCCCGGCGGAAGGCACAGCCAGGTCATCATTTCCAGGATGGGACCTGCCATTTCAAGCGCAGTGGGCATAGCAATGATGCTACCGGGAGTTTGCGCACCCCAGTGTGCCCCTGCCCGGCGGAATCAGCCGATGGGCGCGGCCATCTGCTCCACCACGTACTGGGCATCCACGGTGGATCCTGTCATGGGGTCTGTCATCTCCACTTTCCAGCTGCGGGCAAACTGGTTCACCCCGCTGGTCATGGCCACCGTGCCGGAAATGAGGACCGTCCCCGGCTCATTCAGGCCGCGCTCGGTCAACACCTCCAGCCAATAGTCCGGGGTCAGCAGGGCTTCCAGCGAGCTGTCCTGGATCAGCGTGTCCGGAGTATCACCCCGCCCCACCCAGCCCTTCAGCGTGATCTGGTCCAGGTGGTCGCGCACGTCGTCCAGCCGCCACGCCTTGCGGCCCAGGACGTCGGGGCTGGCATTCTTGCTCCAGGCCACTCCATGGACCTCGAGCTCTCGGTCCGTGTGGTCGCACGCGACCGTCAGCAGCACGCCGTCGTCCGTGATGACCAGCGCCCATTCGGCTTCCCCGGAGGTCCGGGCATGCTGCACGTGGACTTCGGAAACCTGCTGCGCCAGGTACGGCGAGACCGGGTAGAGCGCCGGGGTGGTGGCGGGGCCGGGAACGCCCAGTTCTGCCAGCTCGGCAATGTGGGCCTGCACTTCCTCCTGTTCCCGCCCTGCATAACCGGCGTTCAGGAGGTGCCTGACCTGGACTGTCCGGGTGCTGCCGTCGGGAAGTTCGAAGCTCAGAGTCGTCATGTTCTGTCCATCCTTTGCGTGTCCTGCTGGAGAAATTTACAAACCGGAAACCGGAAACGGTGGCCAATGTACATCCAGTATGCGTAATGTATACATTTAACGCCAGCGTGACAGGCGTCACCCGTAAACATCTCGTGGAGGACAACACCCATGGCTAACGTCCCAATTCCGGCTTCCGGCGCAGCGCCGCGTCCGGACAAGCCGATTCACCCCAAGGGCCTGTACAAGGCCTTCGCCGCCAGCCTCACCGGCACCGCCCTCGAGTGGTATGACTTCGCCGTCTACTCGGCCGCGGCCGCCGTCGTATTTCCCCTCGTGTTCTTCCCGTCATCCGATCCCCTGACGGGCACCATCCTGGCCTTCTCCACGTATGCGGTGGGCTACGTGTCCCGGCCTGTCGGTGGCATCATCTTCGGCCGTCTGGGTGACCGGATCGGCCGCAAGAAGGTGCTGGTGACCACCCTGATGATCATCGGCGTGGCCACTGTCCTGATCGGGGTGCTCCCCGGTTACGACAGCATTGGCATCAGCGCCCCGATCATCCTGGTGCTGCTGCGCTTCGCCCAGGGCGTGGGAGTCGGCGGCGAATGGGGCGGCGCCGTTCTGCTCTCCAGCGAATACGGCGACCCCCACCGGCGCGGCTTCTGGGCTTCTGCAGCCCAGGTGGGCCCGCCCGCCGGCAACCTTATGGCCAACGGCGCCCTGGCTGTCCTGACCCTCGCCCTGACCGAGGAACAGTTCATCGGCTTCGGCTGGCGCATCGCGTTCCTGGTCTCGGCCGTGCTGGTCGGTTTCGGCCTCTGGATCCGCCTGAAGCTGGAAGACACCCCCATCTTCAAGGCCATCGAGGCCCACGGCGAACAGCCCCACGCCCCTGTCCGCGAGGTCTTCAGCACGGAGCTCCGGCCCCTCATTGCGGCCACGCTGTGCCGGGTGGGCCCGGACGTGCTCTACGCCCTGTTCACCGTTTTCACCCTCACCTACGGCATCCAGACACTCGGCTACGAACGCAGCCAGGTGCTCACGGCAGTCCTGATCGGCTCCGCGTTCCAGCTCTTTATGATCCCGCTGGCTGGCGCCGTGTCCGACCGCTTCAACCGCCGCCTGGTCTACGGGACCGCAGCTGTGGTGGGCGCCGCATGGACGTTCATCTTCTTTGGCGTCCTGGGCGCCGACAACGAGCCGATGCTCAGCGTCGGCATTGTGCTGGGCCTCATGGCGCACTCGTTTATGTACGGCCCGCAGGCTGCCTTCATTGTGGAGCAGTTCTCACCGAGGCTCCGGTCCACGGGCAGCTCCCTGGCCTACACCTTCGCCGGTGTGATCGGCGGCGCCATCGCCCCGCTGATGTTCACATTGCTGCTGGCTCAGTTCGGCACCTGGATTCCGGTGGCCATCTACGTGGCCGTGGCCGCAGGCGTCACCGCCGTGGGTCTGGCGCTTGGCCGCGACTCGAACACCGTGGAGGACGAGGACTACCGCCTACTGCTCGAAGGTTCCGCGGCAGAGCGCCAGCAGACGGCCACCGGCAAAGGCAACTGACGAAGCCAGCTGGCGATGCCAACAAACGAATCCAACTAACAGGGCGGCGCTTAGGTGCGGAGCAGAATATCCCGGGTGACAGCCAGGTGATGGTCAATGGCCTCCTGCGCCCGTGCGGCGTCGCCGGACACCAGGGCATCGAGGATTTCCTGGTGTTCGGCGCACACCTGTCCGCGCCGGTCTCCGGTGCGGAATAAGGCCGAGACGCCCACCAGGATCTGCCGGACATGGAGCTTACTGTACGTTCGGGAGATGAGCTCATTGCCGGCGGCGTCGATCAGAAGCTGATGGAAGAGGGTGTCCAGCCGGATGAACTCCTGCGCAGCCTCGGCATTCAGCTGCTCGGGAAGCTGGGCCTGCTGGTCCAGGGTGTCCTGCATCGTTTTCGCAGGAACGCGGTTCCGTTCGATAACCAGGCGGGCGGCATGGCTTTCCAATACACCCCGGAGTTCCATCAGTTCCGACATTTCGCGGCCCGTCACGGGCGGAACATAGGCCCCGCGCTGTGGAATCAGCTCCACGAGCCCGTCCGAGACCAGGAGCAGGAGAGCCTCACGCACCGGAGTGCGCGACACACCGATCTCGGCGGCCAGCTCCTGCTCGTTCAGGAATTTCCCCTGCACATCCGGGTCGATGAGGATGTTTTCACGCAGGTACGCGTACGCCTTCTCGCGGCCGGACGCCGCAGTCCCCGAACTTTTTCGCATACATTATGTATACAACAGACTGGAGTAATTTCATGCGTTTAGCAGTGGCCCAAATCATCACAGGAGCCGATCTGGCCGCAAACCTGGAGCTCATCCGAGACTACGCCACGCGGGCCAAAGCCGCCGGAGCGGAGCTCGTGGTGTTCCCGGAAGCCGCGATGCGCGCCTTCGGCAACAGCCTTGTGGACATTGCCGAGCCGCTGGACGGGCCATGGGCCGCCGCCGTCCGCAGCATTGCCCATGAACTGGACATCACGGTCGTGGCGGGCATGTTCACCCCGGGCGATGGCGGCCGCGTGCGGAACACCCTGCTGGTCACCGGCCCTGGCGTCGAGACGTCCTACGACAAGATCCACCTCTTTGATGCGTTTGGTTTCGCCGAGTCCGACACCGTGGACGCCGGAACAGCCCCCGTGACCTTCGAGGTGAACGGCACCACCTTCGGCCTGGCCACCTGCTACGACGTACGGTTCCCGGCACTGTTCACGGCCAACGCCAAAGCCGGTGCCGAAGTCAACATTGTCTGCGCCTCGTGGGGTGCCGGCGAGGGTAAAGCTGACCAGTGGGACCTCCTGGTCCGGGCCCGCGCGCTGGACAGCACCACCTTCGTGGTGGCCTGCGGACAGGGCGATCCGGCAAGCGTCGGCATCGCCTCCGCCGGCAAGGCTCCCACCGGCGTTGGCCACAGCGCCGTCATCTCGCCCCTGGGTGCTGCCCTAGTGGCCCTCGGCGGCGACCCGGAACTCGCCGTCGTCGACATTGACCCGGCCGTCATTGCCGAGGTCCGCGGCCAACTGCCCGTGCTGGTCAACGCCCGGACCTTCTGACTCTGCGGGGCCGGCCCCGCGAGGGCTGGCCGCCGCGGCGGTGAGCCGCCGTTCATGCTCAGGAAACTTTGCCGTTTTCAGCGTCCGACGGCGGTTTCTCACCACGTGCGCGCACCGGCGCCCGCCGTCGCTGGCATCACGGGCGCCGGGCTTCCTGCCGCGGCGCCGTTCAATAGGTCCCGTTTACACGCCGGAAACATCACGGTCACGCGATCTTCACGTAAGCCGCCGGGCCGTAACGTGTCCGCAACTTAGCGAAGCGCAAACGGAAACACGCGGCGACAAATATTGATCGGGGGGATTGCGCGGGCCACGTAGGAAGAGTCCCCGTATTCAGGATCAATGGAAGGGACCCACCGGTGGAGATCACTGCGCAACACGTCTGGATGATGATCGCGGCGGCAATGGTGCTGCTTATGACACCTGGACTTGGTCTCTTCTATGGCGGCATGACGCGCGCCAAGGCAGCGCTGAACATGATCATGATGAGCTTCATCTCCGCCGGCATCGTGGGAGTTGTGTGGGTCCTATGGGGATACTCGATGACCACCGGCGAGGGAATCCTGGGCATCTTTGGCAACCCTTTCGCCAACTTCGGGCTGCAGAACCTCATGGGCTCCCCTGACCTCATCAAAGCAGGCTTCAGCGCCACCTTCGCCATCATCACGGTGGCCCTCATCAGCGGAGCCATCGCGGACCGCGCCAAGTTTAGCGCCTGGGCAGTGTTCGTGCCGCTGTGGGTCACGCTGGTTTATTGCCCCTTGGCCTACATGATCTGGGGCGGCGGGCTCATGAGCGCCGGCGGAGCCATCACCGAGACCTTCGGCCAGGTCATCGACTTCGCCGGCGGTGCAGTGGTGGAAATCAGCTCCGGTACGGCCGCCCTGGTACTGGCCCTGATGGTTGGCCAGCGTCACGGCTTCGCCAAGGATCCCAGCCACCGCCCGCACAATGTCCCCTTCATCATGCTGGGTGCGGCCATCCTGTGGTTCGGCTGGTTCGGGTTCAACGGCGGCGCCGCCACCACCGCGGAGCAGGCCGGCCTGATCTGGATCAACACCCTGGTCACTCCTGCCGCGGCCATGCTCAGCTGGCTGCTGGCGGAGAAGATCCGCCACGGCCACCCCACGTCCCTGGGCGCAGCCTCCGGTGTTGTTGCCGGCCTGGTGGCCATCACACCGTCCTGCGCCAACATCAGCCCAGTGGCGGCCATCGGCCTGGGCCTGGTGGCCGGTGCAGCCTGCTGCGTGTTTGTTGACCTGAAGTACCGGTTCGGGCTGGACGACTCCCTGGACGTGGTGGGGGTCCACCTCGGCGCCGGGCTCATCGGCACACTCGCCCTGGGCTTCGTCGCTCTGCCCGTGGACGGCCAGGGCGGGGGCCTCTTCTACGGCGGCGGTCTCCAGCAACTGACGGCACAGGCCGTGGCGGTAGTAGTCACCGTAGTTCTCTCCGGCGGTGTGACCCTAGTGATCGGCTGGGCCATCAACAGGACCATCGGGTTCCGGGTGAGCCACGAGGCTGAGATGGCGGGGGTGGATCTCTCCGAGCATGCCGAGACCGCCTACGCCTTCGGCGGGCTGGGTAGCCACTTCAACCCGCTGGGCCGCGGCGTCACGGCACCTGCTGCCGCTCCCGCCAAGGAAGACACGTTCGCCTGACCTGGGCGGGCTCAGTCGGCCAGGATCCGGTAGAGCGCGCGGCGGGTTTCGTCGAGCTTTTCCACCGCAGCATTGCGCTGATCTTCCGTAGCGGCAGCGCGGAACTGATGAATGACCCCCATCAGCTTGCCCACACTCTGGTGGAAGGCGGGTCCGGATCCTTCCGCATCGCTGTTCCACGCGTTCTCCAGCTCCTCCGCATGCTCGGCCACGTAGGCCTTGCCGGCGTCGGTGAGGGTGAAGTCGGTCCGCCGGCCCTCGCTGAGGGGCGCAATGAGGTCCTCGTCCACCAACTGCTGGAGTGTGGGGTAGATCGACCCGGGGCTGGGCCGCCATGCGCCGGATGTTTTCTCCGCGATGGTCTTGATCAGGCCATAACCGTTGGACGGGGCCTCGGCTAGCAGCGACAGGATGGCCCACCGGACGTCCCCCCTGCTTGCCCGCCGGGGACCGGGCCCAAAGCCGGGACCGAACCCTCCGCCAGGTCCAAAACCGGGACCAAATCCGCCCCGTGGGCCAAACCCCGGGCCAAACCCTCCCCCGCGGTGCCCGTGCGGTCCGCGGCGGCCCCTGCCGCGCTCAAACCGTCCACGCCCAAACTGTCCCCGCCCGAACAGCGGTTCCAAAAACTTGTCGTCGTGAATGCCTTTCATGGTGGCACCGTCCCTTGTCCCTGTCTTTTTGAATGCTTTTTGGCCTCTGTTGAATGGTTATCGGTCAACCACTCACCGACACTTAACGATATATCGGTATGTATCGCGCGACAAGGCCCGGAACGGACTTAGGGACGGAAGATACCGGCTTGGCATCAGTTGGTCCAACATCTGGATGCTGCAGGTGGAGCGGCGTATCCTGTTCACACGTCGCGAGCTTGAGGGCTGAACAATGGCGCAGCAAAAGAAACGCAGGCACCGGTTGGCCTCCACCCTGGGCAGGGTCATCGGATTCTTTGCGGCGAGCGCCATGTGCGGCGTCCTGGCCGCAAGCCTTGTGGTCCCCGCTGTTGCGACTGTCGGTTACGGAGTCAGCACCTCCATCAGCTACTTTGAAAATCTCCCCACGGAACTGATCGTCGCGCCGCCGTCGCAATCCACCAAAGTCCTCACCTCCGACGGCCAGCCCATCGCCACGTTCTACGCCGAGAACCGGATCAGGATCCCCCTGGACCAGATATCCCCCTATGTCCGGGACGCCATCGTGGCCATCGAGGACAGCCGGTTTTATGAGCACCCGGGCATCGACCCGCAAGGGATCCTCCGGGCCGCAATCTTCAACCTGACGAGTGAGGGCAGGCAGGGCGCCTCCACGATTACCCAGCAGTACGTCACCAACGTCATCAACGAGTCCTTCGTGTCCCAGGACAAAACAGACGAGGTTATCCTCAGCGGCCAGAAGAGCATCGGGGACAAGCTCCGCGAGATGAAGCTGGCCATCGCGCTGGAGAAGAAGTTCAGCAAGGACCAGATCCTCGAGGGCTACCTGAACATCGTGTTCTTTAACCGCGAAGCATACGGAATCGAGGCGGCGGCGCGGTATTTCTTCAGCACCACGGCGACGGACCTCACACTGCCGCAGGCGGCCCTCCTGGCCGGGCTGGTCAACAGCCCCAGCTACTACAACCCCGCGGTTAACCCGGAGCAGGCCACAAGCCGCCGGAACCAGGTTCTTGCCGAGATGCTGGCCACGGGCAAGCTCAGCCAGGCGGACCACGACGCCGCCGCGGCTACGCCGATCGAGCTCAAGCTCAGTCCCGGGAAGCAGGGCTGCGCCCACGCCCAGATGGCGCCGTACTTCTGCGACTACATTTCGCATCTGATCCTGAACAACCCGGCCCACGGGACCACACTGATCGAGCGCGAGTGGAAGCTGTACCGCGGCGGGCTCACCATCGTCACCACGCTGGACAGCCGGCTCCAGGCGGCGGCCCAGGCACAGGTGGACGCCACCGCCGGGGCGAATCCTGACCGCTGGGGCGCGTCCCTGGTGTCGGTCCAGCCGGGCACCGGGAAAATTCTGGCAATGGCACAGAACACGGTGTTCCTGCCGGCCGAGGGTAAATTCGATACCCAACTGAACTTCAACGTGGACTCCCGTGATCCGCAAGGCAATGACCTCAACGGAGCGGGCGGTTTTCAGCCCGGCTCCACCATGAAGCCCTTCACGTTCGCCGAGTGGCTGAACGAGGGCAAGCCACTGACAGGGATGGTGGACGCCTCCCGCCGGGTGTATCCGCTCGGCTTCCCGTGGCGCTCCAGCTGCGGAAAGGTGCTGGGCGCCTACAGCACGGCACAGAACAACCCTGAGCTCGGCGCCGCCGACGATCTCCAGAATTCTGATGAGGGCTACTACCGCCCCATGCCCGTGAACTACGGGCTGTACAACTCGATCAACACGGCCACCTTCGCTTCGGCCACCCAGCTCGATTTCTGCGGCATCCAGAAGATGGTGGACGCCATGGGGCTGCACAGCGGACTGGATGGCGCCCAGATCAACATGCATCAGCTGGGCAATCTTCTCGGCGCCATCGGCGTTGCCCCGGTCCACCTGGCCAATGCTTTCGCCACCTTCGCCAACGACGGCCGGTACTGCTCCCCTATCGCCGTGCTTGAGGTGACGGATATGTCGGGCGGGAAACTCCCGGGCCAGACCAGCGAGTGCCGCGACGCCGTCAAACCGGAGGTTGCCCGAGGCGTCAACGCGGTGCTCCAGGACGTGCTGAAGGTCGGCTCCGGCGTGTGGATCAACCCCAAGATCCACACCCTTATGCCGGTTGCTGCCAAGACCGGCACTTCCAACAACAACGGCTCCACCTGGGTGTTGGGCTACACCTCAGGACTGGCCACAGCGTCCTTCTTTGGCGACGCATTGGAGGGCCAGAACCGCCCCGGCCAGAACGTCACCATCAACGGCCAGTTCTACCCGCGCCTTGACGGCTACATGATCGCCGGGCCGCAATGGGTCAACTACATGCTCCAGGCCGCCCCGCTCTACCCGGCTAACCCGTTCCCGGCCCCGCCGGCATCCATGATTGCCCCGCCGAAACCGACTCCTGCACCGGCCGCGCCGAGGCCTGCACCCGCCCCGGCGCCCGCACCCGCTCCGGCGCCGGCTCCCGCGCCAGAGCCACCTCCTGCTCCTGCTCCCGCTCCTGTCCTGCCGCCAACGCCCGAGATTCCGGGCTTTCCGCCTCAGAACGGCCTCCCGGGCGCAAGACGCTAGGAGCGAAGACCCTGACAGCCGACGACGGCGGGAGGCGCCGCCGTCGTCCGTTGCCCCTCGTCCACTCAGCTAAGTGGTGCCGCGCCAGAGCCGCTGCCACCAGGAGCGCTGCGGCTCAGGTTCGGGTAGGGCGTCCTGTGCGCGGGCGGCGCGGCGTTCACGCCAGCGCGCTACTTCCGTTTCGACGTCGCGCGTTTTGGTGATGACGGGCGGGCCGCCCTGGAGCTGGCGGCGGGCGTCGACCACCCGGGCATTGAAATCGGCCAGGATGTCCCTGACCTGCTTTTCGGTGAACTGCGCATCAAGCCGGCCGTCCAGTTCGGCGTCTTCGGTGCGGAGCAGGATGGCTTTGGGCCCCAGTCCGCTGATATTCTCACGCTGGATCAGGCCCTTGACCCACCAATCGGGATCGTAGGCCTCCCCGAGCCCGGGGATGGGCTTGCCGGCGTATTTGAGGTTGTCGAATTTGCCCTGTGCCATGGCGTCCCGGATCAGATACTCCGCCCGCTGGGCATCGTCCACCTTCTTGCGTGTGTCCCGTTCCTGCGCTTCGGCGGCCTCGAGTTCCGCCTCTTCTTCAGCGTTGATCCCCGCTCCGCGGTAGGAACGCAGCTCCACGGCACGTTCCAGCCGGCGCTTGAAATACCCCGCCCCGCCGCTCATAAAATGCCACCGCCTTCGTGCCTGAATCGAGTCTTTTTTCCAGTATTCAAGCGTCCGCATCTGATTTCAACGGTGCCAATGGCAGCCGCTTGGAAGCTCAGGGGAACCCTACGGACGGCAGCTCCGCGGTTGAGACCACGACGGCGCCGCTCGCCGTCGAATCCGGGTTCAGCATCCAGCCCATCCGCTTGGCGCTGCTCAGGATCACGACGCTCTCCACGAGCTCGATCTGCGGAATGCGTTGCTGGAGGGCCAATTCGGCGTTCATCACATCGGCCAGCGAATTCAGCCACATGAGGATCACAAAATTTGTGCCTCCGGTGGTGGACGCGCTGAACCGGACAGTGCGGAGGCTGCGGAGTTCAGCGGCCGCGGCCTCGTGCTGGCCCGGCGGCACGCTGGCGAACCACTGACAGCTCACCGGGTAGCCGGAGAGATTCTGGGCAATTTCACAACGGAAGGACAGCAGCCCGCTGGATACCACCCTGTTGAGCTGCCGCTGGACCGTCGCCGGGCTCCGGCCCAGGCTGCGCGCGATGTCCGCTGCGCTCGCTCGCGCGTCCCGCGCCAGGAACGGGATCAGATCCAGGTGGCTGGGCGGCAGTGGCGCCCCGGGTCTCGAGGCTGCCGAACCGGTGACTTCAGGACTGGCAACGGCCGAAAGCGCATTCTGCTTCGCCTTGTCCAAGGTATTGAGCCGCCACGCATGGCCAGCGGAGTGCAGACGGGTACCCAGCGAGGTCCGGTACTTCACCAACCCGCGGATCTCCTTGAACCGCGGAAGGACATGATCCGTGAACCGGGCCAAGGTGGGCGCTATGACCGTCAGCATGAGGTCCCTGTTGCTTGCCGCCTCCTCCACTGTGACCACCTCAGGGATGGCGGCGAGCGCCGCGGTCACCTCCGCGCGCAACTGCATTTCACAATCCACGCTCACCAGTGCCAGGCACATCTTTTTGGGATCGCCGATCAGGTGGGCCGTCGTCCAGGCCGCCCCCGACAATCTCAGCCTGTCCCAGCGCGCAGCCAGCGTTGTGGCGTGCACTCCCAGCACATCGGCTGCATCCGACCAGCTGATCCGCGGCGCGACCTGCAGCACGTTGATCAGGGCAAGGTCTTCCTCGCTGAGTACCACTTCGCACGCTTCTATCTCTGGTGAATGAATCCTGCCGTATCCATCATACTTTTGATTTTTTTCAGCTATTTCCCAGCCTGTGAACCACATCACCACACAATGGGATCAGGTCGCTGACCAAACGTTCAGAAATTTAGGAGAGTAGATGTCGATCATCACCGATGCGAAGGATCTGCAGGCCGACCTTGGCCGGCTGCGTCACGAGCTGCATCAGGAACCGGAGATCGGCCTGGACCTCCCCCGGACCCAGGAAAAAGTCCTCAAGGCGCTCGACGGCCTGCCGTTCGAAATCACCCTGGGCAAAAGCACGACGTCGGTCACGGCCGTCTTGCGCGGCACCGCGCCGCACGCATCGGCAACGAAACCAGCGGTCCTCCTGCGGGCCGACATGGACGGCCTCCCCGTCCAGGAACGCACCGGCGTCCAGTTCGCGTCCAAGATCGACGGCGCCATGCACGCCTGCGGGCACGACCTTCACACGGCCATGCTGGCCGGAGCCGCCACCCTTTTGGCCGAGCGCCGGGACCAGCTGGCGGGCGACGTGGTGCTGATGTTCCAGCCAGGCGAAGAAGGCTGGGACGGGGCATCCCACATGATCCGCGAGGGCGTACTGGACGCGGCCGGACGCCGGGTTGATGCCGCCTACGGGATGCACGTGTTTTCGGCGCTGGAGCCCCATGGCCGGTTCTGCACCAAGTCCGGTGTGATGCTGAGCGCTTCGGATGCCCTCACCGTTACGGTGCTGGGCGCGGGCGGCCACGGTTCTGCCCCGCACGCGGCCAAGGATCCGGTCACTGCGGCCGCCGAAATGGTGACCGCCTTGCAGGTCATGATCACCCGCCAGTTCAACGTGTTCGATCCGGTTGTCCTGACGGTGGGCGTCCTCCAGGCAGGCACGAAGCGCAACATCATTCCGGAATCAGCCAGCATCGAGGCCACCATCCGGACTTTCTCGGAGTCTGCCCGGGAACGGATGATGGCCGCGGTTCCCACGCTGCTGAAGGGCATCGCCGCTGCCCACGGCCTCGAGGTGGACGTCGACTACCGTCACGAGTACCCCCTCACCGTCAACGACGACGACGAAACGCGCACCGCGGAGAAGACCATCGAAAACCTCTTTGGACACTCGCGCCTCACCCGCTGGGCCACCCCGCTCAGTGGATCCGAGGATTTTTCGAGGGTGCTGGCGGAAGTACCCGGGACGTTTATCGGGCTCAGCGCCGTCGCCCCCGGCGCCGACCACACCACCACCGCTTTCAACCACTCCCCATACGCCGCCTTTGACGACGGCGTCCTGTCCGACGGAACTGCTCTTTACACCGAGTTGGCCGTCTCCCGCATCGCAGCCTTGGCTTCGGCCCACTAAAACCCTCAAATCCTGGAGTACACAATGACCACAACTGCAGGCGTCCCAGCAGACGTCCAGGTTCACAAGTCCCACCTGCGCACCCTCGTCGGCACCGGCATCGGCAACGCCGTCGAGTGGTATGACTGGGCCATCTACGCAACCTTCGCGCCTTTTATCGCGAGCGCCCTGTTCAGCAAGGAGGATCCGACGTCGGCCTTCCTCGCCACGCTGGCGATCTTCGCCGTCGGCTTTGTCGCCCGCCCATTCGGCGGCTTCGTGTTCGGCTGGATCGGTGACCGGATCGGCCGCAAGACGTCCATGACGTTCGCCGTCGGGCTCGCTGCTCTGGGCAGCCTGCTGATCGGTATCGCACCGACCTTCGAAGCCGTCGGGGCCTTTGCCTCAGTCATGCTGCTGGTGGCCCGGCTGATCCAAGGCCTTGCCCACGGCGGCGAGCTGCCGTCGTCGCAGACATACCTCTCCGAAATGGCACCGAAGGAAAAGCGCGGCTTCTGGGCAACGCTCATCTACACCTCCGGCACCGTCGGTATCCTGGCCGGAACCATCCTTGGCGCCACCTTGTCCAACGTCCTGAGCAAGGCTGACATGGGCGCCTGGGGCTGGCGGATCCCGTTCATCATCGGCGGCATCATGGGCCTGTACGCCCTGATCATGAGGGCGCGACTGAAGGAAACCGCGGTCTTCGAGGCAGAATCGCCCAAGGAAAAGCACGAGCCGATGTGGCCGCAGATCTACCGGCACCGCAAGCAGGCCCTGCAGGTTATCGGACTGACCGTCGGCCTGACCGTGGCTTACTACATCTGGGGTATCGTGACGCCCAGCTACGCCGCGTCTGTGCTGAAGATGGACCGCGGAGAGACCCTTTGGGCCAGCGTTATAGCCAATGTACTGTTCATCGCCGCACTTCCGTTCTGGGGCAAGCTGTCGGACCGCATTGGACGCAAGCCCGTCATGATCATGAGCGCCGCCGGCGCCGCGCTGTTCCATTTCCCCATGACCTGGCTGCTGAAGGACTCCCCGTGGCAGCTCACGGTCACCATGTCCGTCATGCTGTTCTTCATCGCAGGAGCGGCCGCGATCGTACCGGCCGTGTACGCCGAGCTGTTCCCCACCAAAATCCGCACCGTTGGTGTGGGCGTCCCCTATTCCATCGCGGTTGCAGCCTTCGGTGGAACGGCACCGTACCTGCAGGCCTGGCTCGGCTCGATTGGGCAAGCCAACCTCTTCAACGTCTATGCGGTACTTCTGCTGGCCGTCAGCATCGCGGTTGTGTTCACCATCCCGGAAACGAAGGGCAAGGACCTGACGCACTAACCTGCAACGCCGCCTACGTAGGAGCGGCCACCACCACGCGCGAAAGGACACTTGAGGCCCGGATCCTGGGGCCCCAAGTGTCCCTTCGCGCTAAACGAGTGGGTCAGCCCAGGTGGATGGGCTGGTTCTCGTCGCCGCCGCTGAACGTCTCCTTGGTGATGGTGATATGGAGAAGTGCCAGCGGCGCGATCAGGATGGCTACGCCGGCGGCCCACAGGAAGACCGCCGAGTAGCCGGCGGACAGCGCGGCCATCTGGCTGCCACCGGCAACGCCGGCGTCGTCCTTGTCCACACCGAACAGCGTCACTCAGGCGCGGGCGTGTTCCGCGAGCAGTGCGTCGATCTGGCCAGCAGCCTCCCGCATGCCCTCTTCCATACCCATCTGGACCATCTGTTCCATCTGCTCTTCGGACTCGAAGGTGGATAGAACGGTCATCCGGGTGCGGCCGCCGAGGTCTTCGAGGTCAACGGCGGCATGCGTGATTCCCATGGCCTCCTTCGGGGCGCCGTCGTCATCGGCGAAGCCGTCGTCGAACTCGAGCTTGCGCGGAGCCTCGATGGCGGTGAAGCGCCACCAGCCGCTGGCCTTCTCCCCCTCGGGGCCCGTCATGTAGTAGCCGGCCTTCCCGCCGGGCTGGAAGTCGAACGCCTCAAACGTGGCCGGCCAGGTGGGCGGACCCCACCAGCGCTCGAGCTGCCGGGGGTCTTCCCAGATCTGCCAGACCTGCTCGACGCCGGCATCGAACTCGGCCACTAGGGTGAAGCTGAGCGCTTCGAGATTCTTGGTGGAACTGATAACAGGCATTGCAAAACCTTCCTATCCTTCAGCCAGAATGTCTGCGATCCGCCCGGCACGCTGCCGCCAGATCCTCTCATACTCATCGAGCAGCCGGCGGGCCTTCTGCAGTCCTTCGTGGTTACCCCGCACGATCTGCTCCCTACCGCGTTTCTCCTTTGTTACCAGGGAAGCCCGCTCCAACACCGCCACATGCTTCTGGACGGCGGCGAAGCTCATGGCGTAGAGGGCGGCGAGGCCGGAGACGGAATACTCGCCCGCCGTCACCCGCCGGACAATGTCCCGCCGGGTGGCGTCCGAGAGCGCCTGGAACAGGCGGTCCATGTCCGCGTCTCTGAGCTGATCTACAACCATTTGGTTGTACGATACTCTCGGGGCGGCAGGGTGTCAAGGCTTGAATGCGGTCCGCGAGATGGCATTTCACGGCAGTTCCGCCGGTCAACATTGCCGCGAAATGCCATCTCGAAGGGGCCCTGACGGAGACCTCCGCCGCCTCCCGGTTTGACGCGGATACCCGCCATTGTCCACAGTGGGTCAGTGCCTGACACCGTCCCCACCGAAACGCAAGGTCCGGCAGTCCCGGACGGGCCGTCCCGACGGCGGCAGGTTGCCGCCCTGATCGGCTTCCTCGCGCTTTCCTGGGCCGTGTCGTTCGTGGGTTCCCTCCCGATCCGAACGGCTGCCGGCGGCTGGTACGCCCTGGCGGACAAGGCCCCCTGGACGCCTCCCGGGCTGATGTTCACGTCAGTCTGGCTGGTCCTCTACGCGGCAATGGCCGTGGCGGCCTGGCTGGTGTGGCGGCAGCGGCGCTACCCGCGCCGCCGCGCACTCAGGCTCTACTGGCTACAACTGGCCTTGAACCTGCTCTGGCCCATAACGTTCTTCGGGCTGTATCCCGCGCTGGGGACCGCGGCGCTCTGGCTGGCTCTGGCCGTCCTCGCCGCCCTCATCCTCACAGCAGCCCTGACAGTTCTGCGCTTCGGACCCATCAGCCCAACGGCCGGCCTGCTGATGCTGCCGAACGTCTCGTGGCTGGTGTTTTCGGCGTCCCTGAACCTTTACGCCGCCGTCAGTAACTAAGGCCACTGTGAGCGTGTAATCGCTCACACTTTGGCCATTTCTGTTGCAAATCTCGGCGGCAAGCATGAACCATGAGATCGGGACCCCGTTCCCGCACTACCAAGATCAGCAATCCTCACCGACGAGGATGCGGCCCCCTCAAGGACGACGTGGAGCCGTTAACTGCATGAGCGAAAGTACTGACAATGACGTTTGAAAACACTGACTCCATCACGCTGAAAATCTGGGACCGGTCTGCGATTGAGCACACCCTGGAGAGCGTTGTGCACGACCTCTCGGTCAAGGCGAACACCACCAAATGCCGCATTGCGGTCCAGTGCAGCGGCCCCAACACATTCACGGTCAGCGTCCGTGGCCAGGAACGCCAGCTCGCCACCGTCTGATCGGTTCACGGCTAAAACTGAAGCGGACGACGGCGGGAGGTTCCCGGCGTCGTCCGCTTTCGTTTTGGTTCCGGGCCGACAGCCTTACGCCGTGGCTTGGCGGCTCACCATCTCGTTGATCCAGATCGGCGCGAACGGTGACGTGCAGTTCGGGGGCGTCGGGTAGTCCTTGAGGACCTCGAGCCGTTCGCCGATATCGAGCGTCCGGGCCCGGTGCTCGGCGTGCTCGATCCCGATGAAGGCCAGCGTGTGGTTCATCGCCCACTGCAGCCGGTCCGGGGCGTCCTTCATCTGGGCCTCGATAGTCCAGCAGCCCCGGGAGGTCGAACCCTGCGGGCTTTTTCGCCACCCGTTCGCTGGTCAGGGCCCAACCGGCGCTGGCGACCACCGGATCCGGGTCAGCCATCCAGGCCACGCGCAGGTCCTCCGCGTGCGGGCTCTTCTTCACGACGTAATTCACGAGCCAGTCGTGCACTTTGGGGGCGCGCGCCTCGCGGAGCATGGAGTCCAGTTCGTCGCGTTCGAAGGCCTTCGGCCGGCAGATCAGCAGCGCAACCAACCTGGCCGGAGTGTCGTTCGTGGACCAGAGCTCGCGCGCGAGTTCCTGCTGCGTCTTCAGCCGCTTCGCGACCGCGCGCAGCTTGGACAGGTTCACGCCGTGGTCGTCGCCGCGCTTCTCGTTCGCCTCGCGCATCTTCGGGTCCTCAAGCACGGCCAGCTCGGCCATCACTTCGCCCAGCAGCCCGGCCGTTATCGTTTCCGACATGTCACCCTTTCGGTCACCCTCTTGTCGGTTCCAGCCTACGGCTGCCGGCGGGTTTGCAGCAGATGCGACCGTCAGTGGTCCGCGTCAGTTATGCGGCCATTATCGACCGCCGTGGCCACCCAGGAACCGAGCGGCTCTTCCGCCACTTCCGTGTCCGCGTCCTCGGTCCCGCAGGGCTCAAAGCCACGGGACTGGTAGTTTGCCAGGGCCGCGGGACCGTCCAGCGTGCAAGTGTGGACCCAGAATTCCGTCCCCGGTACCGCAAGTTCCTCGGCCCACTGCTGCCGTGTCCACTCGAGCCGATCCGTCCAGTGCCACGGCCCGCCGACCAGGCCATAGAGGAAGCGGGCGAACTCGGGAGTGACCCCCACGGCCCGGTCCAGAGATGCCTCATCGGGCAACGGGCGCGCCGCCCAGGCGGGCGGCTGGAGCATCTGGAGCGTTGTGGTGGTGACCTTCATGGACAGCTCAAACCCTTCGATCTCGATCGTCCGTCAATCTTATTTGAGACCGAAGGTGTGGGTCCTACTCCTCGCCGGCGTCCCGCGCTTCCAGGTGCTTCGCCATGGCTTCGCAGGCTTGGTTCCAGCGCGCCGTGAGGGCCTGCCGGTTCAACGGTTCGAACATGCTGTTGAGGACTTTCTCGACTGCGTCGTATGCGGCGTCCCGAACCCGTTCCTGCGCCGCTTGGCTGTAATAGTTCATGACAGGGATTCGTTACCGGGCTGCCGAAAGATGGTGCGCCCTCACGTGCGATCGATGACCGCCTTGAGGGCACGCCGGCAAGCTACCGAACAACTTCAACGCGGCTCTACCGGGCGCCGCAGGAGAGGAAGGCCGACGACGGGAAGTTCCCGTCGTCGGCCGCTTTTGTTTTGTGGTTAATGCGCTCAGGAGCCCCCGGGCGGTCAGGCGTCCGCGCCTTTCGCTGCCTCCAGTGACGAGGGCGCAAAGATGGCCGCGGCGACGTCGTCGCGGAGGAAATAGTGGCGGCGTTCCAAGGGCGTCAGGCTGCCCCGGACAATGTAGTAGCCGCGGCCTTCCCCAGGGCCGCCGGCGGCCCGGTCAAAAGCATCGAGTGTGTCCCGGTCCAGGTGTTGGTCCGGGCCGCGCTCGCGAAGTGCTGCCAGGACTTCCGGCGCGAGGGAATTAATGAGCCCTTGGATATCTGTCATTGTGCGCATCCTTTGCCGGCACCATTGGGGACATAGTTATGGTTTCCCCCCCCCGAGGGCGTATCCGGTGGTGACTGGGCCGGCTGCGTCCATTTCCCGATTGTAGGGCCGGCGGCGAAGTCAGGCCAGACCCGAATTCTACGCGGGGGCAGCGGTGCCGATCTCACGATTGACGGCCGGCATGGCGTAGTCGTCCGTGTTGTGGCCGAACAGCGGGTAGGACTCGATGAACGCCCCGCGGCCGGCAATGATTTCGGCGCGGCCGTCGCTGATCAGGCCAAGCGTGGCGATCTGCTCGAAGAGCCTCACGGGGTCCTGCGTTGACAGTACCGTGCTGGCAGTGCTGAGCCTGAAGTTGGTGGCTTCCCGGGCGATGGCCGCCATCACGATTTCGGGGGCGGACAGTGCGAAGTCGCGCCGGTGGTGCTCACCCAGCCCCAGGAATTTCAGGCCCGCCTGGTCGGCCGGCTGGCGGGCTCGATGATCTCCTTGGGCCGCTGCTGAGATGACAGCGGCTCACAGTGCTGATGTTGCGGGAAAGCTCTCCGAAGGTGACGATGCCAAAGTCCAGGCTTGGTTGAACATTCAACCTTCTGGATTCATTCCGGCGGTGGGAGGACGACGGCGGAACGTGCCGCCGCCGTCCGCCCACCTTTGCTGCTAGCCGCTGAAGGAGACCTTTTCCCAGGACAGGATGTCAGCGCCCTTGGCGCCGTTTCCGGCCACGGTGAACCTGACATAGTTGGTGGCGTTGTTGGAGCCGTCGACGGTGATGCGCTGCAGGTCGTCGGCGGGAGCCTGGCCGTAAACCGCCAGCCATGGTGAGCCCTCAGCCAGGGGCTGGTTCTCGGCGTAGACGTGGCTGTCACCGTTGAGGAGATAGACCGGCCCGTCAAAGCGGTTGGTTTCCTCGACGATGGTCGCGACGATTTCCCGGAAGCCGGACACTGCTTCCGGGTTGGCCCGGGCGGCCGCGAGCAGGGCGGGATCGAACATGTCAGCCTGGGTCATGAGGACCACCGCCCGGTCGTTGCGGCGGGTGGCGTCGCTGAAGGTCTCGCGCAGCTGGGCCAGGACGGCCTGCGTCCGGTGCTCCACTTCAGCCAGCTGCTCTGGGGTGGCAGTAGTTTCGCCGAGGCCGGTCCACGGCTGGAGCGAGTTGTTGCTGCCCTGGACGTTGACCACGGAGAAGGCCACGCGGTTCTGGGTGAAGCGGACGTCTTCGGGCAGGCCCAGCTTCTCCTGGGTCTTGACGGGCATCGTGGCACCCAGGGTCTTGCCGGGTTCGTTGAAGAAGATCTCACGCAGCTTGTCCAGGCGCTCCAGCGGGTTGTAGGCGCCATTGTTGGTCCGGTGGCAGTCCACCCATTCGTTGTCGCCCGGCGTGAAAATCAGCGGGTGCTCGAAGGTGTCGAACTCGGCGCGGATCTCCTGGAAATACTCGTCCGAACAGACTGAAGAGCCGTTCTTGATGTCACCGACGTGGGTGACAAACTTCAGCGCGCTGTCGGCATTGATGTCCTGGATGCGCGCCGGAAACTTCGCGATTTCGGCAGCACCGTAGGGGATGTCGCCAATGACACCGAAGCTGAACGCCTGCTGGCTGGCGGCCGCGTCGTCGGCGGCAGTAGCGGGCTGGATCCCGGTGCCAACACTGGCTGCGATGAGGGCCACCGCGGCGGCGGTGGTGAAACTGTTCAGGCGCATGGGGAAGTCCTAACTCGGGGTTTCTGCGTTGATTCCGCCCGCGAAGCGCGCAGGCGGGTGCGTGAAAAGACTTCCCGGCGCGGAATAACGTGCAGCAGCCCTGCGGTTTCGGCGCAATGAACAGCGAGTGGCCGGCCAAGCAAAACGGACGACGGCGGGAGGTCCCGCCGTCGTCCGCTAACCTTCCGATTCGCTACTCGGAGCGCAGCACCGCTGCCACCGGCAAGCGGCGCGCCCTGCGGGCCGGGACGAGCGCGCCGAGAAACGTCACGGCGAGAGCTCCGGCCACGATCAGGACAACGCTCCTGACGTCGAGAATCCCGACGTCCACGACGAACCCGGAGACTACTCCGATGCCGTCGTTGATGACTTTCTCCTGCATCCACAGGCCCAGTGGTATCCCCACGGCTGTGGCCGCAACGGTCAGTATTCCTGCGAAGGTGAAGACCATGCCGGTGATCTGTGCCCCGGTCATGCCAAGCGTCTTGAGGATAGCGGTATCGCGCAGCCGTTCCCGCATGGCCAGCAGCGTCGTGTTGAACGTTCCCACTACGGCCAACAGGACGATCACCGCCGACAAACCGCCAATGGTGCGGTCGATCGGAGTCATGTCTGCTTCGTAACCGAGGAAGGTCGCCAGCATCAAATCGCCTGCCCGGGCGTTGAGTGAATCCACGAACTCCTGATGGCTCACGCTTTCCTTCAGCCGGAGGAGATGCGTATCAGGCTGCATGTGGGGTGTCGCGGCGGCCAGGGTACTCCAGTCGACGCGGAACCCGCGGACGTCGATATCGTTCATCAGGCCCACCACCGTAAGCCTCATCTCCGTGCCGCTGACAGTTCCCCTCACGGTGTCGCCCAGCTTTATACCGAGCTCCTTGGCGGTGAAGGCGTTCATGACGGCCTCCCCCGGTGCGGCGAACCAGCGGCCCTTGGCGGCACGGAATCCCATGGCCTCGGCGTCACCATGCACGCCCATGACAGCGAGTGCCTTGGCTTGGCCAGGCATGACGTAACGGGCTCCGGAGGTCTTTACAGAGAAGGCGATCTCCGGACGTTGGGAAAGAAGTGACTGCACTTGATCAGGTGAGCCGCCGGGTGCTTTGAACACGGTGACGTCCTGCGCCCCGCCCCAGGTGCCCCGGTCCTTGATGAATCCATCCATGGTGGGGCCAAACGTGGCCGCGAACGTCAGTGCAGCCATGCACGCTGCGACCGCACCGACCGTGAGCAGTGCCCGCACCGGACGGTCAACCACGGCAGCGGCGCCGAGCCCGAAGTGCCTGGGCAGGCCCATCCGGACGATCACTGAGCTCCGCCGGGACAGTTTCCCAAGGCCCGGCGAGCGGCCACGGCTGATGGCGGTCGCCGCACTCAATCGAGCCGCCCGCAGGCCGGGCATGGCCGCGGCAGCCACCACCAGCAGCATGAATCCGGCAGCCACGAGCAGGATCAGTCGGCGGGTTGAGCGCCGAAGGCGCCGGCAGGCCCAGCTGAATCGCCGATTCGCCCAGGAAGTATGCACCGCCCAGGATTCCCAACGGCAGCCCGAGCAGGGCCCCGATTCCTGCCGGCACGCCAACCTGGGCCACAAGGAGACCCATGACCTGCCAGGGTGTGCAGCCCAGGGCCTTCGCCACGCCGAAGTCGCGGTAGCCCGCGAGTACGGTGCCCGTGATCACGCTGGCAATGGTCAGGGCGACGGCGATCAGGATTACGATCGCGAAGCCGTAGACGATACCTCCGAACGCCGCGACAGACCAGTTGGAACCGCTGCGCATGTCCTGCCAGCTCAGGGGCTCAGTTGACTGGGCCCCTGGAGCCAGGGCCGCCCCGATCCTTTCCTTAGCCGCCGCGACCCCGTTGTCGGAGACATCCCCGGATACAAGCGGGTTACGTGACGGACGACGGCAAGGACCTCCCGCCGTCGTCCGGTTGCGTTAAGCCGTGCGGAGCCGGCCGAGGCAGTAGTTCTTGACGCAGTGCCGGACCGGCCGCGGCAGCCGTGGATACACCAGGGCGGACCACCGGGTGGTGCGGTCGAACAGGCGGCTGTGGCGGTCGCTCCACGGCAGCCCGAAGCCGGCGCGCAAGTGGTCCGGCAGCAGCCCGGCGGTGATGAACCGGATCAGGGGCATGCTCATCCGCAGCCAGAGCGGCCCGGCCGGCGGGTACAGGAGGTCGCGGCCGACGCCGGCGGTGACGGCGTCCAGCTCCAGTGTCAGAAGGGACGTGTCCCAGTACGTCCTGAAGGCTGCGCGGTCGGCCGGCCACAGGTTCGCCGGCAGTTGCAGGACGGTGCCGATTCTTGCGTAGTCGCTGTACATTAGGTCGGCTGCCTCGTCGTCCAGCGGGCCGTAGATTTTCTCGTAGACGGTGATGGCTGTGTCGTACAGGGTGGCCACCACCCATAATTGCGCCTGGGCATCGAACGCGCTGTACCCGTGGGAGCCGGATTCGGGCTTGCGGCGGACCGTGGAGTGGGCCCGGTTGACGCTGCGGCGAACGGCCGCGACCTGGGCCTCTGTTCCGTAAACGACCGCGTAGACGTAGGTGACGGTAGCCCGGAAGCGGTCCAGGGGACGGGCAATAAAGTCACTGTGCTCGGCGACGCCATGGCCCACCGCGGGGTTCGCGATCTGCAGCAGGATGGCGCGGCCCGCCCCTGCGAGCAATACACCTTCAGCGCCGATGTCGGCCAGGTTCCGCACCATGGACCCACGATACCGGAGAAGACCACCGCGCCCGGAGGCAGCATTCCCGAAGGTGCTCGGGAACAAAGCACACCGCACGGGCCGTTGACATACCTGCGACCCGCCGTCCGCACAGCAGGCGGCCCCTAGAGAACGGAACCACATGGTCAGGGCTATCTGGAACGGAAAAGTCATTGCCGAGTCCGCGGACACGGTGGTAGTGGAAGGCAACCACTACTTCCCCCGCGACGCCGTCAATGCGGGCTACCTCAAGGACAGCGACATGTACTCCGTCTGCCCGTGGAAGGGCCAGGCCGGCTACCACACCCTGGAAGTGGACGGGAAGCTGAACGTCGATGCCGCCTGGTTCTACCGCGAACCCAAGACTCGGGCGAAGCCCATCGAGAACCGGATCGCCTTCTGGCGCGGCGTGACTATCGAGGAGTAGCCCCGAACTTCACGAGTAATTTCGTACGGATCAACGGGACCGCCACTATGCTGGGCAGACCATCAAAGGAGGTGGCATGGCAGCACGAGGGGGACTGTTGGAATCAGATTCTGGCGACAGGGAGTTTCCCCGCATCCGCCGTTCGTCCAGCGGGCGCATTCCGCAGTGGGCAATCGATGAGGCACTGGGCAAGCCGCCAGCGCCCGCCGTCGTCCGCTTCTGTTTGGGCGTGACCCAGGCAGCGTCCCGACAGTTGACACCCGCCGGTGGGTGCGGTTGACTTTTGCATATGCTGAAATAACAGTTCCATGATGCGGAATAAAGTATCCGCATAGCCCTACACCGTGGATGCCAGCATCAAAACACGAGGATCTGTTTTATGCACCTTGAACAGTTCAACACGGCCGGCCGCCCGGAGGCTGCCGATTTCCTGCGCCCCTGCCTGGACATCCAACGCTGGATCGACGAACTCGCCGACGCGCGGCCGTATTCCAGCCTCGACGCGCTCCTGGCGGCGGGCCGCAGCGCAGCCAACCCCTTCACTCCGGCGGAGATCGAAGCGGCCCTCGCCCACCATCCGCGGATCGGCGAGCGGGCGCACGGAGACAGCGCGGAAGCGAAGCTGTCCCAGTCGGAACAGGCCGGACTGGGCGTGGCCGACGCTGCCGTGGCCGAGGCCCTGGCGGAAGGCAACCGGGCCTACGAGGAGAAGTTCGGGCAGGTGTTCCTGATCCGCGCCGCCGGCCGCAGCCGCGAGGAGATCCTGGCCGCCCTCAACACCAGGCTCGCCCACACCCCCGAAGCAGAACAATCAATCATTGGCCAGCAGTTGCGGGAAATCGCAGTGCTCCGACTCGAAGGACTGATGGGCAGATGAGCACCTCCCACGTCACCACCCATGTACTCGATACAGGCTCCGGAAAACCCGCGGCCGAGGTCCCGGTAACCCTCCACGTGCTCGACGGCGAGCGGTGGGTTCGGATCGCCGGGGGCGCCACCGATGCGGACGGACGCATCAAACAGCTGGGACCGGAACGGCTGCCTTCGGGGACCTACCGCCTGGCCTTCGACACGGGCAAATACTTCGCCGCCACCGGCACCGAAACGTTCTTCCCCGAGGTGACCCTCACGTTTGGCGTGGTGGAATCGGAGGCCCACTACCACGTGCCGCTCCTGCTGAGCCCGTTCGCCTACTCCACGTACCGGGGCAGCTGAGCCCCCCGGCCCCTGCCGGAAACTGCCATGACAGAAAGGGTCCGCGGCGACGCCGCGGGCCTTTTCGCGCGCCCATTGCCCGGCTCCTCAACGTCTCCACGTCGGCCGCAACCACGCCGCCAGCCGGAACGCCGGCAGCGGTCACAATCGGTGATTTGGCCCGGGTGGGCCATAACGGAACAAATTCCTTGACAGTGGTACAGGTCACTTCTATTCTGAATTTTGGGATCCCAAATTGGGATCCCAAAAGATCGCGATCCGGATCCCAGGCCACAGTTCATAGCCCGGCTTCTCCGGATTTAGGCTCCAGGACGCCCCACCAGCCGGCCTCCTGCCCCGCGAACACCCAGCCTTTCTTCCCGTCTGCAATCTTCCTCTCTGCAAAGGAGAAGTTGTGTCTCTTCAAAATACTGAAACCGCTGTACCGCTCCCCGACGACAAAACCGGCAAGGGCGGCGTGCAACGTCGCACCAACGTCCGCTGGAAAATGTTCCTGCTCCTGCTGGTCCTCGTCGCCGTCAACTACATCGACAGGGGCTCCATCTCGGTGGCCCTCCCCATCATCCAGAAGGAATTCAATCTCGCCCCCGAGCTCGTGGGCCTCCTGCTCTCGGCCTTCTTCTGGACCTACGCGCTCATGCAGATCCCGGTCGGCTGGCTGATCGACAAGTTCGGTCCGCGCAAGGTCATGACGGCTTCCTGCGTGGGCTGGGGTGCGGCAACCGCCGCATCCGGCCTGGCCGGCGGCTTCCTGAGCATGTTCATCGCCCGGCTCGGCATCGGCGTCACCGAAGCCGGCGTGATGCCGGCCGGCGGCAAGCTCAACGCCATCTGGATGCACAAGTCGGAACGCGGCCGCGGCGCCACGATCCTGGACGCCGGCGCCCCCCTCGGGGCCGGTCTGGGCGGCATCCTGATCGCCGGGCTCATCGCGTCAACCGGCAGCTGGCGCACGGCGTTCATCATCGCCGGCGCCGCAACGGTCCTCATGGGTCTGGCCGTCTGGTGGTACGTCCGGGACAACCCGCGCCAGCACCGCGGCGTCAACGCCGCCGAGGCCGAATACATTGAGGCCTCGCACGCCGCCGAAGATGCCGAAGCCGCGAAGGAAGGCGCCTCGGGCAAGCGCGCCCTGCTCCCGTACCTGAAGTTCCGTTCCTTCTGGGCCATGTGCTTCGGCTGGCTGGGCTTCAACGGTGTGTTCTACGGCCTGCTCACCTGGGGCCCGCTCTACCTCGCCCAGGCCAAGGGCTTCGACCTGAAGACCATCGGCTGGTCCACCTTCGTGATCTTCGGAGCCGGCTTCGTCGGTGAAATCCTGGGCGGCCACATCGCCGACAAGTGGCGCAACTCCGGCGCCTCGGCCAACTTGGTCATGCGTACCCTGCTGGGCATCTCCAGCATTGTGGTCATCGGCGGCCTGGTAGGCGTCACCATCGTGGCGGATCCGACGACGGCGGTAGTCCTGCTGTCCGTGGTCATGTTCTTCCTCCGCTGGGTGGGCCTCTTCTGGAGCATCCCCTCCATCCTGGGCGGCCGGACCAATGCCGGCGTCCTGGGCGGCGCCATGAACTTCAGCGGCAACATCGCGGGCTTCGTCACCCCGATTGTGGTAGGCCTGATTGTCGGGGCCACGGGC
Source organism: Pseudarthrobacter cellobiosi (assembly GCF_023913755.1). Classification (GTDB taxonomy): domain Bacteria; phylum Actinomycetota; class Actinomycetes; order Actinomycetales; family Micrococcaceae; genus Arthrobacter; species Arthrobacter cellobiosi. Next base: position 100,325 of record NZ_JAMXBJ010000042.1, read on the forward strand.
TCCTACACCTGGGCACTGCTGTACTTTGTAGGATCCGCGGTCATCATGGGCGTCTCCGTGCTGACACTGAACTACAACAAGCGCCTCCCGGTCTAACTCGCCTGACCGGGCCGGCCCGACGGCCTGTACCGCCGAAAGGTCGGACACCGGCCGGGAACGCCGGGCGCACTGCCTGAAAGAACCACGAATGGAGCCAGAATTGCTTATCGCAGAAGACACGAACAACACGGACCGCCCCCTCCGGGAGACCGTGCGTGACACGCTCCGTACGAGGATTTTCGAAGGCCACTATGCGCCCGGCACCCGGCTGGTGGAGCGGGACCTCGCCGCCGAATTCAACGTCTCGCGCCTTCCCGTCCGCGAGGCCCTCCGGATGCTCCGCCAGGAAGGCCTGATCCGGGACCGTGCTTCCCGCGGCATGGAGGTCAGCGGACTGAGCGCCAAGGATGTGGAAGACCTCTTTGACGTCCGCCAGTCCCTTGAGGTCCTCGCCTGCCGGCTGGCCGCGGCCCGCGCCACGGCCCAGGACCTCGAACAACTCCAGGGCCTGCTGGACGAGGCCGACCGCTGCCTCGCCAAGGGATCCATCCTGGAAGCCCACCGCGCCAACAGCGAATTCCACGACGCCATCACCCGCATCGCCAACAACGACTTTCTCCGCTCAGCGCTGGAACCCCTTCAGGGCCGCATGCACTGGCTCTTCCGCCACGTCAGCGACCTCCCGGAACTGATCCAGGAACACCGTGACCTGTACGCCGCCATCGCCAGCGGCGACCCGGAACGCGCCGCCGCCCAATCGGCGTCGCACATCGGCAAGTACCGCGAGCAGTTCCCCGAAGACTCCACCGCCGCCGAGCCCAAGCTGCATCGGAAAAAACCATGAAACTCCTGGTCATCAACCCCAACACCAGTGCCGACGTCACGGCGCTGATCGAAGCCGAGGCCGTGCGTTCGGCCGGGCCGGACACCGAGCTGCTCGTGCGGACTGCCGGGCACGGCGTCGAGTACATCGAAACCCGCTTCGAATCCCTCATCGCCGCCGGCGCCGTCGCCGAAATCATCGCCGAGTATCACGGCCAGGTGGATGGCGTCGTGGTGGCGGCGTTCGGCGATCCCGGCATGCCGGCCCTCAAGGAACTGGTGGATGTGCCGGTCATCGGCATCACCGAGGCCGCCCTCTGCGCAGCCGCCCTCCAGGGCCAGCGCTTCTCCATCATCGCCATCTCGGACCGCATCACCGCCTGGTACCGGGACTGCGTGGAGCACTTCGGGCTCGGCGGCCGCCTGGCCTCGATTCGTTCCATCAACCAGAGCCTCAACTCGATCGGCTCCGTCCAGGCCGACTTCAAGGACACGCTCCTGGCACTCAGCCGGCAGGCTGTCGCGGAGGACGGGGCCGACGTCGTGATCCTGGCAGGTGCCCCGCTCGCCGGGCTCGCCCGCGAACTTGAGGGACAGATCCCCGTTCCCGTGGTGGACGGCATCTCCGCCGGCATCCGGATGACCGAAGCCGTGGTTGCCCTGCAGTCCGGCTTCCACCGGCAGGGCGCCTTTGCTCCGCCGCCCGTCAAGCGCCGCAGCGGACTGTCCGAAAACCTCGACGCCGCCCTATCCGACGCGCAGAACGCCGCCGCCCAGTCGAACGCCGCCGTTATCTCGGCCGCCCGGCCCGCCACCCAGAAGTAGGAGGACAACGATGTCCCACACCCCAGATCTCGTCGTCGCCCACGGCACCGTGGTCAACAGCTTTGGCCGCCAACAGGCCCATATTGTGGTCCGGGACGGCCGCATCGTGCAGCTGCTCGACGCCTCCGAACCCGTGCCCGCAGCAACACGCACCGTGGACGCAAGCGGCCAGCTGGTGATTCCCGGCGGCGTGGATGGCCACTGCCACGTGGCCCAGGTGACCGGCCGCTTCCGCACCCTGGACGACTACCGCACCACTTCCACGGCAGCGCTGTGGGGCGGCACCACCACCATCATCGATTTCGGCATACCGCGCGACGCCCAGGAAACCCCCTTGGACGCCGTCCTGAACAAGAAGCGCCTGGCCGCCGAATCGCGCTGCGACGTGGCACTGCACGGCTCCGTGGTCAGCTGGGACGAGACCGTGCCGTGGCAGCTGGAGCAGCTCGCCGCGGAGGGTGTGCGCTCCGTGAAGATGTACACCACCAACCGCGGCTCCACCATGGCCGACGGCGACACCATCCTCAAGGTTATGCGCGAAATGGTCCGCCTGGACGGCCTCACATACATTCATGCCGAGCACGACCCCATCATTGCCGACTGCACTGAGCAGCACGCCGCGGACGGACGCATCGCCATCGAGCACCTGCACCGGACCCGCCCCGAGCTGGCCGAGGAAATCTCCGTCAAGGAAACCCTCGCCATGGCCGAATACACCGGGGCGCCGGTCTACTTCGTGCACCAGTCGACTCCCGGAGCCGTGGACCTGGTCTCCGATGCCCGCAGCCGCGGCCAGGAAGCCTACTCCGAAACATGCCCGCACTACCTGAGCCTGGATGACACCGTCTACAGCAGCACGTTCCCTGAGTGGTACGCCTGCTGCCCGCCCATGCGCATCGCCGAAACCGTGGCCGCCCTCAAGGAACGCCTCGCAGCCGGGGCCATCCACACCGTAGCCTCGGACCACTCCTGCTACGACCTCTCGCAGAAACGCGAGCGCACGGACGACGTCCGCTTCATGCCGCACGGCCTGCCCGGCGTCGAGACCCGCATGCCGGTGACCTTCACGGCGCTTTCCTCGGCCGGCGGCTCTGTGGAGGACTTCGTGGAGGTCTTCTCCGCGGGTCCTGCCCGGATCAATGCCCTGCCGCGCAAGGGCGCCATCGTGGAAGGGTTCGACGCCGATCTGATCGTCTTCGATCCCGCTACGGAGCGCGTCGTCAACGGCGGTGCACTGCACATGGGCACTGACTTCTCGCCCTTCGAGGGGAAGACCCTGCACGGCTGGCCGGCCGTCGTCGTCTCCGCCGGACGCGTGGTGGTGGACGACGCCGGGTTCCAGGATCCCGGCCCCGTGGGCCGCTTCGTGGCCCGCAACGGCTTCACCGAACACCGCGATGCCCTGTCCCCGCTGACCCCTGCAGCGCCCGCCACCGTCACGATTTCTGCCTAGGAGCCCCATGCCTTCCGCCAACCGCCCCATCCGCATCGGCATGATCGTGCCCTCCTCCAACACGTGCCTGGAGCCGCAGAGCTACCGCATCCTGGGTGACCGCCGCGACGTCACGCTGCACTTCACCCGCATCAATGTCACCCGCATCGCGCTGGATGATTCCTCGGACAAGCAGTTCGACGCCGCCGGGATGCACGCCGCCGCGGAACTGCTCGCAACGTCGGACGTGGACGTCATCGCCTGGAACGGAACCTCCGGATCCTGGCTCGGCGCCGACCATGACCGCCGGCTCGTGCAGGGAATCACGGACGCCACGGGCATCCCGGCCACCACGTCCACCCTGGCGTACATGGAGGCGTTCAAGTCCTTCGGCACCGAACGCATCGGGCTGTTCACTCCATACACCGGGGACGTCAACGAGGCCGTGATCGAGTCCTACGCGCAGGCTGGCGTCAAGACCATCGACCACCGGCACCTGGACCTGAGCGACAACGAGTCCTTCGCCTCGGTGACCGATGCCGAGATGCTGCCGGGCTCGCTGGAACTCGCAGCCTCGAATCCGGATGCTCTGATCTACCTGTGCACCAACCTGTACGGTGCCAACATCACGGCCGAAGTGGAGGAGCGAACCGGTGTACCGGTCCTGGACTCCGTGGCCGTCACGCTGTGGCATTGCCTCAAGATGGCGGGCGCACCGCTGCTGGACCCGCGCTGGGGCAGGCTCCTTACCTCTTCCTGAAAAAGCAACGCGGGGTCAGATACAGCCGATTCTAGGCGTCTTAATGGGCCGTATCTGACCCCGCGTTGCTGGTGGCTCCGTTAGCAGCCAAATGTGACCGTCCGCTCGCCTTGACGCGCGGATGGTCGCCTAGATAATCTCGAGATGCAATAAAGTTTTCTCACACAATGAAAACTTGAGCCAACTATTCAACGATGAAAAGAGGCTGGACGTGGCTGCAGGAGAAGAGACCTCCCATATCCTCAGCGGGTTGACAAACCAGCTGCCTGATCGTGATCCGGAAGAGACCGCCGAATGGCTGGAGTCCCTGGATGCCCTGATTCAGGAACAGGGCACCGAGCGTGCCCAATACATCATGCGGAGCCTGCTCCAGCGCGCCGGCGCGCAGAGCGTGGGCGTGCCGATGGTGACCACCACGGACTACGTGAACACCATCCCGGTGGACCAGGAAACGGCGTTCCCGGGGGACGAAGAGATCGAACAAAAGTACCGGGCGTACATGCGCTGGAACGCCGCCATCATGGTCCACCGGGCGCAGCGCGCCGATATTGGCGTAGGCGGGCACATCTCCACCTACGCCGGTGCCGCCACCCTGTACGAGGTGGGCTTCAACCACTTCTTCCGCGGCAAGGACCACCCCGGCGGCGGTGACCAGGTCTTCTTCCAGGGCCATGCCTCCCCCGGCATGTACGCCCGCGCGTTCATGGAAGGCCGGCTCGCCGAGGAGGACCTGGACGGATTCCGGCAGGAAAAGTCCAAGGAAGGCCACGCCCTCTCCTCCTACCCCCACCCGCGCCTGATGCCGAAGTTCTGGGAGTTCCCCACGGTCTCGATGGGCATCGGTCCGATGAACGCGATCTACCAGGCCCAGTCCAACCGGTACCTGCACAACCGCGGCCTCAAGGACACCTCGGACCAGCAGGTCTGGGCATTCCTGGGCGACGGCGAAATGGACGAGCCCGAGTCCCGCGGCCTGCTCCAGCTCGCCGCGAACGACAAGCTCGACAACCTGAACTTCGTCATCAATTGCAATCTCCAGCGCCTGGACGGTCCCGTCCGCGGCAACGGCAAGATCATGCAGGAACTCGAAGCGTTCTTCCGCGGCGCGGGCTGGAACGTCATCAAGGTCGTCTGGGGCCGGGAGTGGGATGACCTGCTCACCAAGGACGCCGACGGCTCGCTCGTGAAGATCATGAACGAGACCCCGGACGGTGACTACCAGACCTACAAGGCAGAGTCCGGCGGGTTCGTCCGCGAGCACTTCTTCGGTAAGACCCCGCAGACCAAGGACATGGTCGCGGACCTCTCCGATGACGAGATCTGGAACCTCAAGCGCGGCGGCCACGACTACCACAAGGTCTACGCCGCCTATAAGGCTGCCACCGAGTTCAAGGGCAAGCCCACCGTGATCCTGGCCAAAACGGTCAAGGGCTACGGACTCGGACCCCATTTCGAGGGCCGCAACGCGACCCACCAGATGAAAAAGCTCACCCTCGATAACCTGAAGAAGTTCCGCGACCACCTCCGGATCCCCATCACGGACGAACAGCTCGACGCGGACCTCTACCGGCCCCCGTACTACCACCCCGGCATGGACTCCCCCGAGATCCAGTACCTTATGGAACGCCGCCGCGCCCTGGGCGGTTTCGTCCCCGAACGCCGGCCGGACCACTCGCCGGTGGAGCTGCCGGACGCCAAGACCTACGAGGTTGCCAAGCGCGGTTCCGGGAAGCAGCAGGCGGCCACCACCATGACCTTCGTGCGCCTGCTCAAGGACCTGCTCAGGGATAAGAAGTTCGGGCACCGCATTGTCCCCATCGTTCCGGATGAGTCCCGAACCTTCGGCATGGATGCGTTCTTCCCCACGGCCAAGATCTACAACCCGGACGGCCAGGCCTATCTCTCCGTGGACCGGGACCTGGTCCTGGCCTACAAGGAATCGGCCCAGGGCCAGCTGATCCACCCCGGCATCAACGAAGCAGGCGCGGTCGCGGCGTTCACCGCCGCCGGCACCGCCTACACCACCCACGGCGTACCGCTGATCCCGGTCTACGTGTTCTACTCCATGTTCGGCTTCCAGCGCACCGGCGACGCCTTCTGGGCCGCCGCGGACCAGATGACCCGCGGCTTCATCATCGGCGCCACCGCCGGGCGCACCACCCTGACCGGCGAAGGCCTCCAGCACGCCGACGGCCACTCCCCGATCCTGGCCTCGACCAACCCGGCCGTCCTCACTTACGACCCCGCGTACGGGTACGAGATGGGCCACATCATCCGGGACGGCATCGAGCGCATGTACGGTCCGGCCGCAAGCGGCGAAGGAACCGGACCTGCATCCGATAAAAACCTGATGTACTACATCACGGTGTACAACGAGCCGATCTCCCAGCCGGCCGAACCTGAGAACCTCGACGTCAACGGTGTGCTGAAAGGCATCTACCGGGTGTCGGCGTCGGGCATGGAAGGGCCCAAGAGCCAGATCCTGGCCTCTGGCGTCTCCGTCCCGTGGGCTTTGGATGCCCAGCGGATCCTCGCCGAGGACTGGGGCGTCTCCGCCGACGTCTGGTCCGTCACGTCCTGGAACGAACTGCGCCGCGACGGGCTCGCCGCCGAGGAAGAGGCCTTCCTGAACCCGGGCCAGCCCGCCCGCGTACCGTTCGTCACGCAGCAGCTCGCCGATGCGCAGGGGCCCGTGGTTGCGGTGACCGACTACATGAAGGCCGTCCCGGACCAGATCCGCCAGTTCCTCCCGCACCAGTTCGCCTCGCTCGGAGCAGACGGCTTCGGCTTCTCCGACACCCGCGCAGCAGCCCGCCGCTTCTTCAAGAACGACACCCACTCGATTGTGGTGAAGACCCTGCAGCTGCTGGCCTCACGCGGCGAGGTGGACGGCGGCGTGCCCGCCTACGCGCTGGACCGCTACAAGCTGCTGGACGTCAACGCTGGGACCACCGGCGGCACCGGAGGCGACGCCTGACCCGCTCATCCATACAACAGTTGACGGCAGTGTTCCCCTGGAACATTGCCGTCAACTGTCACGTGGCTGGATAGGCTGGGGCGATGGCTGACCTGGACGAACAACGCACGACGGCGGTGCTGCTTGCCGCCGGTGCCGGGACGCGGCTGGGGCTCGGTCCCAAGGCATTGCTCCGGTTCCAGGGCCGTACGCTCGTTGAAGTCCTGGCCGACGTGCTGCTCGACGGCGGCTGCCGGGAGGTGGTGACGGTGCTCGGCGCGGACGCGGGAACGGTCCGCGCCGCCACCGATCTCAGCCGGCACCGGGTCATCGACAACCCGGACTGGGCCAGTGGAATGGGCAGTTCGTTCCGGGCGGGAGTCGCCGCAGCAGCCCCGGAGGACCATGTGCTCATTGCGCTGGTGGACCAGCCCGGCCTGACCACCGAGACCGTCGCCCGGTTGCTGGCATCCCACCGACCAGGCCGGGTGACGGCCGCCGCCTACCGTGGCCCCGAAGGAAAACTCCGGCGGGGACATCCGCTGCTTCTGGATTCCACCCTCCGCGCTGAGGCCGCGGAAACGGCAACGGGCGACGCCGGGGCCCGCTATTTCCTCCAGGCCCATCCCGAACTGATAGACCTCATCGATTGCAGTGACCTCTCCGGCGGCGAAGACCTCGACACCCCCGAACAGCTGCACCTCCTCGATTGAGGACCAACCACGGATCTGTGGATCAGGGCTCAGTAATCCACCTGCCGCTTGAGCTTGTTGCCGAGCCACAGCATCGCCAGGCTCACTACTAGGAAGCCGACGGAAATGGCGAGGGCAAACACCGCCACCCCGCCCCAGCCACCTGCCCGTGCGGGGTCGACGAACCAGTACGCGTACCACTTCACTAAGGCCCCGCGGACCAGGCTGTAGACCAGGTAGCCGACGGGGTAGAGCAGCCAGTACCAGATGTGCTTGACCGTGAGCGTGGCCCGCGGCGGTTGGAAGAGCCAGTCCACCACCATGACCACCGGGATCAGGTAATGCACCACGAAGTTGACCCACGGCAGCAGCGAGCCGAGATCTTCCCCGGCGAGCAGTGCACCGAACACGAGTCCCACCACGGCCATGGCGATGGTTGCCGTGCCGCGCGTGACGTCGTCGATTTCGCTGGGGCGTTTGCGGATCAGCACCCTGTAGCCGCTGATGAGAAGCACCAACGCAGCGAAGATGTTGGACAGATTAGTGAAGTAGCTGAAGAAGTTCCAGACGTCGTAGCCCATGCCCAAATGAACTGTCAGCTGTGTTCCCACCGCCACCAGCGTCAAAAGGCCAAAAAAAGCGTCCCCCGATAAGCACAGTTCTCTTGGTCATAGCCCCAATCCTTGCCGAATCCCCAGCTCAGACGCGGTTCGACACTCCGCAGTTGAATGGGCGCTACGTGATCGGCAGCTCGAGCGCCTCGGCCACGTGGCCTACTTCGCGTACTGAGAATCCTTCCGTAACAGGGTCCCTGTTGGCTGGAAAGGCCGGCAGTATGGTGTGGGTAAAGCGAGCCGGTGGGAACAGATGGCCCACGTTGGTGTTCTCTAGCTGTACTGACTGACGTTGATTGAGTGGCTCACTCGCCACGACCGTGTACCGGTCTGGCGTTCGCTGGGGGTTCTCCGACCTCGTGGATGGTGTGGCCGCTGCAGGCCGCCTTAGTTACGGTGGCCTGCTCGATGCGCGACACGATAAACCATCGCATTGCGTCGCGCATTCGGCACCATCCAATTAAGTACCACTGGCCGTTCGTGGAGGCGAACAGCACGGGCTCGACGTCACGGGTGGTCGTGGTCCCGTCTCTCGATGTGTAGCGAATACGGATTACTCGCTGCTCGGCCATCGCCTCCTCCAGTGCCGACTTAATCGCGCGCGAGGACGAGGGAAGCGCGTTGACCCACACACGGCGGGCCAGCTCGTCAGCTCTTGCTCGGGTTCTGGGATCGAGGACGTCCAGGATCTTCTGGATACCGGCTGCTGCCAGATCAGCGTAGGGGGCATCAGACGCAGCGGACACAGCCGCCATGAGCGCCACAGCCTGCGCCGGAAACAGGCTGACGGGTGGCAGGGACGCGCCGATAGCCAATCCGTAGCCACCGCCCGGACCTGGGCGCGACCATAGAGGCGCACCGCTGTTCTCCAGCGCATCGAGGTCTCTCTTGATTGTGCGCACGGACACCTCGAACTCTCTCGCCAACCGTTCGGCGGAGACCCCCCGCGCGCCGCTGCGGCGCAACATCTCTGATAGAGCATGGAGCCGTTCTGCTCGCTTCACTGCTCAGACCCAGGCAAATTCATGATGTCAGTTTCAGAAGACGTCTGCACGGAATGTCAGAAGTCGTCTGCACTGCTCGTCCAGGCAGGGGCAGCGAGGGTGCGGGGACGATGCCGGTTTCCTGTGAGGTCTGACGGTCGATGAAGTCGTGCTCCGAGGTCTTCATCCGCGTGGAGGGGCAGGGCGGTCAGGAGGCGCAGCAGGAGAGTTTGGAGACATCCGTGGTGTAGGACTGGGCGGCGATCTTGATCCCTTCGGCCATCGTCAGGTAGGGGCTCCACAGGTTCGCGACCTGGTCCACTGTCATCCCGGCTTCCAGGATATAAACACCGGCCGCCGCGAGGTCTCCGCCGTCCTTGGCGACGGCGGTGATTCCCACGATCCGTCCGGTGTCGGCGTCGGCGACCATCTTGATGAAGCCACGGGTGTCCCGGTTCACCAGGGCCCGGGGCACGTACTCCAGGGGCAGGACCCTGCATTCGCACCGGATGCCGGCCTCGTTGGCTTCCTTGTCCGTCATCCCGACCGCGGCCAGGGCCGGGCTGGTGAAGGTGACCCGGGGCAGGTGCCGGTAGTCCACCTCGCGGCCGGCGTTGTTGAACGCGTTCTCCACCATCAGGGAGCCGTGGGCGGCTGCGACGTAGACGAATTCGCGGTGCCCGGTCACGTCCCCGGCGGCCCAGATCCGGTCGTTGGAGCTGGCAAGCTGGCCGTTGACCAGGATCTCGCCGCCGTCCCCGGTCTTGACGCCGACCGCACCCAGGTTCAAGCCCTCGGTGACCGGCCGGCGTCCGGTGGCGACCAGCACCCTGGTGGCCCGGAATTCCTCCTGCCCTCCGGAGACGGCCGCCGTCGCGATGATCCCGCCGGTGGCCGGGTCCGTGCGCACGGAAGACACGGCCGTCCGGCGGACCACGCGGATACCCTCGTCGGCGAAGACGCCCATCAGGGCGTGGGAGGCCTCGGGTTCCTCCGCGGAGGCCAGGCGGGAGCGGACCAGCATGGTGACCTTGGACCCGAGCCGGGCGAAGAGCTGGGCCTGTTCCAGGGCCACGTAGCCGCCGCCGATGACCAGCAGGGAGTCAGGGACCTCCTCGAGTTCCATCGCCGTGGTTGAGGTCAGGTATTCCGTGTCCGCCAGACCCTCGATCGGTGGCGCCCACGGGGCGGAGCCGGTGGCCACCAGATAGTGCGCGGCCCGGACCGATTCCGGAGCGCCGTCCTGTCCGGTGATTTCCAGGACCGGATCGTTCTGGGTGCCGGCGAACACGGCATCGCCCTGGCGCAGCTCCCAGCCGTACTCAGCGATCAGGTCCACGTACTTATCCGAACGCATCGTCTCCACCAGGGAACGCTTCCCGCCGATCAGCCCGGCCATGTCGACCGGGGCGACGGAGGTGCTGATGCCGGGGAACCGGCCGGACGCGTCCAGGGCAACATGCCGGGCCTCGGCCGCCGCGAGGAGCGCTTTGGAGGGAACACAGCCGGTGTTCACGCACGTGCCGCCGACGGTGGAACGCTCGATCATCAGGACCCGTTTGCCCAGGTTGGTCGCCCGGATCGCGGCCGCGAACGCCCCGCCGCCGGAGCCGATGATGGCCAGATCAAAATCAGGTGTCTGTTCAGACATGAAATCCTCCAAAGTCGTACAGCAGCGCCGCCCCCGGAATGCCCGCGACGTTGCCTCGTGTATGGGTGTGACCCCAGTCTGCACCTTCCACCATGGGGGAAGGTCAAGAGACCCATCCGCCACCGGCCCGGAACCGCGGAGCCCTCACCCGGGCCTAATGCGCTTGGAAAAGATGGGGCTTTCCCCGGCCCGGTTGGTAACCGATCCTTTAGCTGCTCCTTACCTTCCACTAAACTGGAAGGTTAAGAGGGAAACCCCGGGACAAGAGGTACATGATGCGTATTGGCGAAACCGCCGCAGCCGCCGGCATGACGGCCAAGACACTGCGGTTCTACGAGGACCGCGGCCTGTTGCCGGCCGCCGACAGGGCCCCGAACGGATACCGCGACTACCCCCACGAGACGGTCAGCCGGCTCGAATTCATCCGCCGCGGCCGCACCGCCGGGCTGACCCTGGCCCAGATCGGAGACATCCTCGCCGTCCGGGACATCGGCCAGGCCCCCTGCATCCACGTGAAGGATCTGTTGGCCAAACAGCTCCGCGACCTCGACGCCCGGATCGCAGAACTCACCGCGCTGCGGACAACCGTCGCCGAATTTCATGACGCCGCGGCCGCGGGGGACCCCGCAGCCTGCGACCCCGAACGCATCTGCAGCTACCTCTAACGAGAGCCAAGGCCAATGCCAGTTCTTCGCTACTGAATTCCCAAGTGCCATCTACCTCGTCGGGGACGGCGAAAACAGGGCGTCCGGGATCGGTGCGCGGCCCAAGCAGTTTTTCGACAAGGAAATTGGCGGAATACCTGCGCTGACAGCTTCCGGGAACACCGGGCCCCGATACGCCCCGGTTAGTCGGGCCAGTGGTTCCCTCTCTTTTCTTTCCGGATGGCGGCAGACTTGCACCGGAGACCTACACGCGACCACAAGGAGAATCCATGAGCACCGCCATCTCAGTCGTTGTCTTTGATGTCAACGAAACCCTGTCAGATATGTCGCCCATGGGGGAACGCTTCAGCGAGGTCGGGGCGCCGGCTGAGCTGGCGAAACTCTGGTTCGCCACGCTGCTGCGTGACGGCTTCGCGCTGGCGGCCAGCGGAGACAACGGATCGTTCGCCGCCCTCGGGGCTGGCGCACTCCGGGGACTTCTGACCGGGGTGGAGCTTAACCGCCCTCTTGATGCGGCGGTCGACCATGTCATGGGCGGCCTGGCCGGCCTCGGGGTACATTCCGATGTCCCCGAGGGGATTAGAGCCCTCGCCGCTGCAGGGTTCCGGCTGATTACGCTAAGCAACGGCTCGGCCCGGATCGCCGAGCAATTGTTCAGCGAGGTCGGGATCCGGGATGCGTTTGAGTCGCTGCTTTCGGTCGAAGGCGCTCCCGCATGGAAGCCTGCCCGGGCCTCCTATGAATATGCCGCCGCTGCTTCCGGGGCCGACCCGGCCGGCATGCTGCTGGTCGCCGTGCATCCGTGGGATATCCACGGCGCCGCCCGTGCCGGGTTGCGCACGGCGTGGCTGAACAGGACCGGGGGTAGCTACCCGGGCTACTTTGAGGCTCCTGAATTCACAGTTACCGCCCTGACCGACCTTCCCGCGGCCCTGGCAGCAGCGCACTGACGACGACCGTGGCCGCCGTCCGGAGGGGGCCGGCTGCGGGTAACCGCCGCGCCCTGCCGCCCCCTGCTGGTTAAAGGTGAAACCGCAGACCGGGTGAAGGGACCGATGCTCCTTCCACCTTCCACGGGTCTCAGGCGGTGAGTTCCGGGACTGCGGGAAGGTCCAGTTCCGTGCCGGCGTAGTGGTTGAAGTAGTTGGTGAACAGGTTTGCCGCGATGTGGGCGAACGCCTCGGAGAGTTCCTCGGCGCTCCATCCGGCGTCAAGGGCGGCCTGCCAGGTCGCGTCGGAGACGTTCCCGGTCCGGGCCGCGGCTTCACGGGCGACACCGGTGATCGCTGCGAGTTTGTCGTCGAAATCCACTTCACCGGTGCGGACCGCGAGGATCTGCTCATCGTCCAGCCCTGCCCGGCGTGCCGAGAGGGTGTGGGCGGCCTGACAGTAGTCACAGCCGTTCTGGTTTCCGACGGCCAGGGCGATCGCTTCGCGGGTGCGGGCGTCGAAGCTGCCGTGTGCCGCGATGGCGGCGGAGATCCCCTCGTAGGAGGCGATCACGACCGGGGAGTCTGCCATGCCGGCGTGGATGTTCAGCAGCTTGCCCATTTTCTGCTCCAGTTTCCGGGCGATCCCTTGGGAGGCTTCAGGTGCTGTGACTAGGGTGTGGGCGGGAATGCGTGGCATGCGGGTACTCACTTATCTCTGGATTGATTGACAGGACAAAACTTTGGGCGGGGAAGAAGCCAACCGATGCGCAGGGGCACGGTCAGGGATGGTCGTCGCTGACGATGACGCCCCCGCCGGGAGCGAAGGCGACGTGGCCTTTGATCATCCGGGCCAGGGGTGTCGGCCGGGGATAGGACCAAGCGGCGTTCGGTGACCGGTGGCCCCCTGCGCGGACGTGGTGGTAGAAGGCAACACCCTTCCAGAAACAAAGGGTCCGGACCCAACTGTCTTCAAGCGCGTCCGGCACTAGGGATTCCCGGGGGAAGTAGTGGTTGCCTTCCAGATAGACTGTTTGCTCTGAGCGGGCGATCACCTGGCCGTGGAAGGCGGCGGTGATCATGAGGTGCTCCGGGCGGTTTTGTGCAGGATGTCGCGGTCCTGGATGACGATGCGCCCGCGGCCCTGGCGGATGGCTTTTTTGGCTGTGAGCTCACCCATGATCTTGCTGGTGGCCTCCCGGGAGGCGCCCAGGAGACCGGCGAGCTGTTCGTGGGTCAGGTGGATGGTCCGGGCCTGCCCGAAGCGCGGCGGCCCCGCGGCGTCACCGAGTTTGAGAAGGGTGGACGCCACCTGAGCGGCCAGCGGCCGCAGCGCCAAGTCGGTCAGGCGCTCTTCGAGGCGGGCGACCTGTTCGCCCAGGAGCCGGGAGATGCGGATGGCGATGCGGGGATCCGAGAGCAGGAACCGTTTGACTTCATCCACGCTGAGCTGGCAGATCGCCGAGTCTTCGATGGCCTCGGCGTAGTTGTCATACATCCGCTGGCCCACGAGCATCATCTCTCCGAATACCGCGCCCGGTTCCAGGATGGCCATCGTCAGGGCTTTGCCGTCCTCGGCGACCCGGAAAATGCGCACCCGGCCGGATTTGAGGATGAACAGGGCCTTGACGGGCTGGCTTTGGCTGAACAGCAGTTCCCCGCGGCGGAACAGCCGGGCCGGGGCCATGAGGTCCATGGCCTCGATCTCCTGCGCGCTCAGGTCAGCGAACAGATCAACTTCATTCAAACAACTGAAGGGGTCAGCGGGTCCTGCCATCAGCGGGTCGGCCTCTCGTTGCCGCGGGGCCCACGGTCGCAGGTCCCCGGAGACGGTGGCCGCCACATCGACCCGGCAGGTATCGGTCATGCCCGGCTCTTGAGGACGCGGACCGCCACCAGTCCCAGAATAACGCCATAGATCAGGTGGCCCATCAGGCTCATCAGCGCGGTGAGGTCAATGGCGAACAGGGGCATGCCCACCATGACCGGCATGATCATCAGCGGCCCAAGGACCCACCACGTGGGCCCGTAACCGAGCCCGACGAGGGCGCCGCGGCCATACGCGGTTAGGAACCGGTTGCCGAACAGGACCGTCAGGCCCAGCCCGATCAGTACCGAAATCATCAGATGGACGCCGAACCCGACCACGGCCGAGTTGGAGCCGACCATGGACGCGATGACGGGCAGCATGCCCATCATCGCCATGAGAATCCCGAACACGATGCCGCCGGCGATGCCCCCGGCGGCCCCGGCGAGAACGCGCCGGCCGATGCCGGTGTCGGAGGTGTGATGTGAAAGAGCTGGTGCAGAAGCCATGATGGCGACCTTCCATCGAAGAGTTCTTTGCTGACGTCTTCAACGTATGGCCGGTCCGTGCTGCCGTTCAGTAATCTGCGCTACACAGCAGATAAACATCAGGAGCCGCGCCTTCGCCCCGGCGAAGCCAAGGACCTGAATCGGGCGCAGCTGAGCCTGGTTCCACTCACCCTTCCCGCCAGACCCATCAGTCCGCTGGCACCCGAGTAGTAGTGCGTCGTCGTTCTTACAAACGAAGGATTTCAAGAACACTTTGAATCGAGAATGGCGGCGATTCCTGCGAGGGACCCGAAGGCGCCCCGTGCTGCGGGAATCCGCCAATGTCATTTTCCGAAGTGGTCTGCGCGGAATTTCAGAAGTCCTCTGCACGCGTCTCCAGCTGGGGTGATTCTCAACGTAGTCACCGTCCGTGGATCTGTAAATGGGTGCTAGTGCTTTACCCGCAGTATGCGCCGGTGGAGGCGCTGTGCACGAGTTTGGCGTACTTTGCGAGCACGCCCTTGGTGAACTTGGCCGGCAGTGGCTCCCAGCCGATCTTGCGGGACTCGAGCTCAGCTTCGTCCACCAGCAGGTCGAAGGTCCGTGCTGCGATGTCCACACGGATGCGGTCCCCGTCCTTGACGAAGGCGATGGGGCCGCCGTCGACAGCTTCAGGGGCGACGTGGCCGATGCACAGGCCCGTGGTGCCACCCGAGAAGCGCCCGTCCGTGAGAAGAAGGACGTCCTTGCCGAGGCCTGCGCCCTTGATGGCGCCGGTGATGGCGAGCATTTCGCGCATGCCGGGGCCGCCCTTGGGGCCTTCGTAGCGGATGACCACCACGTCGCCCTTGTGGATGGCGCCGTTGTCCAGCGCGTCGAGTGCGCCCTGTTCGCGCTCGAAGACGCGGGCGGTGCCTTCGAAGACGTCGGCGTCGAAGCCTGCGCTCTTGACCACAGCACCTTCGGGCGCCATGGAGCCGTGCAGGATGGTGATGCCGCCGGTTTTGTGGATGGGGTTGTCCATGGCACGGAGGATCTTGCCGTCCAGGTCCGGCGGGTTGATCGCGGCGAGGTTTTCGGCGACGGTCTTGCCGGTGACCGTGAGGCAGTCGCCGTGCAACAGGCCGGCGTCGAGCAGTGCGCGCATGATGACCGGCACGCCGCCGATCTTGTCGACGTCGGTCATGACGTAGCGGCCGAACGGCTTCAGGTCGCCCAGGTGCGGGATCCTGTCGCCGATGCGGTTGAAGTCCTCAAGCGTCAGCTCAACCTCAGCTTCGCGGGCGATGGCCAGCAGGTGCAGGACCGCGTTCGTGGAACCGCCGAAG
This sequence comes from Pseudarthrobacter cellobiosi, assembly GCF_023913755.1. Taxonomy (GTDB): domain Bacteria; phylum Actinomycetota; class Actinomycetes; order Actinomycetales; family Micrococcaceae; genus Arthrobacter; species Arthrobacter cellobiosi. Next base: position 116,316 of record NZ_JAMXBJ010000042.1, read on the forward strand.
GCCATGGTGACAGCAATGGCGTTCTCGAAGGCCTTTTTGGTCATGATGTCGCGGGCGGTGATGCCGAGGCGCAGCAGGTTGACCACGGCTTCGCCGGACTTGCGCGCAAACTGATCACGACGGCGGTCTGCCGAGGGCGGGGCGGCGGAGCCGGGGAGGGACATGCCCAGGGCCTCGCCGACGCAGGCCATGGTGTTCGCGGTGTACATGCCGCCGCACGCGCCTTCGCCGGGGCAGATGGCGCGCTCGATGCGGTCAAGGTCACCCCTGCTCATCTTGCCGGCGGCGCAGGCGCCCACGGCCTCGAAGGCGTCGATGAGGGTGACTTCCTTTTCTGAGCCGTCCTCCAGCTTGACCCAGCCCGGCATGATGGAACCGGCATAGACGAACACGCTGGCCAGGTCCAGGCGGGCGGCTGCCATGAGCATGCCCGGCAGGGACTTATCACAGCCGGCCAGGAGGACCGAGCCGTCGATGCGCTCGGCCTGCATCACGGTTTCCACGGAGTCGGCAATGACTTCGCGGGAGACCAGGGAGAAGTGCATGCCGTCATGGCCCATGGAGATGCCGTCCGAGACGGAGATGGTGCCGAACTGCATCGGGAACCCGCCGGCGGAGAAGACACCTTCCTTGGCGCTCTGGGCGAGACGGTTCAGGGAGAGGTTGCAGGGAGTGATTTCGTTCCAGGAGCTTGCCACGCCGATCTGGGGTTTGGCGAAGTCATCGTCCCCCATACCCACAGCGCGGAGCATGCCACGCGCGGGGGCCGCATGAATGCCGTCGGTAACCACCCGGCTGCGGGGCTTGAGGTCCACTAAATGTGATGGTTGCATATCTTTCCTCCGGTGTTGATTTGAAGCTACGTATCGCTCTGAACGCGTTGGGCAATGGGACGCGTCGAGGTTATGGGCAGTGTTAGGGGTTGCAGCAGTTGCAAAAACGCGGGTCGGCGCGTGGTGGGTCAGTTACGTCGCGGGTGGAGCGGTGCCCGCAGGTGAGGCATCCATGAATCTCGGCGCGGGTCTCGCTCGTTGGCTCGCCGCAGCCCGTGCACGGGAGTCCTGCCACTCGCTCCACTTTCCAGAATCCCGGGGTGTCGCAGGACGGACATCTGGAGCGAAGTTTCTGTGCGAGGTTTTCGGCCGCGAGACGGATGGTTTCCATGCGCGTCGGATTGGCATTGGCGCGCATGTCGGTCTCGAGAAAAACCTTGCCGTTGGCCGATCGGGCCAGCGCCCTCGAAAAGGCGAGCTCCAGCTCGGGCCAGGCGGCGATTCCTTTATGCATGCGGGGGTCGTGCTCGCCGTCCGGGCGAACGACCAGGTGGTGTTCGGGGAACTTCGATTCGCGGGCGAACGTTTGGGCCTCCGCCCAGTCCGCGGTCAGCAGGTGGAAGAAGTTCGTCTTGCCTTCGGCTGTTCCAACGACCTCCAGTTCGCGCTCACTGTCGATCCAGATCATGAGTTCGATGTTCCAGGGGAACATCCCCATGGCCGGATCCGGGCCAAACGAGCCCTCGTTGGCGATACCCAGCGGCAAACCCGACAATTCCATGCCCACCTGCGCCTTCTTGCGCGCAGCCTCGAGCTGTGAGCCGGCGCGGGGGACCTCGCGGGTGAAAGTACCGAGCAGATCCGTGTCGTAGCCCGTGACGTGTTCGAGCCGGCAGCCGAGCGCACGCTCGAGCACCGGGACGATCACCCGCTCCTTGCCATGCTGGGTAAGCAGAGAAATCCGTTCACCGGAATAGACGGAAGGCGGGGTTGAATTGCCGGACTCAGTGCTGATCACAACTGACCTTTCACTCCAGGGGGAACGACTGGGAACCGCAGGTTTGCGGGATGAGTGGCACATCCGGTGACGGCTGCTGCTCCTGCAATTCTCCTCACCCCATGCCGACGTTTTCACAGCACACCTGTCATGTGCACGCGATGAGGTGGAAAAGTCCCTGTGGCCGTCCCGCAACCGCAGATGTTACGTGCCAGAATACATGAAGTTTGTCTCATGAATCATATAGCGTGTATTAATGGCACTGCCGGCATACCGGTGGCGTCGAACGGATTACAGCCAAACGATGCCAGGTACGGGCCGTTGACCGCGCTCCGGTTTCACAACAGCCGGAAACGAACAAGAGAGTCACCGCATGATCGATCCCATCATCCTTTTCTTCCTGCTTGGCGCCACGGCGGGCCTGCTGCGTTCGGAGTTGCGGCTACCGGCTGCGATCTACGAGTTCGTTAGCATCGTGCTGTTGCTGGCCATCGGCCTCAAGGGCGGTATCGAACTGGCCAGGCAGCCTTTCGGCAGCCTGCTGCCGCAAATGCTGGCCGTGGTGGCGCTGGGCTTTTTCCTTTCACTGGCGGCCTTCCCCGTGCTGCGCTACCTGGGCCGCTTCAAACGCGCGGATGCAGCTTCCCTCGCCGCCCACTACGGCTCGGTGAGCGTAGGCACCTATGCCGTGGTGGTCGCCTATCTCGGCAGCCGCCAGATCGCGTTCGAAGAGCACATGCCCCTGCTTCTGGTGCTCCTGGAAGTGCCGGCCATCATTGTGGGAATTGTCCTCGCGCGGGGCCTCTCACGCGAAACCCGGTGGAGGTCGGTCGCCCACGAGGTTTTCCTGGGCAAGAGCATTGTGCTGCTACTGGGCGGGCTGCTCATCGGCTGGGCAGCCGGGCCGGACGGGCTGTCGTCGATCGAGCCGTTGTTCTTCGATCTCTTCAAGGGGATCCTGGCCCTTTTTCTTCTGGAGATGGGGCTGATCACCGCGACACAGGTAGGAAGCCTGCGCCGGTACGGGCCATTCCTGATGGCCTTTGGAATTGGCATGCCGCTCTTTTCCGCCCTGGTGGGGACCGGGCTAGGGTGGGTCCTGGGCCTCTCCATAGGCGGTACGGCCGTTCTTGCGACACTGGCGGCGAGTGCTTCGTACATCGCGGTCCCGGCGGCCATGCGCATCTCCGTACCCGAGGCCAATCCCACCCTGTCGCTGGCAGCCTCGCTGGGGATCACATTCCCGTTCAATGTACTGTTTGGTATCCCGATCTACCATGCACTGGCCGTGTGGGCACATACTTTCGCGAAAGGATGAAACCGATGCAAAGGCATACACGCAAGCTATTGACCGTCGTCACCGAAGCAGCCCTTGAGGCCACTCTCACCCGTGAGATCGACCGGCTCAATGCTCACGGATACACCATCACCGATGCCCGCGGCAAAGGCCACCGGGGCGTCCGCAGTGCCGGCTGGGAGGCGAACAGTAACATCCGCATTGAGGTGGTGTGCGACGAAGAGACGGCCAGCGCAATTTCCGCCTACCTTCAGGAGCACTATTACGAGGACTACGCCATGATTCTGTTCGTGAGTGACGTCGACGTTTTGCGCCCGGAGAAATTCTGACCCTGATCGGGCGCTCGCGCCGGACCGATGCAAAGGAGTCAATGGATGCCCCGAGTGCCGTGGCTTCAGCTCCGAGGACGCACCACCAGGACGGGGCAGGCCGCATGCCGGACGCACTGGTCACTTACGGAGCCGAGCAACATCCCGGCGAGACCGCCGTGACCGCGCGATCCGACAACCAGCATGCGGGCGTTTCGTGAGATGTCAATGAGGCTCTTGGCTGCGCTGGAGTGAACGGCTCTGTAGCTAATGGGGACCATGGGGTATTTGTCGAGGGTGATGCGTGCATCCTGCACGAGCTCCTCATATACGGCCGCTGCGTACTCATCAAACGACGACACGTACCCGAACTCCCAATCGGGCGGCCGCGGGGCAGTGGAGAGAGACCAGGCCCGCACGAGGACGATGACGACAGCGACCTGCAGCTCGTCCGCGAGCCCAAGAGCCGTGGCCAATGCATAATCTGCACCGTCAGATCCATCGTGCCCTACGACGATGCTGTTGCCCGGTGCCGGATTCAGTCCATCAACCGACTTTTCATGGCTCACTGATGGTTCTCCATGCTGTCGGAGGTCGCAACAACGCCGGTTGCCGGCAGGCGATGGCCCCGCGGCCGAGGGCCAGGCGATTCACTGCTGAGGCAATGCGACGGGTCCGCCCGGACTCAGAGCCGCCGCCCCGGTAGGTCATCAGGACAGTTTCAAATGTGACTCCGGTGTGGTCCAGGGCCTGGTGCGCGAGGCGCTCCAATCGGAGCACCTCCTGTTGCCTGCGTGCGATGACGGACCGGACCAGGGCGGCGTCGGTTGTGAAGCCCAAACGGGGCCGGGCGAGAGCGATCAGCAGGCGGGCACCGGCGCTGCGCGCCTGTGCGGCCGCCGCGACCAGAATGTCTGCGGCGTCGGACTCGGCCACGACGACGAGATGCACCGGCCCTGCGGAATCCGCAGTGGTGGCGGGAACACCGGCTGGAGGTGGCGGTCTGACATGTGCCTCTCGATTATTCAAGAGCGAGCTCCTTCCAGACCGACTCAGCTCGGCCGTGCCGAAGACACTCCGGCCGGCCATCCCGCCACCTGATGCAGGTAGCGTATGATTCAACTACTGAACTCAGATTAGCGAACTGTAGTTCATGTGTCTAGGGTTGGGAGGTGGATTCCGGGACGAGGACCGCGAGGAGTTCGTCCAGTTCGTGGCCGGCATCGAGGGGATGGCGGAGAGGACGACCGGTGGCGACGGTGTAGCTGTTGCGCCGTCCGGCACGGGTTCTGGTGATATAGCCGGCCTCCACAAGGTCAGCAGTTATCTTTTGCGCAGCACGCTCCGTAACGCCCACCCGGGTGGCGACGTCGCGCATCCGGATCTGCGGATCGCGGGCGATAGTGAGCAGGACGTGGGCATGGTTGGTGAGGAACGTCCACTGCGTCTCGGCGGCGGCCCCGGCGGGTGTCCCTGAGTCAAAATCCTTGGTTGCCATTTCAAGGACAATAGTCCATCGGACCCGCAGGCGCCCGGTCGGCGGCCGGGAGCGCAGGGAAAGCAATCAGCCAGTTTCAGTTGATGACAAGAAAGGCCACCAATGCTCGAAGTCAGTGTACTTCGCTGGACTATCACCATCGGACTTATTCTCGGGCTGCTCGCCCTGGATCTTGGACTGGCTGCCGCACGGCCGCACGTCGTGAAGTTCCGCGAGGCCGCAATTTCATCGATTCTCTATATTGCCGTGGCCATTGCCTTCGGACTGGTCTTCGCAATGCAGGTGGGCTGGGACTTCGGCGCAGAATACTTCGCGGGTTATATCGTCGAGAAAAGCCTCTCCATCGATAACCTCTTCGTCTTCGTGATCATCATGTCGACCTTCGCCGTCCCCGAGAAGTACCAGCAGAAAGTCCTGATTTTCGGCATAGCACTGGCCCTGGTCCTGCGGGCGATCTTCATCGCCCTGGGCGCAGCACTGCTCCAGCTGTTCTCCTTCATGTTCCTGATCTTCGGCCTGATCCTGATTGTGACGGCTGTGCAGCTTTACCGGCACCGCAACGCCGACCCGGATGTCCATGACAACGTGCTGGTCCGTGTGGCCCGCCGCGCGCTGACCGTCACAAAGGACTACGAGGGCGGGCGGATGTTCACGCGCAGCGCCGGCCGTAGGGCAGTGACGCCCCTGTTTATTGTGCTGCTCGCAATCGGCAGCACCGACCTGCTGTTCGCGCTCGACTCAATCCCGGCTATTTTCGGTATTACCGCCGAACCGTATATTGTCTTCACCGCCAATGCCTTCGCCCTGCTAGGGCTGCGGGCCCTGTTCTTCCTCGTTAAGGGGCTTCTGGACCGCCTGGTCTACCTCTCCACAGGTCTGGCGCTTATTCTGGCATTCATCGGCGTGAAACTTGTTCTGCACTGGGGGCACGGCATCGATGGCCGCGTGCCGGAGATCAGCACCAACATCAGCCTCATCGTCATCGCAGTCATCCTGACAGTGACCACAGTCGCAAGCCTGATCAAGGTCCGCAGGGACCCCACCGCACGCGCCCACTCCGGCTCGCTGACAGCGGCGGACCCGTCCGATTCAGACCGGACCGGCTGACCAGGCACATGAACTTGTTGGTCATCGGCGGAACAGTTTAGCGGCCGGCTGACACTACGTGCCCTGCTCGAGCAGCCGAATCCGGCTGGCCCCTTTCCGTCTCCGAGGGAATTCATGACCCACCCAAACGCTGCCCTCACACCGCGCCACCGGCTAAAGGTCGCCCGCCTCGTCGTCGATGACGGTTGGCCGATCAGCGAAGTTGCCGCCCGATTCCAGGTCTCGTGGCCCACGGTCAAGAGATGGGTCGAGCGGTACCGAGTAGGCCAGTCGATGCAGGACCGATCCTCGCGGCCACACCACTCGCCGAACAAAACCAGCGCGAAGACCAGTCGTCGATGCATCACCCTTCGTTTGCGTCTCCCCGAGGGGCCCGTTCAGTTGGCTTTCCGTTTGGGATTGCCCCGTCGACGGTTCACCGCATCCTCACCTCGGTTCACCTGAACCACCTGTCGCATGTCGACCGTGCTACCGGTGAACCGATCCGTCGATACGAGCATGACCACCCCGGCTCCATGATCCATGTAGATGTGAAAAAGCTCGGCAACATCCCCGACGGCGGAGGCTGGCGCTACGTTGGCCGCCGACAAGGCGAGAAGAACCGCGCCAAGACACCCGGCAAGCCGCGCAACAAACACAGTGACCCACTTCTGGGCTACGCCTACGTCCACACCGTCATCGACGACCATTCCCGCGTCGCCTACGCCGAAATCCATGATGACGAAACCGCCCAAACTGCCACAGCGGTGCTCGTTCGCGCTGTCGAGTGGTTCAACCAGCGGGGCATCACCGTCGAGCGCGTTCTGTCTGACAACGGTGGCGCCTACCGCTCACACGTGTGGCGGGACACCTGCGCCGAACTTGAAATCAAGCACAAGCGCACCCGCCCGTATCGCCCACAGACGAACGGCAAGATCGAGCGCTTCCACCGCACACTGGCCGACGGCTGGGCCTACGCCCGCTGCTATACCTCCAAGGCTGAGCGTCGTGGGGAGCTACATGGCTGGCTGCACTACTACAACCCTCACCGACCCCACACCGCATGCGGCAGCCAGCCGCCCTTCTCACGATTGATCAACGTGTCCGGTCAGTACATCTAGCTACCCCCGGCCGATGAACGGCATCCCTGCGGCCGTGATCACCACCGAGCCCACACTGGCCGACGGCGGCATGCCTGCCATCAGGAGCACGGCACGCGCGGCGTCCTGCACCGGGAACGTGGGCTCCACCCTGCGGCTGCCGTCAGCCTGCAGGGCGCCGGAGTCCACGCCGATGGTGCCCATAATGTCCGTGGCCGTGTTGCCGATGTCGATCTGGCCGCAGGTGATGCCGAAGTCCCTGCCGTCCAGCTCGATGCTCTTGGTCAGACCCGTCATGGCGTGCTTGGTGACCGTATAGGCCACCGTCCGGGGCCGCGGCGAATGCGCTGCAATGGACCCGTTGTTGATGATGCGGCCACCCTGCGGCTCCTGGGATTTCATGGCCCGTACGGCAGTGGCGGCGCAGAGCATGGAGCCGGTCAGGTTCACCGCCACCACCGCGTCCCAGTCGGCCGCGCTGATTTCATCCACCGACGCGGCCGGGCCGAACACGCCCGCGTTGTTGAACAGGACGTCAACTCTCCCCCACTTTCCGAGAGCCGCAGCGAAAAGGCGCTCGACGTCGTCGGGCATTGTCACGTCGCAGGGCACCGTCAGCGCCTGGCGGTGGCCGGCCGCGGACTCCAGCAGCGGAGCCTCACGGCGGCCGGCCAACACCACGCGGTACCCGTCGGCCAGCATGAGCCGCGCCACCGCCCTGCCAATCCCGGAGCCTGCACCGGTCACGACGGCGACCGGCGCCGGCCGGTGGGGTTGTACGGGCCGGTGGGTTGCAGTCATGGGGTCGCTCCTTGTTTTGATGGCGGGCTAAGGTGCAGCGGGCACTTCCGCTGCCGTTATGGGCCAGCCTATGACTGTCTTGGGCCGCGGGGTGGCGTAGGTCCGGACCTTTGAGGTGCTCAGCCGAAGCCGGACCAGCGATTCAGCGATGGTGACGGCAGCCGCCACGCCGTCCACCACGGGGACTCCGGCACGCTTCCGGATTTCCTCGTCCAGACCGGCCATGCCGCCGCAGCCCAGGACAATAACTTCCGCCTTGTCCTCGCGGACAGCCAGCAGCGCCTGTTCGATGATGGCTTCCACCGCGCGCTCCGGCTCCTCCTCCAGTTCAAGGACGGCCATGCCGCTGGCCCGGACCGAGGCGCACCGGGCGTCGAGGCCGGCCAGCTTCAGCCGGTCCTCGATCAGCGGCACGGCCCGGTCCAGGGTGGTGATCACGGAGTACTTGTGGCCCAGGAACATCGCGGTGCTCGCGGCCGCCTCGGTGATGTCCACCACCGGAACGTCCAGGAGCTCCTGGAGCCCTTCGCGGCCGTGCTCGCCGTAGCCGGCCTGGATGACGGCGTCGTACGGTTCCGGGTAGTTGACCACGGCGTCCATCACGGCGATGGCCGCGAGGTAGCTTTCGAAGTTCCCCTCGCAGGAATCGGCACCGAAGCGGGGCGTGATTCCAATGATTTCCGTTCCGGGTGCCGCCACACTACGGGCCGAGGCGGCGATGGAGTCGGTCATGGACTGTGTGGTGTTGACGTTGGCCACAAGGATGCGCATGGTGCTTTCCCCTTTCGGGACAGTTGGTTAGTGGGTGCTGACGATGGCGATGGGCTCGCCGTCGACGTCGTCGAACTGCTGCGTGCGATCCGCAATCAGGTAGTACACCACTGCCGCGATGCCTGCTGCGAAGAACCAGGAGAACGGGGCGGCTCCCTCGAAGGCCGGGACAAAAGCGATCACGAGGGCGACGGTGGCAGCCGGTATCAGTGCCATGATCGCTTTGGGGTTGTAACCCTTTTTGTAGTAGTAGGCTCCCGTGGGTGACTCGATGTAGAGCTCCGGCACGTTGACCTTGCCGCGGCGAAGCAGCCAGTAGTCTGCCATGACCACGCCGAACAGCGGCCCCAGCAGCGCGCCCAGTCCGCCGAGGAAGTACACAATGACCAGGGGGTTGTTGTAGAGGTTCCATGGAAGGATGATGAGGCCGATCGTACCGCTGACCCAGGCCGCCTTGCGGAAGTTCAGGTGCTTGGGGAACAGGTTCGTCAGTGCATAGACGGGGGCCACGAAGTTGGCCATCAGGTTCACGGCGATGGTCAGGATCAGCAGGGCCAGGCAGGCCAGGACAAGGAAGAGCGTGTTCGGGATGGTCTGGACGATGTCCGAGGGGCTCTCGATGATCTTGCCGCTGATTTTGAACTGGCCGCCTGCCATGACGACCACGATGGCACCGAAGACGAGCATGTTGATGGGGATGCCCCAGAAGTTTCCGCGGACCACGGCCTTTTTGGAGACCGCCGAGCGGGTGAAGTCGCAGAAGTTCAGGACGAAGGTTCCGTAGATGGAGACCCACAGTGCGCCGCCGGCAAAGATGGTGCGCCACATGTCGGCGCCTTCGAGCGCATTGTCCGGTGCCCAGGCGATGGAGCCGCCGGCTTCCGCGAAGATCCAGATGGCGATGGCAGCCATGGTCACCAGGATGATGGGCCCGGCGAAGGCCTCATACTTGCGGATCATTTCCATGCCGAAACTGACGATGACCAGCTGGACGATCCACAGTGCAACGAAGGCAATCCAGCCGAGTGTGGACAGGCCCATGATGGAGTTGCCATCCAGCTCCTTGAGGGAGGGCACCATGGCCACGAGCATTACGCGGAGGACCACCGAGGCCAGGTACGTCTGGATCCCAAACCAGGCGATGGCGACGGCGCCGCGGAGCAGGCTGGAGATCTGGGCACCGCGGATACCGAAGCTGATCCGGCTCATGACAGGGAACGGTACACCGGTCTTGACCCCCATGAAGCCGGAGAAGTTGAGCAGGGCAAAGAGCAGTACGGCTCCGATGCCCAAGGCAAGGAGGATCTGCCAGCCTCCAAGCCCAAGGGCGAAGAGGCCGATGGCGAAGGCATAGTTGCCGAGGCTGTGGACGTCGTTGGCCCAGAGCGTGAAGATGCTATAGCCGGTCCACCGGCGGCCTTCACGCTTGGTGGGGGCAAGGTCTACGTTGTACAAGGTGGGGCTGATGGCCTGGCCTGAGACGGCGGTGGCTGAATCACAAAGCGCGTCGACACCCATAGAGGGGTGGGCCGCTTTGCCCAAGTCAACTGCTGTCTCGGGTTCCGAGTCGACGTCGGTCAACGGTGGTTTTTGCATCGTTATCTCACTTCTTGAAGAGGTCGTCCATGCATTCCGCAGTGGGATTCGCGCCGGAAACTACCGGCAGGAGCGTCATTGCAATTTCCATAATGCGGAAGATGGGTATCGAGTAGTGAAATAACGGTATGACCTAGGTCACGCATCAGTCAAGGGGTCGCCGAATCACGCCCGGTCACAAACGGTCAGCAATGGTGTCAGCGGGACCGAACTGGACCTCCTTCCTTCAAACCCATATAGATCTTGTCTCGGCCGATCGGCAGCTCCGCGAACCGGACCCCCGTGGCGTTCCGGATCGCATTGGCCAGGGCCGGGGCCACCGGGTTGAACGGGCTTTCGCTCATGGACTTCGCCCCGAGCGGGCCCACCTGGTCGTTGGTGGAGGCGAAGTAGACCTCGCTGCGCGGCACGTCCGCGAAGGACGGGATGTGGTACTGCCGCAGGATGTCCGTGGTGACCCGGCCGGCGTCGTCCACCCGGACCTCCTCATACAGTGCAGCGCCCAGCGCCTGCGCGATGCCTCCCTCGATCTGGCCGCGGCACTGCCGCGGGTTGACCACCACGCCGGCGTCGGCTGCCTGCACGCTCTGCAGGATCCGTAGCTCCCCCGTGCCGGTGTTGACCGCCACCCGGAACCCGTGGACGTTGAACGCGACCGATCGCGGGGTCCCGTCCCAGTTGCCCTCGACGGCGAGCTGCACGCCCTGGTGCCGCGCGGCGTCGTGGATGTCTGCGAGCGGAACCCGCCGTCCGGCACAGTCCACGCCGCCGTCGTCGAGCACGCACTCGGTCTCCGGAACACCGGTAAGCGCCGCGGCGACGGTGACGATCCGTGAGGCCAGCTCGGTAGCCGCCATCAGGGTGGCCTTGCCGGCCACCACCGTCCCGGCCGAACCGAACGCACCGGTGTCGTGCTCCACCAGGTCGGTATCGGACTGCCGCACGGCCACCTTGCCCGCTGTGGTGGCGAGCGCCGTCGCGGCCAGCTGCGCGTGCACCGTGGTGGTGCCGTTGCCGAATTCGGCGGTCCCGACGTCGGCCGCGAACGTGCCGTCCGGGAGCAGGCTCACGCGGGTGTGGGCGAAGTGGCCGCGGGGCGGGACGGTGTCGATCATGGACAGCGCGGAACCTTCGCCGGTGACCCAGTCCGGACCGAGGTCGTCGAGGCCGGCGTCGCGGTAGCGCTGTTTGCCGCGGTCCAGGGCATCACGCACCAGGGAGATGCACTGGTCCAGGCCGTAGCTGCCGTAGTGGACGTCCTCCTCGGGCTCGGGGTTGGTGGAGAGCATGTCATCGCCTTCGCGCACCATGTTCCGGCGCCGGAATTCCAGGGGATCCATGCCGATGCCAACAGCCAGCTCATCGATGGCCGACTCAATCGCGAAGATCACCTGGCTGAGCCCGTAGCCGCGGAAGGCCCCGGCCGGCACGGTGTCGGTGTAGACGGCATGCGCGTCCACTTTCTTGTTGGCGCACTTGTACACGGCCAGCGATTCGCCGCAGCCGTGGAACATCACGCCGGGGGCGTGGTTGCCGTAGGCGCCGGTGTTGGTGACCACGTCCAGCTGCAGGGCGGTGAGGAGCCCGTCCTTGCTGGCGCCCGCCTTGAGTTTGATGGTGAAGGGGTGCCGAGTGGTGGTAGCGGTGAACTGCTCCGTGCGCGTGAACTCCACCTGCACGGGCCGGCGCAGCGTGAGCGTTGCGAGGGCAACGAGGTCCTCGGTGAGCACTTCCTGCTTGCCGCCGAAGCCGCCGCCCACGCGGCCGGCCAACACGCGGATCCGGTCCTCCGACAGATCGAACACGCGGCCCAGCGTGCGCCTGACCAGGAACGGGACCTGGCTGGAGGTCCGGACGACCAGGCGGTCTTCGTCGTCGAGCCAGGCGATGGAGGAGTGCGTTTCCAGGGCGACGTGCTGCACGCGCTGCGTCCGGTAGGTGTGCTCGTGGACGAAGTCGGCAGCGGCGAAACCGTCCGCCACGCTGCCCAGTTCCGAGTGCAGCTCGGCCACCACGTTCTGCCGCGGGCGCGAGATCCTGGCCTTCACCGCGTCCTTGTCCCCGTGCAGGGCCGGAGCGCCGGGAAGCATGGCGTCCTGCGGGCTGAAGACGGTGTCCAGCACCTCGTATTCCACGTGCAGGGCGCGGGCCCCGGCCTCGGCTGCACCCACCGATTCGGCCACGACGGCGGCCACGCGCTGGCCGATGAACCGCACCACGTCATCGAGGACGCGGGTGTCGTCGGGATCGTCCGTGTAGAGCTCGTGCTGGGCGGTGGAGAAGTGCTGCGCCGGGGCGTCCTCGTGGGTGAAGACCGCGACGACGCCGGGCACCTGGAGCGCGGCCGTCCGGTCGATGGAGACAATCCGGGCGTGCGCGTGGGGTGAGCGCAGCAGCTTCAGGTGCAGCAGGCCTTCTAGCTCGTCGGCGGGGACATCGAGTGTGTAGCGGGCGGTGCCGGTGACGACGGCGAGGCCCGCCGGGGCGGGCACGTTGTCGCCGAGCTGCCCCGCCCGGGCTGCCGTGGTGCCGGCGGCGGTGGTTCCGGCGGCGGTGGTTCCGGCGGCGGTGGTTCCGGCCGCGGAAGCCGGACGGGCCGCGCCAGCTGCCGCGCCGCCGTCGTGATTGTGCTTGTCGCGGGTCCCGCACACTGCGTCCGCGATGGAACGGTAGCCGGTGCAGCGGCAGAGGTTGCCTTTGAGGCTGCGGGGCAGGTTGGACTTCTGTTCGTCGTCGAAGGTGGCTGCGGTCATCATCATGCCGGCGGTGCAGAAGCCGCATTGGAAGCCCTGTTCGGCCAGGAACTGCTCCTGCACGGGGTGCAGTGCACCGCCCTGGGCGAGGCCTTCGATGGTGGTGACGGCCTTGCCGTCGGCGCGGACGGCCGGGTAGATGCAGCTGTGTACGGGGGTGCCATTCACGTGGACGGTGCAGGCACCGCAGTCGCCGCCGTCGCAGCCCTTTTTGACCCCGAAGGTGCCCTGTTCGCGCAGGAACGTGCGCAGGCACTGGCCGGGGCGGGGTGTGGCCGGGGTGGCGGTGCCGTTGATTTCGATTGCCATGCTCAGGCCTCCTTCTGCTGCTTGTTCTGTGTTGTTTCGGGTTGCGCGCTTGGCTGCGGCGACAAGGCGTGCGGCTGGCCGGTCCAGAAATCTCCCGACACGGTGAGCCGTTCTTCCAGCAGTTCCGCACGGATCTCCTCGGCGAGCCGGAGGGTCATGTCCCGGCGCCATTCGGGCAGCCCGTGGATGTCATCGTGGTACAGCTCCGCCGGGATGGCCTTCCCGACGGCGGCCGCCAGGGCCGCGGGGCCGGCCATCTTGGCGGCGGCGAACCGCAGCTGCACGGGGCGTTTGGTCGCGGCGGTGACGGTGATGACCAGGCCGCCGTCGGCGTCGCGCCGTCCGATCAGCAGCACCCCGGAACGGCCGAGGTTGCTGAGCGAAAGCCGCCGGAAGGCCACTTTCGAGGACAGGGCCGACGCCGGCAGGTGGATGCTGCGCAGGAGCTCCCCGGGTGCCAGGCTGTTTTGCCCGTCCCCGGTGATGAACGTGGCCACCGGGACCGTGCGGCTGCTGCCGCCGGGGCCGAGGATGGTGGCGGTGGCGTCCAGCCCGGCGCAGAGCGAGATCATGGGCCCGGCCGGCAGCGAGGTGCACAGGTTGCCGCCCACCGTGGACATGTTCCAGATCTTGAAGGATGCCACGAAGGAGTCGCAGCACGGCCGGAACAAGTCCAGGCCCGGCCACTTCCTGCCGGCGACGGCCTCCGAATCCGGCAGTGCGTAGAGCTCCGCGACGGTGCATGTCGCGGCCAGCTCGATCCCGGCGTCGCTCACGGTTACGGCCGGCCAACCCGCTTCGCCCAGGTCCAGCAGCCGCTTCAAAACAGTACTCCCGTAGGAGAACAGGACCGTGCCACCGGCCAGCCAGGCATCGCCGTCGCGCCAGTCGGCGGGGTCCGTCGTGGGGACGACGGCCTCGATGGTGTTCATGTCCATGGGTTCTCCTGGCGGGCTTCGTGCGTGCGGGGTGTCGATGTGGGGTGGATGGGGCCGCTGCCGTCCTTGAGCGAGGATGCCTTGAGCGGCGCCGGCGTGGTGCTGCCTCGTCCGGCCCGGCCACGGGAGGCGATGATCTCGGCCGTAATGGACACCGCGACCTCGGCAGGCGTGACAGCCCCAAGGTCGAGTCCGATGGGCGAATGCAGCCGCTCCAGTGCCTCGGCCGGCGTGCCGTACGCGAGCAGCGCGTCGATGCGCTGGCGGTGGCTTCGCCGCGAACCCATTGCGCCCACATAGGCGAGGCCCAGGCCGAGCGCGGTTTCCAGCAGCGGGATGTCGAACTTGGGGTCGTGGGTCAGCACGCACACCACGGTGCGGCCGTCCACCCGGCCTGCGGCTGCTTCTGCGGCAAGGTAGCGGTGCGGCCAGTCCGTGACCACCTGGTTGGCGGCGAGGAAGCGGCTTTGCCGGGAGAACGCGGGGCGGGCGTCGCAGAGCGTGACGTCGTAGCCGAGGAGCTTCCCGGCCGGGAGCAGCGCGGCGCCGAAGTCGTTGGCGCCGAAAATGAGCATACGCGCGGCGGGGAGCCGGCTTTCCACAAACAGCGTGATGGGTTCGGGCTGTGTCGCCTCCGAGCCGCCGGTGCAGCCGGCGGGAGGTGCAAGCCGGATAAGGCCCGCGCGGCCGCCTTGGAGCAGTGGTTCGAGTTGGGCTGCCGCCGCAAAAACAGTAGCGGGATGGTCGCCCACCAGCATTGCGAGTTCCGGCGACTCCATGGCGCGGAACCTCACAGGATCGTCGACGACCACCACGCCTCCGCCGGCATCGAGCCTGCGGATCAGTGCCAGGGCGGCAAGCCCCCGGGCTGCGGGGCCTTCGGCCACGTTGCGGCCAGCGTCACCAAAACCGCGCAATACAGATAGTTCAGGGGAGCCAACACCGAGCGGCTGGATGTGTACTTCCAGTTCTCCTCCACAGGAGAGTCCGACGGCGAACGCGTCCTCGGCACTGTAGCCGAACGACTCAAGGCGGATGCCGCCGTCGCGCATGGCCTCAAGGGCGGCGTCCACCACGGCGCCCTCCACGCAGCCGCCGGAGAGACTGCCGAGGACGTCCCCGTGTTCCGACACAAGCATGGAGGTGCCGAGCGGCCGGGGCACGGAGCCTCCCGCGGCCACGATGGTGGCGACGGCGCAACGCTGGCCGGAGACCGCGGGCCGCCAGCCTCCCAGTGAAGGTATTAGGTCCAGCATGGCAACACGTCCTTTACCACTGAGGTTCCGGACGGGAAGCCTGTCCGGAACAGTGCGCGGTCTTGCCTCATAATCTCATTCCTTGCTGGTGTAGAGGGAAAGTCAGGGGAGTTGTTTGAGGGGACCGGGGCGGGGCCTCTAATCCCACCCCGGTCCGTGACGGAGCAGCCGCACTCCACCGCCGCCCGCCGTCGTGGGTTCCGGTGCTGCGGACCACGGCGGCGGACGCCTACTCGATGCGGTGGGTGCGGATGGACCGCGTTTGAGGCGCCCGAATGGGCGGTTACGCCGGGGGCCTACGCGCCCAGCAGGGCGTTGATCGGCCCGCGGGCGAAGTAGATGATGAAGCCCGCGGTGACCACCCACATGAGCGGATGGACCTTCCTGACCCGGCCGGACGCCGCACTGATGACCGCGAAGGAGATGAATCCGACGCCGATGCCGTTGGCGATCGAGTAGGTCAGCGGCATGGTGATGATGGTCAGGAAGGCCGGCAGTGCGATCGAGAACTTGCTGAACTTGATCTCGCGGATCTGTGCCATCATCATGGCGCCCACTACCACCAGGGCGGCAGCCGCCACTTCGAGCGGCACCACCGAGGTCAGCGGCGTAAAGAACATCGAGCCCAGGAACAGCACACCGGTGACCACGGAGGCCAGGCCAGTACGGGCACCTTCGCCGATTCCCGCGGCGGAATCGATGTAAACGGTGTTCGAAGACCCGGACGTCGCGCCACCGGCCACTGCGCCGAGGCCTTCGACGATGAAGGCCGACTTCAGCTTGGGGAAGGTGCCGTCCTTGTGTGCCACGCCAGCGCTCTTGGCGAGGCCGGTCATGGTGCCCATGGCGTCGAAGAAGTTGGTGAACACCAGGGTGAAGACCAGCATGGTGGCCGCCAGGCCGCCGATCCTTGAGAACGAGCCGAAGAGGTCGAACTGCCCCACCAGGCTGAGATCCGGGACGGAGACCAGCTGGCCAGCGAGCACGGGCACGTTGAGGTGCCAGCCACCGGGGTTGTCGGCGCTGCCGGCCCCGATGTTCATAACGGCCTCGACGACGGCGGCGAGGACGGTGGTGGCGACGATGCCGATCAGGAGGCCGCCCTGGATCTTGCGGGCCACGAGGATGCCCATGACCAGCAGCCCGACGATGAAGACGAGGGTGGGGATGGAGGTGATGGAGCCGTCATTGCCGAGCTGGACCGGTGGGCCGCCTTTGGTTGGGCGGACGAAACCGGAGTCGACGAAGCCGATGAAGGCGATGAACAGGCCGATGCCAACGGTGATGGCGGCCTTGAGTTCCTTGGGGACTGCCTTGAAGATCGCCGTCCGGGCACCCGTGGCGCCGAAGAGGACAATCAGGATGCCGTTGATGACAACCAGGCCCATGGCTTCGGGCCAGGTGACGTCCTGGATGACGGCCACGGCCAGGAACGAGTTGATGCCCAGGCCCGCCGCGAGCCCGAACGGCAGGTTGGCGACGAGGCCGAACACAATGGTCATGACGCCGGCGGTGAGTCCGGTGACGGCGCCCACCTGTGCTGCCGGGAGCCAGCCGCCGGCGACGTCGGTGGGGGCGTTCTCGGCCGAGAAACCGCCCAGGATCAGCGGGTTGAGGATCACGATGTAGGCCATCGTGAAGAACGTGACAATGCCGCCGCGGAATTCGCGGGCCAGCGTGGAGCCACGCTTGGTGATCTGGAAGAAACCATCCAGAAGGGATTTCGACGCCGGGGGCCGGGGTGCCGCTGTGTGCCCTGCGCCTGCGGGCGCAGCCTGCTCTTCAGCTGCCGGTCGCATTTCTGCGGGGTCCAGGATTGTCATGTCAGCCACCGGCCCTAGTAGTCAATCCTGGAATCGAGCGTGTTCCAGGTGTTGAACGGTTCCAGGATGGCGGGGGCCTGGGGGTCGCCCAGTTCCAGCTTGGCGACGGGCATCAGTACATCCCGGTCCTCGTTCTCGAAGTACTCGTAGAAGACCGCGTCGTCGAAGCCCACGGAGGCGGCGTCGTGCCGGTCTGCGGCGAAGACCACGTTGCCGATCCGGGCCCAGAGGGCCGAGGCCAGGCACATGGGGCAGGGCTCGCAGCTCGTGTAGAGGGTGGCTCCGCTGAGATCGAAGGTGCCGAGTTCGCGGCAGGCATTGCGGATGGCGGTGACCTCGGCGTGGGCCGTGGGGTCGTTTGTGGCGGTGACCCGGTTGACGCCTTCGAAGGCGTGGCCATCTGCGGTGACAACGACGGCGCCGAACGGGCCGCCGCTGTTCAGGACGTTGGCTGTTGCCAGGTTTATGGATGCGGCCAGGAAATGTTCGGCCGTGACGGTTGTGCTCATTTTGCGACTTCCTTAGTGGCAAGGAAGCCCAGTAACCCTGAGACGGGGACGCGCCAGTGATATGGCTACCAGGCTTCAGCATGTGCTTTTGAAGGTTCGCCTGGTAGATAGCTTCCCGGAGTCCGGGTGCCCGCCTTTGGCAAGATCGAGATTAGCACCGGACCTGTGATCAGCACCATAGTTTCTGGAAACTTAATTTCGTGATGTGAAATTCAGGTTTCAAGCGGGTCACATTGACGCGCTTCCGCGTGCGTCCTACACTGATTGCCACCGGCTACCCATGGGCAACCGGCATCCTGGATCAGCAGACAGGGCATCACTGAGCTGGAACGCATTTGTTGCCGACCAGACAAGGAGCCATCCATGGCCCACCCGCATTCCCCGTCCCCGGCCCTATCCCCGTCCAGCCTCTGGATCAGGAACCCGCTCGCCGTTTTCACCGCCAACGGGCTCGATGCCAGCGGCGGCATTGTGATTAGCCGCGGCATCATCACCGAGCTGGTTCCGGCCGGCGGCCAGCCGTCGGCGCCCTGCGACTCGACGTTTGACGCCTCCGCGCATGTCCTGATGCCGGGCCTGATCAACACGCATCACCACTTCTACCAAACCCTCACGCGCGCCTGGGGTCCGGTGGCCAACGCCCCGCTGTTCCCCTGGCTACACAACCTCTACCCGGTCTGGGCACGCCTGACACCGGACAGCCTGGAACTCGCGGTGAAGGTGGCCTTGGCCGAGCTGCTGCTCTCCGGCTGCACCACGGCAGCCGACCACCACTACCTGTTTCCCGCGGGACTCGAGGACGCGATCGACGTGGAGGTCGGCGTCGTGCGCGAACTCGGCATGCGGGCCACCCTCACGCGCGGCTCTATGACTTTGGGAACGGACGACGGCGGCCTGCCGCCACAGTCCACGGTGCAGCGGCCGGAGGTCATCCTGGCGGACAGCGAACGCCTCATTTCGAAGTACCACGAGCGCGGCGACGGCGCCTTCATCCAGATTGCGCTGGCCCCGTGTTCGCCGTTCTCGGTGACCAAGGAGATCATGGCGGAGAGCGCAGCCATGGCAGAACGGCTTGACGTCCGGCTGCACACGCACCTCGCCGAAACCATCGACGAGGAAGACTTCTGCCTCTCGATGTTTGGCCTGCGCACCGTGGACTATCTGGAGAGTGTCGGCTGGCTGGGCAACCGCACCTGGCTGGGTCACGGCATCCACTTCAACGACGACGAGATCGCCCGGCTCGGCGCCGCGGGCACCGCCGTCGCGCACTGCCCGACGTCGAACATGCGGCTCGCGTCAGGCACCGCACGTGTTCTGGAACTTGAGGCAGCCGGGGTCCCGGTGGGGCTGGGAGTGGACGGATCGGCGTCGAACGATGCCTCCAACATGATCCTCGAGGCCCGGCAGGCGCTGTACCTGCAGCGGCTGCGCTACGGGGCGGACGTGCCGGTGGAGCGCGCTCTCGGCTGGGCGACGCGGGGCTCGGCAGCCGTGCTGGGACGCTCCGATATTGGTCAACTGGCGCCGGGGATGCAGGCCGACCTGGCACTCTTCCGCCTCGACGACCTGCGCTTCTCCGGCAGCCACGACGCGGTGGCGGCGCTGCTGCTGTGCGGGGCGGATCGCGCAGACCGCGTGATGGTGGGCGGCGAATGGCGCGTGGTGGACGGTCAGATCCCCGGCCTGGACGTGGCCGGGCTCATCGCGGAGCACTCGGCAGCGGCGCGGAAGCTGATCAACGGGTAGGCCCGGGCAAGCTGCGGGCTCCGTCCGTTCCCGACGACGCGGAAAATGGCTGGCGACGCGCAGATGCCCTGTCGCTACCGGAATATCGGTAGGGACAGTGCATCTGCGCATCATGGGGCCTTTCGCGCGTTCCACGGCGCACAGCCAGGGCCCGGCGGCGCAGACCACGGGGCACGAAAAGGCGGGCGGCACCTCCCCAGGTGCCACCCGCCCGTTGGCTCTGTTGCGCAGAGTCCGGCGTCCCTTCGAGGATGGAGCTCTTAGGGACGCTGCCGGCCGAATACCGGGAGCGCGCGCATCCAGCGGGAGAACCCGCCTGCACGGTCACAGTCGGCCGGAATGTAGAAGTCGGGATCGGTGGCGCCGAACGGCAGGTACAGCTCCTGGCCGGGTGCCGGGAAATCCACGACGTTGTTCTTATCCTTCGGGTCCATCTGTTCCTCCTCGTTCTTGCTGCTTAGCTTTTCCGTACTTCGGAAAACTTTTATTGTTATGTGGAAATTCTATGAGGGTCTGGGATCGGCGTCAAGACCTCGGCCGCAGGGACGCACCCCGGCCGGTCACAATCGGAAAGTACATAACAATCCCCGGGAAGTGATGTACACCACTGGCAAGAGTGGGCTACGCTTTTTTCACTTCGTGGCGCAGGTCACGTAACCTGGGAGCAGCAGGCAGGGTCGTAATGAGCTGGCATCAATGGATGCCGGCTCTTTTTTGTTGGGTCGGCTCCACCAGAAACGCGTTGGAAATACGCGCTTAATTTCGTTGGTGGACCTTGAAGGTTCCACCTCGTAGAAGTTGGGATATGACCATGAGCAACAAAATCGTCCTCGGCGACAACCAGTACGGCAAGGCAGAAGTCCGCGTCGTCAAAGTCACCCGCGACACCGACCGCCACCAGATCGAAGACCTGAACGTCACCTCGCAGCTGCGCGGCGATTTCGAGGCTGCGCACCTCAAAGGCGACAACGCCCACGTCGTCGCCACGGACACCCAGAAGAACACCATCTACGCCTTCGCCAGGGCGGGCGTTGGCTCCCCCGAAGCCTTCCTTCTTCGCCTCAGCGAGCACTTCACGTCAGGCTTCGACTGGGTTACGGGCGGCCGCTGGGAAGCCGAGTCCTACACCTGGGACCGCATCCAGTCGCACGGCTCCGAACACGACCACAGCTTTGTCCGGAACGGGCAGGAAGTCCGTACCGCCGTCGTGGTCCGGGACGGCAACACCACGCATCTGATCTCCGGGCTCAAGGACCTGACCGTCCTGAAGACCACCCAGTCCGGCTTTGTGGGCTACCCGCGAGACAAGTACACCACCCTGCCCGAGACCACGGACCGCATCCTGGCCACGGATGTTTCCGCCCGCTGGCGCTACAGCACGGGCCTGGACCACACGGCCACGGACTTCAACAAGAGCTACGAGGACATCAAGGCCCTGCTGCTCGAGGGCTTCACGGAGAACTACTCCCACGCCCTGCAGCAGACCCTGTTCGACATGGGCAAGAAGGTCCTGGAAGCACACGGCGAAGTGGACGAGATCAAGTTCTCGATGCCCAACAAGCACCACTTCCTGGTTGACCTCAGCCCGTTCGGGCTCGACAACCCCAATGAGGTCTTCTTCGCCGCGGACCGACCCTACGGCCTGATCGAGGCCACGGTCCAGCGCGAAAACTCAGGCACGGCCCCCGCCGCCTGGAACGGCATCGCCGGCTTCTGCTGATCCACTACCGGGTCTCGACGGGCTCAACCACCGGACCACCGGACCACCCCCCCGGTGGTTGGGCCCGTCTCCGGTGATTGAGCTTGTCGAAATCCACCGGCCCCACAGCTCCAAATTGTTAGCCAGACATTGTTAGCCAGACGAAGGCGTCTGCCATGAACCAAGAAAGTCTGCCATGAACAGCAAGAAGAATTCCCGGCCCGCGTCGACTAGTTCCGCGGCCCGCCCCGAGGACAAGCGCCTCTCCATCGGAAGCACGTTCGCGTACGGCTTCCAGCACGTTTTGACCATGTATGGCGGCATCATCGCCCCGCCGCTCATCATCGGAGCCGCGGCCGGCATGTCCGCGACGGACATCGGCCTGCTCATCGCGGCCTGCCTGTTTGTCGGCGGCCTCGCCACCATCCTGCAGACCGTGGGCATCCCGTTCTTTGGATCGCAACTGCCGCTGGTACAGGGTGTCTCGTTCGCCGGCGTGTCCACGATGGTGGCGATCGTGCAGGGCGGCGGCGGTATCCAGGCCGTCTTCGGCTCGGTCATTGTGGCGTCCCTGATCGGCCTTGCCATCACGCCGCTCTTCTCCAAAATCATCAAGTTCTTCCCACCCGTGGTCACGGGCACGGTCATCACCACGATCGGCCTGACCCTCATGCCCGTCGCCGCCAACTGGGCCATGGGCGGCAACGCCAAGGCCGAGAACTACGGGAGTGTGGCAAACATCGGCCTCGCGGCCGCCACCATGGGCATCGTCCTGCTGCTGAGCAAGGTCGGTAACGCCGCCATCTCCCGACTCTCCATCCTGCTGGCTATGGTGATCGGCACCGTGATCGCGCTGTTCACCGGCATGGCGGATTTCTCCAAGGTGGGCCAGGGTGAGGTGGTTGCTTTTCCCACACCGTTCGCCTTTGGCCTCCCGACCTTTGAGATCGCGGCCATCATCTCCATGCTGATCGTCATTCTGGTCACCCTGACCGAAACCTCGGCGGACATCATCGCCGTCGGCGAGATCGTGGGGACCAAGGTCGATTCCCGGCGCATCGGCGACGGCCTGCGGGCGGATATGCTCTCCAGTGCCATCTCACCGCTCTTCGGCTCCTTCACCCAGAGCGCCTTTGCCCAGAATGTCGGCCTCGTAGCCATCACAGGCATCAAGAGCCGCTTCGTGGTGAGCGCCGGCGGGCTCATCCTGGTGATCCTGGGCTTGCTGCCCATCCTCGGCCGGGTGGTCGCAGCGGTTCCCACCCCCGTCCTGGGCGGCGCCGGCGTCGTACTCTTTGGAACGGTGGCCGCCAGCGGCATCCGCACGCTCGCCAAGGTGGAGTACAAGAACAACATGAACCTGGTCATCGTCGCGGCATCCATTGGCTTTGGCATGATCCCGATTGCGGCCCCAAAATTCTACGACCAGTTCCCGACGTGGTTCGCCACGATCTTCCACTCGGGCATCAGCTCGGCCGCCATCATGGCCATCCTGCTGAACCTGCTCTTCAACCACCTCAAGGCCGGCAACTCGGACAACCAGTCAGTGTTTGTGGCCGGCACCGCGCGGGTGGTCACAGAGGCTGACCTGAAGTGCCTGGCCGACGGCGACCGTTACGAGGGCGGCAAGCTCATCGACGCAGAGGGCAAGGAAGTCCCGGTGGAGTCGTCGTCGAAGTCTGACCACTAGGCAAACCAACCTCCCCACCAACCATCTCCCGGCCGAACGGACACTTGAGGCCCCGGAATCCGCAGATTCCAGGGCCTCAAGTGTCCGTTCGCGCTATGAGCGCGCTGTTGTGGGTCGCGCTATTTTGGGTGGAAGCGTCAGTTCTGGTTGAGCTCCGCCGAGATCGCCATCGCGGCCTGGCGCAGCAGCGGCACGGCGCGGTCTGCAAAACTCTGGTCCACGCGGCTGATCGGCCCCGACACCGAGATGGCGGCAGGCGTGGGTGCGTTGGGCACGGCCATCGCGAAGCAGCGCACGCCGAGCTCCTGCTCTTCCTCGTCAATGGAGTAGCCGCGTTCACGGATCAGCTTGAGATCGGCAAGGAGGGCTTCAATGTCGCCGATGCTCTTGGCCGTGGGGGTGGGCATGCCGGTGCGGGCCACGATGCCGCGCACCACCTCGTCGTCGAGCTGGGCCAGGATCGCCTTGCCAACGCCGGTGTCGTGCGTGTGGGCGCGGCGGCCCACCTCGGTGAACATGCGCATGGAGTGCATGGACGGCACCTGGGCCACGTAGATGACCATGTCCGAGTCCAGCACGGCCATGTTGGAGGTTTCGCCGAGGCGGTCCACGAGGTTCTTCAGCTGCGGGCGGGCCACGGCTCCAAGCTGCTTGCTGGCGGCTTCGCCAAGCCGGATCAGCCGGGGACCCAGTGCGTAACGGCGGTTGGGCAGCTGGCGGATGTAGCCAAGCGAGACCAAAGTGCGCAGCAGGCGGTGGATGGTGGGCAGGGGCAGATCCGTGGAGGAGGAGAGCTCGCTGAGCGTCACGTCACCGCCCGCGTCTGTGATGAGTTCCAGCAGTTCGAAGACGCGCTCGACGGACTGCACGCCTCCGGAGGCTTTTTCAGCCATTCCGTTGTCTCCTATGGCTCAGATTCTGACATCTCTTATCCACATCGTGAAAAGAGTTGCTTAGAACACTCAACATACAGCACAACCAGGCCCCGGGCGATGTCCCCCAACATGACCGCCAGGGGGTTGCATTTCCACTTTGCAGATAATAATATCCATAATACGAAAACATTCGGTTGCACGAGCGGTCCGGGAACGGACCCAACGAGGAGGAAATTCAATGGCGAACCCGAGCCCCGGAAATTCGATCACCCTGCGCGTCGCGGCGCCGTCGAGCTTCACCGCCACGAGTGAGCTCGCTGCCGCCGTCGGCGCGGCCGGCGCAGCCATCACGGCGCTTGACGTCACGGAATCCCACCACGACACCCTGGTTGTGGACGTCACCTGCAACACCACCGACGACGACCACGCCGCCCGCGTCAAGGACGCCCTGAACGCGCTCGACGGCGTCACGGTCCAGCACGTCTCGGACCGCACCTTCCTCATGCACCTCGGCGGGAAGCTCGAGGTGGTCCCCAAGGTAGCCCTGCGCAACCGCGACGATCTGTCCCGCGCCTACACGCCCGGCGTCGCCCGCGTCTGCCTCGCCATCGCGGAGGACCCGTCGGCCGCCCGCAACCTGACCGTCAAGCGCAACACCATCGCCGTCCTCACCGACGGTTCGGCCGTCCTGGGCCTGGGCAACATTGGCCCGGCCGCGGCCCTGCCCGTTATGGAAGGCAAGGCCGCCCTGTTCAAGCAGTTCGCCAACGTTGACGCCTGGCCGGTCTGCCTGGACACCCAGGACACCGAGGAAATCATCATGATCGCCAAGGCCATGGCCCCCGTCTACGGCGGCATCAACCTTGAGGACATCGCAGCACCGCGCTGCTTTGAAATTGAGAAGCGCCTGCGCGATGAACTCGACATCCCCGTCTTCCATGACGACCAGCACGGCACTGCCATCGTCACCCTGGCAGCTCTCCACAACGCCCTGCGGGTGGTGGACAAGAAGCTCTCCGAGGTCCGCATTGTTGTCTCGGGCGTCGGCGCCGCCGGCTCGGCCATCATCCAGCTCCTCAAGGCCCAGGGCGCCCAGCACATCGTTGCCGCCGGCCGCTCCGGAGCCATCCACTCGGGCGAGCAGTACGACGACGAGCACCGCGCCTGGATTGCCGCGAACACCAACGAGGAAGGCTTCTCCGGAACCTTGCACGAAGCCATGGCCGGGGCCGACGTCTTCATCGGTGTCAGCGCTCCGCACGTGATCGGCGAAGAGCAGGTCGCCGCTATGGCTGAGAATGCGATCGTCTTCGCCATGGCCAACCCGACCCCGGAGATCGACCCTGTCATTGCGTCCAAGCACGCCGCTGTGGTGGCCACGGGCCGCAGCGATTTCCCCAACCAGATCAACAACGTGCTGGCCTTCCCGGGCTTCTTCCGGGGCCTGCTCGACGCCGGCGCGAGCGACATCACGCCGGAGATGCTGGTGGCCGCCGCAGACGCCATTGCCAACCGGGTAGCTGACGACGAGCTCAACGCGAGCTACATTATCCCCAGCGTCTTCGATCCTCATGTCGCCGCCGATGTGGCCGCAGCGGTAGCGGCAGCTGCGCACTCAAACGCCGCCCGCGCTCTCTAGAAAAGGACTTACGAATATGGCTATCACTGTTACTGACCGCCAGCCGGTCGCCCGTGCCGAAGAGATCCTCACCCCCAAGGCCCTGGCCTTCGTCGAGGAACTGCACCGGCGCTTCGCCGGCACGCGCAACGAGCTGCTCGAGGCCCGCCAGGCCAAGCGCGACGGCGTCGCCCGCACCAGCCGCCTGGACTTCCTCCCGGAGACCCGGGAAATCCGCGACGGCGACTGGAAGGTCGCCGAGGCGCCCGCCGCGCTGCAGGACCGCCGCGTCGAGATGACCGGCCCGGCCACCCCGGCCAAAATGGCCATCAACGCCCTGAACTCCGGCGCCAAGGTGTGGCTGGCGGACCTCGAGGACGCCAGCACGCCCACCTGGGCCAACGTCATCGACGCCATCCTGAACCTGCGCGACGCCGCAACCGGCACCTTGGCCTACACCTCGCCCGAAGGCAAGGAATATACGCTCCGCACCGACGCGCCGCTGGCTGTTGTGGTGGCCCGTCCGCGCGGCTGGCACATGCCGGAAAGGCACCTGCTGATCGACGGCGAACCCGCCGTGGGTGCGCTGGTGGACTTCGGCCTGCACTTCTTCCACACCGCCAAGCAGCTGCTGCTCAACGGCCACGGCCCGTACTACTACCTGCCCAAGATGGAATCGCACCTCGAGGCGCGCCTCTGGAACGAGGTCTTCGTGTTCGCGCAGGACTTCCTCGGCATCCCGCAGGGCAGCGTCCGCGCCACCATGCTGATCGAAACCATCCCGGCCGCGTTCGAAATGGACGAGTTCCTCTACGAACTCCGGGACCACGCCTCGGGCCTGAACGCCGGCCGCTGGGACTACCTGTTCAGCATCATCAAGTACTTCCGCGACGCCGGCGAGGAGTTTGTGCTCCCGGACCGCGCCTCCGTGGTCATGACGGCTCCGTTTATGCGCGCCTACACCGAGCTGCTGGTGAAGACCTGCCACAAGCGCGGCGCCTTCGCCATGGGCGGCATGGCTGCCGTCATCCCCAACCGCCGGCACCCCGAGGTCACCGAGGCCGCCTTCGCCAAGGTCCGCGCGGACAAGACCCGTGAGGCCAACGACGGGTTCGACGGCTCCTGGGTGGCCCACCCGGACCTCGTCCCCACCTGCCGCGAGGTGTTCGACGCCGCGCTCGGCGAGCGCCCCAACCAGCTGGACAAGCAGCGCCCCGAAGTTTCGGTCACCGCTGACCAGCTGATCGACATCGCCTCGGCTGACGGCCAGGTCACCGAAGGCGGGCTGCGGCTGAACCTGTATGTCGCCGTCGCCTATACCGCCGTCTGGCTCTCCGGCAACGGCGCCGTGGCCATCCACAACCTCATGGAGGACGCCGCCACCGCCGAGATCTCCCGCTCGCAGGTATGGCAGCAGATCCGCAACAAGTCCATCCTCGCCGACACGGGAAACACCGTCACCCGCGAACTGGTCGAAAAGATCCTGGGCGAGGAAACGGAACGGCTCCGGACCGAATTCGGCGACGAGGCCTTCCGCCTGTACTACCAGCCGGCCAGCAAGCTGATCGCCGAGATCTGCCTGTCCGAGGACTACACGGATTTCCTCACCACTCCGGCCTACGAACTGGTGGGCTGAGTCATGGCGGTTTCCCCCACGCCGTCGCTCTCCGCGGCGGACCTTGCCGCCATCGACACACAGCTGGCCGCCACGGACCAGCTGCTGGAACGTAATTACCCGGGCGACGACGGCACTCGCCAGCCCGTGCACACCGTGTACGTGCCGGCGGACCGTTTCACGCCGTCGTTCGCTGCCGACTGGGGTGCCGAGGCGCTCACGACGGCAGAGGCGCACGGCGGGCTCGAGAAGCTCGGGGCGTTGCTGGGCCAGGAGCCGGAGCTCGCTGCCGCCGTCGCCGCACGGGTCGGCGCCAAGCTGCACACGGAACCGATCGAGGACCTGCGCCTCGATTTCGAGGACGGCTTCGGCGACCGCGGCGATGAGGCAGAGGACCTGGCAGCGGTTGGGGCCGCCAACACGGTGGCAGCGGCAGTCGCCGCCGGCACCGCGCCGCCGTTCATTGGCATCCGCTTCAAGTGCTTCGAGGCGCCCACCCGGGCCCGCGGCCTGAAGACATTGGACTTGTTCGTTTCGACGCTGGCCTCCGCAGGCGAGCTGCCCGAGGGCCTCATCCTGACCCTGCCCAAGGTCACCACCGTGGCCCAGGTCCAGGCGATGGACTTCGCCGTGTCCCGGCTGGAGCAAGTCCACGGGCTTCCCGTCGGCCGGCTCCGCTTCGAGGTACAGGTGGAGACGCCGCAGCTGATCCTCGGACCGGACGGCACCTCCCCGGTGGCGCAGTTGCCGCACGTGGTTCCGGGACGCATCAGCGCCCTGCACTACGGCACGTACGACTACTCCGCCTCGCTGCAGATCTCGGCCGAGTACCAGTCCATGGAGCACCCGGTGGCGGACTACGCCAAGGAAGTCATGCAGCTGGCCGTCGCCGGCACGGGCATCCGCCTCTCCGACGGTTCCACCAACATCATCCCGGTGGGCGACGCCGTCGAAGATGCCTGGAAGCTGCACGGACGGCTCGTACGCCGCTCGCTGGAGCGTGGCTACTACCAGGGCTGGGACCTGCACGCCGCCCAGCTGCCCAGCCGTTTCGCCGCCACGTACGCTTTCTACCGCGAGGGGCTTCCGGCCGCAGCGGCACGCCTGCGCACCTACGTGGAACGAGACAACGCAGACGGCACCGAAGGCGGGGTCATGGACGAACCCGCCACCGCCCGGGCCCTGGCCGCCTTCGCCCTGCGCGGCGTCCAGTGCGGCGCAGTGGGGACCGAAGAGGTCCAGGCGCTCGCCGGCGTCGAACTTTCCCAGCTGACCGCGCTGGCGCACCCGCGGCTGGCACACTCCACTTCGAAGTAAGGAACCCATGATGGGCAAGTACTACTACCCCCAAGGCGGCCTGCCGCCGCAGACCCACCTCACCACGGAGCGGGCCATCGTCACGGAGGCCTACACGGTCATCCCCAAGGGCGTTATGACCGACATCGTGACCAGCACCCTGCCGGGTTTCTCCAACACCCGCTCCTGGATCCTGGCCCGCCCGATCTCCGGGTTTGCCACCACGTTCTCGCAACTGATCGTGGAGATCGGCCCCGGCGGCGGTGCCCCCAAGGCCGAGTTTGAGCCCGGCGTTGAGGGCGTTGTCTTTGTCACCAAGGGCAAGGTCAACCTGACCCTCGACGGCGAACTGCACCAGCTGGAGGAAGGCGGCTACGCCTACCTGGCCGCCGGTGCCACCTGGGGCCTGGAGAACGTCTCCGACGACATCGTCTCCTTCCAATGGATCCGCAAGGCCTACGAGCGGCTGGAGGGTTACGAGGCCAAGTCCTTCGTCACCAGTGACGCGGAGGTGGAACCCACTGCGATGCCGGACACCAACGGCGTCTGGAAGACCACCCGCTTCACGGATTCCAGCGACCTGGCCCACGACATGCAGGTGAACATTGTGACGTTCCAGCCGGGCGGGGTCATCCCGTTCCCGGAGACCCACGTCATGGAGCACGGCCTGTACGTCCTGGAGGGTAAGGCCATGTACCTGCTCAACAACGACTGGGTTGAGGTGGAGGCCGGCGACTTCATGTGGCTGCGCGCCTTCTGCCCGCAGGCCTGCTACGCGGGCGGCCCGGGCGAGTTCCGCTACCTGCTCTACAAGGACATGAACCGCCAGATCAAGCTGACCTAGGCTGCCTTTACCGGCCGCCTCTTACCGGCTGGCCGCCGAAATCGCCGGTACCATGCCGGGTCGCTGCAAATTTTGCGGCGACCCGGCATGGTACCGGCGATTTGGCGTTAGCGGTTGATTCCCACCCGGCGGAAAGTAAATTCCCGCTCCATGGGAACTATTTGATGCCATCCGTGATGCCAGCCACTAACGTCGGTGTCATGCATACAGATCCGAGCCGTTCCGTGACACCGGAAGGCAACNCGTCGGTGTCATGCATACAGATCCGAGCCGTTCCGTGACACCGGAAGGCAACGCCTCGCGGTTCGTCGACATCCTGCTCGAATTCGCGCGGCACCGGACCCTGACTGCAGCCCAGATCAGCAAAACAACGGGCATCCCCGCCAGCGCCGTGTACCGGCACCTGACACTGCTGGTGCAGTCCGGGCTGGTGGCGCAGACCAGGCGCCGCGGGCAGTACAGCGCCGGCCCGGAAACCCTGCGCCTCGCCGCCAACTTCCAACAGGAAGCCATGGTCAAGGGCCGCATCTCGGAGCAGCTACAGCTGCTCTCGGATGAAACCCAGGAGCTGGCCGCCTACCTGGTGGTCCGCGGTGCGGAGGCACTGTGCGTTGATGCCATCGAAGGCTCCCAGATGCTGCGCTGCAGTTATTCGCCGGGCCGCTCGCTCCCCCTGCTGAAGGGCGCCAGCGCCATGGCCCTGCTGGCGCACCTGGACCCCCAGGAGCAAAGCAGGATCGTGGCCGGCCTCGGGCTCAGCTCCGAGGACGCAGACAACCTGAACCACGAACTCCAGATCGTCCAGGGCCGCGGCTTCGGCCTCAGCTACGGGGCGGTGGATGCGGGCGTCTGGGGCGTCAGTTTCCCCGTGTTCGACGACGGCGGCCGGCTTTTGGGTGCCGTCAGCACCATGGCCCCGGCGGACCGGGCGGTCCGGCACGAAAAGCAACTCATAGCAAGCACCCGAGACGCCGCACTGGCGCTCGGACACGGAGAAGGATCCCGATGACCAACCCCACCACCCAGCACACGTGGACGGGCCGCGACGACGGCCCCGGCCCAGAACACCGGCGCTGGCACCACGCAGTAAACACGGCCCAGGCCGGCACCACGGGAATCGCCATCCTTGGATTCCGTAGCGATGAAGGCGTCCGCCGGAACAAGGGCCGCGTGGGCGCCGTCGACGGTCCCGCAAGCATCCGTTCCGCCCTGGCACCCATGGCGGCGCCGGCGGATCTCCTGGTCCACGACCTTGGCGACACCAGCGTGGTGGACGGAAACCTCGAGGACGGCCAGGAGCGCCTCGGCGCGGCCGTCCGCCAGGCCCTGGACGCGGGCCACCTGCCCGTCATCCTGGGCGGCGGCCACGAAACCGCCTTTGGCACCTACACGGGCCTCCGCGCCAGCCAGGTCACCGATGGACGCCGGATCGGCATCATCAACCTGGACGCGCATTTCGATCTCCGAGCGGAGGCCATCCCGTCCTCTGGCACGCCGTTCCGGCAGGTGGCCGAGGCCGAGCAAGCCTTGGGCCACGGGTTCAACTACACGGTGGTGGGCATCAGCCAGCCCGGTAACACCGAGGCCCTGTTCCAGACAGCCCGGGAGCTCGGCGTCACGTACCTCCTGGACGAGGAATGCACCGAGTCCAGGACTGAGCAGGTCCGGCAGTTCACGCAGGACTTCATCGACTCCGTGGACGTCGTTTACCTGACCATCGACCTCGACGTCCTTCCCGCGTGCGTCGCCCCCGGTGTCAGCGCACCGGCGTCGTACGGGGTTCCGCTCTCCGTCGTGCTGGACGTATGCCGCCAGCTGGCCCGCTCCCCCAAGCTCGCCGTCGTCGACGTCGTCGAACTGAACCCCCGGTTAGACATCGACTCCCGCACGGCCCGCACGGCCGCACGGCTCATCCACACGATCGCCGCAGAGCGCTCCGGGCACCGGCATGCGTAGCCGGAAGCCCGCCTCCCCTCCCCAGAAACTCACGGTCAGGGCTCAGTAGCCGTCCGCGGTTCAGGTTCAATTGCCCACGCGGCTTCGTGCAGGAGACTGGCCAGCCGCCGCTGGAAGCGGGCCAGTCTCCTGCGTGCGCGTCCGGCCTGTCGTGGTGCCACAACGGGTGCATCCGGCAAGGCGCTGCGGCTGTCGTTGTTTATGAGGTGGACGACTACCCAAGCCATCATCAGCGAATTATCGATGGTTCTCTTCTTGTCATTTATGGCAGGCACTGAACTTGTGCGCGCGGTTGTTCGGTGGGGCTCTGGCTCTCTTGGTTTGCACTTCCCTGGCGCGGATTGGCTACATTTGGCTGTGCGCGGCGACGGCGGGATCCCCGCCGGTGCGGGCGCCCGACTCCATTTCCGTGATTTCGGCTACCTCCGCCGGCGTTAGCGACACGGCGGCAGCGCCCAGGTTTTCCCGCATGCGTGCGGCCTGGACCGACTTCGGGATGACGATGGTGCCCTGGCTGAGATGCCACGCGAGCACAATCTGGGCAGGTGTGACACCGTACTTGGCGGCCAAGGACTTCACGTTGGCCGCTGCCAGATCGGCGCCCTGCCCCAACGGGCTGTACGCCTCCACCGCAATGCCCAGGTCGCGGTTCTTGGCCGCCAGTTCCTGCTGCTGGAAGGCGGGGTGGATTTCGATCTGGTTGACGGCCGGGACAATATCCGCCGCCGGCAGGAGCGTGTCCAGGTGGTCAGCCAGGAAGTTCGAAACCCCGATGGCGCGGATCTGGTTGTTTGCGTACAGCTTTTCCATGGCCTTCCAAGCCTCCGTGAAGAGTCCCTGTGCGGGCACGGGCCAATGGATCAGGTAGAAGTCCAGGTAGTCCAGGCCCAGGGCTTGGCGGCTGTTCTGGAAGGCTTGGTGGGCCATTCCTTGTTCACCGTTGCGCAGCTTGGTGGTGATGAAGAGTTCCCCGCGGGGTATGCCCGAAGCGGCAATGGCTGCCCCGACGCCGGCCTCGTTCCGGTACGCCGCGGCAGTGTCGATGTGGCGGTAGCCGGCTTCGAGGGCGTCCTCGACGATGCGCTGCGTTTCTTCCGGCGGGACCTGGAATACGCCGAAGCCAAGTTGCGGGATCTGGACGCCGTTGTTGAGGGTCACGGTGGGGATGGTAATTTCCTGTGGCTGGGACATCATCAGTTCTTCCCGTGGTTGTGTTGTTTGCTCGAACAGCCCTGCACGGGCGGGTTATGCATTCAACGCTAGGCACGCCGGCAGGCCGTGTCAGCAGGTATGCCATTCCCTCCTTTTCCTAGGACTGGCAGTCCTACCTTCGTCACTGGAAAGCGGGGACGCCGGCTTGGACAATGGAAGGCATGGGTCAGAGCGCGGAGTTTGGAAAGTTCCTGAAGGCAATGCGGTCGCGGCTGACGCCGGAGCAGGCCGGGATAGCCGCGACCACCGGTGGCAGGCGCGTCCCCGGGCTGCGACGCGAGGAAATCGCGCGCCTTGCGGACGTGAGCACCGACTACTACACCCGGCTCGAACAAGGCCGGAACATCCACCCGTCCCGGGCGGTGATGGATTCAGTGGCGAGGGCCCTGCGCCTGGATCCTGGCGAGCAGGCGCACATGTTCGACCTTCTGGAGAACTGCGCGAAGTCCCAGCATTCACCCATTCCGGAACAGGTTGTTCGGCCGGCTCTCCGCCAACTCCTGGACGCCGTGGGCAACGTTCCCGCCCTGATCCTGGGCCGCCGCACAGATGTTCTGGCCGGCAACCGCCTGGCGTTCCTTCTGCTTGCGGAATTCCCGGCTATGCCGGCGGCGGAGCGGAACCTCACCCGCTGGATCTTCCTCGATCCGCGCTCCCACGATCTCTTCCGGGACTGGGAGACCGTGGCGGCCGAAGCCGTCGGGACCCTGCGCGCGGATATCGGCCGGCACCCCAACGACCCCCAGGCCAATCAACTCGTCGGCGAACTCGCAGTGCACAGCGAACGCTTCCGCCAATGGTGGGCCGGACACCGGCTGGCCACGGGGTCCGCAGGCAGCGTTCGGCTGCACCATCCCGTCGTCGGGGACCTGGAACTGAACTTCGAAGACCTGACGCTTCCCGACGATTCAGACCAGGTGCTGAGGGTGTATTCAGCGAAGCCGGACTCGCCGTCGGCCGATTCCCTGACCCTGCTCGGCAGCTTCGGCGCCGAAGTGCCGGCCGCTGCGGAAGCCCAGCGGGCAACAGAAGACACGGACGCTTCCGGCGCCGCCAAGGGGCCCTGACTTCCAGAAGGCCTGGGTGACGGCCCCCACGGTGTCACATCCTGCGCGTAGCGTCTGTGACAAGACCTGCCACCGGCCCCCGTGGTAGTCGTCGTAGGTCCGCACCGGGCTCTCCGGTGCGGACCTACGACGACCCGAAGGATGGAAATGCGCAGCGCCACAGTAATGACCAGGAAGTCTTTGATAGTTGGATCCAGCCTGGGCTGCTGGCACTTGTCACCGGCTGCAGCACGTCCGCCTCCGCAGCTCCCCATACCTGGTCCTATGACGGCGCCGAGGGCCCTGAACACTGGGGCACCCTGAGCTCCGACTTCGGCTCCTGCTCTTCGGGCACCGCCCAGTCCCCCATCGACGTCGGCGGCGGTTCGGGCCTTTCCTCGGCGCCCCTCGCCGTCGACTATTCCGCCTCCGAAGGCGAGATCACCGACAACGGCCACACCACCGAACTGCGCGCCCTCACGGCCCAGGGCATCACGGTTGGCGGCAAGAAGTACGCCTTCAAGCAGCTGCACTTCCATGCCCCGTCCGAGCACACGCTGGACGGCGCCCGCTACGATGCCGAGTTTCACTTCGTCCACCAGGCCGATGACGGCGGGCTGGCCGTCGTCGGGATCCTCGCCACGGTGGGGGCTACCAATGCGGCGTGGGCGCCGTTCACGGACGGCGTGCCGGCCGCAGCCGGTGGGCAGAAGGTGCCGGCCGGCGTCGTGGATTTCCCGGCACTGTTCCCGGCGTCGCTGGATCATTTCGCGTACGACGGCAGCCTGACCACTCCGCCCTGCTCGGAAGGCGTGCGCTGGCTGCTCCTCGAGACCCCCGTTGAGCTGGGAGCCGGACAGCTTGCCACACTTCGCGCGGCGCACTCGGGCAACAGCCGGCCGGTCCAGCCGCTCAACGGGAGGGACGTCGTCGCGGCGGACCAGTAGAACCTCAGACGGTGGCGGGGTCCGTGTTGGCGCCGCAGAGGATCACGGCCACGCGTTCCCCGGCCGCCGGGACGTAGGCGCCGGAGTGCAGGGCGGCGAAGGCCGTGGCCGCGCCGTGCTCCACGATGATGCGGTACTGCTCCCACAGCAGGGACCGGGCGGCCACGATGTCCTCGTCGGAGACCAGCACGGCGCGGACGCCGGTACGGACGGCCACGTCGAAGCCGATCCGGCCGATCTGCCGGGCCCCCAGGGAGTCGGCGGCGATCCCGGAGACGGCCACGTCCACGGGGGTCCCGGCCGCGAGCGCGGCGTGCAGGGTGGGCGTGGATTCGGACTCGACGCCCACCACTTTGGCCCGGCCCTCCACGGCGGCCGCAACCCCCGCCATGAGCCCGCCGCCGCCCACAGCCACCACCACGGTGTCCACGTCGCCCAACTGCTCCAGCAGTTCGGTTCCGATGGTGCCGGCGCCGGCTGCGATCTCGGGCTGGTCGTAGGCATGGCAGTAGACCGCGCCCGTCTCGGCGGCGTAGGCCATCGCGGCGTTGTACGCCTCGGAGTATTCGGCCCCGCGCTGGACCACGTTGGCGCCGATGGCCCAGAGCTTCTTGACCTTCACGGCCGGGGCGGTCTCAGGCACAAACACGGTGGCGGGCACGCCGACGTGGGCCGCGGCGAACGCGTTCGCGAGGCCGGCGTTGCCGCCGGAGGCCACCACGATGCCCACGTCGTCCTTCAGTTCGCCGCGCTCCCGGCAGGCCAGGACCCGGTTGAAAGCGCCCCGGGCCTTGAACGTGCCGGTGTGCTGCATGAACTCGCACTTGAGCCACACCTCGCCGGGGATGCTCCCCTTGTCAGCTTCCAACAGCGGCGTGACGCGGATCCTCCCTGCAATCCGGGCAGCGGCTTCGCCGACGTCGGTGCGTGTGATCATGGGGAAATCCTCGTTCCGGGGTGGGGCTGGGTTCAACGTTCAGGCTATCGCCCGCATAGACCTTCGCCGGGCATCCGGCGATAGAATCCCCCCAAACACGAGGCAAGGTACAGGGTGATTCCATGACACGTTCTTCAGGGGCTCCAGCGGCGGCCGGAACGGGGGACCTCAAGCCGGCCGGGGTAGGGCGGCGGCTCCTCGCTTTGCTTCTGGACTACGGCGTCATCCTGGCGTGGATGGCGTTCCTCGGGCTGCTCTCGTTCCTGGCCTACCTCGTGTTGGGATCCCTGCCGGACACCCTGGGAACGCTTGGGCCGCTCGGCAGCCAGGTGCTGTACTTCTTTCTGCTGACCTTCGTTGTTGGTGCGTACCTGTATCGCTGCGAGTCGGGCCCGCACCACGCAACCTGGGGCAAGCGCCGGATGGGCCTGACGGTGGTGGGCATCGACGGTGCGGCGCCTTCCCGCCGCCGGATCCTGGTCCGCACTGTGGTGAAGCTGCTGCCGTGGGAGGCAGCCCATTTCTTCGTGTGGCAGATGATGTGGACGTTCTACCAGCATGGCTATGAAGCCGCGCCGCCCGTGTGGGTTTTTCTGGGGCTGCAGGCTTCAACTGCCGCGGCATTGGTTTACATCGCCATGGTGGTGTTCACAGGCCGTGGACCGCACGATCGCGCGGCCGGGACGGTGGTGCTCTGACGGCACCAGCAGGAACTGAATCAGCGAGCAATGGGGTGCGATGTCAGGTATTCGCGGAGACCTGGGATGGCGAAGTCCACGAGCCCGTGCCCGGCGGGTTCGATGAGTCCGGCATCCATGAGGCGCGCGCGGTAATTGCCTACCGCGTTTGGCCGCATTCCGGTGCGTGCGCCGATGTCCGTGGTCGACGACGCACGGCGGTCTTCGGCCATAGCCTGCAGAAAATCCCGGTCCCTGCCGGACGTGGTTGAAAGTGCCGCTTCGATGACCACACGTTCGTTCCGGCGTCGGGCGGCGGCCACGGCCCGAGCCACGGCCTCGGCATCCAGATCGTCGGAAGCCCTTTCCGACTCCTGCCACAAGTGGTAGCCGACTAGCTGGATCAGAAATGAATACCCGCCGGTCGCCTCTGCCGCTTCCCTTGCAAGATTGGCGCTCAACGGGATCCGGGCCTCAGCGAACGTTTCAGAGAATGAGCGCTCCACTTCGGTGATGGAAGCCGCGTGGAGATCGATGCGGTCAGCACGCCGGAGGAAGGTAGCCACGCCTTCGTTGAGCAAGTCCGACACCGCAGCGGGCAACCCGGCGAAGATGAGGCCAATGGGAAGGCCTTCACGGATGAAGTGCTGCACGTCTGCGGCGAGCCGGGACAACTCTGCCCGATCTGCTGCATGGATTTCGTCGACGGTAATGACCAGTCCGGTCCCGCGTTGAGCCAGCAGACGCAGAAGCGCTGCACCGCGGGCGCGCCAGTCGACTTGCTCTTCGGGCGCGAGCTGGGTCGTGACGGAGAATCCGGCAACGGACAACGCCGTGACCCGGCGGCCTGTAGGCCCATCCCCCAGATCGTTCGTGAGCAGGCGCATCGACTCTCCGATCCGCCCCACAAATCCTCCCGTGGCCGTTTCGGAAACTACTGCCCAGCCGTTGTTCAGTGCCAAGTCTTCTGCCGCACCCAGCATCACGGTCTTGCCGATGCCCCTGGCACCGGTAAAGATTGTCAGAAGACCTGGCGCCCCTGATCCGATACGCAGCCCGTAGGCAAACTCGTCGAGCACTCCCCCGCGGCCGATGAGGTCAGGCGGAGTCGCTCCCGCGGTCGGCCGAAAAGGGTTCTCCATCAGGGCTCCTGTGAATGTCTGTGTATCTTGTGAATCTTGTGAATTTCACACTACCCGACTCGTCCGCGGCTCACGCTGGCTCGGACACCTCAAGGTGAATGTGAACCTGATCGCCCACACCAATGCCGACCGTGGTCCTGATGGCCTTTTTGACGGGCAGCACGTAGGAGCCGCTCTTGCTGTCCAGGAAGAGCGACGTGGACCAGCCGGCCCCGGAGATGACTGCCGTGACCTTGACTGAGCCGAAGCCTCGACGAAACGGTGCTGTGTCCTCCCGGATCTCCGCGGCAAGCTTCTCCGGGAGTGTGAGGAAGTACCACCCGGCTTCTCCGGGATAGAGCCACAGCCTGGCCGTGAACGAATACTCCAGCGCCACGTTTTGAGTATGGCACGCGACCATTGGGGCGAAATATCCCCACGGGCGCCGGTGTTGCCCCCGATATGACAACCATCGGAATCATCGGAGCAGGACACATTGGCAGCGAGGTTGCCCGCAAAGCGGTGGAACTCGGCTACGACGTGGTGATCAGCAATTCCCGCGGCCCCGAAACGCTGGCCGCACTCGTGGCAGAACTGGGACCCCGTGCCCGGGCCGCGACGCCGGCCGAAGCGGCAGCGGCGGGCGATTTCGCCGTCGTGACCATTCCTTTCAGGAGCCTCGGCAGCATCCCCGTGGAGCCGCTCGCGGGGAAGATCGTGATCGATACCGGCAACTACTACTGGAAGCGCGACGGCCATGTTCCGGCCCTCGACGCCGGCGAAGCGACGTCCTCCGCGCTGGTGCAGGAACACCTGCCCACGTCCAAGGTGGCGAAGGGCTTCAACCACATCCGGTACAGCGAGATCACCACGGACGGCACGCCTGCCAGCACCCCGAACCGCCGCGCCCTGGCCACCGCAAGCGACTACGCCGAGGCCAGCGAGCTCGTGACGAAGCTATATGACGAGTTCGGCTTCGACACGGTGGACCTCGGCCCGCTCTCCGAGAGCTGGCGCGCTGAGCCAGGCCGTCCGGCGAATGTGGTGCGGCAGAACGCTGCTGAACTCAGCGAGACCCTGGCCAAGGCGCCACGGACCGTCTGACGTTTGGCGGGCGGTGCCGGCCTGTGCCGACCTGTGCCGCGCAGTAATTAATCCATTCGACGTATTATTCAGGGTGATCCACGTTCTCTCGGCCCCGACGCGGCCCAACGCTGATCCCTGACACCGAAGGATTTCCGTGAGCCACCTCAACCACAACCAGGCCGCGCGGCCTGCCTCTGGCGCCGAAATGCCACCCCACGCCATCGGCAAGGACGTAGCACTCGCCTTGTTGATCGGGCTTCTGGCGGGTTTGCTTGGGCTGGCCCCGTGGCTGGTCACCGGCGCGCAGCTTCCTCTGCAGAACCTTTGGGGCGCGGAAGTGCTGCCGCAGCAGATGCCCCTGTCGCTCCTGCCATTGAGCCAATACGGACTCACCACGCTCGTTGCGCTGATGACCGTGGGAGGGGCGGCCGCCGGCCTGGCAGTGCGGCGTTGGCCCCCTGCCCGACGGCGGCTAATTGTC
The DNA here is from genome assembly GCF_023913755.1 of Pseudarthrobacter cellobiosi. Lineage (GTDB taxonomy): Bacteria > Actinomycetota > Actinomycetes > Actinomycetales > Micrococcaceae > Arthrobacter > Arthrobacter cellobiosi. The sequence continues at coordinate 154,977 of NZ_JAMXBJ010000042.1, forward strand.
TGGTGTGCGGCCGGCGGCGTTCTCGCGGTGCAGGCCACGGTGACAGTGCAGGCGTTTTCCGTGCTCGACGCCAGGAGCTGCCCGTTCTTTATGCCCGGTCGGGAAGAGTTTGCCGTCCCCCACTCCCTCCCAGCCCACACACCCCCTTGACTCGCGCCCCCACCTTCCCTAAACTTTTCATAAAGCAGAATCTAAATTCCACAAAGCGGAAACTCACGAAGAGCCAGGCAAGCGGAAGATAGATCAAAGCCCTCCTCGGAAGGACCTACGATGACGTACACAGTGAACTGCTCCATCCTCTTGACGGAGCTTCCCCTGCTCGAGCGCCCCGCAGCCGCAAAGGCTGCCGGCTTTGACGCCGTCGAGTTCTGGTGGCCCTTCGAGACCTCCGTGCCCACGGACGCCCAGGTCACCGGGTTTGAGAACGCCATCAAGGATGCCGGCGTCCAGCTCACGGGCCTGAACTTCAACGCCGGCAACATGCCCGGCGGCGACCGCGGCCTGGTCTCCTGGCCCGCACGTTCCACCGAATTCCTAGACAACATCGACGTCGTCGCCGGCATCGGCGAGCGCCTCGGCTGCAAGGCCTTCAACGCCCTCTACGGCAACCGCGTCGACGGCGAATCGGCCGAGAAGCAGGACGCCATCGGCGCCGAAAACCTCGCCGCGGCAGCTGCCGGCGTCGCAGGCATCGGCGGCGCCGTCCTCCTCGAACCCGTCAGCGGCGCCGCCAAGTACCCGCTCCTCACGGCAGCGGACGCCCTCAAGGTGATCGCCCGCGTCAAGGCTGAATCCGGCGCAGAGAACATCAAGCTCCTCGCAGACTTCTACCACCTGGCAGTCAACGGGGACGACGTCGCAGCCGTCATCGAAAACCACGCCAAGGACTTCGGCCACATCCAGATTGCCGACAACCCCGGCCGCGGGGCTCCCGGAACCGGCGAGCTTCCCCTCGGCGAATGGATCGCCCGCAGCCGCGAACTCGGCTACGACGGCTACATCGGCCTCGAATACAAGGAACCGGCAGAAACCGCGTTCGCCTGGGCCATCCGCCAGCGGGCCAGCCGCTAGGTTTCGACAAGCTCAACCACCGGCCCACCCGGATTCACCACACAGACTTTCAGTAAAGGAACCACAATGAGCAACGTTGCAGTCATCGGACTCGGAATCATGGGCCTGCCCATGGCCATCAACCTCGTCAAGGCCGGCCACACCGTCACCGGCTTCAACCGCAGCCAGGACAAGATCGACAAGCTCGTCTCCGAGGGCGGCCAGGGTGCCACGAGCATCGCCGACGCCGTCAAGGACGCCGACGTCGTCATCACCATGGTGCCGGATTCCCCCGACGTCGAGGGCGTAGTCAGCGGCAAGGACGGCGTCTTCGCCAACGCGAAGAAGGGCACCCTCTGGATCGACGCGTCCAGCATCCGCCCGGACGTTGCCAAGCGCCTCGCCGACGATGCTAAAGAAGCCGGCATCCGCCCCCTCGACGCCCCGGTCTCCGGCGGCGAACAGGGCGCCATCAACGCCGTTCTCTCCATCATGGTGGGCGGCGAGGCAGCCGACTTCGAGGCAGCACAGCCGGTCCTCACCGCCGTCGGCAAGACCATCGTCCACGTTGGCCCCTCCGGCTCCGGCCAGACCGTCAAGGCAGCCAACCAGCTGATCGTGGCCGTCAACATCCAGGTCCTCGGCGAAGCGATCGCCTTCCTTGAGGCCTACGGCGTGGACACCGACGCAGCCCTCAAGGTCCTCGGCGGCGGCCTGGCCGGTTCCAAGGTCCTCGACCAGAAGGGCCAGAAGATGCTGGACCGCAACTTCGACCCCGGCTTCCGCCTGGCCCTCCACCACAAGGACCTCGGCATCGTCACCTCCGCAGCCCGCGAAGCGAACGTCGCCGTCCCGCTTGGCGCCGTCGTCGCACAGCTCGTCGCCGCCACCGTCAACCAGGGCGACGGCGGCCTCGACCACTCCGGCCTCTTCAAGCAGGTCCTGCAGCTTTCCGGCCGCAAGTAGGTTTCGATGCTCCTATGGTTGTCAAGCGGCTTGTTGAAGGGTTTGGTGGCGTTGTTGGATCTTGATGAGGATGGGATGAATTTCGCGGCAGACGTAGC
>NZ_JAMXBJ010000032.1 GCF_023913755.1 Pseudarthrobacter cellobiosi
AATGGGTTCTAGACAAGCTCCATTTTCCTTGAAAAGACGGGCATTCTCGGTTTAAACCGCCGTCGGCGCCCCGAGCAACATCGGTGGATCAAGGCTTAGACACGAGCCATAGGGGCCCAGCGGTCGCTGAGCGACCTTGTGTGCCCGATGGCCCGCGATGCGCGACTACGCGAAGGTCCCCCGCCCCGCTATTGCCGAAAGTTCCGTTCGGCGATCTCCGCCGCGCCGCTACAGCCGACACGTCTGTTCGGGCGCCCTCCACGAGTACCCCCTGCCGAACGTTCCGCTCGGGTGCCTGCTGTTCCACGGAGGGAGGTGAGGTGCTTTGTCGGGAGGCGGTCCATCGGGTAGGTGACTTCCGCTCGCCGGAGACGGTCCTTCGAAAAGGAGCGCATCGCGGCGCATCGGGACGGAAGCTCGCTCAGCGAGCGAGTGGCCCCTTTGCGTCGTGTCTAAGCGACGTCGAAGGGCCGGCTGCGGCACCCAAGCCAGCGCAAACAACGAAGGGTCGGCTCCGGCACCCAACCCAAGTAGCGCCGGGCTACTCGCGGGCAGGTTATTCGCCGAGGACTTCCAGGGCTTCCATCCATTCGAGTTCGAGGGCTTCGCGGTCGGTGGCGAGGTCCTTGAGTTTTTTGTTCTGGTCGGCGAGGGCGTCGAAGTCGGATGCTGCGGTGCTCTTGACCATCTGGTCGTGAATCTTCTTTTCTTGCTGTTCCAGTTTGCCCAGCTGGCGCTCGATCCGGTTTTTGGCCTTCCGGGCGTCGCGCTTTTCGGCTTCGGAGGAACCGGAGGCTGCGGGGGCGGAGCTGCCGCTCGGACCGGTGACGGGGTTGCCGCCGCCGGTGATCGTGGAGCCGGCCAGGGCGGATTCGCGCAGTTCGAGGTACTGGTCCACGCCGCGCGGCAGGGCGCGGATCTTGCCGTCGCCCAGCAGGGCCATCTGGTGGTCGGTGACGCGCTCCAGCAGGTAGCGGTCGTGGCTGACCACAACGAGCGTGCCCGGCCAGCCGTCGAGTACGTCTTCGACGGCGGCGAGGGTGTCGGTGTCGAGGTCGTTGGTGGGCTCATCGAGCATCAGCACGTTCGGCTCCCCCACCAGCAGGCGCAGGAGCTGGAGGCGCCGGCGCTCACCACCGGAGAGGTCCCGGACCGGGGTCCACTGCTTCTCGTTGGTGAAGCCGAGCTGCTCCACGAGCTGGCCCGCCGTGAATTCCTTGCCGCCCACGTTGAAGGACCGCTTTTCGCGCTCAATGACTTCGATCACGCGCAGGTCCGAGACGTCGTCGAGCTCTTTGACCTCCTGGGTCAGCACGGCGGTGACCACGGTCTTGCCGCGCTTGACCTTGCCGGATGACGGCTCAATTTGGCCGTTGAGGAGTTTCAATAGGGTGGTCTTGCCGGCGCCGTTGACGCCCACCAGGCCCAGCCGCTCACCGGGGGCAAGCCGCAGGGTGATGTTGTCGAAGAGTTTCTGTCCGGGGTCGCCGCCGAGGAAGTCGAGCGTGACGTTCTCAAGGTCCAGGACGTCCTTGCCGAGCCGGGCGGTGGCCATCTTGCTCAGGGCTGTGGAGTCACGCGGCTCGGGGACGTCGGCGATGAGGGCGTTCGCGGCCTCGATGCGGAATTTCGGCTTGGCCGTGCGGGCCGGAGCGCCGCGGCGCAGCCAGGCGAGTTCCTTTTTCACGAGCATCTGGCGCTTGCCTTCCATAACATTCGCCGCGCGGTCACGTTCGGCACGGGCCAGCACGTAGGCCGCGTAGCCGCCGTCGAACGGGTCCATGATGCCGTCGTGGATTTCCCAGGTCTTGGTGCAGACTTCGTCCAGGAACCAGCGGTCGTGGGTGACCACCAGGAAGGCGCCCTGGTTGGCCCGCCACCGGGTCTTCAGGTGCCGGGACAGCCAGGCGACACCTTCGACGTCGAGGTGGTTGGTCGGTTCGTCGAGCATGATGACGTCATGGTCCTCGATCAGCAGCTTGGCCAGCGCCACCCGCCGCTTCTGCCCGCCGGAGAGGGCGTGGACGTTGGCATGCCAGTCGACGTCGGACACCAGGCCGCCCATGACTTCGCGGATCTGGGGGTTGCGGGCCCATTCATAGTCGGCCTGGTCGCCGACGATCGCAGCGCCCACCGTGAGGTCGCCGTCGAGCACGTCGCTCTGGTCCAGGTAGCCGATGTTGACTTCGCTGCGCTTGGTCACCCGGCCCGAGTCCGGGGTGGAGCGCATGGCCAGCAGGCGCATCAGCGTGGACTTGCCGTCGCCGTTCCGGCCCACCATGCCGATCCTGTCACCTTCCTCGAGTCCGAGGGTGATGCCGTCCAGGACGGTGCGCGTTGCGTACGAAACCGTAAGGTTTTCGCCGCCAAGAAGGTGTGCCAAGAGGGACTGCTTTCTGCTGCTCAGTAAGGAAGGGGACTCTTAAAGGAGAGTATCGGAGATGATGCGCGCGCCGTGCACGGGTCCGTGGACAGGGAATGCCGTCAGCCCGTAGTGCCGCAGGTCCTCCGCCAGGTTTTCGGCTGCGGCGGGATTGTGGGTCAACAGCGCCACGGTGGGTCCGGAACCGGATACGATTCCGGCCAGGGCGCCGAGCGCTTCACCTCGTCCCAGCGTATCGCGGAGCGCGGGGGAAAGTTCAATGGAGGCCCGCTGCAGATCGTTCACCAGGACCCGGCTCAGGGCATCGGCGTCACCGCTCCGCAGCGCCTGCAGGACATTGGGATCCACGGCCGTGGGCTCGGCAACGTCCAGTCCTTCTGCCTCCCGGAGCCGGTCCAGGGTGCGGAAGACCTCGGGGGTGGGCAGCCCATAGTCCGCCGCCACGAGGACCCAGTCCGTTTGGGCTTTGGCCAGTGCCGGCGAAAGGTCGTCGCCAACGCCAAGCCCGACGGCGGTTCCGCCGACGAGGGAGAACGGGACGTCGGCACCCAATTCGGCGGCCAGATGTGCCAACTCATCCCGCGACAGCCCGCTGTTCCAGAGCGCGTCGCAGGCCAGCAGGGTGGCTGCGGCATCGGCCGAGCCTCCGCCCATGCCCCCGGCCACGGGGACCCGCTTGGTGATTTCAAGGTGCACGCCGGTGGAATGCTCGGAGACATCGGCCATGATGGCTGCGGCCTTGTAGGCCAGGTTCTTCTCGTCCAGCGGAATATCCACGCCGTCCAAGTCCAAGGTGCTGTCAGGACTGATGCTGACGGTGATCCCCGGCATCTCCGTGCTGGTGGCAGCCACTTCCTCATAGAGGGAAACGGCCAGGTACACGCTGGCAACTGAATGGTAGCCGTCAGCGCGCAAGGGTCCCACGTCCAGGGAAACATTGACCTTGCCGGGCGCCTTCACACGGACCGTCCGTGCGGGAAACTTCCCGGCGGCTGCCTTCACGACCCGGCCTCGCGGGCTTCGGCAATCCGGGCGAAGGCGTGGATGTCGATGACTTCGCCCCGGGCCGATGGAGCCACTCCGGCGGCGATGAGGCAGCGCTCGGCCTCGGCTGCGCCGCCGGCCCAGCCGGCCAGGGCGGCCCGCAGCGTCTTCCGGCGCTGGGCGAAGGCGGCGTCGATCACGGCGAACACCTGCTCACGGGTGGCGGTTGTTTCAGGCGGTTCCCGCCGGGTGAAGGCCACGAGCCCGGATTGGATCTTCGGCGCAGGCCAGAAGACATTCATGCCGATCACCCCGGCCTTGCGCATGCTGCTGTACCAGGCCGCCTTGACCGAGGGCACCCCGTAGGTCTTTGATCCTGGCCCCGCGGCAAGCCGGTCAGCCACCTCGTCCTGGACCATCACCAGACCGTGCTGCAGGCTGGGGAAATGCTGGAGCAGGTGCAGGACCACCGGCACCGCCACGTTGTAGGGCAGGTTCGCCACAATGGCGGTGGGCACAACGGGAAGCGATGTGACCTTCATGGCGTCCGCCTGGACCAGGTGGAAAGCGCCCGCCGCGTCCGGCCGCCATGCTTTGACGGTTTCCGGCAGCTTTGCCGCCAGGACCGGATCAATTTCGACGGCGACCACCGTCTGCGCGGCGTCCAGCAGGCCCAGCGTGAGGGAACCAAGGCCGGGCCCGACTTCCAGCACCGTCTCGGTTGGCCCGATGTTGGCAACGGAGACGATCCGGCGGATCGTGTTGCCATCGATGACGAAGTTCTGTCCCAGTGTCTTGGTGGGCCGGATACCGATTTCTTCCGCCAGCCGGCGTATGTCGGAAGCACCGAAGAGGGGTGCGGGCGCGGCGGCAGTCGGTTCAGTCACCTAGGTATCCTATCCCGGCCGCCGTGACGGGCCATCCGCTTTCCGCGCGCATCGTGCGTGTTACGCGGTGTATGTTTCCGCTTAACGGCAGCGGCCGGCCCCGGGACAATCCGGGGCCGGCCGCTGTCTTCTGATTGCCTGGCGGCTGTGGTCAGCTGCCGCCAGCGCAGGTGCTCATTGGTGCCTAGCTCGTAGCGGCCCAGCCACAGCCCCACGGCTGCAGGCCACGCTGTGCGTACACGCGGTTGGCGATGTCGATCTGCTGTGCCTTGGTGGCGAGGCTGGCGTTGGGGGCGTAGGCGCCGCCGCCGGAGCCGATCCAGGTCCGGATGTCGAACTGGAGGCCGCCGTAGTAGCCGTTGCCCGAGTTGATGGACCAGTTTCCGGTGGACTCACACTGGGCGATCTTGTCCCACATGGCCTCGTTCATCATGGCCGGGGCCGAGGCGCCGGTGTTCGTTCCGGCGGCGGCTGCGGGCTTTGCCTTGGTGCCTACCGTGACCTTTTCCGTCACGGGCTGGACGGAAACAGTTTCGGAGACCAGCGTCCGCGAGGCTTCACGGCCGTCAACCATCACCAGTTTGTAGCTCTTATCCACCTTGCCGGCCACGCCGGCCTGGGTGACCTCTTTCTCGCCCTTGAGAAGCTCAGCGCTCTCAGTGGTCATACTGTCGAAAGCAACATCCTCAGTGGTGGCCGCGGTCTGGCTGGTATCCACCCGGGAGACCTTAACCACCATGTTGTTGACCACGTGCGCGTTGCCCGGCTGGGAGGTGCGGTCGTCGACGCCGAGGGTGATGCCGGCGTCCTCCAGCACCTGGGCGACGGTCCCCGCGGTGGTGGTGGCCGTGGAGGCCTTGCCATCGGCAACGATGCTGACGGTCTTGGGCGTGGAGATGGAGACAAACGATCCGGCCACAGCGAGCTGGGCGTCCTTCGGGACGGACACGGAGGAGGAGCTGGCCACTCCGAGTTCGGCGACGAGGCCCGCAACATCCGGCGCCGTGGTGTTGATGGTTTTTTCAGAGCCGTCCAGGCTGACCTTCACGGCCTTGGCCATGTTGACGTTGATCACGGTGCCGTTCTCCACTTTGGCGTCCGCCGAGGGCGAGACGCGGTCAGCCGGTTTCAGTTCTACGTTGGCGCTTTTTACGACCTGGCCCACGGTGCCGCCGAAGGACTGGACCGAAGTCACTTTTCCGTCGACGTTGAGGGTAACGGTTTTGTTATTTCCGACGAAGGCCACGAGGCCCAATACCAGCGCACACAGCAGCACCAGTTGGGTGCCCACCTTGATAAAACTGAACTTGCCGTCCGTTGTGAAGAGCTTGACCACGATTGCCCGTAACTTTAGATCCATCCGGGCACGGGGAAAAACGCAGTGAAATAGCCGGCGCATGACCCTGGGGACAAGCTCCGGGCACCGTTGCGCCGCCACACTCCGCTCGGCAGGCAGAGGGCATCAAAGCCCTGCTTGGTCCTGCTGCGAATGAAGTGAAATTATCCGAAGGCCTTCCCCGACCCCGGCTAATAGTTCTCCACTGTAACCGTAGCGTTATAAAGCAGCCAAGAAATTTACATACGAGGTATGTTGGCCAAGCAATGCGACGAGGCCCAGATCAGTCCCACGATCCGTACGCCCGCACGGTATTCTCGCTAATCCGGGTGCAGAGCTCCGCGAGCTCAGTTCCTGTCAATTCGGCCATGGCGCGGACGGTGTACGGCACCACATAACTGGCGTTGGGACGGCCGCGGTGCGGATGCGGAGTCAGGAACGGGGCATCCGTTTCCACCAGCACCAGGTCCGGGTCTGCCACCGCCAGCGCGGCGCGGAGGTTAGCCGCATTTTTAAAGGTCAGCGTGCCGGCAAAGGACATGTTCCAGCCCGCGGCATTGCAGATCCTGGCGAGCGCCTCATCACCCGAGAAGCAATGAAACACCACCCGCTCCGGAGCCCCCTCCTCGCGCAGGACCTGCACCACGTCCTCGTGCGCGTCGCGGTCATGGATCTGCAGCGTCAGGTCCAGGCGCTTGGCGATATCGATATGCCGCCGGAACGAATAGCGCTGGTGGGCCAGGCCTTCCCCTTCGGTGCGGAAGAAATCAAGGCCGGTCTCGCCGATGGCCCGGATCCGGGGGTGGGCGGCCAGTTGCTCAATCTCCGCCAGCGCATCCTCCAGCTCGCCGCGTCTGGCATAGTCCGGGGCGTCGTTGGGGTGCAGTGCCACTGCCCCCAGCAACCTGCTGTCCAGGTCAACGGCGCGGACCGTGAACCGGGAAGACTCCAGATCGCAGCCCACCTGGACGGCCCCCTGCACTCCGACGGCCTGGGCCGCATCCAACGCCGCGGCGATGCCCACCGGGCTCTCGCCGTCGGGGAAATCCAGGTGCGTATGGTTGTCCATCACAGGGACGGGCAGCGGCTCCGGCGCCGGCGGATAGTCCTGCCGCGCCTGCCGGCCGGCATCTGCAGAGTCCACCCCGGCGGCACGGTAAGCGGCGGGAATCAGCGAATTGCACATTCCTCAAGCCTAGCGGCGGCGGATCCGGCAGAATTCCCGGAACTCTCTGTCAGCCAGGGCAGTTGTGTTAGTAGGCTGGTACGAACAGATGCGAACGCCCACCGCCGGGCGAAGGCAGGCCTGCTGTCCCGTTCCGGGTGATCCCCGGGCTGAAAGGTTGCAGATGGACTCCCACCGCCGCACCGCCGTCAACGCGGTAACCCCTGCCAGCCGGAACTTTACCGCCGTGACGGAGCAGGCGGGCCATCTCAACGGTCACAAGGCAGCAGCCATGGACGCGGAAGCATTCCACGCGGCCAGCCAGCGGATCCTCGCCTCGATCAACACCGTCATTGACGGAAAGTCGGATGCGGCCAGGCTGGCCCTGACGGTGTTGCTGGCCCAGGGCCATCTGCTCCTGGAGGACGTGCCAGGTGTGGGCAAGACCCTCCTGGCCAAAACCCTCGCCCGGAGCATTGACTGCACGGTCAGCCGCATCCAGTTCACTCCTGATCTGCTGCCCTCGGATGTGACGGGCGTGTCCATCTATAACCAGGCGTCGCGGCTGTTCGAGTTCCGCCCGGGTGCCGTCTTCGCCAACATCGTTATTGGCGATGAAATCAACCGCGCGTCCGCCAAGACCCAATCCGCCCTCCTGGAGTGTATGGAGGAACACCAGGTGACCGTGGACGGGGACTCGTACAAACTCGACGAACCCTTCATGGTGGTGGCCACCCAGAACCCGATCGAGATGGAAGGCACCTATCCACTCCCCGAGGCCCAGCGCGACCGTTTTATGGCGCGGATTTCCATGGGCTATCCGGACAAGGACTCCGAGATCGAAATGCTGGAGACCCATCAGGCAACCTCCCCGTTGGCCAAGGTCTCCGCTGTGGTCACCGCGGCGGACGTCGCAGCGATGATCGCCACGGTCCAACAGGTTTACGTCTCCCAGGCCCTCAAGGAATACACCGTCTCAGTAGGCCGCGCAACGCGCGAAAGCCCCCTGCTCCGGCTGGGCGCCAGCCCACGCTCCATGCTCCAGCTGCTCCGGGCCGCGAAGGCCACGGCGGCGCTGGACGGCCGTGATTTTGTGCTGCCAGACGACGTCGTCAGCGTGGCGGAATCCGTGCTGCTCCACCGGATCATCCTGGACCGCAAGGCGGCCGGCGCCGGCGAGACCCCGCACAGCGTCATCCGGGGCATCCTCTCCCGGCTCCCGGTGAACCAGGACCCGGTGAACAACCCGGCCCGGTCATCGGCCCCGCCGGCCGGATTGCGCCGGAACCACTAGGCAGGGCTGTCACATGGCGCTGCGTGACCGACTACCCCGGCACCTGTTCAGCCAGCGTGGCTGGGGGCTCCTGGCCGCCGGCGCCGTGTGCCTGCTGTCTGCGCAGTTCATGGGGCGGCGGGACCTGCTGAGCCTGAGTGTCCTGCTCATCGTCCTTCCCCTGGTTTCGCTGGCCGGGATCCGGCTGCTCAAGCCCCGGTTCCAGGTTTACCGCGAGTTCAACCCTTCCCCTGTGGAGACCTCCGCCGCCACCACAGTGCGGCTAGCCGTGGCGCGGACCGGTTTCGGTGGCGGCCGGGCGATCATGGAGGAACGGCTGCCGCCGCGGTTCGGCGAGTCCCCGGCTTTCCATTTCCCGGCCCGCTCAGCCAAGGGCGGGACCAGCAGGTACGAATACCATTTGCGCTCCACCAAACGCGGACAGTACCTGATCGGCCCGGTAACCGCCGAGTTCACTGATCCGTTCGGGTTGTCCCTGCACCGGCGGTCAATTGACGACGGCGACACGCTCACCGTGACGCCCGCCGCCGTCGAGCTTCCCGTGACGGGCCTCGCGGGGGCCCGCGGCAACGACGGCATCACAGCAACCCGTACCCGCGCCAACCCCAGCGACGACGACGTCATGACCCGCGAGTACCGCCCGGGCGATCCCATGCGCCGGGTGCACTGGGCAGCCACCGCCCACCACGGCGCCCTGATGGTGCGCCAGGAGGAATCCGTCACGACGCCGGAGGCCACCATCATCCTGGACCAACGGTTCGCGGCGTTTTCCGGCGGGCCCGGCTCCGGTTTCGGGGGCAATGCGGCCGTGGACGGCCACGAGATGATCACCAGCGGCACGTTCGAGTGGGCCGTGGTGGCCGCGATCTCCATCTGCACACACCTCTCGGAGCGGAACTATGCCCTCCGCCTCCTGGACCCCCGCGGCGAACCCGCGTTCCTCCGCTCCCCGTCCGCACCGGAACCGGAAGCGGAAGAGTTCAGCGGAGTGTCCGGGCTCCAGTCGATCGCCGAAAGCCTCGCCGCCATCCAGCTGTCCGGTCCGCACCACGCTGCCCGGGACCACGGTGGCCAGGATGCCGGACCGGCCGTTTTCGACGATCACCTGATGGACAAACTCTCGGCCCACCGGATGCGGGGACCCCTTATTGCCGTGCTCGGCAGGATCTCTCCGAGCGAGGCCAGAGCCCTCGCTCCAGCGGCAGGTTACGGCGCGAACGCCTTCGCCATCATCGTTTCCGAGAGGCCCGCGGATTCCGAGGACTCTTTGGAGGCTCTCCGCCGGGGCGGCTGGCGGGCAGTGGCGGTGCCAGCCTCGGTTCCGGTCCCGGACGCCTGGACCCACTTCGACCATGGTGGTGCCGCGCCGGCCACGGCAGCGGCAGACGTACGCCGCGGAGCGGGGGTGGGGCGGTGACGCTGGCACCGGAACGCAACGCGTCCCGCAGGCAGGCAGCCACAGGTGCCCCGGGCCAGGCCCCGGCACGGACGCGGGTCGGGGCGTACCCCTGGGCCATGGCCGGTGCCGTTGCCCTGTCCGTGGCCGGCGCCGCGATTTCCCTCAACGGTGTTCTGCGGGGTTGGGCCTGGTACTTGCCCATCCTGACCACGGTGGTGGTGGTCTGCCTGACCATCGCCACGCTCCGCGCGCTGCGCGCGCAGCCTCTCGTGGTGGCGGCAGGCGGCTTTGCCTCCCTGATCGCGATTCTCACCCTGACGTTCTTCCGGAGCACGGGCATTGCCGGTTTCATCCCGTCCGGGGCAACCTTGGCTGAAGTGGACAGGTTCGTCCGCCGGGCGAGCGAGACGGTACTTGCGGAAAGTGCCCCGGTGGCTCCGAACGCCGGAATCGTTATGGTCAGCTGCGCCGCCCTGGGCCTGACAGTCATCCTCATCGATGCGCTGGCCGTGCCGCTTGGCATGCCGGCAACAACCGGGCTGGGCCTGCTGGCCATCCTGGTAGTCCCCGCCACCGTGAAGCCCCAAAGCGTGGGGGTTTTGGGCTTCACTGCCACGGTGGCCGGGTACCTCCTGATCCTCGCGTGCAGCCAGTGGTTTGCACCGGATTCCCGCACTGCGGCCGACAGCGGCCGGAATCTCGGCCAGTTCCGGCGGGCCGTGCTGACCGGAACCGTGGCACTGGTGGCAACCCTGGCCGTGCCGGCGGTCATCCCGGGATTCGACCACGGCACGTTTCCGCAGGGCTCCCGGCTGAACCCGTGGGGCGCCGGGACCGGCTTGAACCCCATGATTACCTTGGGAAACAGCCTGCGGGCACCGGCCGGAAGCGGGCGGATCACCTATGCCACCAACGCGGCCGGGCCGCTGTATCTGCGGTCCGTCACTGTTGACAATTTCGACGGCGAATCCTGGGGACCTGATGACCGCGACGCAGAGCGGCGCCCCGTGGCCGGACAGCTTGAGACGGGCTACGAGATCGTCGCCCAGGAGCAGGTCCGCCAGGTGACTGCCGTGGTTACGGGCACGTTCACCAGCCCGTACCTGCCTTTGCCGTACGCGCCGGAAACAATCCGCGGGCTCAATGGCGCCTGGACATGGGACCCGGCCACCCTGGCCGTCAAGGGTTCCAACACCAACACGCGGGCACAGCAATACATTGTGGTGTCCACGGCGCCTAAGCTCACGGCCACCCTCCTTCAACAGTCGTCGCAGGCCGTGCAGGGAATCCCTGCTGACTTCACCAGGGTTCCCGGCAACGTCCCGGACATCGTCCGCAGCACGGCTGACACGGTGACAGCTTCGAGTGACACACCATTCGCCAAGGCCATGGCCATCCAGAAATACCTTCGCTCAGGGGAGTTCACCTACTCGCTCCAGTCACCTGTCCAGGGCGGCTACGACGGTAACGGGCTTTCGGTGCTGGCCGATTTCCTGACCCAGAAGAGCGGATACTGCATCCATTACTCGTCCGCGATGGCCGTGATGGCCCGGCTGGAAGGTATCCCCAGCCGCATCGCGGTTGGCTACGCGCCGGGCCGAAGCACTGGTTCCACGGTTTCAGTGGCCGGGCAAGGTGCGCTGCCGGAGTATGAGGTGGACGCCCGGGACGCCCACGCCTGGCCCGAGCTCTACTTCCAGGGATTGGGGTGGGTGCCCTTCGAACCCACGCCGTCGCGTGGTGTTATACCCGCGTACGCCACGGAAACCAGCACACCCGGCATCCCCGGTTCGCTGGGTAATAACGACGACCTCCTTCCCGGCGCAACCGCCCCGACCCCCACGCCAAGCGCCACCGCCGCGCCCCTCCCCGGTGCAGGTGGCGGCGCAGGGGGCCTCGGGCAGCTGCTCCTGCCATGGCTGCTGGGCACGGGCGCCGCGCTGGGCCTGGTCCTGCTGGCAGCTTCGCCACGGCTTGTGCGGGTGGGGCGGCGTGCCGGGCGGCTCCGCACCGAGGACCGGGCGCGGGAGGACGTGATTCCGCTGGCGTGGGCCGAAATCCGTGACCTCGGAACCGACTACGGGCTGCCACCGGACTCGAGCGAAACAGCCCGGACGTATTCCGCACGGCTCCGCCATTCATCGCTGCTCGGCGAACATGGCGGCATGGACGACGCCGCGCACCAAGCCATCCGCAGCCTCACCTCCGACTTCGAACGCCGGCACTACGGCCCGCCAGTCCAGGACACAGCCGGCCGCGGCAGGACCGTGGCCATTGCCCCACGCATCGCGGCGGTGCAGCAGTCCATGCGTGCCAACGCCTCGCTCCCTCGACGCCTCCGTGCCTACTGGCTCCCGCCGTCGGTTCTGGGCCGGTGGGCCTGGCTCCTGGCTGCCCCGTTCAGAGGGCTCAACAGGCTGGCGCGCCGGACGGCAAAAGCCGCCGCACGCTCCTGGTCGAGGGCGCGCGGCGGCTTGTTCCGGCCGCGTGGTAGCCAATAGCGGCTCGCCGCAACGGCTACCTACAGGCGGTGGAGGAAGCGGCTGACCGGAGGATAATCCTGTCAGCCGGCGGACGATCCGGTCAGCCGGCGTAGGGGTCCGCGATGCCGATGTACTGGGTGTAGAGGTATTCCTCGATGCCTTCGAGGCCGCCTTCACGTCCCAGCCCGGACTGCTTCACGCCGCCGAACGGTGCGGCGGCGTTGGAGATGACACCGGCGTTCAGGCCGAGCATGCCGGTCTCGAGCCGTTCGCCCATCCGGATGCCGCGGTTCAGGTCGCGCGTGAAGACGTACGCCACCAGACCGTACTCGGTGTTGTTGGCCAGGCGGACCGCTTCGTCCTCGGTGCCGAAGGTGATGATCGGGGCGACGGGGCCGAAGATTTCCTCGGACAGTATCCGCGTGCCTTCGGTGACGCCGGTGAGGATGGTGGGCGGGTAGAAGTAGCCCGGGCCCTCGGCCGGGGCGCCGCCCAGGACAGCCTTGGCGCCGGAGGCCACGGCGTCGCTCACCAGCTCGTGAACTTTGTCCCGGCTCTTGGCATCGATCAGCGGACCCACTTTGGACTCCGGTTCGGTGCCCCGGGCGGTGGTCATCTCACCCATTTTCGCGGCGAACTTTTGGGCGAATTCGTCGGCGACGGACTCGTGGACGATGAACCGGTTCGCCGCGGTGCAGGCCTCGCCCATGTTCCGCAGCTTCGCCAGCATGGCACCGGCGACGGCGGCGTCCAGGTCCGCGTCCTCGAACACCACAAACGGGGCGTTGCCACCGAGTTCCATGGAGGTCCGCAGGACGGTATCGGACGCGTCGGCGAGCAGGCGCCGGCCCACCTCGGTGGAGCCCGTGAATGAGAGTTTGCGCAGGCGCTGGTCCTTGATCAGCGGGCCGGTGGTGGCTCCTGCCGTGGACGTGGGGATGACGTTCAGGACTCCGGCCGGCAGGCCAGCCTCCTGCATGACTGCGGCGAACAGCTGCGAGGTCAGCGGCGTGAGGTTGGCCGACTTCAGCACCATGGTGCAGCCGGCCGCGACAGCAGGGGCGATCTTGCGCGTGGCCATGGCCAGCGGGAAGTTCCACGGCGTGATCAGCAGGCACGGGCCCACCGGCTTCTTGGTGACCAGCAGGCGGGACTTGCCATCGGGCGAGACCGAGTAGCGGCCAAACGCGCGGACGGCTTCTTCGGAGAACCAGCGCAGGAACTCGGCGCCATAGGTGACCTCGCCGCGGGCCTCGGCCAGAGGCTTGCCCATTTCCATGGTCATCAGCAGCGCGAAGTCCTCGGCACGCGCCGTAACCATCTCAAAGGCACGGCGGAGGATTTCGCCACGTTCACGGGCCGGGACCTTCGCCCACGATTCCTGCGCTGCGGCGGCCGCGTCCAAAGCAGCCTTGCCGTCTTCGGCGCCGGCGTCAGCGATGCTGAGGAGCACCTTGCCCGTGGCGGGGTCCTCGACGTCGAACGTCTTGCCTGACGCCGCCGGGCGCCATTCGCCGTTGATCAGCAATCCGGTGGGGACAGAGGCCAGCAGTGCGATTTCGCGCTCCGCGGTAACAGCTGGCTGTGCGGTGACAGTCACGGTGACTCCCTCGTCAGTAAGGTTTGGTTCAGCCTTGACGCAGGGCCTGGGCGGCCTGCCGTATTGGCTGATTTACTGTCACACTACTGCCGCGGCCGCCAGAGGGTCTACGCCTGGACGCACTGCTGAAGCGAGATTTCGTTGTGCAGCTGCACAGCTGGCCTTTTCGTACGCTCAGCGTGCCGCGAGGACCGCCGAGTACAGCTCCCGCTTGCTGACGCGGACGTCCTCAGCTACGGCGGCCACGGCTTCCTTGAGCCGGATTCCCTGGGCCACCAGCTCGTTGACGGCCGCCACGTGGTCCTCGGGGGTGCCCGGCGCCTGCTCAGGGGCTCCGCCCAGCACCACGGCAATCTCGCCGCGGACCTCGTTGCCTTCGGCCCACAGCAACAGTTCCCCGACCGTCCCGCGGATGACTTCCTCGTAGGTCTTGGTCAGTTCGCGGCAGACAGCGATCCGCCGCTCGGCACCGAGACGCTCGCGCAGCGCCCGCAGCATCGATTCCAGCCGGTGCGGGGCCTCAAAAAACACCATGGTCCGGCGTTCGGCCGAAAGGTCCGCCAACCGCGACGCCCGTTCGCCGGCTTTCCGGGGCAGGAATCCCTCAAAACAGAAGCGGTCGGTGGGGAGACCGGACAGTGCCAGGGCCGTCAGTACCGCGGACGGGCCCGGGACGGCGGTCACGGTGAGTCCGGCTGCCACAGCGCCTTCCACCAGCCTGAACCCCGGGTCCGAGACTGAAGGCATGCCGGCGTCTGTGACCATGACCAGGGTTTTGCCGGACCGGACGTGCTCCAGCAGCTCCGCGGTCTTGGTGGCCTCGTTGTGCTCGTGGTAGCTGATGACCCGCCCGGCGACGGTGACTCCGAGGCTCTGGACAAGGCGGTGCAGGCGCCTGGTGTCTTCGGCGGCCACGATGTCCGCCGTCCCCAGGAGCTCGATCAGGCGGGCCGACGCGTCTCCCGTATTCCCGATGGGCGTTGCCGCCAGCACAATCCGGCCGGGCCCCGTGGCGACCGGTGCCGCTGCAGCCGGGTCCGCTGTCGCGTGAACCTCTGTCTCTGGCTCCTCCCCGGCGGCAACGGAAGGTTCTGCGGGGCGGGAATCGGCGAAGGTGCTGGGGTTAGGGTCCACTCCCCCAGCGTACTGCTGGCTAGCGGCCCAAGCTGCAAAAGGTAGCATGGGGCTCGTGACGCAGACCTCCATGCGGCCTGCCGAGGCCGGCCAGACCATCCCGCCGGCACGAGGCCCGTGGATCGCCCGTCCGGCGGAGGCCTTCTCTGCCACAGCCCTCCGCGAGCGCCTGATCGGCAGCACCCGCAGCTGGCGGGATTACCCGCCGTCGCTGCGTCTCTGGTTCTGGCTGGTGCCCGCCCTGACCTCCGTGATCGGCGGCGTCCTCCGCTTTGTCCGGCTGGACACGCCGCACAGCTTGGTCTTCGATGAAACGTATTACGTCAAGGACGCCTACTCCTACGTGGTCAGCGGCTACGAACGGGGCTGGCCGGACAAGGCCAACGACTCGTTCAACGCAGGCAACCCGGCCATCCTCCTGGACACTCCCGAGTACGTGGTCCATCCGCCCGTGGGCAAGTGGATGATCGCCGGCGGCATGTGGCTCTTCGGGGCCGATAATCCGTTCGGCTGGCGGTTCGCGGCCGCACTGACCGGAACCCTGTCCATCCTGCTGCTCACGCTGATTGTACTGAAACTGTTCCGGTCACTACCGCTGGCTGCCGCCGCAGGCCTGCTGCTCGCCGTCGACGGCCACCACCTGGTGATGTCACGGACATCACTCCTGGACATCTTCCTGATGTTCTGGCTCCTGGCGGCCTTCGGAGCTTTGCTACTGGACCGCGATGACGGACGACGACGGCTGGCCGCACGGCTCGGACGGCTCGCGGCCGCGTCCCGGAACGATCGGCCCGCAGCCAGCCAGCTGCTGGCGGGACCGTGGCTGGGGATCCGCTGGTGGCGTCTCGCCGCGGGCGTGTGCATGGGACTCGCCATAGGCACCAAGTGGTCGGGCCTCTTTTTCCTCGCCGGCTTCGGTCTGCTGACGGTCCTGTGGGACCTCAATGCACGGCGCGTCGCGGGAATCCGCGGTTGGATCAGCGGCGGAATCATCAAGGATGGACTGCCTGCCTTTGTCAGCATGGTTCCGGTTGCCGTGGTGGTCTACACCGCCACTTGGACGGGCTGGTTCCGTTCCGAGGGCGCCTACTTCCGGCGGTGGGCCCAGAGCAACCCCTCAGCGGAGTGGGGCTGGCTGCCGGACTCCCTGCGTTCGCTGGCGCACTACCACCTGGAGGCCTACAAGTTCCACCAGGGACTGGGCTCCGAACACCCTTACGAGGCAAGCGCCTGGAGCTGGCTGGTGATGGGCCGACCGACGTCGTTCTTCTACCAGAAGCCGGAGCAGGGCGTCCCGGGATGCGACGTGCCCAACTGCGCCTCAGCCATTCTCTCGGTGGGGAACCCGATGATCTGGTGGGGAGCGGCCATCTCACTGGTGGTACTGCTGTTCTGGTGGGCCGGGCGCCGGGACTGGCGTGCAGGGGCGATCCTTGCGGGCGTGGGCGCCGGCTACCTGCCGTGGTTCCTGTACCCGGAGCGGACCATGTTCTTCTTTTACGCCGTCTCCTTTGAGCCCTTCCTGGTGCTCGCGCTGGTGTACTGCCTGGGCCTCGTCCTGGGCCGGGACACCGACCCGCTCTGGCGCCGGCGGTCCGGTGTTTACCTGGTGGCCCTCTTCGTCGCCGGGGCAGTCCTGTTGTCCGCATTTTTCTACCCGGTGTGGACGGCTGAGACCATCCCCTACCAAGAATGGCGCTACCGGATGTGGATGCCGTCCTGGATCTAAGGCAGGATTGCATGAAACCCTGACCAGCCGCGAACTGCGTTGAGGCAGCGGAACGGAGACGCCCCCGTGCGAGAAGCTAGCACAAAACTCCTGGTGGAGCTGGAGCCCGGCAGCAATGTCACCGATCTCCTGCGACAGCGGGAGGCCGCCAACCCGGCCCACGCCCTCTACGCGCGCAAAGGCCCCAACGGCTGGACCGACGTCCCGGCGCAAAAATTCCTGCACGATGTCTGCGCCCTCGCCAAAGGACTGATCGCCGGCGGCCTGGAGCCCGGCGACACCGTGGCCGTAATGTCCGCCACCCGCTATGAGTGGGCCCTGGTGGACTTCGCCATCTGGTTTGCCGGCGGCGTGAGCGTCCCCATCGACGAGACCTCGACCCCCGGTCAGGTGGAGTGGATCCTGCACGACGCCGGCGTGCGCCGCGTGTTCGCCCAGGACCGCGGCAAGGTGTCGCTTATTACAGGCGTCCTGGAGTCTTCCGCCCTGTTCAAGGACCGGCTGGTGACCGTGGTGAGGATGGATGACGACGGCGCGGCCCCGAACCTCGCCAGCCTCTCGGCTGCCGGAATGGGCGTCACGGACGCCGAGCTGGAACGCCACCGCTCCGCCGCGGGCCTGGACGACATCGCATCCCTGGCCTACACTTCCGGCACCACCGGACGGCCCAAAGGCTGCGTGATCACCCACGGCAACTTTGCGCTCGTGGCCGTCAACGTCGTCGCCTTTCTTCCGGAGATCCTCAAGGGGCAGAACGCGCGCACCCTGATGTTCCTGCCGCTGGCCAATGTGCTCGCCCGCGCTGCCCAGGTGGCGTGCCTCCATGCGGGCGCCACCCTGGGCCACGTCAGCCGTCCAGCTGATCTGCCGGCGGATCTGGGCACGTTCAAACCCACGTTCCTCCTGGCGGTGCCCCGGATCTTCGAGAAAGTCCGGGCGGACGCCGCGCACCAGGCTGCCGGGTCCGGGAAAGCGGGGATCTTCAGGGCTGCGTCAGCCGCCGCCATCCGTTTCTCCACTGCACAGGACACCGTGGCCCGCGGCGGGGGCAGCGGACCCGGGCTGGCGTTGCGGGCGCGGCATGCCGTCTTTGACCGGCTGGTGTACCCGAAGCTCCGCCAGCTCCTGGGCGGCCGGGTCCGTTACGCGGTATCGGCGGCCGGCCCCCTGGCACCTGAGGACGCGCACTTCTTCCGCGGCGCCGGGATCCCGCTCCTTGAGGGCTACGGGCTGAGCGAGACAACCGGCCCCTGTACGTCCAACACGCCCGCCCGGACCAGGGTGGGCAGCGTGGGCGTCCCCCTGCCGGGCACCACCATCCGCGTGTCCGAGGACGGCGAAGTGCTGATCAAGGGGATCGGTGTGTTTAAGGGTTACCACGCCAATGAAGCCGCCACCGCGGAGGCCTTTGTGGACGGGTTCTTCCGTACCGGAGATCTCGGCGAGCTGGACCCAGAGGGCTTCCTGACCATCACCGGCCGCAAGAAGCAGCCCGGCAAAATAAACGGCTGAGCACGTGCAGTTGCTTGGGGCTACGCCTCAGCGGCGATCGGCTCATCCTTGGCCAGGCCGCGACGGCGGCGGGTGGGCCAAGTGAGGATGAGCGTCACCAGGGCCGCCAGGAGGACCAGCGCGGCGATGACAATGACGGCATCGATCCAGAACTGGCCCGGGAACAGCCTGATCAGGGTGTCTTCAAGGGCAAACGTCCAGGAACCGCTGGCAAAGAAGATCCGATGGAATTCGGTGAAGAACTGCTGCCAGCCGAGCACGGCCAACGCGCCAAGGCCCAGGATGATCGCCAGCGCAACAATGGATCCCGCGAAGAGTCCGCGGCGCACACCGCCGGTGCTGCGGCGGCGCAGGTATGCGATGGCCACGAGGCTGAGGACGATCAGGAGTGCTCCCCCGCCAAACGCGGAAAGGATGACAACTTTCACGTCGGCCATGTGGCTGACTTCGCCGTCCTTGAAAAGGTCCCCGCCGCTGCGGTTGACCAGATCACCCAGGTACCGCGGCCCTGCCCAGTTGCTGAGGTAGTCAACCGCGTAGGAACCGTACGTCATCCGGTCGTCGGTGCTGAACCCGTACCCGTCGCCCGGGAACCCGGGCCTGTTGTACTCGGCCCACAGGAACAGCGGGCTGGTGACCGCGCGGACGGCCAGCACCAGCAGGATCACCGGGTAGAAAAGGGCCAGCAGGACTTGCCAGATGCGCGGGGCCACAGGCTTGGCGTTTGCTGCGCTTTCGCGCTCCGCGTTGCGGCGCTCCACGTCCTCCTGCGGCGGACGGACCTGCAGCGCTGACGTGGGCAGCGGCTCGCTGAAGTGGGCACCGTTTCGGGTGGCACCCTGGGCGGACGGTTCTTTGCGGAGTGACTCTTCTACAGAAGGTACGACGGCGGGAGGTTCGACGGCGGCCTCCGCGGCTTTGCGGCCGGCGCGGCTTTCGGGCTGGGTGACACCGCCCTGCCCGGCACCGCTACGTGATGGGGACACGTCGGGAGTGCTGGAGCCGGAGTCTTTCAGCCAGGCAAAAGCTGGCTCTTCCGAGTCCGACGAAGTATCCAGGTCCGGATCCGGCTGCGGCTCCGTGCGTTTGGCAGGGGTCGGCGAATTGTCGTTCACAGCAGCGTCACTTCCGTTGGGTTCCACGCCGCCGGCTCTGATCCGGGCAGCGCCGTGTATCTGATATCGAGCCTACCGCCCGCTCCTCCACGAGGGCGAGGAGCCACCCCGTCGCTCCCGGATTCATGCGGCGATTTCGCTGTATCCAGCGTCGCCAGCCACCAAGTCGCCGCGTTCACCGGCGTCATAGGCCCGCCGTCCCCATACCAGGACGTAGCCCCAGTAGGCAGCCAGCACCGCCAAACCGATGCCGATCTTGGCCCATACCGGAAGCGGGCTGGGCGTGACAAAACCTTCCACTATTCCCGAAACGAACAGCACCAGCACCAACCCCAGGGCCACGGTGATCAGCGACCTGCCTTCGTCCGCCACGGCCCGTCCCCGCGTCCGTGGCCCCGGGGACACCATGGCCCAGAAGATCCTCAAGCCCGCCGCGCAGGCAATAAAAACAGCCGTCAGCTCCATCAGGCCATGCGGCAGGATGTAGCTGTAAAAGACATCCTGCTGGCCCACGGCGGCGAAAACTCCGGCGGCGATCCCGACGCCCTGGGCGTTCGTGAACAGGATCATGGGTACCCAGAAGCCGGTGATGCCCAGTGCCACCGCCTGCGCGCTGATCCAGGCATTGTTGGTCCAGACGGCCCCCGCAAACGAGGCCGCAGGATTCTCCGAATAGTAATCAATGAAGTCTTCCTCGACGTACTGCCGGACCGCAGCCTCGGAGGCAACGGACCGCAGGGCCTCGGGGGACGTCCCGATCCATAGCGCGTAGGCGCCCGCGACCAGGACAAATGCGGCGCCACACACCACCGTCAGCCACCGCAGGCGGTACAAAGCCGCCGGCAGGGCAGCCACGAAGAACCGGGCCAGGTCCGCCATCACGTTGGACCGTGCGCCCGTGAAACGGGTCCGGGCCTGGGCAAGGGTGGCGGACAATGACGCAGACAGGCCACTCTCCGGGGCAATCGACCGGATGAAGGAAAGGTGAGCCGAAGTCGACTGGTAAAGGCGCAGCAGTTCATCGGCCTCTTCGCCGCTGAGGCGCCGCTTATGGGCGAGCTGGTGCAGCCTTGACCACTTGTCCCCGTTGGCGGCGGAGAAGGCATCCATATCCACGGCAATAGCCTAGCCGCCATAGACTGTGATCGTCCGCAGGATGGTTGACAAGGGATTGGGGTATCCGCTTGGGTTCGATAATCACCGGCGAGGCCGTGGTCCTGGAATTGCGCCCCGCATCCTTCGCCGCCCGTGCCCTTGGCCTGCTGCTGGATGTCCTGTTCAACATCATCCTGCTGGTCCTGATCCTGCTGGGCGTCGCAGCCGCCGGCCAGGACCTTGACGAGGCGGCAATGCGGGCGCTGACGCTGGTGAGCGTGGTCTTCTGCTTCGTGATTGTCCCGGTAGCCGTGGAGACCCTCACCCGGGGGCTCTCGCTCGGAAAACTGGCGGCCGGCCTGCGCGTGGTCCGGGACGACGGCGGCGCCATCCGGTTCCGCCACGCCGTGATCCGGGGGCTGACCGGATTCCTGGAAATCTACCTGACCCTGGGCGGCCTCGCCATCGGCGTCGCCCTCTTCAACAGCCGCTCCAAACGGCTGGGTGACATCCTCGCCGGCACGTATGCGCTGCGCCGGCGCTTGCCGGTGGAGGTACCGGTCCGCGTCTTTGTACCCCCACAGCTTCAGGCCTGGGCCTCAGCAGCGGACATCGGACGGATTCCGGATGCGACCGCACGGCAGGCTGCCCAATTCATCCGGCAGGCCGGGCGCATGTCACCGCTGTCCGCCGCCGGAATGGCCGAGTCGATCGCCACGGAACTGGCCGGGCATGTGGCCCCTCCGCCGCCCCCGGGAACCAGCCCGGACCAGTACCTGGCGGCCGTTACCGCCGAACGCCGTCACCGTGAACTCGCGCGGCTGCAGCAGTCCCGGCGCCGGAACTCGGCCACGGCGGAGCGGTTGGACCGCCTGCCGTTCGGCCCCTAGGCCTGGGCCTGGGCCTTGGCCGAACGGTGCTTAGTTGTTGTACTCTGCCCAGGGGATGTTCCAGTCGCCATAGCCGTCGTCGACGGCGGCGTAGTCGCCTTCGGTGTTGATGATCTGAACCACATCGCCGGTGGTCATGTTGTCGAAAACCCAGGCGGCGCCGTCGGGGGCGAACCCGATGCAGCCGTGTGAGACGTTCGTGTTGCCGATGAAGGGGTAGGCGGACTCCAGCGCCTGGTGGATGTAGGCGCCGCTCAGGGTGAGGCGGATGGCATACTCCACGTCCACTTCGCCGTAGTAGGCCGGATCGCCGGGCTTGAGTCCGATGCTGGCCGCCCGGAAGTGGTCATAGCGGTTCTTTTCCATCAGAACCGCGTAGCCGCGCGCTGACGGGAAGCGCTGATCGCCCATGCTGACCGGGAGGGTTTTCACTACCTGGTCATTAACGCTGAGCGTGAAAGTGTGTGCGGCGGCATCGGCGATAGCCACCCGCTTGTCACCGAAATTCACGGTGACCTTTTTATTGAAGTTGGCAATCTGGCCGTTGCCGAGGTCCACGCCGAAAAGCTGCATGTCCATGGTGACGGTGGAGTTCGCCGCCCAGAAGGCTTCCGGGCGGTACCGGACCATGGTGTCGCTGAACCAGTGGAAGGCCCCGGCCTGCCCTGCGCTGGAGGTGATTTTGATGGCCTTCTCCACGGCATCCCGGTTGACCACCGGTTCGCTGAAGATGACCTGCAGCGGCTGGCCCACGCCAACCTTCATCCCGTCCAGCGGGTAGATGGCGGCATCCGCCTCGTGCGTGCTCGAAACCGTGCTGAACGAGTTTGTGGTGCTGGTATCCCGTCCCGCCCCGTCAGTGACCACATACGTGTAGCTGTACTCGGTGTTGAATTTCAGCGGGTCGGTCGCAGTCCAGCTGCTGCCGTCCCCTGCGAACGTGCCGTGGACTACTTCACCGGCGGTGCTGGTCAGCGTGACGCTCTCGATCCTGCCGTTGCCCACCTTGAGCGACACCGGCGTGGCCGGGTTCACCTGCTTTGCGGCGTTGGCCGGCGTGACGTCCACGTTGACCGGGGCCACCACGGGCGATGCGACTCCCGGTGCGGACCGGACTGCGGAGCTGGCTTCGGACTCCAGGCCACCGCGCGCAAAACCCGGCGCGACGGCGGCGAACACGCCGCCCGTTGCGGCAAGGACACACACGGCTGCCACCAAGAGAATCTTCTTGGCGGTCCCCCGCCGGCGTGGCTTAACTACAGGTTCCATAGTCCGATCTTAATGCTTGGACATAACAGCCCCGGGCACCGTCTGCACCCGGGGCATCACACGTCAGTAACGATAGTGCTCGGGCTTGTACGGTCCGGCGATGTCCAGGTCCAGGTAGTCGGCCTGTTCCTTGGAGAGTTCCGTAAGCTCCACGTCGAGGGCGTCGAGGTGCAGGCGGGCAACCTTTTCGTCCAGGATCTTGGGCAGGACATAGACTTGGTTGCTGTATTCGCGTTCGCCTTCGGGCTGGTCCCGCTTGGTCCACAGCTCGATCTGGGCGATGGTCTGGTTGGCGAACGAGTTGCTCATCACGAAGGACGGGTGGCCGGTGGCGTTGCCCAGGTTCAACAGGCGTCCCTCGGACAGGACGATGATGGAGCGCTCTTCGGCGGTCCCGGCGTCGAGCACCCACTCATGCACCTGCGGCTTGATCTCCACCTTTTTGATGCCGGGGATCCGCGCCAGGCCAGCCATGTCGATCTCGTTGTCGAAGTGGCCGATGTTGCCCACGATGGCTTTGTCACGCATGCCGGCCATGTGTTCGGCCAGGATAACGTCCTTGTTCCCGGTGGTGGTGATGAAGATGTGGCCTTGGCTCAGCACCGACTCCAGCTTGGCCACCTGGTAGCCGTCCATGGCTGCCTGGAGGGCACAGATGGGATCGATCTCTGTGACGATGACGCGGGAACCCTGGCCGCGGAATGCTTCTGCGGCTCCCTTGCCGACGTCGCCATAACCGCAGACGACGGCCACCTTGCCGCCCATCAGGACGTCGGTGGCGCGGTTGATGCCGTCAGGCAGCGAGTGGCGGATGCCGTACTTGTTGTCGAACTTGCTCTTGGTGACCGAGTCGTTGACGTTGATGGCCGGGAACAGCAGCTTGCCCTGTTCAGCCAGCTGGTAGAGCCGGTGCACGCCGGTGGTGGTTTCCTCGGTGACGCCGCGCAGGCTGGCCCCGATCCGGGTCCACCGCTGCGGATCTTCCTGCAGCGAGGCGCGAAGCACGTCCAGGAAGATCCGGCCTTCCTCGGACTCGTCTTCGTCTGCAGCAGGTACAGCGCCGGCAGCTTCGAACTCAACGCCCTTGTGGACCAGCATGGTGGCATCGCCGCCGTCGTCCAGGATCATATTCGGGCCGAGCTCCGGATTGGTGTCCGCGCCCGGCCAGGCCAGGATCTGCTGTGCAGTCCACCAGTATTCCTCCAGCGTCTCGCCCTTCCAGGCGAACACCGGGACACCCTGCGGGTCCTCGACCGTTCCCTTGCCCACCACGACGGCTGCGGCGGCATCGTCCTGGGTGGAGAAGATGTTGCAGGAGGCCCAGCGGACCTCGGCACCGAGGGCTGTGAGGGTTTCGATCAGGACGGCAGTCTGGACCGTCATGTGAAGGGATCCGGCGATCCGGGCGCCCTTCAGCGGCTGGGTGGGTCCGAACTCCTTGCGGAGTGTCATGAGGCCTGGCATCTCGTGCTCGGCCAGGCGGATCTGGTGGCGGCCGGCTTCGGCCAGCGAGATGTCGGCTACCTTGTAGTCAAATGTCATGGGGTTCCTTTGCTTTGTCCGATGGCGGCGACGGCGTTGAAGCCTCTGCGCGAAAGTCGACTGCTGGTGGGGGTGCGGGTTGTCCAGGCGTTGCCTATGCAGTACCTGCCCGACTTGGGTCCGTGGCCGGCCGGACGGCGGGATCGTGCTGGTCCGAACCGGCAGCCGTGGCGGCCTGGAGAAGTTCCGGCGGCAGCAGCAGCGGAATACCGTCCTCGATCGGGTAGCGCAGCTTCACACCCGAATCTCCCGCCACCGTCGACACAAGCTCTTCGCCTTCCTGGACCAGGGTCGATCCGGTCACGGGACAGCGGAGGACGGACAACAGTTCAGGACTGATCTTTGGCATGATTGGTGCTCCCGACAGGGGCGCGTTCGCGCCGTTGGCTGACTGATTAGCAGGTTCCAGCCTACCGCCAGATCCGCCTCAGGAAGGTTCGCGCAGGACGCGCAGATGCCCCCGGCGGACGCCTTCGGTGCCGGCCGGGGCCTCCAGTGCTGAATGCGAGCCACGCTGACCAGGCGTGGTCTGCGACTTGGGCGGCTGGGCCGCTGCTTCGCGGACCGCGTTGGCGAGGGCCAGGAGGTCGTCCGGTCCGGGCTGCTGCGGGCTTGTGGGCATCGCCAGGCGAAGCACTTCCCAGCCGCGGGGCACCGTCAGCGACCCGGCGTGCTGCTCGCACAAATCGTAACAATGCGGCTCGGCGTAGGTGGCAAGCGGACCCAGGACGGCGGTGGAGTCGGCATAGACGTACGTCAAAGTTGCCACCGCCGACTGACGGCAGGCTGACCTTGAACATTGACGGATAGCTCCCACGACATCACAGACTACTCCGTATCCCAACTTGTTTGGAGTATTTGCCGAATCGGCGCCGCGCCTTGGCGCGAAAACCGGGGTTATGTCGCGTAATTCTGCGCCCGGGTTTACAGTCAAGGTATGCAGTCATCGAACCAAGATTCAGCTTTTACGGTCCGTTTGGCTGACCCGGATGACCGCGCCGCAGAAACGGGTTCGGGTTCGCCCGGCCGAAGCTTTGCGATGCGCCGCCGGAACCGCCACGGCCGCGGCCTGCGCGGGGAGCTGGTGTTGCCAACGCACCCCGGTTATCGGACGCGGTCGGACCGCTTTGACGACATGGTGCTGGATTCCGCGCAGCGACTCCACGACATCTGGGGCAAAACGCTCGACGGCGTCCGGTTTGCCGTCGACGAAATACCACCGCAGCTGGAGCAACTGGTGGCCGACGCCGCCCCGCCTCCCATGGGCGTCTACACTCCCGCCACGGCAGAGGAGGGCCCGGTGATCACCCTGTACCGCCGGGTGGTTGAGCAGGGTTGCGCCAGCCGGGAGGAACTCCAGGACCTGGTGCACGACGTCGTGGTGGAACACACCGCCGAAATGCTCGGCGTAGCGCCGGAGACCCTGGATCCGGTCTACCGCCGCCGGTACTGACGCCGCCGGTACTGGCCGGTCAGTATCCCAGGGAAACCGGCACTTTTTCCTGCCCTGAAGCCGCCGGCGTGAAGGCCACCGTGGAGACGTCGTCCCGGCCTTCCTGCTCCAGGAGCAGCGCGCCGTAGACAGCGTCACCTGACGCGGAGACAACGTACGCCACCACTTCCGACTCGTCCACCTTCTCGGATACCTTGATGGACGTTGTGGTGCCGCCGGCGACGTCGGCAGTGGCTGCCGCGCGGATCTTGCCGTCCGCGGTGATGGCAGCGTAGGAGACCGTGGCCCGGTTCTCGAGGACGCCGAACACGAGGGTTCGGTCACCGCCCTGGGGCACGGGCACCACATGCTGGCTTCCCAGCCGGACACCGGAGGCAGCCCAGGCAACGTCCGAGGCCTTCTCGTTCGTGACGCCCCGGGTGACGCGGGTTGCGGCCACAAACGACACGTCCGAACTGGTGGACACCGTGTAGTGGCCGGCGGGGACGCCAGCCAGCGAAATCTCGGTGACGGCCCCGGCTCTTGCCGTGACAACGCCGCCGCCGGGGAGCGCTTTCTGGCCATCACGACCGAAGAGCTTGACCTCCACCACCGCGTCCGACGGTCCCGGAACAGTGATGGCCAGCGCGGGGCCGGCGTCGTTGAAGCCGCTGTTTCCCGTGAGGGCGGAGATCGCGCCGGCGTCCTGGATGTCGACGCCGGTCATGACCTGCCGTGCGGCCGGAGCGGCGCCCGGAGCAATGAAGTCGACGCCGCCGGGCGTCAGTCCCCTCAGGACACTCTGCTGGATGGCCGCGGCCACGGGACCGCCCGCGCTCCGGACATGGACCGTGAGCTGGGCTTCACCAGGGGCCAGGCCAGCCAGGACGATTGAGCGGGTACCTCCCGGAGCGACCAGCAGCCCCCTGCTGCCTGGGGCCTGGATCTGACCCTTGCTGCCGAAGAGCTCCAGGCTGACGGTGGCAGGTGTGCTTGAGGCGTTGCTGAGGACAAGGACGGAGGCGCGGCCCACGGTGGTGCTGGCACCGGAGAGCCAGAGGTCGTTGGCGGGCGGCTGGCAATTGGCAGCCGCCGAGCCCTGCAGGTCACCGTCCGTGGCCGTGAATTTCATAAGCCCGGCGGCTGAGGGCTTCTGGCCTGCCTGGGCGTCGGCGCTCAGGAGGCTGGCGTCATCCACGCTGTGCCCGGCGAGGACGCCGGCGGTCAGGTCCTGGGGACCTGTCCCCTGGCCGGGCTGGCTGCCGTCCTTGGCGATCTCGACGGCGGGCGTCCCGTCAAGGGCGGCGAGCCTGCTGCCGGGAAGGACACCGCCGGGAGCGCTCAGGACGGCGCCCGTGACAGCGCTCTTGGCGGTCGCGGATTCGGGGCTGAACTGGGGGTCGGTGCCCGCCTCCGTTCCTTCGAGCAGGCGGGCCGGGCCAGGACACACCCCCGCGCTGGCGCCTGCGGGAACTGCAGCCAGCACGGCCGGGATGCTGCGGCTCCCTGCCGGCTGCGGAGCGACCGAGGCGGCAGCGAGTCCCGCGCCTGCTGCGGCCACAATCGCCACGGCCGAGACCATGCCTGCCAGCATCTGCTTGCGCGGGGTCCTGCGGGCTGCGTCCTTATGCATTCTGGTGTTCCTTACGCAAAGATCCCTCGTCCCTCGAGAGCCCTGTGTTGGGCCGGCGCGCGGGCATGGGAATGGCGAGCATTACAGTGAGTCCGATCACTGTGATCTGTGCGATTCCGGACCAGAGGGCCCAAGGGGCGTCGTAGCGGATGGTCAGCTGGCCGGCGGTGGCAGGCAAGGTAAAGGCCTGGGCCGAGCCGGATGTCGTGGCAGTGAGCTTCCGCCCGTCGAACCAGGCCCTCCATCCCGGGTCCGCCCGTTCGGCGAGCACCACCAGCCGCCCTTCCGGTCCCTCGGCGACGGGAGTGTCGACGTCGTCGTATTTGGAGGGCACCAGCGCCACAGTGGCGCCGGCGCCGTCCACGATCCTGACGCGATGGGCAACGTCGGCGGGCTGCAGTACCGGCTGGTTCAGCGGCGTAATCCGCCAGAGCCAGCCGACATCCGTCTGGCCGACGGCAACGAGCCCCGGAACTGCGTCCATCCTGCTGGCCGTGAGCTGGGCGGCGGTATCTGCCGAGCGCAGCACCACGAATCCGGCACCGAGGCGCTCAAGCTCGGGACGGGGGTCCACGCCTTGGCCGGCCACAAGCGTGGCCACCACGCTGCGGATGGACGCCGTGACGTCGTCGTCCTCCCTGACCGACTCCTGGCCGGGCGCGCCCAGGATGTTCCGGGCGGCGGCAATCGTTGACAAGCTGTCCAGGGTGGTCCCGGCACCGCGCATCAGGGCCGCGTCAAAGGCGCCGTTCTCCTGGGTGCTGATCAGCAGCGTGCGTGTCTGCTCCGGCCCGGTGCCACGGTCTATGGCGGTGGCGGGAAGCGTCCGGGCGCTGCCTGGCTCCACCAGCCTTGGCGTTCCCAGCGCGGGCCCTGCCGGCACGTCGGCCGGGAGGGCAACGACTGAGGAACGGAGCAGGTTCTGCGCCGACCACACCGCCATGCCGGCCAGCGGACCGGCAAGCAGCACCAGCATGGCAAGGGCCGTCGCGGAGCGAAGGGCCACGTTGCGCCGAATACTCGGCGACGCCGCCCGGTCCGCGGCATCAAGCAAACGCTCTGCACCGATCAGGGCTGCCCCGAGCAGGGCGAACCCGGCGGCGGAGACGGCCGGACCGGTGAAGGGTGTCACCAGGGTGTCGGCAGTTGCCCCGGTGGCAACGTGCCCTGCGAGCCAGCCACCGGCGAAGATCACCAGAGCCGCCACCCAGAGAACATGTGCCGTCCTGCTGCGCTTACCCGGGAGGAACAGGGCGGCAACGGCAAGCAGCAGGACGGGAACGGCCAGCAGCAGTGCGAGCACGAGTGCCCATGGGATCGCCTGGCCGCTGAAGAACGGAAGGCCGGACAGGCCACCTTCGGCGGAGAACAGCAGCGGCTGGCCCAGGAACTGCTGCCACAGCGGGGCCGCCTCGAATCCCAGCGGAACACCCGGGTCTGCCAGCAATGCCCGCGGCCGGTCGATAACGGACAGCCCGAAGGGGAGAAAGAGCGCGGCGCTGGGCAAAAGAGCCCACCACACGGTGCGGCCACGGCGGCCAAGCATCAGCCCGCAGAGCACAATAACCACAACGGCCGGGACTAGCAGTGAAGGCGCCGACGCGGTCACAACACCCAGCGTCAACCCTGCGGCGGCGGCAGCGGTCCAGGACGGC
This sequence comes from Pseudarthrobacter cellobiosi, assembly GCF_023913755.1. GTDB lineage: Bacteria > Actinomycetota > Actinomycetes > Actinomycetales > Micrococcaceae > Arthrobacter > Arthrobacter cellobiosi. Next base: position 28,538 of record NZ_JAMXBJ010000032.1, read on the forward strand.
ATGCCGTTGATCCCAGGCCGTGCGGGTGGTTTTTCGGTGAAACGCCGGTCATCCGCGGACGGGACAATGAACCGTCCGTGGCCCACAGCGGACCCGGTGGCGCGCAGGAGTGCCAGGACCAGCAGCGGAATCATGATGTGGGCCACCAAGGCACCGGCTCGGCCCTGGTTCAGTGCTATCTGCAAGGCAGGAGCGGCCGCCCAGAAGAGTGCGGCAACGAGGCGGAAGCGGCGCCGGATGGTCAGGCCCCCGGCCGCAAACCATGCGGTCAGCCCGGAAAGCGGGGCGGCGAGCAGCAGGAGCCAGGCCATGGCCGCGTTGGCGTCTCCCCCGCCGAGCAGGCCAAGGATCCACAGCACATAGCCGAAGGGGTCGCCCTTGCCCGGAAGCCCTGCCCCCAGGCTGATCCACGAGCTGGAGGCGTGGTGCCAGATTTCGCCAAGGGTGGAGGACACCGGAATGAGGCCTCCACCGGAAACAGCGTCGGCCCGGAACAGCCCGGTGAGCGCCGTGAGGGAAGCCACGGACGCGATGACGATGGCGGCGATGGCGCCGGTCCCCACCCAACCCCGTTCGGTGGTGGTCAGGGCAGCGAAGTCATCTGATGAGTCCCCCGTGGGCTGGTCCGCCAGGGGGTCATGGACCAGGCCATCGGCCGTGGAGTTGTCGGCGCCCAGGGCTTCCATCAGGGAGCGGCGGTGGTTCCAGACTTCACGCCGGGGCGTCTGCAGCTTCTTGATGACGGACCGCCGGATCCGCCGGCTGTTTGCCGCGGTCCTGCGGGCCTTTGCCACGGCACCGGGCCGGGCCAGGGCAGCGAATGTGGCCACAAGCTGGGAGAAACCGTGCCCGGGATCCTTGACCGCGATGCTGAGCACGAGCTTGAAGATGCTGCCCAGCAGCGCACCGACAGCATGGATAGGCACCTTCCACAGCGGGGCGTGCTTGAGGCGCAGATGGACCTGGGCTTTTCGCGCCGCGGAAGCGTTGCCCTGGGCATGGGGCCGGTGGGCTACGTGGAACATCCGTGCGGTGGGAACTACCACCACACGGTGCCCGGCGAGGCGGTTGCGCCAGCAGAAGTCGACGTCGTCGCCGGTGCCCGGCAGCGCGGGGTCGAAGCCCTTCAGGAGCTCCCAGATATCACGGCGGACCAGCATGCCGGCCGAGTTCACCGCAAACGTGTCAGTGCGGCCGTTGTACTGGCCCTGGTCCAGTTCGTCGGCATCGATCAGGGTAAGCCGCTCGGCCCAGCGGCTGGTGGAGAGTCCGACGTCGATCAGCCGGCGTTCCACGTGCCAGTCCAGTTGCTTGCAGCCGGCCACGGTCACGGATGGTGCGCGTTCCACGGCACTGAGGAGTTCGGCCAGCGCCTCCGGGGCCGGAGCCGCATCGTCGTGAAGCAGCCAGACCCACTCGGTGGCGGCGCGCTGGGACTGGCCTGCCCAGGGCGCGTGCGTGTTGAGCCCGGCGCGCACGGCGCCGCCCATGCCGCTCTTGCCGGGCGGAAAGGTGCTCACATTGGTTGCGCCGAAGGCCCGTTCCAGGAGGACGGCGGAGTCGTCACGCGATCCGGTGTCCACTCCGATGACGGAGTCCGCGGGCCGGGTCTGGTCCGCGAGGGCAGCCAGGGTTCTGGGGAGATAGGCACTGCCGTTGTGGGACACCACAACGGCAGTGACATGTACTTCCTGAAGAATTAGATTGCTCGCTTCCTTAGCCGCCGGCGCTCACGCTCGGAAAGGCCACCCCAAATGCCAAACCGTTCGTCGTTTGCCAGCGCATATTCCAGGCACTGCGACCGCACATTGCATGCACCGCAGACCTTCTTGGCGTCGCGCGTGGATCCGCCCTTCTCCGGGAAGAAGGCTTCCGGATCCGTTTGCGCGCACAATGCATCAGTCTGCCAGCCGAGTTCGCCTTCGTCGTCGAAGTCCTGCCTGAACGGCAGTCCGATCCACACCGGCTGAGTACTTGTTCCCTGTGCCGGGGTGCGTAGTTCCATGGGCGGATCCAGGTCGTCATCGTCCTGATCGTGTCCGCCGTCAAGGAGTGCTTCGTGCGCCGCCAGGAAGGCTGTGGCCTGGTTCTGGAGGGAGTCATTGGTGTTGCGGTTATGGCGGTCCGCGGCGTCGGGATCCGCGGGATCGACGTACCAGTCGCTCGGCACCCCCCGTGCGCGGTATTTAGCCGTTGCCAGTCCAGCGACGACGGCATCTTCATGGATACGCTCTGCTTGCCCCACTGCGACCCTCCCCAAATGTTGCAGCCCTTGCCTGAATACTTGGACACTCGGTTGCGTGTCCGTATTGATGCAGTGACTTTCGATATCTAATTACACGCGTGTAACTAGTAGGGAGTCAAGCCGTGGACGGGATAATAATCAACTTTCCGGGCCAATCGCTGGCACGCCACGCCCGGGAGTTTTTCGAAGTCCCCGCGCGCCGGAGGCCTGACGGTCCGCATCGGCGGCCAAAAGGTCCCGTTTCCGCTGAGTAGCTGCCAAAAATACAGGCGCAGCCCGAATTAGACAAATAAGATGACAAACTCCTGTGAGTAACATCACAGCCCTGCGGGACCCGCCTGGGATCCTTAGGGACTCGGCGCGCGGCATCCCCGCCACGGACGCCCCATGGGGTCCGTGACAAGATAAAGCCATGAGTATCCCGGCGATAGATCTGATGACCACCCTGCGTTCCGGCCACGCCACGTCGCCCCGCCTGACCTGGTACGGCCCGGACTCCGAGCGCGTGGAACTCTCCGGTCGTGTGCTGGACAACTGGGTGGCAAAAACGAGCAATCTGCTGCAGGACGAACTCGATGCCGAGCCCGGCATGCGGCTGACCCTTGACCTGCCAGCCCACTGGAAGTCAATGATCTGGGCACTGGCCGCCTGGCAGCTGGGCATGGAAACAGTCCTGGACGGCGGGGAGGCGGAGCTCCTCGTCACCGACCGGCCCGGAACCGTTGTGGGGAAGCACGACGCCGTTATCGCCGTCGCGCTGCCGGCCCTGGCGATGCGGTGGCCGGGTGACCTGCCTGCCGGAGTCATCGACTACGCCGCCGAGGTCCGCTCCCATGGTGACGTCTTTATGGCACACACGGACCCTTCGGCGGCCGGCTGTGCCATTCGGGCTGGCGGAGGCCAGCGGCACATCCACGAAAGCCTGATCACTGGTTTTGCGGCGTCGCATGAGGAAGGCGTCAGGCTTCTGGTCCCGGCTTCTGAAGGGCTGGAGCCGGCGCTGGCGAACTCGCTCGGCGCGTGGCACAGCGGTGGTTCAGTGGTGCTGGCGCACCCCGATGTGGAACTGACGGACAAGCTGCTGGCCGCGGAACGCATCCACGGCAAATAGTTTTCCTGCGTCAGGGCTGACGGCGGCTTTCTTGTGAGTCCCTGTCCGGCTGTTCCCCGCGCTGGGCGGCGGCAGCAGCAGCCTTCTCCTGGTGGTGCCGCTCGATGAGCTCGTGGTCGTGGGAGAACTCCGGTTCCTGGTCCAGTTCTTCGTTGAAGACCCAGAACCGGTAAGCGAAGAAGCGGAAGATGGTGCCCAGAACCAGGCCCACCACGCTGCCGGCTATAAAGAGCGAGGGCTTGTCGTTCAGGTCCAGGATGTACTTCGCGAACCAGACGCAGCCTGAGGCGATCAGCAGTCCCACGAGGTTCATGATGGCGAAGAGCACGGCCTCACGGGCCACGTTGGCCTGCTTGCGGTGGCGGAACGTCCAGTAACGGTTGGCAACCCACGAGAAGATGCTTGCCACGATGGTTGCCACGGCCTTGGCCCAGACCTCGCTGCCGTGCATCGGACCGGTGAACAGCCAGATGAAGATTGCCGAGTCAATGACGAAGGCCACCCCGCCCACGGCTCCGAACTTGGCCACTTCACGCCAAAATAGCGAGGCGAGCCCCCGGATACGATCTGCAAGTGCGCTAAACATGACCCTCCATGGCCGTCCGTTCATTGGGCCACACGGCCAGAGGTCTATTTTAGACCCGAAATCGGTGAACCGGCCCCACGCGGAGTGCAGGGTGATCGCGGAAATACCCGAAAAGCGGGCCCCCCGACGTCCCAAAGCCCGGATCCCGTGAGCTTTTCTGTAGGCTGGCATATGTGACTTTTCCAGTAATCGGCGTGGTTGGCGGCGGCCAACTCGCGCGCATGATGGCCCCGGCCGCTACCGCCCTTGGCTTTGAACTCCGTGTCCTGGCTGAGGCGGAGGACGTTTCAGCCGTGTCGGCTGTGTCCACTTCACCGGTGGGCGACTACAAGGACCTCCAGACTCTCCTCGACTTCGCGGACGGCCTGGATGTCATGACGTTCGACCACGAACACGTCCCCACGGACCACCTCCGCGCGCTTTTGGCCGCCGGCGTGAATGTCCAGCCCGGTCCGGACGCCCTGGTTAATGCCCAGGACAAGCTGGTGATGAGGGCCGCCATCGACAGCCTTGGGCTCCCGAACCCCACCTGGGCTGCTGTCGCTGACGTCGCCGCGCTCGTGGTCTTCGGCGAAGAAACGGGTTGGCCCGTTGTCCTCAAGATGCCCCGCGGCGGCTACGACGGCAAGGGCGTGCGGATCATCGACTCCGCCGAGGCCGCCGAAGAGGCTGCTCCGTGGTTCGAAGCCATGAGCCCGCTCCTCGCCGAAGCCAAAGTTGAGTTCAGCCGCGAACTGTCCGCGCTGGTGGCGCGGACCCCGGGCGGCGAAGCGAGAGCATGGCCGGTGGTGCACACCATCCAGGTGGACGGCGTCTGCGACGAAGTCATCGCCCCTGCCCTGGACATCCCCCTCGAGGTCGCCGCGGCTGCGGAAGACGCGGCACTGCGCGTCGCCACGGAACTGGGCGTCACCGGAGTCATGGCGGCGGAACTCTTTGAAACACCGGGCTCCGGCGCCGGCTTCCTGATCAACGAACTCGCGATGCGCCCCCACAACACCGGCCACTGGACCCAGGACGGTTCGGTCACCAGCCAGTTTGAGCAGCACCTGCGGGCGGTCCTGGACCTGCCGCTGGGTGCCACCGACATCCTGGGCCCGATAGTGGTCATGAAAAACTTCCTGGGCGGCGACAACCAGGATCTGTTTTCCGCCTACCCGGCCGCCCTCGCCAGCGAGCCGGCCGCCAAGGTCCACTGCTACGGCAAGTCAGTGCGTCCGGGACGCAAGATTGGCCATGTCAACCTCGTAGGGACCTCCACGGATGATGTGGACTCGGTCCGGCAACGCGCAACCCGTGTGGCGGCCATCATCCGCGACGGCCGGGTTCCCACCGAAGAATCAGCACGGATTTCCGAGGAGAACGCATGACCACCGAAACCACCACCGGCACCGCCCGCACCGGCCCCCGTCCCATCGTTGGGCTGGTCATGGGCTCAGACTCGGATTGGCCGGTCATGGAGGCCGCCGCGGATGCATTGGCTGAGTTCGGCATCCCTTTTGAAGCCGATGTGATCTCCGCACACCGGATGCCCACCGAAATGATCCGGTACGGCCAGACCGCCCACGAACGCGGGCTGCGCATCATCATCGCGGGCGCCGGCGGAGCTGCCCACCTTCCCGGCATGCTGGCGAGCGTGACTCCCCTGCCCGTTATTGGCGTCCCGGTCCCGCTGAAGACCCTGGACGGCATGGATTCCCTCCTCTCCATCGTGCAAATGCCGGCCGGCGTTCCCGTAGCCACCGTGTCCATTGCCGGTGCCCGGAACGCAGGCCTGCTCGCGGTCCGGATCCTCGCGTCGGGCACGGACGAACTGGCAGCCTCGCTCCGCGCCGACCTCGTGCACTTCGCCCAGGAACTCAACGACGTCGCCACCCGCAAGGGAGCCAACCTCAGGCAGAAAGTCAGCGAAGTCTTCGCCGACGGCAATGGTGTTCTCCGGGGCAGCCGTTAAGGAACCGGACATGTCCAGAAGCGAACCGCAGCAGCCAGCCACCGGCACGATCATCACTGATCCCGTCCGGTATCCGACCAGCGCCTCAGCCCCTGTCCGGACCAAACGGGGCTTTGCCCTGGTCCTGATGACCCTTCTGGTGCCCGGCAGCGCCCAGATTGTGGCCGGCGACCGCAAGCTCGGCCGGATTGCCCTGCGCGTCACCCTGACCGCCTGGGCTTTGCTGGCGGTCACCCTGCTGCTGCTGGCCGTGAACCGGTCGCTCCTGATCAACATCCTCACCAATCAGTTTGCCTCGCTGGTGATCATCCTGGTCCTGGTGGCCCTGGCGCTCGGATGGGCGTGCCTGTTCATCAACACACTCCGGCTGATCCGCCCCGTCCTGCTGGCACCGGCGGCGCGTCCCGCCGTCGGCATCGCCATGTTCCTCGCCCTGGTCCTGAGCAGCGGCACCCTCGGGTATGCCGCGTACCTGCTGAATGTGAGCCGCAACGCCATCGGCAGCATCTTCGCGGGGGGACCAGCGATCGATCCCGTGGACGGCCGCTACAACTTCCTGATGATGGGCGGTGACGCCGGCGACGACCGTACAGGCAGGCGCCCGGACAGCCTGTCCGTACTCAGCGTGGACGCAAAGACCGGCCAGACAGCCATCATCTCCGTGCCGCGCAACCTGCAGAACGCCCAGTTCAGCGAAGGCTCGCCCATGCGCGAGATCTACCCGGACGGCTACGACTGCGGCGACGCGTGCCTCATCAATGCCATCAACACCGAAGTGACCAACGAGCACGCGGACCTGTACCCGGGCGTCGCAGACCCCGGCGCCCAGGCCACCCTTGAGGCGGTATCGGGGACCCTCGGGATCACGGTCCAGGCCTACGTGCTGGTGGACATGGATGGCTTCGCCAAGCTGATCGACGCCATGGGCGGAATCCGGATCAAGGCCGGCGGCTGGGTGCCTATGAGCGGCTACTTCGACGAAGTTACCCGCACTCATGGCATGCCCTTGGGCTGGATTCCCGCCGGTGAACAAACACTCGATGGCGACCGCGCACTTTGGTACGGACGCTCGCGCGAATTCGTCGACGACTACGCCCGGATCCAGCGTCAGCAGTGTGTCCAACAGGCCATGCTCAAACAGCTGGATCCGGCCACGCTGGTGTCCAAATTCGAGGACATCGCCAGCGCAGGCACCAAAGTGGTGGATTCCAACATCTCCTCCTCCCAGCTGGGCAGTTTCGTGGATCTCGCCATGAAGGCCAAAGGCCAGGAAGTCAAACGGCTGACCATCGGGCCACCTGATTTTGACGCATCCTTCTCCACCGTGCCCGACTTTGACATCATCCACGAGAAGGTGGACCAGCTCCTGGCCTCCGCGTCGGGGCAGCCCCAGGCTGCCACGCCGGTCGACGGCATCTTGCAGCCCGCCGCGGCCGGCGGACGGCTGCAGGCGTCCTCGCAGCTGCCCACGGCTGCGTTCCTGGCAGCCGGTGGAGTCCGCGCGCAGACTGCCCCGCCGTCGTCGGACTTCACGCCGGTGACCACAACGCCCGACGGCGAGCCGATCACCGAGGCGATGCTGAACCAGCTCAAACGCGAAGGCAACGAACAGGCGCTGCGTGAACTCGTGGCCACCAACGGCCAATGCGCGCCGCTCTAGGCCCGCTGCGCCGTCGCCTGGAAAACCCGGCCGCAGCACGTGACTGCAAGACTACGTAGACCTGAAGACCAAGAATGGATACCGGCTGTGTACGAAATTGAAAACGTCCTCCGCGACTACGCCTGGGGATCCACAACCGCTATCGCCGGGCTGCTGGGACGCCCCGAGTCCGGTCGTCCCGAAGCCGAACTCTGGATCGGCGCCCACCCCGGCGCCCCTTCAATGGCCCGCCGGGTGGACGGCTCCGTGGCACCGCTGGACGCCTTGATCGCCGAAGATCCGGACCATTTCCTGGGCAGCGAATCTGTGGCCGAGTTTGGCCCGCGGCTCCCGTTCCTGACCAAGATCCTTGCTGCCGCGCTGCCGTTGTCCCTCCAGGTTCATCCCAGCATCGACCAGGCCAAAGCCGGATTCGCCCGGGAAAATGCTGAAGGCATTGCGCCCGATGCCACGCACCGCAACTACCGCGATGACAACCACAAGCCCGAAATGATCTTCGCGCTGACACCGTTCGAAGCGCTCTGCGGGTTCCGTTCTCCGGCAGCAACCCGGAAGATTCTGCTCCACCTTGCCGCCTGCTTCGACCTGGTGGAAACCGGGATCCCGCCCCTGCTGGTGGAGCTGCTCGAGGTCCTGGACAACCCGGACGAGGGTGCCGGCCTCAGGACTGCCTTCGAGCGGCTGATCAAGGGCGGCGAAGAGGTCTCCCACACGACAGCGATGGTGGCGGCCGCCCTGATCTCCGGCGCTCCGCTGGCACCGTACCAGGCAGAACTGTCCACGGTCATCAGCCTCAACGAGAAGTACCCGGGTGATCCCGGTGTGCTGATTTCGCTGCTGCTGAACAGGATTTCGCTGGCCCCCGGCGAGGCCGTCTACCTCCCCGCGGGCAACGTGCATGCCTACCTGCATGGGTTGGGTGTTGAAGTCATGGCGTCCTCGGACAACGTGCTCCGCGGCGGGCTGACGCCGAAATACATCGATGTGCCCGAGCTGCTGCGGACCATCGAATTCCAGCCGGTGGCAGTCCCCCTGCTCACGCCGGAAGTGTCCGGCCTTGGCCAGGAGCTCTACCAGCCGCCCTTCCGGGAGTTCCAGCTTCAGCGGATCGAACTGGCACCCGGCGCGGAGCCGGTGCCGCTGGCCCAGGCGGGTGCCGTCGTCGTTATTGTCGTTGCCGGATCGGTGTATCTCGATTCGCCCAAGGGCGACCTGCAGCTGGCCCGCGGGGGCAGCGCTTTCCTGCCCGCCGCGGAAGCACCGGTCAATGTCCACCCGGTGGCCGGTGCCGAGTCCCCTGCCGTTGCCTTCGCCGTGACCACATCCCTGAAGGCCTGAGCCGTGGAATTCTTCCTGCAGACGCCTGCCTGGGCGGATGTCCAGTCGTCGCTTGGCCGCACAGTCCATCAGCAGTCCGGCCCGGGCTGGAGCTTCCTGGCCGTCGAGGAGAAAAACCCGGCCGGAAAGGTCCTGTACGCCCCCTACGGGCCGGTGGCATCCTCCGCGGAGGCGTTCGACGCCGCCCTGGCCGCCCTGGCGGCAACGGCACGGTCGTGCGGGGCTGTGTTTGTCCGGATTGAGCCGGTGTCCGCCGGACTCGAGATGCCGGCCGCCGCGGACCTCAGCCGGCGCGGCTTGCAGCCGGCGCCCGTGAACCAGCAGCCTGAACTCAGCTGGATCGTTGACCTCGAAGGTGACTTCAAGGACGTCCTGGCCGCGATGAAGCCCGTGAACCGGAACCTCTACCGGAACATCCACAAGAAGGGCGTCACCTTCCGGACGTCGCAGGACCCGGACGACATCAGGATCCTGCTGAACTTCCTGCACATGACATCCCGGCGGAACGGCTTCAAGCCGCAGAGCGACGCGTACCTGACGCAGGTGGCGGCCTCCCTCATGCCGGCAGGCGCCGCGACGCTGTTTATCGCCGAACTGCACGGCGGTCCCATCGCCGCGGCGTTGGCCTACGATTCCGCGGATACCCGGACGTATGCCCACGCAGCCCTGGATGACACGCACCGCAAGCTCAGTGCGGGGATACCGCTCCTGGTGACCCTGATGGCGGACGCCAAGGAACGCGGCCTGAAACACGTCGACCTGTGGGGTGTTGCGCCCGCGGACCAGCCCAGCCACAAATGGGCAGGATTCACCGCGTTCAAGAAGTCCTTCGGCGGCCGCGAGGTGGCGTACCCCGGCACCTGGGATCTCCCGGTGCAGAGGCTCCGGTACAACGCCTACCAACTGGCCCGCAAGCTGCGCGACAAGCTCCGCGCCCTCCGCTCCCCCTCCGCGCGCCCGGCGCGAACGGTCACTTAAAGCCCCTCACCCCCGCGCGAACGGTCATTTAAGCCCCTCCCGGAGCCTCTGGCCAAGGGACACAGGTGTCCTCTCGCGCATTCGAGCGGAGAATGCCTGTGGATAACCTCTTTGCCACCGCCGGACGTGTGCACACTGAAGTATGGGCCTCGCACCGCTCCCTGAGGAGCTACTTACCGGATCATTTACGTCGGCCACCGCGGCGGCTTTCGGGGTGTTGCGCAACTCGGGCGGCAGAATATGGGAGTTGGGGCTGCCACTCGTGGCTCGAGGAAGACTGGCGGATCCACGTGGCGCGGGAACGGGAAGGCAGCAGACCCCGGCGCCAGAACGTCGTAGGCCACCGGATGACGTTCAAGCCGGGCGAGGTTCTGATGCACGACGGCGTCCGCGTCACCTCGCCAGCCCGGACTTGGCTGGATTTGGCAAATCTGGTCACCGTTGATGAATTGATTGCCGTCGGCGATTCCGTGGTTGCCAGCCACGGAACGGACTTTCCCCGGCCCAAAGTGCCACTGGCCACAATTAGTGATTTGAACCCCATGATCGCCGCACATCCGGGACTGAGGGGCATGAAGACGGCACGGCTGGCCATCGACGAAATCAGGGTTGGTGCCGATTCCCCACAGGAAACAAAGATGCGGCTGGCACTGGCGCGCACGGGCCTCGGTGAACCGGCTTTGAACCACATGATCCGCAATGGCTGGGGGCAGCCCGCGGTGTGGCCGGATGCTGCGTACACTCAGCACCGGTTGGCGCTACAGTACGACGGCTCCCATCACTCGGATGCCCGGCAAGTGCGGCTCGACGACAAGCGCCGGACCGTCACTGAGCGGCCCGGCTGGACGGAAGTCAGGGTCTTCAAAGAGGACCTTGAGGGAGACAAACCCTTCGTCCTCGAACTGGTGAAGGCCGCCTTGCAGTCCCGCCACCGGTCCGGGGACGTCCAAAATGGCTCGCGAGGCAGGGGACACGCGCGAACGGACACTTGAGTCCCCACAGTTCCGGGGCCTCAAGTGTCCGTTCGCGCAGAATGCCTGTTAGTTCTTGCGGGCGTAGCCTTCCCACTTGCTGGCCTGGTGCTCGCCGTCAACAAAGCGGATGGTGCCGGACTTGGACCGCATCACGATGGACTGGGTCAGGACCTTGTCCTTGGAGTAGCGGACGCCCCGAAGGAGATCGCCGTCGGTGATGCCGGTGGCCGCGAAGTAGCAGTTGTCGCTGGACACGAGGTCGTTGGTGGACAGCACGCGGTCCAGGTCGTGGCCGGCGTCGATGGCCTTCTGCTTCTCGTCGTCGCTGGTGGGCCAGAGCCGGCCCTGGATGACGCCGCCGAGGGACTTGATGGCGCAGGCTGCAACGATGCCTTCCGGTGTGCCGCCGATGCCCATGAGGGCGTCGACACCCGTGCCGGAGCGGGCTGCGGCAATCGCGCCGGCAACGTCGCCATCCATGATGAACTTGGTGCGTGCGCCGGCTTCGCGGATCTCTTCGACCAGGGGGCGGTGGCGGTCGCGGTCAAGGATCATGACGTTGAGCTGGTTGACCTTCACGCCCTTCGCCTTGGCGATCAGGTGCAGGTTCTGCTTGACCGGCAGGCGGAGGTCCACCATGTCGGCGGCTTCCGGGCCCGTGACGAGCTTTTCCATGTAGAACACGGCGGACGGATCGAACATCGAGCCGCGCTCAGCCACGGCGAGGACTGCCAAAGCGTTGTTGATGCCGAGGGCGGCCAGGCGGGTGCCGTCGATCGGGTCCACGGCAACGTCGCACTCGGGGCCGGTGCCATCGCCAACGTGTTCGCCGTTGAACAGCATGGGGGCTTCGTCTTTTTCGCCTTCGCCGATGACCACAACGCCGTTGAAGTGGACCGTGTGAAGGAAGGAGCGCATGGCGTCAACGGCCGCGCCGTCCGCCTTGTTCTTGTCGCCGAAACCAACCCAGTGGCCGCCGGCGATGGCCGCGGCCTCGGTGACGCGGACAAGTTCAAGGGCGAGGTTGCGGTCTGGCTCGTCGATGCCCACGGCCAGGGAGGGGGAAATCGTGGAGTACTGCTGGGTCATAGGCGCTGGTGACACGTGAACCTCTTCTTCGAGTGGCGATCATTGGACCCGCGCGGCCGGATTCAGCCGGTGCGGTGATTCCTCTGATACTGATCATAGTCGTGGCGGCGCCTCCGGGGCGTGGCATGACGTCCCCCTGCAACATGGGCCCGGAGTCCCCCGCACTCCCCCGACTGTGAGTTGCGCGTAAACATGAGCGACTATAGAGGGGTGAGTGAAATGCAGGAAAAAACCAGCCCCGGGCCCGGCCCCTCCGACTCCGGAGCTAAAGGCGACGGCGCCGGCACGGCCAACGCAGCCCCCGTCCGCCCAGTAATCCCGGCCGCCGCGGCGAAGCGCGCCAACGCCTCCGTGATCGGCATGATCGTTGCCCTGGTGGTCAGCATCGCCGCCTTCCTGCCCATCATCCTGATGAACCCGCTCCCCAAGAGCGACGGATTCCGCCCGGACATCGACGTCAGCGCAGTAGCCCGGAACGCCACGGATGTGGCGGGATTCACACCCGTAACACCGGACACCGGCAAGTCATTCACGTCCAACTACGCACGATGGGAGTCGGGCAGCGGCAGCGGCGTTCCCACCTGGGAAGTTGGCTACCTGACACCGAACGAGTCCTTCATCGGCCTGGTCCAGACCCGCCAGTCCAACCCCACCTGGCTCGTCCAGCAGACCAAGAGCGCTCCCGTGACGGGAACGCGTGCGGCGGGCGGACAGGACTGGGAGCTGCGTGACACCGGCAAAGGCGAGAAAAGCATGGTGCTGAATTACCGCGGAACCACCGTTGTCCTGACGGGAAGCGCTCAGGTGGACGAATTCGCCGAACTCGCCGCCGCCGTCGTGCAGTCCATGGAAGCCAACCCGGCCGTCACAGTTTCGCCGCCGGCCAGCACCGCCCCGTAAAGTAAGCCCGTGGCTACCTACCTGACCCCCGCCCTTGCCTGGCGTCGCATGCGCGAAGGCAACGAACGCTTTGTTGCCGGCGAATCGTCGCACCCGAACCAGGACGCGTCCCGCCGGTCGTCGCTGGTGGAAAACCAGCACCCGTTTGCCGTGATCTTCGGCTGCTCGGACTCCCGGCTCGCCGCGGAGATTATCTTCGACCTGGGCCTGGGGGACGCCTTCGTGGTGCGCACCGCCGGCCAGGTGATTGACGACGCCGTACTGGGCTCCCTGGAGTACAGCATCAGTGTGCTGGGGGTGCCGCTGATCGTGGTGCTGGGGCATGACAGCTGCGGCGCCGTCAGTGCCACCAAGTCCGCAGTGGACACCGGCAACATGCCCGTGGGCTTTATGCGGGACCTGGTGGAGCGCATCACGCCCTCGGTGCTGACGTCCATGCGGAACGGCGAGCACGAGATCAACGACATGGTGGTGGAGCACGTCAAGCAGACGTCCCAGCGCCTTGTGGACAGCTCCCGTGTGATTTCCGCCGCAATCGAGGACGGCCGTGCCGCGGTGATCGGCCTCTCCTACAGCCTCGCCGAGGGCCGCGCGAACGTGGTTTCCGGGATCGGCAACGTCTAGGCCCAGCCCGAATCAATGCCCGTAGCATGCGGTTCACGGTTTTAGTCCGGGCCCCCGATCGCCCTAAGCTAGCCCCATGACTTCCACTGAAGAATTCCGCATTGAACACGACACGATGGGCGAAGTCCGCGTCCCCGTGAACGCCCTGTACCGTGCACAGACGCAGCGTGCAGTTGAAAACTTCCCCATCTCCGGCAAGACCCTGGAACGCGCGCACATCGAGGCGCTGGCCCGGGTCAAGAAGGCTGCCGCGCAGGCCAACGCAGAACTTGGGGTGCTCGACGGCGAGCTGGCCAAGGCGATCGCTGCGGCTGCCGATGAGGTAGCTGCCGGCAAGTACGACGGCGACTTCCCCATCGACGTCTTCCAGACCGGTTCCGGCACGTCCTCGAACATGAACATGAACGAGGTCATCGCCGAGCTGGCCACGCGTGCCCTCAAAGCCGCCGGGAGTGACAAAGTTGTCCACCCGAACGACCACGTCAACGCCTCGCAGTCCTCCAACGACGTCTTCCCCACCTCGGTCCACGTTGCCGCCACCTCGGCCCTGATCAACGACCTCATCCCGGCGCTTGGCTACCTGGCCGAGTCGCTGGAGCGCAAGGCCGTGGAGTTCAAGGACGTTGTCAAGTCCGGCCGCACCCACCTCATGGACGCCACCCCGGTGACGCTCGGCCAGGAGTTCGGCGGCTATGCAGCCCAGGTCCGCTACGGCATCGAGCGCATCAACGCCGCCCTCCCCCGTGTTGCCGAAGTTCCGCTCGGCGGCACCGCGGTGGGCACCGGCATCAACACCCCGGCCGGCTTCCCGGAACGCGTCATCGAACTGCTCGCCACGGACACCGGCCTGCCGCTGACCGAGGCCCGCGACCACTTCGAGGCCCAGGCCAACCGCGACGGCCTCATCGAAGGCTCCAGCCAGCTGCGCAACATCGCGATCTCCTTCATGAAAATCAACAATGACCTCCGCTGGATGGGCTCCGGCCCCAACACCGGCCTCGGCGAAATCGCCATTCCGGACCTGCAGCCGGGCTCCTCGATCATGCCGGGCAAGGTCAACCCTGTCATCTGCGAAGCGTCCATCATGGTCTGCGCCCAGGTCATCGGCAACGACACCGCCATCGCCTGGTCCGGCACCAACGGCGCGTTCGAGCTCAACGTCGGCATCCCCGTGATGGCCGCCAACCTGCTCGAGTCCATCCGCCTGCTGGCCAACACCAGCCGCGTCATGGCGGACAAGATGATCGACGGTATTACCGCCAACGTGGAACGCGCCCGCTTCCTCGCCGAGGCCTCCCCCTCGATTGTCACCCCGCTGAACAAGTACATCGGCTACGAGAACGCGGCGAAGATCGCCAAGAAGGCCGTGGCCGAGGGCCTCACCATCCGTGAGACCGTCGTCGCCATGGGTTTCCTGGAGCGCGGCGAGGTCACCGAAGAGCAGCTGGATACCGCCCTGGACGTTATGTCCATGACGCGCCCGCCGCACAAGGCATAGCCCCGAGCCCCAAGGCACCCAGCACGAACGTTCGACGGCGGCCGGCACCTTCCCCACGGAAGGCGCCGGCCGCCGTCGTACGTGGTGCCTGCATTCTTTTTGCACTCTTTATTATCTAGTGCAAAACTTTACTCTATGGAAAATAGTGCAAACATCGACGGCGGCCTCCGGGAACGCAAGCGCCAGCAGACGCGCCAGTCTGTCACCGCCGCCGCGCGCTCGTTGACCGCGGCCAAAGGGCTCAACGGCTTAACGGTCGAGGAGGTCTGCGAAGAAGTGGGCATCTCCCGCCGNCGGTCGAGGAGGTCTGCGAAGAAGTGGGCATCTCCCGCCGGACGTTCTTCAACTACTTCCCCACCAAGGAAGACGCCATCCTCGGCCATCACGACGACGAGCACCCCGGCGAACTGATGGCCGGCTTCCTGGCCGGCGGCGGCGAACCGGGGACCATCTCCGAATCCCTGCTGGCCGACCTCATCCAGCTCACCCTGGACATCTGGGCGTCGAAAGTGGACTCCGAGTCCGCCACGGATGTCCGCCAGCTCATCGCCGCGATCAAAAAAGAACCCCAACTTGTGGCAAAAATCGTCGGCATCAGCGCCGAACGCGAGGCCGCATCCCGCCAGCTCATCGCCCAACGTGAAGGCGTCCCCGCCGATCACCCGGTAGTGGTCATGGCCGTCACCGCGATCACCGCCGTAGCCCACCACGCGCACAGAACCTACTTCTCGGCGTCGAACACCCGCAGTTTTCCCGAGCTGCTCCTCGAAGACGCCCGGGCCCTCAAGACCCTGTTCGCGCAGAACCTCCCCACCACGTCCAAAGGATCATCATGACCACTACCGTCGGTCCCAAAGCGGCAGCCGGCCCGCTGCTGCTGACCCAGAAACGCATCTGGATCATCTTCTCGGCGCTCATTGCCGGCATGTTGCTCTCCAGCCTCGACCAGACCATCGTCTCCACCGCCATGCCCACTATCGTGGGCAAACTCGGCGGCGTAGAGCACCAGGCCTGGATTACCACCGCCTACCTGCTTGCCACCACCATCGTGATGCCCATCTACGGCAAGTTCGGTGACGTCCTGGGTCGCCGAAACCTGTTCCTTGTGGCCATCGCCCTGTTTACCCTCGCCTCAGTGGGCTGCGCCCTGGCCACCGATTTCTGGGGCTTTGTCATCTTCCGCGCCATCCAGGGCCTGGGCGGCGGCGGCCTGATGATCCTCTCGCAAGCCATCATCGCGGACATCGTCCCTGCGAAGGACCGCGGCAAGTACATGGGCCCCCTGGGCGCCATCTTCGGCCTCTCCGCCGTGGCGGGCCCGCTGCTCGGCGGATTCTTCGTGGACCACATGACCTGGGAATGGGCTTTCTACATCAACATCCCCATCGGCATCGCCGCGTTCGTCACCGCCTGGTTCACGCTGACGCTGCCGAACAAGAAGGCCGAAAAGCGGATCGATATCCTGGGCGTGATCCTGCTGTCCGCCGCGACCACCTGCCTGATCTTCTTCACCGACTTCGGCGGCAAGAAGGATGAAGGCTGGGATTCACCGCTGACGTGGGCCTTCGGTGCCGGAATGCTCATCTCCGCCGCAGCTTTCGTTATGGTGGAGCGCCGGGCGGAGGATCCCATCATCCCGCTCAGCCTGTTCAAGAACCGGATCTTCGTCAACGCCACGGCCATCGGCTTTACGCTGGGCCTGGGCATGTTTGCCGCCATCGCCTTCGTCCCCACGTTCCTGCAGATGTCTTCGGGGACCTCTGCGGCTGAATCCGGACTTCTGATGCTGCCCATGATGGTGGGCCTCATGGGCATGGCCATCTATTCGGGGATCCGGATCTCCAAGACCGGCAAGTACAAGATGTTCCCCATCCTCGGTGCCTCCCTGACGATCGCGGCGATGCTGTGGCTCACCACCCTGACTGCCGAAACCCCCATCTGGGTCATCTGCGTCCAGCTGTTCGTGTTCGGCGCAGGGCTGGGTTCGATCATGCAGGTCATCGTCCTGGTGGTGCAGAATTCTGTCCCCGCCGATCAGATCGGCACGGCAACCAGCACCAACAACTACTTCCGCGAAGTCGGCGCGTCCCTGGGCGTGGCAGTGTTCGGCGCGATTTTCACCAACCGGCTCTCGGAGTCGCTGACCAGCGCGTTCACCGGCGCCGGAGCGTCAGCGGAGCAGGCCTCGCAGTCCACGAGCACCCTGGACCCGCAGGCCCTGAGCCAGTTGCCGGACCAGCTGCGCGACGCAATCGTGAACGCCTACGCGGACTCCCTCGCTCCGGTCTTCTGGTATCTGGTGCCGTTCATCGCCCTCGCGCTGATCCTGGCCATCACCTTGAAGCAGATCCCGCTTTCGGACACCGCCGGCATGGTGGCCCGGGGCGAGGCCATCGGCGGCGAGGAGGCAGAGCTGCTGGAAGCAGAGCACCTGGCCCTAATGAAGGGCGGAACGGAGAAGGAGCCTACCGCCGTCCCTGACCCCGCGGACAGCCTGAAGGACGACGACGGCGAGCTGGTCTCCCAGCGCCGCTGACCGGCGTCGTACGGCTGTAAGCCGTTAGCGGCAGAAGCCGCAGCAAAAAGCCCGCAGAGGCGCCGCGATCTTGGGGGTTGCGGCGCCCCTGTTGTTTTCGTGGCGCCTGCGGACCGGGGCCGCAAGTGTCCTCTCGCGCTAAGCGGGCAGGAGCATGGCGGCAGTGGCGCCGGCGAGCATAAACGGGCCGAACGGGATGGAAGACTTCAAGGTGCCGCGGCGGGCCGCCAGCAGGGCCATGGACCAGAGGCCCCCCAGCAGGAAAGCCGCGAAGGTCCCGGCAAAAACGTGCCCCCAGCCGAGATAGCCAAGGTACATCCCCAGGACGCCGGCCAGCTTCACGTCGCCAAAGCCCATGCCGGGCGGGTAAACCATCCGCAGGACAAAATAGAAGGCCCACAGCACCGCGCCCCCGGCCAGGATGCGAAGCGCCGGGATCCCCAGTAGCTCGGCGGCACCGTCGGGTGACCCCACGAGCGCGGCAGGACCGGCGATCACGTGCACCAAGGCCGCCGCGAGCAACAGAACCCCCGCCACACCGTAGGACGGGAAGACAATCCGGTTGGGCAGCAGATGGTGGCGAACGTCAATCACCGTCAGCCGGGCCGCCATAACCAAAAAGTAGGCACATGCGGCCAGCACCAGCCAGAACGCCAGCGGGGTGGCGTCCCACAGTCCATCGAGTCGTCGGATCACCCCTCGGATGCTACTGGATTCGCGCGCCGCACTGCTGAGCCCACGCGTAAACTGTGGATATGTCGACATGGGACACCAGGCGCCGGCCGGATCCGGAGGGCAGCGCCGCCGCTGCAGACCTGAGCACCATGTTCCGGAACCTTTGCCGGTCTTCCCCTTGGAAATGGCAGTCACTGCGCTTTGAATACTGGGATGAACCGTTTTCCGACGTCCCCGACCCGTCCGCACCGCTGGTCCGCGCCTGGCTGCGCCGGCCCGGGGCGCTGCGCCTGGAAACCGCTGACCGGCTTGTCCTCCACAGCACCACCGGCATCAACGATTCCAAGGACGGGTTGTACGTCAGCGCCACCCGGAAGTCCTGGCTGCTGCCGCCCCACCTCGTGGCGCCCGTTTACGACGACCGCGGCCTGGTCAGGCGCCGGCCGGAGGCAGCATACGGCGAGCCGGGCTTCGGGAACGGCCGTTTCTCGGCTGCCCTTGATCCCGTGGAACTCGCCGGGAACGCACCGGTCCCCATTGAGTTCCCGGGCACTAACGCCGTGGACGTCGACGCCGCTCGCCGCGTCGAACACGATGGCCGGCCGGCACTGGAGGCAACCGTGACGCCTACCGCGTCCTACCATCCAACGGATCCTGCCGCTCCGCTCTGCCTGCCCGGCAGCAACCGGGTGCGGATTGACCTGGAAACCGGCGTCTGCGTGGCCAGCCAGTCACTGGAAGCGGCAACCCCGGATTACGGGCACTGGATCCGGATCCTCGCCGTGGACGAATACATGCTGGACGACCTGTTCGTGGCCGAGTCCATGAACCTTACGGACGTCCGCCGCCACATCAGCTGGGACATCCGCGCCTGAGCGCGGGTCCTGCTCGCCATCACCGGCGTTTGACAGACTACCGTGGCCCGCCCTGGGCTAGGCTTCCCTGATGACCGCGCTGACTTCCATCTGGCCCCTCTTCGGCCTCAAGCTGACCACGCCCCGCCTGGTGCTGCGTCCCATAACCGACGCCGACATTCCCGCCGCAGTTGCAGCGGCCGCCAGCGGAGTCCACGAACCCGGACGGAGCCCCTTCAGCACTCCATGGACGGAACTGCCGGCGGAAACTTTAGGACACAACATGGCGCAGTGGTACTGGCGCTGCCGCGGCCAGGCCACACATGAGGACTGGAGCCTGCTCCTGGGCATCTGGTACCAGGACGAATTCATCGGCTGCCAGGACATCGGCGCCAAGGACTTTGCCACCCTCAAAACCGTCAGCACCGGCTCCTGGCTCAAGCAGTCCCTCCACAGCCAGGGGCTCGGCACGGAGATGCGGGCCGCCGTCGCTCTTTACGCGTTCGACTGGCTCGGCGCCGAAGTGGCCGAATCCGAAGCCGCCGCCTGGAACGCCGCCTCCCTGGGCGTGTCCCGCGCTCTCGGGTATGAACTCAACGGCACCAACAGGCAATCCTGGGGCGGCAAGGCCGTCGAAGTCCAAAAAGTGCGCCTCACCCCCGCAACCTTCAAACGCCCCGACTGGACCCTCCAGGTCAGGGGCCACGAACCAGCAGCCAAGTTCCTTGGCGTCGGCTGAGGGCGTTTGCGATGGAGAGGGGCCGTGGCCGGACGAACCGGACCACGGCCCCTCACCTACTTAACCTAGATTTCTGCGCCCTCCAAGAGCTCGGTTACCAGGGCTGCGATCGGGGAGCGCTCCGAGCGGGTGAGGGTGATGTGGCCGAAGAGCGGGTGTCCTTTCAGGGTTTCGACAACGGCGGCGATACCGTCGTGCCGGCCGACGCGCAGGTTGTCACGCTGGGCGACGTCGTGGGTGAGGACGATCTTGGAGTTCTGGCCGATGCGGCTCATCACGGTGAGGAGGACGTTCTTCTCGAGTGACTGGGCCTCGTCGACGATCACGAAGGCGTCGTGCAGGGAGCGGCCGCGGATGTGGGTCAGCGGCATGACCTCAAGCATGCCGCGGTCCATGACTTCTTCCACGACTTCCTGGCTGACCAGGGCGCCGAGCGTGTCAAAGACCGCCTGGGCCCAGGGGTTCATCTTTTCCGACTCGGAGCCGGGCAGGTAGCCAAGTTCCTGGCCACCCACGGCGTAGAGGGGACGGAAGACGATCACCTTACGGTGCTCGCGGCGTTCCAGCACGGCTTCCAGGCCGGCACACAGGGCCAGCGCGGATTTGCCGGTGCCGGCCCGTCCTCCGACTGAAACGATTCCGACGGCGGGGTCCATCAGCATATCGATGGCCAACCGCTGCTCCGCGGAACGTCCGTGGAGCCCGAACACGTCCCGGTCCCCCTTGACCAGCCGCACCTGCTTATCGGCGCCCACCCGGCCCAGGGCGGAGCCCCGGTTGGAGAGAATCACCAGCCCGGTGTTGACCGGCATTTCCGCGGCTGCGGGGATGAAGACGGGCTCGTGGCCGTACAGGGTGGAAATTTCGTCCTCGCTGGCTTCCACCTCGGCGACGCCGGTCCAGCCCGAATCCTTCACGAGCTCGTTGCGGTATTCGTCGGCAGTAAGTCCCATGGCGGAGGCCTTGACCCGCATGGGGAGATCCTTCGACACCACGGTGACGTTCCGGCCTTCATTGGCCAGGTTCTTGGCCACGGCCAGGATGCGGCTGTCGTTGTCGCCGCTGCGGAAACCCAAGGGGAGCACGTCGGCGGAAATGTGGTTCAGCTCCACCAGGAGGGTGCCGCCTTCGTTTCCGATGGGGATGGGTTTGCTCAAGCCACCGTGTTTCACGCGGAGATCATCGAGCAGCCGGAGCGCCTTGCGGGCAAAGTAGCCCAGTTCGGGGTCGTGCCGTTTCCCCTCAAGTTCCGTGATGACAACGATTGGAACAATGACTTCGTGCTCGGCGAAGCGCAGCAGCGCCCGTGGATCCGAGAGCAGGACGGAGGTGTCAATGACGAAGCTGCTAATGGTGGCGTCCCTTCCGGAGACAGCAAAACCGGCCGCAGATTTTTCGTCTGCTGCACCGGTTTGTGAGGTGGCTCGCGTGGTGCGAGAGGTAGCTTTCTGTCCCTGGTCAAAAACGGCCTCGGGCAGTTGTTCAGAAATAGCCACATCGACTCCAGCCCCGGGCACGCCCGGAATTGTTATTGGTGAGGCGGCTCGGCCTGGAGGCCGGGTCCGGCCTCCCATACAACCGGTGCGAAATTTCGCTCCATGTACTGGCCTCCCCGATCAGCCGGCGTTTTTGCCTGCTGATGGATATAACGTAATTCCCTGTCCAGTAATTTCCGGTGCCATCCGTCGGCGATTCCTGTTGCCGGCTTGTGAATTCCGGATGAACGGACCGGCCGGATCAGGTCCCGAAGCGCCGCTGCCTGCCTGCGTAGTCGCGAAGGGCGCGGAGGAAGTCCACTTTGCGGAAGGCGGGCCACAAGGCCTCGCAGAAGTAGAACTCGCTGTACGCGCTCTGCCACATCAGGAACCCGGACAGCCGCTGCTCCCCGGAGGTTCTGATCACCAGGTCCGGATCCGGCTGGCCGCGCGTGTACAGGAAGCGGGAAATATCGTCCACGGATAGCGTGTCGGCGAGGGCCGAAATGTCCGAGCCCTTGGCGACGGCGTCGTGAAGCAGCTCCCGCACGGCGTCAACGATTTCGCGGCGTCCGCCGTAGCCCACCGCAACGTTGACATGGATCTTTTCGCGTACCGGTGTGCGGGCGGTGAGCTTGTTGAGCCGTTCCGCCAGGTAGTCGGGCAGGAGCTCGGGGGCGCCCATGGCGTTGACCGAGATGTTGGCGTCCTCGTCCAGGCGGTCCAGGGTGTTGGCAATGATCCCCATCAGAAGATCCAGCTCCTCGCTGGACCGGCTCATGTTGTCCGTGGACAGCATGTAGAGCGTGACCACCTTGACCCCAAGCTCCTGGCACCAGCCGAGGAATTCATGGATCTTGTCCGCGCCGGCCTGGTGGCCCTGGCTAGTGGGTGCGTTGAACTGTTTGGCCCAGCGCCGGTTGCCATCCACCATCACGCCGATGTGATTGGGAATGCGGCCGCCGGCCAACTCGCTGAGCAGCCGCCTCTCGTAGAAGTCATAAAGGAACCCGCGCAATTCCACGAGGAGACTCACCTGACTTCCGTTGCTGTTCGACGGCATTGCACATCCTAGGCTACCGTCCGGGACCGGGACCGGCGTGACGGGACGTTCCCGGATGACCTGCCATGATTGTTACCCGTGAGTAACTTATCCAAAGAGAGGATATTCTGAAGCCATGAACAGCCAGACTCCTGACGGCCCCCGCGCGCCCTCGGCGGACCACGGCCACAGCCCTCTGGACGACGCCGCCGTCCGGCTGGCCGAGCTCCTGATGATCAAGCCCAAGTGGCGCGGCTGGATCCACACCGTCACGGCTCCGTTGGCCCTGGCAGCGGGCCTCGTCCTGGTGGTCCTCGCCCCCACTACGGACCGCAAGATCACCTCGGCCATCTACGCTGCCACCGGCGTCCTGCTTTTTGGCATCAGTGCCATCTACCACCGCGGCAACTGGTCTCCGGGCGTGAAGGTTGTCCTCAAGCGCCTGGACCACACCAACATCATGCTGGTCATCGCCGGCAGCTATACGCCCCTGGCCTGGTCGCTCCTGGAACAGCCCAAGGCGGTCCTGCTGCTCTGGGTCATCTGGTCCGGGGCCATTCTCGGGGTGCTGTTCCGGCTGCTGTGGACGGACGCGCCGCGCTGGCTATACGTGCCGATCTACATCGCCCTGGGCTGCGGGTCGCTGTTCTACCTGCCTGAGTTCTTCGCGGCCAGCGTCCCCGCCGCCGTCCTGATCTGTGTGGGCGGCATTCTGTACATCACCGGTGCCGTGTTCTACGCGCTCAAGAAACCCAACTTCAGCTACGAGCACTTTGGCTTCCACGAACTCTTCCATGCCCTGACGGTCCTGGCCTTCGCAGCACATTTCACGGCGATCGCCATCGCAGTCCTCAGCTGAACTGTAGAGGCCGGTAGGAACGCGGGAGTTCGGCCCGCTTCAGTCGCGGGGCTGGGACCGGTCGGCGGCCTGGCCGTGACCGTTGTCTTCGAGGCCAGCCTTGTCGCCGGACGCATCCGTGTCGCCGGCAACACCGAGGCCGTCGTGGCCGTCCGCAGCTTCAATGTCCGCGGCCTCGGCCGCTGCCTGGCGCTCCTCTTCCACCTGTGCGCGGTAGCGGACGCGGCGGATGCGGCGGACCATGTCTACAATCAGCAGCGTGGTGGCCAGCACAAAGAAAGCCGTCATGATGAAGCCCCACAAGCCCGGGGTGATCTGGTCCTCGGAGATGCCCTCACGCAGGCCGGGCGTCGGCAGCGGTGAGGGGGTGGTGGTCAGGGCGAGGAGCAAGTGATGCACGGTTCAAACCTTCTGTGGAAACTGATGGGCAGCCGGCCGGGGATTCCGGAGGCGGGTCCGCGGGACCCGGACCAGCCCACAGCTTTTCTACACGGCATAGAATATGCTGCCGCTCTATCTTAGCCCGGCGAAAAGGTCCTTTTCGGGCAATTCGGCGGGGACCCTGGACTCGATCAGGGAGTAGTCTTCCCACGGCCACACGCGGCGCTGCATCTCGGCCGACACGGCGAAGAAGAACCCCAGCGGATCCACCTGCGTCCGGTGCGCGCGGAGTGCGTCGTCGCGGGCCTCAAAAAAGTCCCCGCAGTCGATCTGCGTGGTGGTGGCATGGGCACCCTGCGGCGGGGTGTGGCCTTCCGCATCCGTTTCCAGCCACGCGGCCAGCCGCTGGGCGTACGGGGACTGCAGGCCTGCTTCTTCCAGGGCAAAATGCAGTGCGCGGAACCGGTCCGGGCTGAAGGCCCTGTCGTAATAGAGCTTGCTGGGTTCCCAGGCCGCTCCGGCGTCGGGATACCTGCTGGGGTCACCCGCAGCCGCAAATGCCTCCACTGCCACCCGGTGCGCCATGATGTGGTCCGGGTGCGGGTATCCCCCGTTGTCGTCATAGCTGACGATCACCTGCGGCTTGAAGTCCCGGACCAGCCGCACCAGCGGCGCCGCGGCGCGCTCCAGCGGCTGGACGGCGAAGGATCCGGCCGGCAGCGGCGGCAGAGGATCGCCCTCGGGCAGCCCGGAGTCCGTGAATCCCAACCAGCGCTGCTGGACGCCAAGTACCTTGGCCGCCTGGTCCATTTCCA
The DNA here is from genome assembly GCF_023913755.1 of Pseudarthrobacter cellobiosi. Taxonomy (GTDB): domain Bacteria; phylum Actinomycetota; class Actinomycetes; order Actinomycetales; family Micrococcaceae; genus Arthrobacter; species Arthrobacter cellobiosi. The sequence goes on from NZ_JAMXBJ010000032.1 coordinate 52,871, forward strand.
GCCGGCGCGCCCCGGCCATGTCCCGCTTGGGATGCGGCTCGCCTTCCACGGCAGGGTTCTGGATGTCTCCGCGGGATCCGTCGGTGCAGGTGGCCACCATGACTTCCACTCCGGTGGCGGCGTACATGGCCATGGTCGCGGCGCCCTTGCTGGACTCGTCGTCCGGGTGCGCATGAACGGCTAGCAGCCTCAGCGTTGCCGGGGTATTGGTGGACGCTGTCATCGAGGACGGCTCCTTTTTCTTCTGCGGCTGCTGTGACGGCCACTGGACTGAAGGGACTGCATGACTGGACGGACGGGATAGCTGTGCCGGGGGTGCTGATCCGGACCGGACGGCCACGGCCTGGAATCGAACTAAACTGGACTGGTGACTACCCAGGATCAGCCCGCCGTGTCCCCGCCTGCAGACACTAGCCTAGCCAATCGTTATGGCAGTAAGAAGCAGCCCCTCCCGCGTGCGGTCAAACGTGGCATCGCCGTAGCAGCGTTGGCGGCCGGAGTGGGGTTCATGGCCTGGGTCTCCACGTCCTCAGCCGGCTCTGACGTGACGTTCAAGGACATCGGTTTCAGCACCATCGATGCCACTGCGGCCGAGGTTGATTTCCAGGTCACCAGGGAACCGGGGACGGCCGTCAAGTGCGCCGTCAAGGCCCTCGACTCCAAGTTCGCAGTGGTGGGCTGGAAAGTAGTGGACATCCCGCCCGGGGAAGCTGACGGAACGGCCGACGGCGGGAGGACAGTTTCGCAGCGCGTGACACTCCGGACGGAGTCCCTGTCCGTTTCCGGTGTGGTGGACGACTGCTGGATTCCGGGTGCCGGGACGTAGCGCCGTGTGATCTATGCCCCATCCCGGTTGGGTATGTCCAGAGTTTTGACTACAATGGGTCAATACCTTTACCCCGCTGAGCTGGTTGCTGAGTTCCATAAGTGGCCACCGTTGCGGGGTCTTTTGCATGTACGACCATTAGGAGAAGTCCGTGTCTACCACCAACAGCGCGCCTGCAGCCTGGCTCACCCAGGAAGCTTTTGACCGCCTGAAGGCAGAGCTGGACCACCTTTCCGGCCCTGGCCGTGCGGAGATTGTCCAGAAGATTGAAGCTGCCCGGCAGGAGGGCGACCTGAAGGAAAACGGCGGCTACCATGCGGCCAAAGAAGAGCAGGGCAAGATCGAAGCCCGGATCCGCCAGCTGACGGCCCTTCTGCGCGATGCCCACGTGGGCGAGTCCCCCGCTGACGACGGCATTGTGGAGCCCGGCATGCTCGTTGTTGCCCGGATCGCCGGCGACGAAGAGACATTCCTGCTGGGGTCCCGCGAAATCGCCGGCGATTCAGACCTGGACGTGTTCAGTGAGAAGTCACCCCTCGGCGCCGCAATCGTCGGCCACAAAGAGGGCGCGAAGCTCAGCTACACGGCTCCGAACGGCAAGGACATCACGGTGGAAATCCTCTCCGCCAAGCCTTACGCAGGCTGACGCTTCACACTGATCGTTTCAGGCCAACCAGGCCTGGCCAACGCCGGTCCCCGTCAGGGGGCCGGCGTTCTTGCGTGGTTGGGGCGCAGCAACAGGGCAGCGACAACTCCGCCTGCTGCTCCGCCGAGGTGCGCCTGCCAGGAGATGTAGCTGCCCATGATGGGCAGCACCCCCAGCAGGATGCCGCCGTAGACCATAAACAGCACCACGGCGAGCAGGATCTGGCGCCAGCTGTGGTTGAAGAAACCCCGCACCAGGAGGAAGGCGAACAACCCGAAAACCAGGCCGGAGGCGCCGACGGTGATGCCGCCGTCGCCAATCAGCCACACTGTCAGTCCGGAGCCCAGCCAGCTGAACCCGAGGGCCGTCAGGAACACCCTCACGCCGGAGAGGAACACCAGGAAGCCGAAGACGATCAGGGGCAGGGCATTGGACAGCAGGTGGTTCAGATTGGCGTGCAGCAGCGGGAACGTCAGGATGTCCAGAAGCCCGTCCGCGGACCGGGGCCGGAGCCCAAAGGTCCGGTTCAGTGCGTGCAGAGTCACCATGTTGATCAGTTCGATCACAAAGAGCACCGCCACAAAGCCGCCGGCCACCAACAGCCCGCCTTTCGCCCGCGAGGCTGTGGTTTCCCGGTTCCGCGGCTTTCCGTCCCCCGTCGCGTCAAGCATGGCTGCTCCTAGTGCACCACAATGGGCTGGAAACCCTCGGCACGAAGGGCGCCGAGGACCTGCTCGCAATGTTCGTGGCCCTTGGTTTCGAGGTTCACGGTGATGGAAACGTCGCCCATGCTGATGGAGCCGCCAACACGGGTGTGGTCCAGGCCCGTGACGTTCGCATCGTTTTCGGCGATGATGCGGGCGATAGTGGCCAGCGAACCTGGCCGGTCATCCAGCATCATCCGGACGGTCATGTAGCGCCCGGCGGCGGACAGGCCCCGCTGGATGACTTTGAGCATCAGCATCGGATCGATATTGCCGCCGGACAGGATCACGGCCGTGGTGCCGGGGTTTTCGATCTTGCCGTCCATCAAGGCGGCAACCCCCACGGCTCCAGCGGGTTCCACCACCATCTTGGCCCGTTCCAGCAGGAAGATCAGGGCCCGCGCCAGGGAATCCTCGCTGACGGTGACAACATCGTCCACGAGCTCACGGATGATGCTGAAGGGCAGCTGTCCGGGCCGGCCCACGGCGATGCCGTCAGCCATGGTGGACACCTTCTTCAGCGGAACCAGGGCGTCGGCGGCGAGGGACGGCGGATAAGCCGCGGCGTTTTCGGCCTGGACACCAATGATGCGGATTTCCCGCCCAAGTTCCCTGGCCCGGGCCTTGATGGCTACAGCGACGCCGGCCAACAGCCCGCCGCCGCCCACACCCATCAGGACGGTGTCCACATTGGGGATCTGCTCGAGAATTTCCAGGCCGATGGTTCCCTGGCCGGACACCACATCAACATTGTCGAAAGGGTGCACAAAGACCATGCCGGACTCATCGGCGTAGCGCTGCGCCTCGGCGAGGGCCTCATCCACGTTGTGGCCGTGGAGGATGACTTCTGCGCCGTGGCTGCGGGTGGCCGCCAGTTTCGGGAGGGCTACGCCCAGCGGCATGTAGATGCGGGCTTTGATGCCCAGGCTTTTGGCCGCTACGGCCACGCCCTGTGCGTGGTTTCCGGCTGATGCGGCCACAACACCGCGTTTTTTCTCCTCAGCCGAGAGCTTGGCCATGCGAACGTAGGCACCGCGGACCTTGAACGATCCGGCCCGCTGCAGGTTTTCGCACTTGAAGAAGACGTCGCCGCCCACCATCCCGCCCAAGGCCCGTGACGATTCCACCGGGGTCCGCATAATAATCCCCTCAAGCAGCTTCTGCGCCTCCAGGACATCGTCCAGCGTGACGGGAAGGGTTTCAAGGGTGTTCACGGACTTATTCTCCTTGGGTGGTTACGGCTCCGGCGCCTTGGCTCAGGCCTGGGCGTCCGGATTGGCTGCTTCTGTGCTGGCTGCGGCGTCCTTGCCGCGTTTGGGCCAGCGGCCCGGCAACCGGACATCCCTGATGGAATCATCATGGTCCGGGCCTGGCGTCACTGTCCCTCCGGGGATTGCCAGCACCTGTTCATGTTCCCACGTTCTGGCCGCGATGTAGCGAATCGCGGAGTTTGCTACAGCGAGAATGGGCACTGAAAACAGCGCGCCGGGGATACCTGCGAGGTACGAACCCGCCGCCACAGAGAGGATCACAGCCACCGGATGCAGGGACACGGCCTTGCCCATTACGAGTGGTTGCAGGATGTGGCTCTCCAGCTGCTGGACCAGCAGCACGATAGCCAGCATGATCAGGGCGTTGACCGGCCCGTTGGCCACCAGGGCCAGAAGGACGGCGATGGCCCCGGTCACCAGGGCACCGACCACCGGGATAAACGAGCCGATGAAGACGAGCACGCTGAGGGGCAGGGCCAGCGGCACCCCGATGATGGCCGCGCCGGCGCCGATGCCTACCGCGTCAACAAACGCAACAAACATCTGGATCCGTGCGTAGCTGACCATGGAAGCCCAGCCCTTGCGTCCGGCACCGAACGTTGCCGCACGCGCTTTCTTCGGGAGGAGGCGGACCAGGAAGGCCCAGATCCTGTCGCCTTCGAGCAGGAAGAAGATCAGGATGAACAGGGCCAGCACCATTCCCGCGGCGAAGTGGCCCGCGGTGCTGCCGAAGGACAACGCACCGCTGAGGATGCTGCTGCTGTTGTTCTGGAGTGCGGCGGATGCTTCCTTGAGGTACTGGTCGATCTGGTCGGCGGTGAGGTGCAGGGGTCCGTCGGCCAGCCAGTCCTGGATCTGCTTCACGCCCGTCAGCGCCTGGGACCACAATTCGCCGAAACCTGAAGCCAGCTGGCGTCCCACCAAGGCAAGGGCGCCAGCAATCACACCGATGAACCCCAGAACCGTGATGGCCACCGCGGCGCCGTTTGGCAGGCGCCTGCTCTGCAGCCAGCGCACTACCGGGCTCAGCAGCCCGGCCAGCAGCGCGGCCACCATAACGGGGATAATCAGGAAGCTGATCCGGCTGAGCAGCCAAATCAGGGCGCTGGCCATCAACAGGATGAGACCAAGCCGCCAGGCCCACGACGCAGCGATCCGGATACCGTAGGGAATGTCCTGCTCAAGCTCCCGGTCCGCACGCACCCGGGCCGGGCGGACAGTTTCCACCGGCCGGACCGTATCCGGCGCCGTGCCTGTGGGCTTTGAATCGGATGGGGTGGCGTCCTCGGCTGGCGTCATAGCCTAATACTTCCTCAGCACCGCCCCTTATGCGAAACGGCTACCCGGCCCCGCCCAGGACAGCATCGATCCCCCAGGCCATCGTGAACGTTTCCCCGGCCGAAAGCCACCGCAGCCCCTCACCCGAGTTGAAGGCGTTGGCCGGACCGGTCATGGGTTCGATGGCCACCGCCCTGGGCCTGCCGGGCAGCTCAGTTGTCACAAAGATGTGGACATAGCCGCAGGATTCGTCCTGCCACAACGTGACACTGCGGCCGTCAGGCGCGCTGAGCACATGGCGGGCCGCACCGCCATCGAACGTCAGGTCAGTGAGGGCTACATCGATCTCAAGGTCCCCCACCCTTTGGCCGCTGCGGAAGTCACTGTCCCCGCTGACGGGCTCCGCACTGCGCGGGATCAGGCGCTCGTCCGCCACCAGGCGGGTGCCGGCGGCAACGGTCAGGGTGAGCTGGTCCACGTCCGCGTCGCCCAGCCGCAGGTACGGGTGGGCGCCCAGGACGAACGGCGCTGGCGCGTTGGAATCGTTGATCAGCGTCTGGCGGACTTCCAGGCCAAGGTCCTCAGCGAGAAGGTACCGGACCCGGTGGCGCACCAGGAAGGGGTAGCCATGCTGCGGGAAGACGGTCGCCTCGAGAGTCACGGAATATTGCGATTCATCAACGAGGCTGTACGCGGAGTTGCGGAGCAGTCCATGACTGGCGTTGTTCCGGGAAACCTCCGTGATGTCCAGTTGCTGCTTCTTGCCGTCCAGGTACCAGACCCCGTCCTCCACCCTGTTTGCCCAGGGGGCGAGGGTGATCCCGGCGGCGCCGGGGGAAATCTCGGCGTCCCCATAGGTCTCGGTGAGCTGGACACCGGCGCGGCTGTAGAGCCGCAGGCCGGCCGCCAACTCAGTCACAACTGCGAACGCGTCACCCCTGCGGAGTTCGTACTGCCGGCCGGTGGCGTAGGTCTGGAATCCGGCGGGAGTGCTCGCGTCCGGGGTTGCGCTCGAAGTCATGAGCACCACCGTAACAGGGGGCAAGGACTGCCTGCCATCACTGCGAAATGTTATCTTTTGTGTAAAACTATTCTTTTTTGAGCGAAATATGGGATGATCGAGGCAACGGACGCCCGGCATCTGCCGGCACCAGCATGCAAAGGACCCCCGCCATGACAGGTATCACCACCACCACGCTCGCCGATGGCCGGGAGCTGATTTATTTCGACGACGGCGCCACTGCCAAGCCCCGCACGGCGGCCACCACCACCGACCACCGGCCCTTGCCCGAGCGCGGCGAGCCTGGCGAAGTACGCTTCGATGCCCTCACCGACGAGTGGGTGGCCGTCGCGGCGCACCGGCAGTCCCGCACCCACCTCCCGCCTGCGGACCAGTGCCCCATCTGCCCCACCACCCCGAACAACCCCTCCGAGATCCCCGCGCCCGACTACGACGTTGTGGTGTTTGAAAACCGCTTCCCGTCGCTGGGCCCGGCCGTGGGGCCGGTGCCGTCCACTCCGGCTTGGGGCACCACCGGACCAGCGTACGGACGCTGCGAAGTAGTGGCGTTCACGCCCGAACACACGGGATCCTTCAGTGGCCTGGGTGAGGCCCGCGCCCGGACTGTAGTTGAGGCGTGGGCGCACCGCACCGAAGTCCTCAGCAAACTGCCGGGGATCAAGCAGGTGTTCCCGTTCGAAAACCGCGGGGCCGACATCGGCGTCACCCTCCACCACCCGCACGGCCAGATCTATGCGTACCCCTACGTCACGCCCCGGGCAGGGGTCATCGGAGCGGCCGCACGCAAGTTCTATGATGGGTCCGACGGGCGGCAGACGCTCACAGGCTCGCTGCTGCGAGCGGAACGCGAGGACGGGAGCCGAATGGTGATGGAAGGCGAGAATTTCAGCGCCTACGTGCCGTTCGCTGCCCGCTGGCCGCTGGAGATCCATCTGGTGCCGCACCGGCAGGTACCCGACCTGGCCGCCTTGAGCGGTGAGGAAAAGGATGAACTGGCGCATGTCTACCTTGATCTACTCAAACGGCTCGATGCCCTTTATCCGACGCCGACGCCCTACATTTCCGCCTGGCACCAGGCCCCTCTTGATGACCTCCTGCGCCCCGCCAGCTACCTGCACCTCCAGCTGACGTCGCCCCGCCGGGCAGCGGACAAGCTCAAGTTCCTGGCCGGCTCCGAAGCCGCCATGGGCGCCTTTATCAATGACACCACCCCGGAAAGCGTGGCGGAACGGCTCCGTGCCGTGGTGGTTCCGGAGTCCAGCCCCGCCCCTGCAGCCACTTCCTCCGCCCCTCTGGGGGCCCTGCCTGAAGGAGTACACGCGTGAGCGCCTCCCCTGACCCGCTAACTGCCCAGACCCCGCTGACCAGCCCTGCGGAACCGGGCACGGCGGACCTGGACACAGTGCAGCCCGGCACCGCGGACCTGGCCGCCCGCTTTGAGCAGGAGTTTGGCAGGCTTCCCGACGGCGTCTGGCAGGCACCGGGACGCGTTAACCTCATCGGCGAGCACACCGACTACAACGAGGGTTTTGTGCTCCCGTTCGCGATCGATAAGACCGCCCGGGTGGCTGTTGCAGTCCGTCCGGACTCCACGGTCAGGCTCCTGTCCACTTATGGTGACCACGGCATTGTCACCGCCGACCTCGGCTCTTTGGCCGCGGCTTCCGCCAAGGGCTGGACGAAGTATCCGCTCGGTGTGATGTGGGCGTTGCAGCAGCAGGGCATCACCGTTCCGGGCGTGGACCTTTTGCTTGATTCCAACGTTCCCCTGGGCGCCGGCCTGTCCTCATCGCACGCCATCGAATGCGCGGTCATCTCAGCCCTGAATGATCTGACGGGAGCTGGGCTTGAACCCGAGGCGATGGTCCTCACCACGCAGCGCGCTGAGAACGACTTTGTCGGCGCCCCCACGGGCATCATGGACCAGTCAGCGTCGCTGCGCGGATCCAAGGGGCACGCAGTCTTCCTGGACTGCCGCGACCAGAGCGTTCAGCTGGTTCCCTTCGAAGCAGAACCTGCAGGGCTGGTGATGTTGGTGATCGATACCAAGGTCTCCCACTCCCATGCCGACGGCGGGTATGCCTCCCGCCGCGCGTCCTGCGAACTGGGCGCCGAGGTCCTGGGCGTGAAGGCACTGCGTGACGTCCGGTTGGAGGACCTGGAAGAAGCCGCCGGCCTCCTGGACGAGGTGACCTACCGGCGCGTGCGCCATATCGTGACCGAAAACGTCCGGGTGCTGCAGACCGTGGACCTGCTGGCCAGTGCGGGCCCCGTTTCCATCGGTGCCCTGCTGGACGCCAGCCACGTTTCCATGCGGGACGACTTTGAGATCTCCTGCCCGGAGCTGGATCTGGCGGTGGCCACCTCCCGCGCCAACGGCGCAATCGGCGCCCGGATGACCGGCGGTGGCTTCGGCGGGGCAGCGATCGCCCTCACCCCGGTGACGTCGGAGCAGCAGGTGCGCGCCGCCGTCGTACGCGCCTTCGAAGAAGCCGGCTACACGGCCCCTGACATCTTCACGGTGACCCCGGCAGCAGGAGCCATGCGCATTTCGTAGCGCTGATACCGCAAAAAGAGGGCCCCGCCTGATGCGAATTGCATCGGTGGGGCCCTCTTCTTCTTGAGTTGAGATTACGACGGCGGACGCCGGGTTTGTTGTCAGTCCTCGCCGCGGAGGATCGCCAGGACGCGGATGATCTCCACGTAGAGCCAGACCAGGGTGACCGTCAGGCCAAAGGCAGCGGTCCAGGAGAAGCGCTGCGGAGCGCCGCTCTGCACACCGGCTTCGATGCTGGTGAAGTCCATGACCAGGGAAAACGCGGCCAGGCCAATGGCCAGGATGCCGATGACAACACCAATGATGCCGCTGCGCAGGCCGAAGGGTTCCGTCGTCATACCCGTCATCATCATGACCAGGTTGACCACGGAGAATAGGCCGTAACCCACCAGGGCGATCATAAAGAACTTCATGGCCTTGGGAGAGGCGCGCACCTTGCCGCTCTTGAACAGGAGCAGCGTCACGGTGAACACGGACAGCGTGCCGATGACGGCCTGCAAGCCGACTCCCGGGTACATCAGGTCAAGCACGCGAGTGAGGCCGCCGAGGAACAGGCCTTCGAGCCCGGCATAGGCCAGGATCAGGGCTGGCGAAGGCTGCTTCTTGAACGTGTTGACCAGTGCCAGGACGAAGCCGCCCAGCGCACCGATGATCATCAGGATGCTGGCCAGCCCCATGCTGACGAACAGGGTCACCGCGGCACCGGCCAGCAGGACTCCGAGGCAGGCAGCAGTCTTGACGATGACGTCGTCGTACGTCATCCGGCCGGTGTCCGCGGGACCTGCGGCCGGCTTGTTGTACATCTGGCGCAACTGCTCATCGGTCATGTTCTGCTGTTGGCCCCAACCGTTCTGGGGATCCATGACCTGGCCGGGAGCCCGCTGGCCATACTGTGCCTGTCCGTAGGGTGCCTGCGGGACACGCGGTGCCTGCGTTGCTCCACGGAATTTCTTTCCGTTGAAGATCGGGTTTCCGCCAAGTGCCATTGCTGGTGTCCTCCAAGTAAAGGGTTGAGTCGTGACTTACGAACCACGCTACCAATATCTACGCGCTCACGCCCCAATAAGTTCCCCGTCCATGGCGCCGAAACACAACCGTGATACATCCGCGTGGACAGTCGCCCGCGCCGCCGGGCCGCGCGCAGGCCAGGCCCCCCTGAGGAATACCCCTGATCAACAGAAGTTGATTCGCGAACACTTTGCCAATGCGCCATGGCTGTAACGCAGTTGTTATGCGATCGCTACCAGCCGACCTCCCCCCAGCCTAAAATTTGCCCCTGCCGAGCTGTAACATAAACCACACACGGTGACGGATATCACAATCAGGCCCCAACCTGGAGAGACGCGACCATCCGTCCCGTGACGTTTGCAGTGGTTGCAATGGCGCATCCCTGGCCACCCCACCCAAGTGGAGGATTTTCATTTGAGAAGTACACCCAAAGGCTTGCCGCACAGACGGCCGAGCGGATTGCTGAAAGTGATAGGGGCCGTCTTTGCCTCTGTCCTGATGATCCTGCTCGTCGTCGCCCCGGCATCACAGGCCACTTCGCCGTCTCCGACACCATCCCCGTCGGCTACCAGTTCGCCGTTCAGCATCAGCGGATTCCTCCGCAACGCAGGGGCCCCACTGGCCGATGTCAAAATCAGTGTCACTGGCCAAGGGTTCGAAGGTTCCGCCACGTCGGCGGCCAACGGATCTTGGTCGATCAGCGTCCCGCAATCGGGTACGTACGAAATCGAACTGGATGAAGGAACTCTTCCTGAGGGAATAAAACTGGCAGATGGCCAGGAGAACCCCCGCCAGCTGACATTCGGCCAGACCTCCAACCAAACCACCATCTTCGCTTTCGGCGAAGGGATCGTCGTCCAGCAGGGCAATTTCGCGCAGGACCTGACGAACAGGCTCGTCGCTGGGCTCAGCTTCGGCCTCCTGCTGGCTCTTGCCGCCGTTGGCCTCTCACTCATTTTCGGCACCACAGGCCTGACCAACTTTGCCCACGGCGAGATGGTCACGCTGGGTGCCGTCCTGGTTTTTGTTCTCAATGCCGTGGGAGCGCCGTTCTGGCTGGCCATCGTCGTCGCACTGCTGGGCGGAGGCTTAGTGGGCTACGCGCAGGACACCTGGCTGTGGAAGCCCCTGCGAGGCCGCGGCACCGGCCTCGTTCCCATGATGATCGTCAGCATCGGGCTCGCCCTCGCCGCCCGCTATGTCATCCAGTTTTACTTCGGCGGGGGTACCGAGCAGCTTCCCGGCGCTCAAAGTGCCGAGATCCAGCTCGGGCCGATTTCCATCTCCCCGAATAATCTGTGGTCTCTCATCATCAGCGCCATTGTCATCCTGATCGTGGGCCTGGTGCTGATGAAGACCAGGCTCGGCAAGGCCACCCGGGCCGTCGCTGACAACCCCGCACTGGCCGCAGCCTCCGGCATCGACGTTGACGGCGTCATCCGCATCGTGTGGATTGTCGGCGGCGTGCTCGCCTCCCTCGGCGGCATTCTGTGGGCTTACTACCGCCCCGGCGTCTCGTTCAACATGGGTTCGCAGATCCTGCTCCTGATCTTCGCCGGAGTCACCCTGGGCGGTCTCGGGACCGTTTTCGGAGCCCTCGTTGGCTCCGTGGTCGTTGGTATCTTCACTGAACTGACCACTGTCTTCGGGGCCCCCGCAGACCTCAAATACGTCATACCCCTGGGCGTCATGATCATCGTCCTGCTCATCCGGCCGCAAGGCATTCTGGGCCGCCGCGAGCGCGTGGGATAGGAAGGACAATCATGGATTTTGCAGCAATTCTTTCCAACGCCTTCGGCGAACTCATCAGCCCCACCACCGCCGCCTACGCCTTGGCGGCGCTGGGCCTCGCCGTCCACTTCGGCTACTCCGGCCTGCTGAACTTCGGCCAGGCAGGCTTCATGGCAGTGGGCGCCTACGGCTTCGCCATCTCCACACTGACCTTCAAGGCGCCGTTCTTCGTGGCCCTGCTCATCGCCGTCGTCGCAGCAGCGATTTTTGCGATGATTCTGGGCATTCCGACGCTGCGCCTCCGGGCCGACTATCTGGCGATCGTCACCATTGCGGCGGCCGAAATTGTCCGGTACCTCGTCACCACCAACGGCTGGACGGCGGTCACGGGCTCAGCCAACGGCCTGGCAGCCTTCGAGGGCGGGTTCTACGAGATGAACCCGTTCCCGCCCGGATCGTACCCCCTGGGCATGAACAACCGGGACTTCTTCATCCGGATCGTGGGATGGACGCTGGTCATCGTGGCTGGCATCCTCGTGTGGCTGCTGATGCGCAGCCCGTGGGGCAGGGTCCTCAAGGGCATCCGTGAAGATGAAAACGCCGTGCGGTCGCTCGGCAAGAACGTCTACGCCTACAAGATGCAGGCTCTGATCATCGGCGGTGTGCTGGGCGCCCTGGCCGGGATGATCTTTACGCTCCCCCGCGGCGCAATCCAACCAGCCAACTACGGCACGGAGCTGACGTTCTTCCTCTGGACGTGTCTCCTGCTGGGCGGAATGGCCACCGTCCTCGGGCCGGTCATCGGGGCCATGATGTTCTGGGTGGTGCTCTCGCTTACTCAGGGCATCCTGAGCGGGCTGATCGAGTCCGGGATCATCACCTGGCTGACCACCATCCAAGCGGGCCAGCTCCGATTCATCCTGGTCGGTGTTGCCCTGATGCTCCTGATGATCTTCCGGCCCCAAGGTGTCTTTGGCAATAAGAAGGAGCTGGCATTCGCATGAGTGAACGGCGTGAAGAGAACATCGACTACATGACCGACGCCCGCCCCATCGCAGTGGGCGGCAATGAACCAGGTTGCAAGAAGCGCGATCCCATCGTTGTGGCGGAAAACGTCACACGGAGCTTCGGTGGCATCAATGCTGTGGATGTCGAGTACCTCGAAATTCCGCGGCATAAGATCACGGCCCTGATCGGACCGAACGGGGCCGGCAAAACCACGTTGTTCAACCTCCTGACCGGATTCGATCATCCCAACTCCGGAAAATGGCAGTTTGAAGGCCAAAGCATAGCGGGGGTTTCCCCATACAAGGTTGCCCGCATGGGCATGGTGAGAACCTTCCAGCTGACCAAGGTCATGGGCAAGCTCACCGTTATGGAAAACATGCGCCTCGGGGCCTCCGACCAGCCCGGCGAGCGGCTCTCCAAGGCCCTCTTCAAGGGACTCTGGGGAAGCCGGGAGAAGGAAATCACCGCGCAGGCCGATGTCCTGTTGGAGAAATTCAAGCTGGACGCCAAAAAGGACGACTATGCGGCGTCCTTGTCCGGTGGCCAGCGCAAGCTGCTCGAGATGGCCCGCTCCCTCATGGTCCGGCCAAAGCTCGTCATGCTGGATGAGCCCATGGCTGGCGTGAATCCGGCGCTCACGCAGTCACTGCTGGACCACATCAAGAACCTCAAGTCCGAGGGCATGACCGTATTGTTCGTCGAACACGACATGAACATGGTGCGGCATATCGCCGACTGGGTGGTGGTGATGGCGGAAGGCAAGATCGTGGCCGAAGGGCCTCCTGGCGAAGTCATGAAGAACCCTGCCGTGATTGACGCCTACCTGGGCGCCCATCACGATGTGGATCTCGGCGACGCCGAGGGCATCAGGGAACTCGAAGCCGAACTTGAGGCAGACGAGGAATCGGTGGTCGGCACCGAAGACGCCGGCATTATTGCCCCTGAAATAGTGGTCTCGGGACTCGACAAGAAGGACGGAAAATGAGCGCAGCCAGCGCAGCGGCACCGACAGAAAGTCCGGCGCATGCCGACGACGCCGTCGTCTCGGTAAAGAACCTTGTGGCCGGATACCTCCCCGGCGTCAACATCCTCAACGGCTGCAGCATTGAGGCCCGCAAGGGAGAACTGATCGGAATAATCGGCCCCAATGGTGCCGGAAAGTCCACTCTGCTGAAGGCAATGTTCGGATTGGTCAAAGTCCATTCGGGGACCGTGGTGGTCCGCGGCAAGGATATCACCGGCCTCAAGGCGAACAAGCTGGTCAGCCAGGGCGTGGGTTTCGTGCCGCAGACAAACAACGTGTTCGCGGCGCTGACCATCGAAGAGAACCTGCAGATGGGGATGTTCCAGAGGCCGAAGGCTTTTGCCGAGCGGTTTGATTTCGTGACCGGCCTGTTCCCCGAACTTGGCAAACGGCGCGCGCAGCGTGCGGGTTCGTTGTCCGGCGGTGAACGCCAGATGGTGGCGATGGGCCGGGCCCTGATGATGGATCCCGCCGTACTGCTCCTTGATGAGCCCTCGGCAGGCCTCTCCCCCGTCAGGCAGGACGAGACCTTCCTCCGCGTGCACGAGATCAACAGGGCCGGTGTCTCGGTGATCATGGTGGAGCAGAACGCCCGGCGCTGCCTGCAGATCTGTGATCGCGGCTATGTACTGGACCAGGGCAAGGACGCGTACACGGGCACCGGACGCGACCTGATGAAGGATCCGAAGGTCATCCAGCTCTATCTGGGTACACTGGCCGACCAGAACTGAGCGGACCAAGCATAACTGGCCCGCCGGGACTGGTCAGTCCCACCAAAAGCAGTACCCACGAAGAAGACCCCCGTCCGGTTCCCCGGGCGGGGGTCTTCTGTGTCAGCGGAGGAACAGGCTTTAGAGCTTGCCGAACTCTTCCTTGACGAGGGTGATCTTGTTGTCTTCCTTGTACTCGTAGACACCTATGGTTGCTTCCGAGGGATCGCCGCTGTCGGCAAAAGTGACCGGACCGGACTGGCCGTCGTAGTCAATGTCCTTGCCTTCGCGCAGCAGCGTCACGCAGTTGGCGAAGCTATAGCATTTCTCGCCATCCTTGGACACGGCCTGCAGCTGCTTGGCGATGTCCACACCTTTGATGCTCTTGGCGGCCTCTGCCGCGAGCGCGGTCAGGTTGGCAGCGTCCCAGCTCTCACCGGCGTAGATGAAATCCTTCAGGGTAGGATCGACAGCCAACAGCGACTTCCTGAAGTCTTCACCGGCAGTAGTTCCGGGAATCGTGCCATGCGCCTTGGTGAGCGTGCCGGGCTGGAAATCCTTGCTGTAGTCAACGGTGTTGCCGTCGACCAGGAAGATCTGCTCGGCCTTGATGCCCTTGCCGGTCAAGAGCGGGATGATGCTCTTGCCCTGAACGAAGGAAATGACAGCAACGGCATCCGGCTTAGCGGCGATAACCTTGTCCACCTGGGTGCTGAACTGGGAGTCGCCTTCGTTGAACAGCTCTTCGGCGACGACCTTGCCGCCAGCCTTCTCGAAGGTCTCCTTGAGCTTCTTGCCAAGCCCGGTGCCGTAGGAATCGTTGAGTACCAGCATGCCCAGTGTCTGTGCGCCACAGGAGGCTGCGTAGTTACCCAGCACGGAGCCCTGCAGGACATCGGACGGGGCGGTCCGCCAGTACAGGCCCTTGTCATCCCACGCGGTGAAGTCCACGGAGGTGTTGGCAGGCGAGAACTGGACAACCCCGGCGCCGGTGATCTGGTTGATGACAGTCTTGGAAACGCCGGAGGAGGCGGCACCAATGATGGCGCTGACACCCAGGCCCAGCAGGTTGGTCACGGACTGCGTGGCGACATCGGTGGTGGTGTCACCGGAGTCCCGGTGCGTCACTTCGATAGGTTTGCCAAGGACGCCGCCCGCGGCATTGATTTCATTCTTCGCGAGCTCAACGCCGGCAATCTCGGGCGGGCCGAGGTAGGACAACGCTCCGGTGGTCGGCAACAGCGTGCCGATCTTCAGGGCCGTGTCAGTGGTGGTTGAGGACGGGGGCACTGTCCCTGACGCGGGAATCACCGGTGCCTTGAGTCCTTCCGAAGGAGCAGGGCAGGAAAGGCCTGCCGGCTTTGTTGTTGTTGTGGTCGCCGTCGGGGTGGAGGTACCACCACAGGCCGTGGCCAGCAGGGCGACGCCTACGCTAAGCGCTGTGAGCTTAGCAACGTGGGGTGCCCTCGGGGGGAGTGAAATCATTGACAATCTCCTGGATCGAAAGGTGCGAACGGCCTTTGACGCGGATGATCAGGTGTTCCTGATTTAACTTCAAGCTAATGCATATCTGCTACGGATATAAGTGACTGAGGTCACATCCTTATAACAGTCGTTGCATATGCGAAATCAAGGGACGCGGTGGTCCGTTGACGTCTGGCTGGGGTACTGGAAGGCGGCAGGAGTGGGCGCAGCGCAGGCGCGCCGGAGGGAGAATTTGTACCCCAGGTGGGACTCGAACCCACAACACGCGGATTTTAAGTCCGCTGCCTCTGCCAATTGGGCTACTGGGGCGCCCGGTCAATGGTATCCCGTCATTCGCCCGCAAGCGGTCCGGCGTACCGGAACGTCCCGTGGACCCCGCCGGGCCAGACGGCCAGCGGGAGCAGCTGGAAGCGGTCGCCCCATGCTTCGTCGGGCGGGAGGACGCCGAAGGACGCAGCCGGGACAAAGCCGAAGCGCGGGTAGTATTCGGTGCTGCCCAGCAACGCAATCCCGCCCTCCCCCGCCGCGTTGGCCCGGGCAATGGTGTCGTTCATGAGGGCAGTGCCGATCCCATGGCGCTGCAGCCTTGGCGTCACACCGATGGGCCCGAGCCCCAGCAACCCGTAGTCGCCCACCCAGCCCCGCGTGCTGATCACATGGCCGACTATCTCGTCGTCGAGCACCGCCACCACGCTGAACTCGGGCAGGTAGTCCTCGCACTCGAAGAGCCGGCGGAGCACGTCCACTTCCTCGGGCTCCCCGGCCACCGGCAGGCCCGTGACCGGAGAGACCGCGAACGCCTCGCCCGTCAACGCGAGGATCTTGTCCCTGTCCGCAGCCGTCTCGTTCCTGAGCAGCAGCTCGGGCCGCGGCACGTCCCGACTTGCCGCTGACAGCTCAGCTAGGGCTTCGACGGCGCGTGGCGCGTCCGCCACCGGCACCAGCAGGTGGTCGTGGTGGAAGCCGGCCAGCACGTTGCAGCTGATCTTCGCGTCGGTCAGGGCCTTCCCGACGGCGGCGGTCAGGCCAACAGCCTCCAGCGCAGAGTGCACTTCCAGAGTGATCCAGGCCGCCACAAAGTCGTAGTGCAGCCCCAGGCTGTCTGCCCTTTCCCGCGGCAGGACGACCGTCAGGCCCCCGGCCTCACGTACGGCAGCTTCGATGCCGGGCTCGAGCGGCCTGCCATGCGGCCACAGGACGTAGACGTACTCCCCCTCCCGCAGTACCGGTTTCAGTGTTGCCAGCAGGGTCTGGAGGTTCTTTTCGCCAGTCATGGTGCCAGTCTAGAAGGGACACCCCGTTGGATACGCAAAACGGCGGCTATCCCCCCTCAAGGGGACAGCCGCCGTCGGGCGTTACAAATGCTGTGTCAGGATGCCAGTGTTACTTGGCGTCCGCGGTGACCGACTGCTTGGGGTCCACGCTGGTGGCTTCTGCCGAGCCCTGCTGGGCTGCTCCGGCGGATGCCTCCGGCGTGCTGGCTGCCGGGGCAGGCGCAGCCGCTGCAGGCTTGGGAGCCGGCGTGGCAGCGGCCACGAAGGCGCCGCGCGGGTTATCGAGGTCGATCAGCTGGGTGGTGTCGCGGCCCATAAAGAACGCGAGGATCCAACCCATGATGACGCGGACCTTGCGCTCCATGGTGGGCATGGCCATGCCGTGGTAGCCGCGGTGGGCCAGCCAGGCGAGCGGGCCCTTGAGGCCAATGCGGCCCACGAGGTTGATGTTCGCGACACCCTTCCACTCGCCGAAACCGGCCACAGCACCCAGATTCTTGTGCTTGTAGTCCTTCAGGGGCTTGTCCCAGCGCGAAGCCCACAGGTTCTTGGCGAGGTGCTTGGCCTGGCGCAGTGCGTGCTGGGCGTTCGGGACGCAGGTGCCGTCCGGCAGGCCGCTGCCCGTGAGGTCCGGCACGGCGGCGATGTCGCCGGCAGCCCAGGCGTTGTCGATGATGCCTTCATCGCCGGCGATGCGGAGGTCCGGCAGAACGCGGACACGTCCGCGCGGTTCCAGCGGGAAGTCGGAGGAGCGGATCATCGGGTTGGCCTGCACACCGGCAGTCCAGACAAGCGTATCGGCTTCGAATTCCTGGGCGAGGGACTTGTCCGGGAGGTTGATGAGCTTCAGGGAGCCCTCAGCGCTGTCCAGGGAAGTGTTCAGCAGGACCTCGATGCCGCGGCTGCGGAGGTGCTCCACAACCCATTCGGCCTGCGGTGCCGTGACCTCCGGCATGATGCGGCCCATTGCTTCAACCAGGACAAAGCGTACTTCTTCCTGACGGATGCGGGGGTTGTTCTTGACCGCGGCGCGAGCCAGGTCTTCCATTTCGGTGATGCACTCGATGCCGGCGAAGCCGCCACCGACAACCACGAATGTCAGTGCCTTGGCGCGGGCAGCGGGGTCCGCGATGGTGGACGCGGCCTCGAGGCGCTCCAGCACCTTGTTGCGAAGGGCCACAGCCTCTTCGATGGTCTTCAGGCCGATGCCCTTGTCCGCCAGTCCCTTGATGGGGAAGGTGCGGGTGATGGCGCCTGCGGCCACCACGATGTCGAAGTAGGGGATCTCGATGTGCTCTCCGCCATCCGCAGGCGCCACGACGGCGGTGCGGTTGGCGTGGTCGATCGAGGTGACGCTGCCCTGGATGAGTTCAGTCTGCTTCAGGTGCTGGCGGTGCGAGACCACTGCGTGGCGGGCCTCGATGTTGCCGCCGGCCACTTCGGGCAGGAAGGGCTGGTAAGTCATGTAGGGCAGTGGATCCACGAGGGTGACGATGCCACCGGCATTCGCGATCTTCTTCTGCAGTTTGAGTGCTACGTACAGGCCGACGTACCCGCCGCCGACGACGAGTACCCTGGGACGGTCCTGGAGCTCTGGGGTGGTTGCCATGATTTAAGGATACAACAGTTTGTGAAAATCTTCACTAACTACGTTTTGCCACCTGAATCAACGGTTTGGAACGCGCCGGTATCAGGTTCCTCGCGCGCCGCTCCGGGGTTTCTGGCCGCCCGACGGAGCTGGAAGACGGCTGCCCCGATGATCACCACAAAGAGGATCACCGAACCGATCACGACGGCGGCGCCAACGGCACTGTCACGCTGTGAGGGCGCCTCCGCCGCGGGCACAGTGGGCTCGGGCAGCGTGGGAACGGCACTGGCCACTTCGTCGGTGGGCACCGGCGCCGGCGCACCAAGGTTGCCGCGGCGGTGGACGCGGATCCAGTCCGAGATGGAGCCGAGCGGGTTGGCGGCGGCTTCCGGGACGGAGTCCTTCAGGGCGGCCTCCGCGTTCAGCACGCCAAAGCCGTACAGCGGGTCTTTTCCGGCAGGACCGGCATCCTTGGCTGTGCTGACGATCCGGTTGATGACCTGCTTGGCGCTCATCTCCGGCCACTTGGAGCGGATGAGTGCGGCCACGCCGGCAACAATCGGGGCAGCTCCGGACGTTCCCGCCCATTCTGCGTAGCCGCCGCCGGGCAGCCCGCCCAGCAGGTTTTCTGCCGGGGCCGCCACACCAATGCTGATCCCCTGGGAGGACGAGTCGACGCTCGCTGTGCCCTTGCGGTCCAGGCCGGCGACCGTGAGGACGCCGGGGATGGTGGCTGGAGCTCCCACCTGGAGGTTGCCGCCTATCCGGTTTCCGGCGGCGGCCACGATGACCACATCTTTTTGTTCGGCATAGAGGAAGGCAGCATCCCAGCTCTGGGGCCACTGCGGCGTGGCGCTGCCCAGCGAAATGTTAATGACTTTGGCCCCGTTGTCCACGGCCCAACGGACCGCTTCCGGGATCTGGTCCTGATCGCTCTTGCCCGCGGGGTTGGCCGAACCCAGCCACGTTGAGACGGACAGGATCTCAGCTTCAGGGGCCACGCCAATCATGCCGTCCGGTCCGCTGGCAGCAGCCTGGCCGGGACTGGGCGAGGGGGTGGCGCCGGCCGGCTGGTGGCCGCGACCGGCCAGTATGGTGGCTACCAGGGTCCCGTGTTCCGGCTTGACCCCCAGGCTTTTCTGCCCGTTGGGGCTGCCGGCCCCGGACGCGTCGAAGCCTCCGGTGACGGCGCCCTTCAGGTCAGGGTGCTGGGCATCCACGCCGCTGTCGATCACCGCGATCTTGACACCGGCGCCCTTGGAAACCTCCCAGGCCTTCGTAATTCCGGATTCGCCAAGCCAGTACTGTTTGTCCCGTTCAGCGTCGGCCCTGGCCGCAGGCGCCAGGGTCAGTCCTGCGGCCAGGCTGACGCCTGCAAGGGTCATCGCCAGGAGAGCTGACGCGGCCCGGCGGAACCGTGCTGTTGCTCTGGTCATGTGGGTTCCCATGCTTGGTTGGCTGATGGCCTGGTTAGTGGATGCTCAGGGCAATTCCGTCAAGAATATCGTGTTCGCTGGCCGTGGCCGTGACGATCCGGCCCGCGGTGAGCTCATTCAGCCGCTCCAGGATGCGCCGCCACACCAGCCCGCCGGCACCCATAACGTCGACGCGGCCGGGGTGCATATACGCCAGTTCGGCACGTTCTCCCCTGGTCATGTGGAGGAGGTCGGTGGCGGCTTCGGTGATGGTGCCGATGGACAATTCCGTCCCGTGGATCGCCGCCGGCGAATACTCCGGAAGCCGCAGGGCATGGGCGGTGATGGTGGTGATCGAGCCGGCCACCCCGACGACGGCGGTGGCGCGTTCCAGCGGAACATCCAGTCCCGCCCGGGCAATGGCGGCGTCGACGTCGGCTTCCGCGGCGGCGATCTGCTCCGCCGTGGGCGGATCGTCCTGCAGGTGCCGTTCGGTGAGTCGGACGCAGCCGACATCGACGGACTTGGCGGCCGTGACACCGGCGGAGGTACCGAGGACGAACTCCGTGCTGCCGCCGCCGAGGTCCACCACCAGCACCTGCTCCCCGTCAAGGATGGGCAGCACGCTGCTGGCCCCGGCGAAGGACAGGGCAGCTTCTTCATCACCTGAGATGACCTCCGGCTCAACGCCCAGCAGTTCCCGGATCCCGTCCACAAAGACCTGGCGGTTGCGCGCGTCCCGGCTGGCCGAGGTTGCCACAAAACGGATGGACTCGGCGCCGTGCTCGCGGATCATGGCTGCGTAATCCGCCGTGGCTGCGAAGGTGCGCTCCAGCGCCTCAGGGGCCAATTCGCCGGTGGCGTCCACGCCCTGGCCCAGCCGGACAACCCGCATTTCGCGGACAACGTCGGCGAGCTTCGCTGTCCCGCTCCTGCGGTCGATGTCGGCGATGAGCAGGCGGAGCGAGTTCGTGCCGCAGTCGATGGCGGCGACGCGGGTCATGCCCCTGCCCCGTCAGCGCTTGCGGTCTTGCGGACCGGAGCGGGCCGGCCCACGATCTCCGGCAGGCCCTGGGGTCCGTGGCGGCTGAGATCCTTTGACGGGGCCTCCCCTGCGGTGTCCCAGGCGCCGTCGCAGTAGCAGCGGTCCGTTGTCCACCATTCACTGATGCCGGCAATGGCCTCATCCCCCAGCGGGTTTACGCCGGGACCCGCCGCGAGGGAATGGCCCACCAGGACGTGGAGGCATTTGACCCGGGTGGGCATGCCGCCGGCGGAGATGCCGTCAATCTCCGGGACGGCGCCGATGCCGGAACGCTCGCCGATGGCCGCGCGGGCTCCGAGATAGTCCTCGTGCGCTGCACGGTAGGCGGCCGCGAGGGGCTCATCGGCGCTCAGGCGTTCATTCATGTCGTTCATCAGCCCGGCAGCTTCCAGCCGGGAAACCGCCGAAGTGATGACGGGGTGCGTCAGATAAAA
Source organism: Pseudarthrobacter cellobiosi (assembly GCF_023913755.1). Classification (GTDB taxonomy): domain Bacteria; phylum Actinomycetota; class Actinomycetes; order Actinomycetales; family Micrococcaceae; genus Arthrobacter; species Arthrobacter cellobiosi. Next base: position 73,896 of record NZ_JAMXBJ010000032.1, read on the forward strand.
CGTGGTGGGAAACGGGGTCCCGTTGCTCAGCCGCGGCGCCGTGGCGGCAACGAGGGGGTTGCCGCAGACGCAGCGCGCCGGGATTTCCACCACATCGCGCACCGGCCGTCCCAACTGCCTGCTGAGTACTTCAAGATCGTGTGCTGATGGCTGGCGGGACTTCTCCGGCGCAGTCGCCGTGTTTTCTTCCACTGGCGCGGGCCATCCTTCCTCTAGCTGTTCAGTCTGTGGCCGCACGCCTGATGGACTCCCACAGGGAATCCACCCACGGCAGATCGGCGGGGTCTTGTGCTGCTGTGGCGGTCAGGCTACTGCTTGTTCCGGCCGGCAGATCGCTGCCGAAGACCCAGTAGCCGGATTCACCCGGCATAACCATGTTAATGCGGTCGCGGGCCTGCTGTTTCACGTAGTTCGGATCCTGCCACCGTGAGATCTGCTGCCGCAGGCCGTCCTGCTCGGCCTGGCGGGCGGCAATATCGGCGCTGAGGGCGGCGAGCTCGGCCCGCTTGTCGAAGAAGATCTTCACGGTGGGGGCCAGCATGATGGTGATGGCAATCATGACCACCGCCAGTGCCAGCATGCGGCCGGAGAACGCCTTGGCGGGCACCGGCTGGCTGTCATCCGGCGTGGTGTCAGGCTTCGATGTCCTGCCCGCGGCGTTACCGTTGTGGCCGCTCCCCTGCCCTTTGCTTGCCGGGAGCCTGGTGCCCGATGCGGACGTTCCGGCGCTGGACGCCGTTCCGGTCTTGCCCATGCTCCCGCCCTTTGCGCTGCTGGCTGTACCGCCAAAATCGGCGCGGATGATGCCGGCGTCTTCCCTGGCTGGGTCCGTGGTGGCCTGATGCCTCGACGCGGCCTTGGGAACTTTGGGACGGCGGGTGGCCATGACACTCCTGAAACGTGCGGCCTGCCTCTGGCCGCAACTCTGCGCTTGATACCGGCTCAATCAATGCCGGCTAAAACAAAAACCGGTGGCTATGGTCTTTCAACCATAGCCACCGGTCAGAGGTTTACGCGGCTACTAGCCCTTGAAACGCGGGAAAGCGCTGCGGCCGGCGTAGCGTGCGGCGTCGTCGAGTTCTTCTTCGATGCGCAGGAGCTGGTTGTACTTGGCAACGCGCTCCGAGCGTGCCGGGGCACCGGTCTTGATCTGGCCGGCGTTGGTGGCCACCGAGATGTCGGCGATGGTGGTGTCCTCGGTCTCGCCGGAGCGGTGCGAGGTGATGGTGGTGTAACCGGCGCGCTGGGCCAGGCTGACGGCGTCCAGCGTTTCGGTCAGTGAACCGATCTGGTTGACCTTGACCAGCAGCGAGTTGGCGGTCTTGGTGTCGATGCCGCGCTGCAGGATGGCCGGGTTGGTGACGAAGAGGTCATCGCCGACGAGCTGGACCTTGTCACCGATGCTGTCGGTGAGGGTCTTCCAGCCGTCCCAGTCGTTCTCATCCAGGGGATCCTCGATGGAAACCAGCGGGTAGTCGGCCACGAGCTCGGCGTAGTAGGCGCTCATCTCGGTGGCGGATAGTGCCTTGCCCTCGAACTGGTAGGCGCCGTCCTTGAAGAACTCGGAGGAGGCGACGTCCAGTGCGAGGGCGATGTCCTTGCCCGGGGTGTAGCCGGCGTTCGTGATGGCTTCCTGGATCAGGTCCAGCGCAGCACGGTTGGACGGCAGGTTAGGCGCGAAGCCACCTTCGTCACCCAGGCCGGTGGACAGGCCCTTGGCCTGCAGGACGGACTTGAGGTTGTGGTAGACCTCGACGCCCCAGCGGAGGCCCTCGGAGAAGGTCTCGGCGCCGATCGGGACGATCATGAATTCCTGGATGTCCACGTCGGAGTCGGCGTGCGAGCCACCGTTGAGGATGTTCATCAGCGGAACCGGCAGGACGTGCGCGTTGGGGCCGCCCAGGTACTTGTACAGCGGCAGGTCTGCGGAGGCGGCAGCGGCGTTGGCAACGGCCAGCGAAACGCCCAGGATGGCGTTGGCGCCGAGCTTCGCCTTGTTGGGCGTGCCGTCCAGGTCGATCATGGCCTGGTCGATGCTGCGCTGGTCGGTGGCGTCGAAGCCGGTCAGTGCCGGAGCGATCTGGTCGATGACAGCGTCAACGGCCTTCTGGACACCCTTGCCGAGGTAACGTCCCTTGTCTCCGTCACGGAGCTCAACAGCCTCGTGCTCACCGGTGGAGGCACCTGAGGGTACTGCCGCGCGGCCGATCTGGCCATCGGAGAGCAGTACTTCAACTTCTACGGTCGGGTTTCCGCGGGAATCGAGGATTTCGCGGGCGTGGATGGCATCGATAAGCGCCATGGATGTGCTCCTTATGGGCGATTTTGGGGGAACGAACAGCTGGAAAAAGCGTTAAATCTGGGACGTCCTCGTCAGGACCAAGCCTAGTCGAGAGTGGTGCAGGTTACGGAACCCTATCCATCACCCGGACGTCATGATGGCGACGCGAACTGCCGCCGGATGGCGCCCCGAAGGGCACGTTCGGCGTCGAATCCCCTAGCACGTGCGGAGCCGACGACGGCGAGCAGCAGGTCGCCGAGCTCCTCCTCGGTTTCGAATGGCTCCAGTGATTCGGCGTCCGGTAATCGAGCCTGTCGAGATCCGGAGGTTTCGACAAGCTCGACCACCGGTTGTCCCGGTGATCGAGCCTGTCAGTAATGATTGATGTGGGGGTCGGGTTGGTCTGACTCAGAGCCTGTCTGACGCTTTGGCTGTCTTTATTTCGATGCGTCGGCCGGCCT
>NZ_JAMXBJ010000043.1 GCF_023913755.1 Pseudarthrobacter cellobiosi
GCCGTGCCGCCGCTCACGCCGTGCCGCCGCTCACGCCGTGCCGCCGCTCACGCCGTGCCGCCGCTCACGCCGTGCCGCCGCTCACGCCGTGCCGCCGCTAGCGCCGGGCGTCGATAGTACCCAGGGGCCCCTCGCCGGATCCCAACGGAACGCCCGGGCCGAACACAGGGCCCGGCGTCGGACGCTTTGCGGTGATTCCGTCGCCGGAGGAGCGGTGGCGCAGCCGCCGCACCACCCACGGGACAAAATACTCGCGGGCCCACACCAGGTCTTCGGAGCGGGCTGCCCGCCACGTGCGGGCGGGCAAGGGCTTGGGCCGGAGCGGCTCAAGCGTGTGGTTCAAGTTCAGCGATTCCAGCACCATGGCGGCGATGGTGTGGTGTCCCAGCGGCGAAAAATGCAGGCGGTCCTCGTCCCACATCTGCGGATCGTTCAGCTGCTTGAGCGACCACATGTCGGCGATGATGGCGTCATGGCGCGCGGCCACCGTGCGGAGGTTCTCGTTGTAGATGGCCACCTTGCTGCGGATCCGTCCCAGGACCGAGGAACCGGTATCCGGACCGTTGAACAGCACCACCGTGGCACCGCCCATGGCCAGGATCTGGACCACGGAATCAAGTTTTTCGGCGAGGGCGTCGGGGTCGCCGCCGGGCCTGATGAGATCGTTGCCGCCGGCGGAAAGGGTTATCAGGTCCGGCTTAAGCGCCAGGCACGGAGCGAGTTGCTGGTCCACGATCTGCTGCAGCAGCCGGCCGCGGACGGCCAGGTTGGCATAGGCGAAGTCCGCTTGGCCCCTGCCCAGTTCCTCGGCCACCCGGTCCGCCCAGCCGCGGAAGCCGCCGGGGCTTGTTGGTTCGGGGTCGCCGATGCCCTCGGTGAACGAATCTCCCATCGCCACGTAGCGGCTCCAGGGATGGGCTTCCGTGGCCCTGGGCGGGCTCTGCATGGCTTTTGCTTCATTCACGGTCCTATCCTGCCTCCTTGCTCACAAGCTACGCCACCGTAGGTAGTTACCGCCGGGTAACTGTAAGAATGGAAACCATGACTGACGCCCAAGTATTTCCCGCCCCTGTTGTTCTGTGGTCCCGGCCGGAGGACCAGCGCGCCGGAAAGCCGCTGCTGGTGCTGCTCCACGGCTACGGCGCCAACGAACAGGACCTCCTGAGCCTGGCGGATATGCTTCCCGAAGATTTTGTTGTTGCCTCACTCCGGGCGCCATTGGCCACGGGCCCCGGCTTTATGTGGTTCCCCCTGACGGCCTCCATCGAGTACACGCTCGACGCCGTCAAGGCTGGAGCCGGTTATGTGCAGGACTGGATTGACACCGTCAAAGCCGACCACCCGTCGGTGACGCTGCTCGGCTTTTCCATGGGAATGGCCATGGCCACCACGCTGCTCCGGCAGCGCCCCGCTGACTACGCCGCCGTCGTCGGGCTTTCCGGTTTTGTGGTCAACGCGGACGGGGACCCCACCTTCAAGGATGGCGACCTGGACGGTACAGTGCCGCTCTTCTGGGGCCGGGACCAGCAGGACCCCGTGATCACGCCCGACAAGATCGACTACACCATGGGCTGGGTGCGTGGGCATGTCAAGCTCACCAAGGTGCTCTACACGGGCATGTGGCACGGCATCAACCAGCAGGAAATCGGGCACGTCTCCGAGTTCCTGACGCACGAGGTGCTGAACAAATAAGCGTACGACGGCGGCCGGCGGCACAGTGCCGCCGGCCGCTTACGCTGTCCACGCCGCCTGAGGCTGAGTCAGGCCTGTTAAATCAGGCTTCCGGGGCCACTACCTGCACGGTTTGCCCGTTGACGGTGACGGTGTCGCCGTTGTGCAGCTGGCGTCCGCGGCGGTCATCGATCTCGCCGTTGACCTTGACGAGTCCGTTCTTGATCAGCTCAGCGGCTTCCACGCCGTCCTCCACCAGGCTGGCGAGCTTCAGGAGCTGGCCAAGACGGATCATGCTGTCGCGGATGGGGATCTCTTGAATGTCCTGGTTGCTCATACAAGTAATAATGCCTGACGTAAGGTGAATCCGATGACCCACACCCCACGGCTGCCGCGGTTCGCGGGGCTCCCGCTGGCCGTCGGCGCGGGACTGGCCATTCCCGTCCAGGGCCGGATCAACGGCGCCCTCGGCGTCCGGCTCAACGACGGCATCGCCGCGGCCGTGGTGGGTTTCAGCACCGGCCTGGTGGTGATGATGCTGATCTCCCTGATCCTGCCCAGCGGCCGCGCCGGTCTGGCCAGGATCCTGCCGGCGGTCCGGACCCGGGCTTTCCCGCCCGTGTACGTGCTGGCCGGCGGCATTGGTGCCCTTTTTGTCTTCGCGCAGTCCTTCACCGTGGGCATCCTGGGCGTGGCGCTGTTTACCGTGGCCGCCGTGACCGGGCAGACGCTGAGCGGGCTGCTGGTGGACCGGCTGGGCATCGGACCTGCCGGCAAGAGGGCCGTGACTCCCATGCGGATCATCGGGTGCGTGCTGACCGTCGCCGCCGTGGCGTGGGCGGTTTCGCCGCGGCTGGCCGGCTCCCCGGGCTCGCCGGGCTCGCCGGGCGCTCCCGCGGACGCAGCGGGCGGGCTGGAAGCCTTGATTCTGCCGTTGATCCTCCCGGTCCTGGCCGGGTTCCTGATGAGCTTCCAACAGGCGATGAACGGGACGGCCACAGTCCACTACGGATCGCCCGTCGCCGCCACGCTGGTGAACTTCGTGGCCGGCTCGGTGTTCCTGTGGATTGCCTTGGCCGTCAAGGTGGCAGTTTTTGGGCCGGGCAATCCGTTGCCGGCCGAGTGGTGGTACTACCTGGGCGGGCCCATGGGCTGCGTGTTCATCGGCCTGGGTGCGCTGCTGGTCCGCAGCCTGGGCGTGCTGGTCACAGGGCTCGGCATGATCGCCGGACAGCTCCTTGGCTCCCTGGGGCTGGACCTCGTGGTGCCGGCCCCCGGGAGCATCGTGGCCCCGGCCACCGTCCTGGGCACAGTGCTGACGCTGGCCGCCATCATCCTGGCCACACTGCCGTGGCCGCGGGGCGCCTTCCGGAGGCAGCGGCCGGTAGGCTAGGACACGCAGTTCTCTGCATCTTGTTCCTTCGCCCGCCCCGCCCGCACCCAGCGGTGAAGCACCCACGTGCAGCGGGGCCAGATACCCGCGGACCGCACCCAGCGGCCCTGTAGAAATTGGAGTCCACCATGGCAGCAAAATCCGTACTCGACCAGGTCATTTCCCTTTCCAAGCGAAGGGGTTTTGTGTTCCAGGCCGGTGAAATCTACGGAGGCTCCCGCTCTGCCTGGGACTACGGACCCCTCGGCGCTGAGCTGAAGGAAAACATCAAGCGCCAGTGGTGGCAGTCCATGGTCCGCGGCCGCGAGGACGTGGTGGGCCTGGATTCCTCCGTCATCCTGCCCCGCCAGGTATGGGAAGCCTCCGGCCACGTTGACGTCTTCTCCGATCCGCTGGTTGAGTGCCTTTCCTGCCACAAGCGCTACCGCGCGGACCACCTCGAGGAAGAGTACGAGGAAAAGAAGGGCCGCCCCGCCGAGAACGGCCTGAAGGACATTGCCTGCGTCAACTGCGGCACCCGCGGCGAATGGACCGAACCCCAGGAATTCTCCGGCCTGCTCAAGACCTTCCTCGGCCCGGTGGCCAGCGAGGAAGGAATGCACTACCTGCGCCCGGAAACGGCCCAGGGCATTTTTGTGAACTTCAGCAACGTGCTCACCACGTCCCGCAAGAAGCCGCCGTTCGGCATCGGCCAGATCGGCAAGTCCTTCCGCAACGAGATCACACCCGGCAACTTCATCTTCCGCACCCGTGAGTTCGAGCAGATGGAAATGGAATTCTTCGTCGAGCCCGGCACGGACGAAGAGTGGCACCAGTACTGGATGAAAGAGCGCATGTCCTGGTACACCAGCCTGGGCATCCGGGAAGAGAACCTGCGCTTCTTCGAACACCCGCTGGAAAAGCTGAGCCACTACTCCAAGGGCACCACGGACATCGAATACCGCTTCGGCTTCCAGGGTTCCGAATGGGGCGAGCTCGAAGGCATCGCCAACCGCACGGACTTCGACCTCTCCACGCACTCCAAGGCTTCCGGCCAGGACCTGAGCTACTTCAACCAGGCCACCAACGAGCGCTACACCCCGTACGTGATCGAGCCGGCCGCGGGCCTGACCCGTTCCTTCATGGCGTTCCTGGTGGACGCGTACACCGAAGACGAGGCACCCAACGCCAAGGGCGGCGTCGACGTCCGTACCGTCCTGCGGCTTGACCCGCGCCTGGCCCCCGTCAAGGCTGCGGTGCTGCCGTTGAGCCGCAACGAGGACCTCTCGCCGAAGGCCAAAGACCTAGGCGCGCAGCTGCGCAAGAACTGGAATATCGACTTCGATGACGCCGGCGCGATCGGCCGCCGCTACCGCCGCCAGGACGAGATCGGCACCCCGTTCTGCATCACCGTGGACTTCGACACCCTCGAGGACCAAGCCGTGACCATCCGTGAACGCGACACCATGAGCCAGGAACGCGTCTCGCTGGACAAGGTGGAAGGCTACCTGGCCGCCCGCCTGATCGGCGCCTGAGAATGGCCATCGAATACCGCGAATGGCTTGAGGGCGATGACCTGACGCTGCTGGAAATCTGGGGCGGCCCGGAGACCGAACAGGCCAGGCAGTTCCGCGGTGCCCTGGCCGTCTCCTCGCCCGGCACGGACGGCACCCCCTGGCGCCGCTGCATCGTGGCCGAGGACGTCATTGACGGCGTTGGCATTCCGGTGGCGGCGGGCGTGGTCTACGAGGCTTCGCTGCACCCGGAGCGGCTGTGGACCTACATCGAGGTGGCGCGCGATCATCGCCGCGCCGGCATCGGTGCCACGCTCCTGACCATGCTGCGCCGCGAAGCCGAGCAGGCGCCGTCGGGCGTTGCCAGGCTGCGGGCGAAGGTGCAGCCGGGCACTCCGGGGGCCGCGTTCGCCGAGGCGTTCGGGCTCGCGCCCATCCAGCGTTCCCGGCTGGTGGTGGTGGAGCCGGGCGCCCTGAAGCTGCCCGTATTCCCCGCGAAGAACGACGGCGGCGGGCCGGCCAACGACGAAAACGCCGGTTCCGACGTCGTGATGGATCTCGCTACCGGCTCGGTTGAGCTGACCGACGTCGTGGGGCGGTATTACACGTCCATCCATGGCTGGGATTCGCCGGGCGTGCTGTCGGTGGGGCAAGTGCAGAAGCTGTTCTTGGATGACCTCACCGGCGCCCACGGTGCGCTTGTGCTGCGCGCCGAGCCGGAATCCGCCTTTGGCGCCGGGGTTTCCCCCAGCAAGAAGGGCCGGATCCGCGCCTTTGCGGTGAGTTATGCGGAGGCAGCCCAGGACCCGGCGGCGGACGCTTCGGCCCAGGGCGCGAAGGCCACGGATGTGTTTGTGGGCCACGAACCCGCGCTGGAAGCGGACGACGCCGCAGCCGCCGTCCGTGACCTGCTCTCGCTCCTCGCGTACCAGCACCCGGTCATGCTGGAACTGGACGATTCGATGACGGCGCTGCGTGCCGCCGTCGAGCCCTTGCTGGAAGCTGGCAAAGCGCGCCAGGCCGGCGCCGAAACGCTGATCGTCTCGGACTGACCCCACCCGGGGGAGGTCACCGGCGTTTGGGCGGCCACGGGATGAAGCCGCTGGTCCCCTCAACATATTCCCGGTAACCGGGCCGGCCCGACATCGCCTTTTCCGTCAGGGGCTTCCCGGTCTTCCCGGCGAGCGTCCACACCATCAGGGCCGGTGACAGGATAGTCAGGACGCCCGGCCACGAGTCTGCGGCGATCAGGAAAAGCCCCGTCCAGATGGCCGCATCGCCGAAATAGTTGGGATGCCGGGTGTACCGCCACAAACCGGTATCCAGCACCGTGCCGTGGCGGGCCGGATCCTTCTTGAACCGGGCCAGCTGCCAGTCGCCCACGGTCTCGAACACAAACCCCGTCATCCACAGCAGGACGCCGAGCACGGCCACCCACGCCACAGGCCCGGTGGCGAACATCCCCACCTGCAGCGTCAGGGACACAAAAAACATAACCACACCCTGCGGCAGGTAGACACGGCGGAGCGCAAACGCGTTCCTGGATCCGGGCGCCGGGTCCAGCAGGGCCTTGTAGCGCGGGTCTTCATGTCCGTCGCGCGCCCGCCAGCCAATATGGCAGCCCAGCCGCAACCCCCAGACCGCCGTCAGCAGAAGCAACAAGGCGCGGCGGGTGTCATCGCCCGATCCGGCAGACAGGAACCAGGACACCACGGCCACCGCAACGAAGCCGGGGCCCCACGCGATGTCCATCACCGAGTGCCGGCCCTGCCGGACGGCCACGCCAAACGTCAGCGCCAGGACCGCCAGGACTGCCAGTGCTGTCCAGGGCAACGACGCGGCGAACGCCGGCCAGGGAAAAGAGCTCACAGGGCCACCTCAGCGGCGGACCAGGGCACCAGCCCAGCCAGCTTGCTCGAGGCCTGGTGCGTGAATCCGGTGCGCAGAGCGAAAGCCTTCATCACAAAACCGGTGGCCAACGTGTGCCACAGCCGGCCGCGGCGCACCATAAAATGCCCGGAACCGCGCAGCGAAACATACTGTATGGAGGCTGCTGTCCCGGTGGCTCGGCGCGCAAACGCCAAGGACTGGGACGGGCTGGTCATATGGTCTCCCGTGCCGTGGACAATCAGGACCTTGCGTCCGGCGAGCGGCGTGGCGGGTGTCTCCGGGCTGAGCCACGGGGCCAGCGCCACCACGGCGTCCACCTGAGGATGGTCCGCGGCGGTCACGGCGGTGAGGCCGCCCATGGAATGCCCCACCAGATACACGGGAACCCTAGGGTGCTGCGCACTGATTTGCTGGAGGGCCCAGCGGGCATCCTGCAGTGCGGACCTGTCCGGCCCGTTCCAGCCACGCACGCTGTTCCGCAGGGACCACACCGCCAGCCCGTGGTCCTTCCCGGCACGGTGCAGGTGACGGGCGAACGTGACCATGCGCAGCGGGCTCAGGTGGCGGGCCTCCACGGGCTCAAAGCTGTGTGCCTTGCCCCCGTGCAGGACCAGGGCGACGCCCCGCGTTGTCCCGGGGGCCGCCAGCACAGTGAGTGCCGCCTCCCGCCTCGCAGCAGGTTCGTTGGTGTGGAATTCAGTCCTGCGGTCCGTCACGCGTGGTTCCTCTCGGTTCCTGCCATTTACCAACCCTAAGGCGCCGGACGTAGAGTTCAAGGTATGAGGTTCAACTGCTGATGGGCTCCGGTCACACCCACGTTTCAACAGATCATTCGGAGCCGACGGCCCAGGCGATTGCTGCCCGCCGGAAGGCAAACCGCATCCTGGCCGCGGTGCTGGTGCCGCTGACTCTTCTGACCCTGGCGGGCATGGCCGTGCTGTGGCCGTCCGGGTCCAAGGACGGCATCTCCCTCGCCAACCCCTATTCGGCGGCGCCCGGCGTCACCTTCGATACGGGCAAGATCCAGAGCGTCGTGGAAGAAAGCTGCATGCAGGGCTCCACCGCCCCCGGCCAATCCTCGGACACCAGCGGCCAGCCCGCCCCCGCCGGCTCCGACTGCATGTTTGCCTTCACGGAACCGGACCAGGGCGGCAGTCCCGTCAAAGTGGTGATCAATCCCGACGTCGCCAAGTCCCATGGCGTGAAGCCGGGGGACCAGATCAGGTACCTGAACCTTTCCAACGCCCAGGGCGCCGCGGCGTCGCAGGGGTCTCCGGCCTACATCTTTGTTGACTTCGTCCGGACCCTTCCCATCGTGATCCTGGCGCTCCTCTATGCCCTGGTGGTCATCGCGGTGGCGCGCTGGCGCGGATTCCGGGCGCTGCTGGGGCTAGTGGGCGCGTATTTCGTCCTTGCCGGCTTTATGTTGCCCGGGCTGGTGGAGGGCAAACCTCCGCTGCTGCTGGCCCTGGTGGGGTCAACGGTGATCATGATCGGGGTCCTGTATTTTGCCCACGGCTTCTCCGCCAGGACATCAACGGCGCTGCTGGGCACCATGTTCGGCCTGGCCATCACGGCGCTGTTGGCGGCCTGGGCCACCGACGCCGCCAACCTCGCCGGAGTGGGCAGCCATGACGCCACCACCCTGATCAATACCTCGGCCAACATCTCCATTTCCGGGGTGATCCTGTGCGGCCTCATCATCTCCGGCCTTGGTGTCCTGAACGACGTCACCATTACGCAATCGTCCGCCGTCTGGGAACTCTATGAGTTGGCTCCCGGCACCAGCGCCCGCAAGCTCTTCACCTCCGCCATGCGGATCGGCCGGGACCACATCGCCTCCACGGTCTACACCATCGCGTTCGCCTACGCCGGCGCAGCCCTGCCCATCCTGATCATTGTGATGCTGTACGACCGGCCGCTGGGGGACACCCTGACCAGCGCCGAACTGTCCGAAGAAGTCATCCGCACGCTCGTTGGCTCCATAGGCCTGGTCCTCGCCATTCCCGTGACCACTCTGATCGCCGTGCTGGTGGTCAAGGCCACCGGCGTCCGGACGGCCGGACAGGTCGCCGTCGGCGTCCCGGACGGAGACCGCCGCCCCGACGGCACCTCGGGCGCCGCCGCCATCAACGCGGACGACGTCGACGATACCGGTGCGCTCGCGGCGGCCGCGTTCGAGAGGCGGTCACGGCAGTCCACGGAAGGTTCCGACGATCCCGCCACCACCCGGAGGGGACGCCGGGCAGACCGCGGCTGGACGGGCAGCTGAACGACGCCAGGGGACCCAAATGGGCCCGGCGCGCCGATTTGCCCGCCTTTGCGACAATGGACAGGTGACTGTTACCGCAACGCCTCCCGCCCCCAAGCTGGAACTCCCGCCCCTGAAGCTGGGCCCCATCACGGTGGACACCCCCGTGATCCTGGCTCCGATGGCGGGCATCACCAACTCCGCTTTTCGTCGTTTGTGCCGTGAATACGGCGGCGGCCTGTACGTTGCGGAGATGGTCACCTCCCGCGCCCTCGTTGAACGCACGCCCGAATCACTGCGCATCATCTCGCACGACGACGACGAAAAAGTCCGCTCCGTCCAGCTGTACGGCGTGGACCCCGTCACGGTGGGCCAGGCAGTGCGAATGCTCGTCGAAGAGGACCGCGCAGACCACATTGACCTGAACTTCGGCTGCCCCGTTCCCAAGGTGACCCGGCGCGGTGGCGGCTCCGCCCTGCCTTGGAAGATCGACCTCTTCACCTCGATCGTCCAGACCGCGGTCAACGAAGCGTCCAAGGGCAATGTCCCGCTCACCATTAAAATGCGCAAGGGCATCGACGATGACCACCTGACGTACCTCGACGCCGGCCGGATCGCCCGCGATGCCGGGGTCGCCGCCGTCGCGCTTCACGGCCGCACCGCGGCGCAGTTCTACTCCGGCCAGGCCGACTGGACCGCGATCGCCCGCCTGCGCGAAGCCCTGCCGGACATTCCCGTCCTGGGCAACGGCGACATCTGGTCCGCGGAGGACGCTGTCCGGATGGTCCGGGAAACCGGTGTGGACGGTGTAGTGGTGGGCCGCGGCTGCCAGGGACGCCCGTGGCTGTTCGGTGACCTCATGGCGGCCTTCGAAGGAAGCGACAAACGCTACACGCCGGACCTGGGCAAGGTGGCCGAGAGCGTCTTCCGGCATGCCGAGCTGATGGTTGAGACCTTTGGCGATGAAGGCAAAGCGCTCCGGGAGATCCGCAAGCACATGGCCTGGTATTTCAAGGGCTACGTGGTGGGCAGTGAACTGCGGACCAAACTGGCCATGGTGACCAGCCTCGAGGTGCTGCGCGACACGCTGGACCAGCTGGACCTGGGCTCGCCGTACCCCGGCGTGGATGCCGAGGGCCCGCGCGGCCGCGCAGGCTCGCCCAAGAAGCCGGCGCTGCCCAAGGACTGGCTGGAATCCCGTGCCCTGAACGCGGCGCAGTCCCAGGACATCTCCGCCGCGGAACTGGATGTTTCCGGTGGCTGAAACGCGCACTACGGCACAGGCCCTGCCGGGCTACGAGGCCCACGATTCCGCCCGCTGGGTGGAGGAACCGCCCAAAAACAACTACCGCTCCGACTTTGAGCGGGACCGCGCCCGGGTGCTGCACTCGTCCGCCCTGCGCCGCCTCGGAGCGAAAACGCAGGTAGTTGCCCCGGACACCGACGACTTCGTCCGCACCCGCCTGACCCACAGCCTCGAGGTTGCCCAGGTGGGACGGGAACTGGGCCGCGCCCTGGGCTGCGACCCGGACGTGGTGGACACCGCCTGCCTGAGCCATGACCTGGGGCACCCGCCCTTCGGGCACAACGGCGAGTCCGCCCTGAACGAGGTGGCCCATGCCATCGGCGGCTTCGAAGGCAACGCCCAGACCCTCCGGCTCCTCACCCGGCTGGAGCCCAAGGTCCTGGCCACCGACGGGCGCCCGGCCGGCCTGAACCTCACGAGGGCCAGCCTGGATGCGGCGGCGAAATACCCTTGGTCCGCGCTGAACGCACCGGTGATCCACGGCCAGCGCACCAGCAAGTTCGGCGCCTACGAGGACGATCTGCCCATCTTCAACTGGATCAGGGAGGGTGCGCCGGAACGCCGCTCGTGCCTGGAGGCGCAGGTCATGGACCTGGCCGACGACATTTCCTATTCCGTGCACGACGTCGAGGACGCGATCGTGGCCGGGCACTTCCAGCTGCGCTGGATGGACAACCCGGACCACCGGGCCCGTGTGGTGGGCTACGCCAGGCAGTGGTACCTCCCGCACAACGACCCCGCCGCGATCGATGCCGCCCTGGCCCGGTTGGAAGCCACCGACGTGTGGGTCCGCGAGGCCGACGGCAGCCGCAAGTCTATGGCCGCCCTGAAGAACATGACCAGCCAGCTGATCGGCCGGTTCTGCCAGAGCGCCCTGGAGGCCACGCGTGCTGTCTACGGCCCGGAAAACCTCACGCGGTACAGCGCTGAGCTGATGGTCCCGGACGAGACGGTTATGGAGATCGCGGTCATGAAGGGCCTGGCCACCACGTTCGTGATGACCACCGAACACCGCCAGCCCATCTACGAGCGCCAGCGCGAGGTGCTGCACGCCCTGGTCACCGCCCTGAACGCCACGGGGGACCGCCACCTGGAGCCGATGTTCGCGGCTGACTGGCGGGACGCGCCCGACGACGGCGCACGGCTCAGGGTGGTCATCGACCAGGTGGCGTCGCTGACAGACGGCTCGGCGCTGGCAATGTACGAACGGCTCGTGGGGAGCCTTCCCTCGCTGTGGTGACGAACGCCTCACGGCGGATCGGCTTGTCGTGCCCCCGGACTAGGATGGCTTTGTGGCTGGCCTGATCAAACGTGAAGATATCGACGAAGTACGCCAGCGCACGGACATCAAGGAAGTGGTTGACGGCTACGTCACGCTCAAGGGTGCCGGGCTGGGAACCTACAAGGGGCTGTGCCCGTTCCACGACGAGCGGTCGCCGTCGTTCACCGTGCGTCCCCAGGTGGGCAGGTACCACTGCTTCGGGTGCGGCGAAGACGGGGACGTCATCGCCTTTGTGCAGAAACAGGACCACACCTCATTCCATGAGGCCCTGGAAAAGCTGGCGGCCCGCATCGGGTACGAACTACGCTACGAGGACGGCGGCACCGGCCCCAACCGTGAGGAAGTCGGCAAGCGCCAGCGCCTCCTGGATGCCCACAAAATCGCCGATGAGTTCTTCCGCGCCCAGCTGCTGACGCCCGGGGCCGCCGAAGGCCGGAACTTCCTGTTCGGCCGCGGCTTCGACCGCGCCGCGTCGGAGCAGTTCGGCGTGGGCTACGCACCGCAGGGCTGGGACGCGCTGCTGAAACACCTCCGCGGCCGTGGCTTCACGGACCAGGAGCTGAAGCTGACGGGCATGTTCTCCGAAGGCAACCGGGGCATCTATGACCGGTTCCGTGGCAGGCTCATCTGGCCCATCCGTGACATCGCCGGCGACACCATCGGCTTCGGCGCGCGCAAACTCTACGAGGATGACCAGGGGCCCAAGTACCTCAACACCCCCGAAACCACGCTGTACAAGAAGTCCCAGGTGCTCTACGGGATCGACCTCGCCAAGCGCAGTATCGCCAAAGACCGCCAGCTCGTAGTGGTGGAGGGATACACGGACGTGATGGCTTGCCACCTGGCGGGAATTCCGACGGCGGTGGCCACCTGCGGCACGGCATTCGGCACCGAGCACATTAAGATCGCCCGCCGCCTGCTGTCCGACGACGGCACCGGGGGAGAGGTCATCTTCACCTTCGACGGTGACGCCGCCGGGCAGAAGGCGGCACTGCGCGCCTTCGAGGAAGACCAGCGCTTTACCGCCCAGACCTATGTGGCGGTGGAGCCCACCGGCGCCGACCCCTGCGACCTCCGCCAAAGCAGAGGGGACGCCGCCGTGCGGGATCTGATCGCCACGCGCCGGCCGCTGTTCGAGTTTGCCATCAAGGCCACGCTCAGGCGCCACAACCTGGACACCGTGGAGGGCCGGGTGGCCGCGCTGCGGGAATCCGCTCCGGTGGTGGCCCAGATCCGCGACGCAGCCATCAGGCCCGAGTATGCCCGGGAACTGGCCGGCTGGCTCGGCATCTCGGTTGAAGACGTCAGCCGGGCTGTGGGCGTCGCCATGAAGCGTGCCGCCCCGGGCGGGCCGGCTGCACCGGGAACGCCTTCCACAGCCGGCGCCCCGGGTCAGATGCCGTCCGCCCAGGCGGGCGGACCCGGCGTGGCTGCCGGGCCGACGTCGGGCGCTGTCCCTTCCTACCAGCGGCCCGACCCCCGCGACCCCGTGGCCTCCATGGAGCGGCAGGCGCTGGAAGTGGCGCTGCAGGAGTCCGCCCTTCTGGGCGGCGGCATCTGGGAGCGCTTCGCGGCCGCACGGTTCGTCACGCCGGCGTTCCAGGCCGTGCACGACGCCATGCGCGCCTCGGGTCCCGGACTTATCGGTGAGCCGCTGCGCTGGGTGGAACAGGTGATGCACGAAGTCCCGGAACCCCTCCGGCCGCTGGTGTCCGAGCTTGCCGTGGTGCCGCTTCCCGCGAGCACCGCTGAAGCCGTCCAGAAGTACTGCAAGGACATTCTGTCCCGGCTGTTCGAGCTCCAGATCACGCGGGTCAAGGCGGACAAGATGGGCCAGCTGCAACGGCTGGATCCGGCAGCGAACCCGGAGGATTTCCAGCGGCTCAACAGGGAACTGATGATGCTCGAAATGGAGCGCCGGGCACTGCGCTCGGACGCCTGAAACGCGCCGATTTCACTCCTGATTTCGCTTCCAGCCGGTGTCTTTGCTAGGCTGGTACCCGCTTCATTCCTCCTTAGCTCAATTGGCAGAGCATTCGACTGTTAATCGAAGGGTTGCTGGTTCAAGTCCAGCAGGAGGAGCGCACAATCCCCGTTCCGGGTATCCGGAACGGGGATTTTTTATACCCGGGGAGGGTATTTCGTGGTGCACCGCCGCCGATTTCCCATTCCCGGGAAACCTTTGCTAATGTCATACCTGCTTCATTCCTCCTTAGCTCAATTGGCAGAGCATTCGACTGTTAATCGAAGGGTTGCTGGTTCAAGTCCAGCAGGAGGAGCAAACAAACAAAAGATCCCCGGCCTCTCTGTGAGGGCGGGGATCTTTTGCATTCACACAAAGTCCATTTCCACCTGCAGGAACCGTTCAGCCTCGGCGATGGCCGCGTGGAAGGCGTCCTGCTCGGTGGGGAACTTGCGGGGCTCCCGCGGATGCCACTCATGGGGTGCTGAGTACACCCGGACGAAGCCGGAGGCCGGGGGTGCGTAGAAGATGCCGAAGCGCTGCACGGGCCACTCAGGCGAGGTCTCCGGGGCCACCAGGAGGGCGGAGTTGAAGGCGGCGTTGAACCACTGCGCGATGGGCCGCCGCCGGTCGTCCGTGAAGAGTCCGGCGGCATAGAGGGCGGCGGACTGCTGGCCGGTTTGGGCGCACAGCCGGTCCCACCACATGGGCAAAATGCCTGAGTCGCAACGTTGCCATGTGGCCGGGGGCGGCGAGTGGAACTGCCAGCTGGGCACGGAATTATTTTATCGTGGGAAAGCTCCCGGGCGGCAGGGGTGGGCCTCGGTGGACCGGGATTTGGCGCCAGGTCCCAACAGCTACGGACGGTTCCAGGGGCCCGGGTTGACCCGGTACAGCAGGGCAGCACCTGCCAGCGCGCCGAGGATGATGCCGATGGCGCCACTGCCGAACACGCGCCCAAGGAAGTAACCGGCGACGGCGCCCAGCACCGCCCCGAGGAACAGTCCCCGGGGGTTCCGGTGCGGTTTGCGTTTCATGGGTTTCATCATTGGATCGACGGGGTTCAGTGGATCGAGGGCACGGTGCGCGGCCTGACGACCAGCCAGAGGCCCGCCATCGCCAACAGGATGCACACGGCCTGCACGGCACCCATGGGGGTGGAGCTGGTGATGCCCAGCCAGCCCGCCACCGGTGAAACCAGGCCGGCCATCAGGAAAGTCGCGGCACCCAGGAGCGAGGCAGCCGTCCCGGCCTGTGCGCCGTGGCTGCTCAAAGCCAGCACCTGGACACAGGGGAACGTGAAGCCTGCGCCCATGATGTAGAACCAGAGTGGAACCATTACGCCCCAGAGCCCCAGGCCGGCCTGGTCAAAGACCACGATCAGCACGGCCATGAGAAACATCCAGGCCGTGGAACAGGCAAGGATCCATTGCGGCGGGACAGTTCGGATGAGCCTGGAGCTGATCTGGACGCCGGCCACAATGCCCAGGGAATTGATGCCGAACAGCAGGCCGTACTCCTGCGGCGAGAACCCGAAAATATCCTGGAACAGGAACGGCGACGCGGACAGGTAGGTGAAGAGGCCGGCGAAGTTCATGCCGCCCACTACCAGCAGGCCCACGAAGATCCGGTCCGTAAAAAGAACCTTGTAGCGTTGGCCGGTGGTCATACCGGTCAGGCCGCGCTTCTCCGGTGGCAGTGTTTCGCGGACCAAGACGAGCGCGGCGATGATCACCAGGGTGCCGTAGCCGGCCAGGAACACGAAGATTCCAGGCCAGGGCATCACCAGGAGCAGCTGCGATCCGATCACCGGGGCCAGGATCGGTGCCAGCCCGTTCACCAGGGCCATGCGCGAGAACATCCGGACCATGGCATAGCCGGAGAACAGGTCCCGCACCATTGCCATTGCCACCACGCCGCCGCCCGCAGCACCCACGCCCATGAGGACGCGGAAGAGGCCCAGCGTGGAGATGTCGGTGGACAGGGCTGCTCCCACGGAGGAGGCGATGTGCACGGCGGTGGCCAGGATCAGCGGGAGCCGCCGGCCGAACTTGTCGCTGAAGGGGCCCACCACCAGCTGGCCGAGGGCAAAGCCCACGGTGGTGCCGGCCAGGGTCAGCTGGACCTGGGCCTCGGTGACCCCCAGGCTTGCTTCCAGTGCCGGGAACGCAGGCAGGTACAGGTCGATCGTGAACGGACCCAACGCGGTGAGGGCGCCGAGGAGGAGGATGTACAACAGTTTCCGGCGGCGGGTCAGCGAATCGCCCGGATTCGAGGGAGTGGTCACGGACATCAATCCTAGGCCCGGAAGTTCCATCTTTCCGGGGTTGCAGGCGCGCCGTGCGGCCAACCCGGAAGTTTGCCCTGAACCTGAATGATAGTTTTGGGGGCGGGACCGTGCTGCCGCGGGCTCCCACAGCACACGGATGCCGAACCGACCAGGCAGCAGACTACGCAACAAGTTAGGCGGGAACCGATGAGCGGACGTCACACCGGGCGCACCAGCCAGGGATTGCGGATCACCGCGCTGCCCAGGACGCTGAAACTTCTTTTCCGTCTGGCCCCGCGCCAACTCAACGACGAAATCGCCTTCGCCAAGATCGAGCTCAAGCGCAAGGGCATCCAGGTCGGCGTCGCCGCCGCCTTCGTCGCCGTTGCGCTTATTTTTGTGGCGTTCCTGGTGGTTGGCCTGATCGTGGCCGCCATTATGGGCCTGGCCACCATCATGCCGGCGTGGCTCGCCGCGCTGCTCGTCTGCGCCCTGTTTCTGGTCATCGCCCTCATCGGCGGCCTAATCGGCGTCCGCAAATTCAAGCAGGCCATGCCCCTGGTCCCGGCCGAGACCATCCGCGGAATCAAACACGATCTCGGCATCGTCAAGGAAGGCTCCGACTTCAACGCCACGCTGCTCGATCCGGCCAGCCCGGAGGCCAAGGCCGCCAAGGCTGCCAAGGACGAAGCTGCCGCGAAGGCCAAGGCCGAGAAGGAAGCCAAGGCCGAGGCGCACAAAAAAGAGTTCCCGCAGGCGTCCGAGCCCGAGCTTCACCACCGCCTCGAGCAGCGCCGGCGCCACCTGGCCCAGGTCCGCGACGAACTGGATACCGAGCTCGACATCAAGCCGCAGGCCATATTCCTGATGGGCGCTGCCAAGGAAAAACTGGGGGAGGGCAAGGCCGCCCTTGAACATGGAGCCGCCAAGGCCAGCCAAAAGTTCGCTGCCTTCTCCGGATCCCCGGACGGCGCCGGCCTCCGCTGGAAGCCACTTGCCGCACTTGCAGCCTCCGCAACGATCTTTGTGGTGCTCCTGCGCAGGCTGCTGCGGAACCCCTAACAACACAACACGTCACACTGGGCTCTGAAGTCACACTGGGCTCTAAGGAAGGGGGACGGATTGAGGTTCATCGGCGCTGGTGCGCGGCCCGGCCGCCCCCAGATTGACCACGACCGCGTCTTCACCATCCCCAACGCCCTGACAGTGCTGCGCTTTATGGGCGTACCACTTTTTGTCTGGCTGGTCCTGGCCCAGAAGGAATATGGGACCGCCGTTGTGGTCCTGGTGGTCATGGCGGGAACCGACTGGATTGATGGCTACGTGGCCCGCCGCTTCGACCAGGCGTCCAAGCTCGGCCGCGTCATGGATCCGCTGGCTGACCGGCTTGCCCTGATCGCGGTGGCGGTCACCCTGGTGATTGCCGGCGTCGTCCATTGGCTGTACCTGGCCGCACTCCTGGTGCCTGACGCCGTGCTCCTGGTGCTGACGCTCTCCTACTTCCGGGGCCATCCGGACCTGCCAGTGAGCCGTGTGGGCAAAGTCCGCACCGGACTCCTGCTCCTGGGCACACCCCTGCTGGTCCTGTCGCGATTGGACACCCCGTTTGCCGGGCCGCTGTACATTGCAGCCTGGATCGTGCTGGGACTTGGGCTCACCGGCCACTGGATTGCCGCGTACAACTATTTCTGGGCCATTCTGCGGAAGGGCCGTCAGCAGTCCCATCACGACGGCGGCACCGCCTGATGGTGTGGGTGGCGGTCCTGCTGGCGGTGCTTGGGGCATTCTGCCTTGCCCTGGGTGCGCAGAAGCAGGGGAGCGCCGTCAAAGCCGACACCGGCGGGCTGGCGCTGAGTTCAAACGGCTTCCTCCGCCTACTCCGCAATCCGCGGTGGGTGCTGGGACTTCTCCTGCTGTGCCTCGGGATGGGAATGAACGCGGTGGCCCTGGTCTCCGCGCCGCTGACGGTGGTGCAGCCGATAGGCGCCATTGCGCTGGTCATTACCACCGTGGTGAACGCCCGCGACCAGGACATCACCATCAACCGGGCCACCATGGTGTCCATCGCGGCCTGCGTGACCGGTTCCGCACTCTTTGTCCTACTCGCCGTCAACGTGACGCAGGAGAACCACCATGTGAGCCAGGAGGACGAGCTCACCATTGTGCTGCTGCTGGCACTGGCCGTCGGCGTGTTCGGCACCCTGGCGGTCATGTTCCGGCACCGGATGAGCGCGTTTGTCTACATCCTCGGCGCCGGCGTTCTGTTCGGCTTTGTCGCGGTACTGACGCGCATCATCGGCAAGCACCTGCTGGACCCCAACGGGCTGGCGCTGCTCAATGTCCAGTGGTATTCGGTGGTGGCCATCGCGGCGGCCGGCGGCCTGGGTTCCTGGTTTGTGCAGAGCGCCTACTCGGGCGGCCCGCCGGACCTTGTCATCGCCGGGCTGACAGTCATCGACCCGATCGTGGGCATCGCCATCGGCATCGTGATCCTGGGCGAGCTCCGCCCGGACGTCCACGCCGTGATGGCGATTGCCATGGCTACGGCTGCTTCGCTTGCTATCGTGGGGGTGATCGCCCTTTCCCGGCACCATCCCGAGGTCACCAAGCGCAGGAAAGATGCGCGGAAGGCGGCGGGCAGGGCGTCCCACTAGCTTGTTTACCCAACTCGTGCACTTTCATTACCAGCCGATTCCAAAAGGCCCCGTGCTACCGTGCCGGCGGCCAACCGGTGCGGCCAGCGACAGCTGCCCGTGCCGTGACCTTCAGGAGCTCTTCACGTGACAACGCCCTCTGACCAGCCTCCCCTGACCATCCTGATCGCCGCGGATACGTATCCGCCCCACATCAACGGGGCCGCGCAGTTCAGCTACCGTCTGGCCAACGGTATGAGCGGACGCGGCCACAACGTGCATGTGCTGGCTTGCCGGGCGGACGACGGCGCGAGCTTCACCGAGTTCCGCTCCGAGGCCACCGTGCATCGGCTCCGTTCCCACGGGGTCTTCACGCACGAATACTTCCGCATCTGCTTCCCCTGGGAAATCAAGAAGGAGATCGGCCTCCTTTTCGATCGGATCAAGCCCGATGTTGTGCACATCCAGAGCCACTACATGATCGGCGAGCACGTCCTCTACGAAGCGGCGAAGCGGGGCATCAGGATCGTGGCCACCAACCACTTCATGCCTGAAAACCTGAACCCGTTCCTGCCGTTCCCGCAGTGGTTCAAGGACATCATCGGCAAGATCTCCTGGAAGGACATGGGCAAGGTCATGGGCCAGGCCGACGTCGTCACCACGCCCACACCATTGGCGGCCAAGGCCATGCACCAGCACGCTTTCCTGCACAAGGTGCTCCCACTCTCCAACGGCATTGACTCCGCAGCCTATGAGCTGCAGCCCGGCGAAGTGATCGAACCGCACGCCCATCCAACAGTGGTGTTTGTGGGGCGCCTGGCCGAGGAAAAGCACGTGGACGTGCTCATCAATGCCGTGTCCAAGACCCCCGCGGAGCTCAACGTCCACCTGGAAATTGTGGGCGGCGGCGAAGTCCGCGCCGCTCTTGAAGCGCAGGCGGAACGGCTCGGACTGGGGGAGCGGGTGAAATTCCTGGGACTGGCCAGCGATGAGGACCTCCGGGAGGCCTACATCAAGGCGGACCTGTTCTGCATGCCGGGGACCGCGGAGCTTCAGTCACTGGTGACCCTTGAGGCCATGTCTGCCTCCACGCCCGTCCTGTTGGCGGATGCCATGGCACTGCCGCACCTGGTGCGCGACGGCGAGAACGGCTACCTGTTCACACCCAACGACAGCGACGACCTCGCAGCCAAGATCACGCGGATCCTGCAGCTGCCAGCCGAGGAACGGGCGGCAATGGGTCAGGCCAGCCGGCGGATGGTGGAGCCGCACAGCATCGAGGGGACGCTGCAGACCTTCGAGGACCTCTACCGGGGTGCGAGCTACGACGACAAGGCGGTCTGACAGCGGTCTTGCAGTGGCCCGCCCCAGTCTGGGGCGGGCCTTGGCATCCTGACTGCGTGGTCCTGATGCCCGCCAGTGTTTGCTAGAGTGTTTTTGCCCTGCTGAAGCCGAAGTCCTCCGCGGACCACGCCGGCAAGGGCAGGGGGCTATAGCTCAGCTGGTTAGAGCGCGGGACTCATAATCCTAAGGTCCTCGGTTCAAGTCCGAGTAGCCCTACCCAAGCACGACACCGCAGGAACCAAACCATCGTGGAACCGCGGCTGACGAGAGATCGTCGGCCGCGGTTTCTTTCGTTTTCCCGCAATCTGCGGTATGTTACTGACCAGTAACTTACCGCTGCCGCTGAGTCCCGGCCTGTCCTGCCATGGCTGGCCTGTCCGCGCTGCTGATCTTTGCGAGGGAACCAATGTCCAAAGCCTCTGTTGACATCAACAACCTTCCGTACGCCGACGGCGACTTCTTCGCCTTCGAGCAGCTTCTCACCGCCAAGGAGCAGGACCGGCTCGCCGAGATCCGGGGTTTCCTCGCCCGCGAAGTCCGGCCGATTGCCGTGGACTGCTGGAACCGCGGCGAGTTCCCCATGGAGCTCATTCCCAAGCTGGCCGAAATCGACCTGGTGAGCCCCGTGCGGCGCCAGGGCTACTCCAACCTGTTCGCCGGCCTGGTCCACGCCGAGGCAACGCGCGCCGATACCTCCATCGCTACCTTCATGGGTGTGCACGACGGACTGTTCACCGGCTCCATCGAGGCCCTTGCCTCCCAAGAACAGCAGGACGCCTGGCTCCCGGATATTTATTCGCTGAAGAAGATCGGCGCGTTCGGTCTTACGGAGCCGCTGGGAGGTTCCGACGTAGCCGGCGGCACGCGCACCACGGCACAGCGCGACGGCGACACCTGGATCCTCAATGGCGCCAAGCGCTGGATCGGCAACGCTACATTCTCGGATTGGGTGGTCATCTACGCCCGCGACCTCGCCGACAACCAGGTCAAGGGTTTCCTTGTGGATACGGCGCTGCCCGGCTTCATCGCCACCAAGATTGAAAACAAGATCTCCCTCCGGACAGTCCAGAACGCAGACATCGTCCTGGAGGACGTGGTGGTTCCGGACTTCTTCAAGCTGGCGGGCGCCAACAGCTTCCGCGACACCAACAAGGTCCTGAAAGTCACGCGGCTGTCCGTCGGCTGGCAGGCAGTCGGCCAGCAATTGGCCGCCTTCGACGTGGCCCGCCGCTACGCTGTGGAACGCCACCAGTTCGGCCGCCCGCTGGCATCATTCCAGCTCGTCCAAAGCCAGCTGGTGCAGATCCTCGGGAACGCCGTCAGCTCCATGGGCATGATGGTCCGGCTTTCCCAGCTGGAGGATGCCGGCCAGGCCAAGGATGAACAGTCCGCCCTTGCCAAGGCATTTACCACCGCACGGATGCGCGAGAGCGTCGCGATCGGCCGCAGCCTCCTGGGCGGCAACGGCATCGTGACCGACTTCGAGATGGCCAAGATCTTCGCTGACGCGGAAGCCATCTACTCGTATGAGGGAACCCACGAGATCAACACCCTCGTGACCGGCCGCGCCATCACCGGGATCTCGGCGATCGTCTAGAGCCGTCAGCCGTCAGCCGTCAGCCGTCAGCCGTCAGCGCTCGGCGGTCAGCCAGTGTCCAGCCCCAGGGGCAGCAGAATGGACGGGCGGAGGTCGGTGACGAATTCCAGCGGATTGACGTAGGCGTCCCCCTGCCTCACGCCCCAATGGACGCAGGCAAGAGCGCTGCAGTGCCCGGGTTGCAGCGTTCCGATGATCTCGCCCTTCGCCACCGCGGCCCCGGCCGTGAGCGAGCTTTCGACTGGCTCAAAACTGCTGCGGAGACCGCCCCCGTGATCGATGGTAATCACGGGGCGGTCCACCACTACTCCCACGAAACTGACGGTGCCGGACTCTGGCGAGGTGACCGGGACGCCGTCGTGCGTTGCCTCAAGGTCCACGCCGCGGTGCCCGCTCATCCACGGCTTGTCCGGCGGGTCAAAGGCGCGCAGCACAGCGGGCCTGGGGGAGAGCGGCCACTCCCAGGAAGCGCGCGGCGCTGTATCCGCTGGAGCCGCCGCGGCCGGCAGTAAGAGCACTGCCGCGAGGGCAACTATTGCTTTCATAAACCCAGCTTTGCGTGCCGGATCCCTCAGCGGGAGTGCGCACTTTGGCCATGTGGAAAACGCCCGTCGAAGGCCCTCGGGTTGTCCTTCGGCTATTGGCTCCTGTTGTACACTTGATGGAGCAGTTTGCTGTGCCCTCAACGCTTGCGTCGGCACGCCTCATTCAGGAATGCGGGGGAGCAGCAACTGACTACGCGTATCCAGCCCTCCAAATCTGAAGCCCCGGCTTTATATGAGGAGGATTGTGTCTCTTGCGGTCAGGGCCTCGCGGTCCTGATGAGAGTCGCAATGGATGCCAGGAGCACGGCCCGCCTTGGGCCACGCTAAATAACCGTCAACTATTGGCAGGGTAAGAGAGCCTGAAAGGCTCTCTCATGAATGACCTGCCGGAAGGAGCGCCGGCATGCCCGTCGTAACTATGCGCCAGCTGCTTGACAGCGGCGTCCACTTTGGACACCAGACCCGCCGTTGGAACCCGAAGATGAAGCGATTCATCTTCACGGAGCGCAACGGCATCTACATCATTGACCTTCAGCAGTCGCTGTCCTACATCGACCGTGCTTACGAGTTCGTAAAGGCCACCGTTGCACACGGCGGCACCGTACTCTTCGTCGGCACCAAGAAGCAGGCCCAGGAATCCATCGCTGAGCAGGCTACCCGTGTTGGACAGCCTTACGTGAACCAGCGCTGGCTCGGCGGTATGCTGACCAACTTCCAGACCGTTTCCAAGCGCATCCAGCGCATGAAGGAACTGGAAGAGATCGACTTCGACGACGTCGCCGGTTCCGCGTACACCAAGAAGGAACTGCTGCTCCTTCGCCGTGAACTCACCAAGCTGGAAACCAACCTCGGCGGTATCCGCAACCTGACCAAGGCACCTTCCGTGCTCTGGATCGTGGACACCAAGAAGGAACACCTGGCCGTTGACGAAGCCAAGAAGCTGAACATCCCGGTTGTGGCCATCTTGGACACCAACTGCGATCCTGACGAAGTCGACTTCCCCATCCCGGGCAACGACGACGCCATCCGCTCGGTGAACCTGCTGACCCGCGTTGTCGCCGACGCCGTTGCTGAGGGCCTCATCGCCCGCCACAACCGCGCCACGGGCACCACGGAAGCTCCGGAAGAGCCGCTGGCTGAGTGGGAGCGCGAACTCCTCGAAGGCAGCAAGACTGAAGAAGCACCTACCGCTGAGGCTGCTCCGGCTGCTGAAGAAGCTGCCGCTCCGGCAGCCGAAGAAGCTGCTCCGGTTGCCGAGGAAGCTCCGGCTGCTGCCGAGGCTCCCGCCGCCGACGCTGACAAGTAACACTAGTAAATCCGGATTCTCCGGCGCTGCCTGCAGCGCCGGCGCACCTGACAGGATGGCGGCTCACCCGGTGAGCCGCTGTCCTGTCGGTCCGTACACCACATACATTTTCTAGACAGAGGGGTTCACATGGCGAACTACACTGCCGCTGATATCAAGGCTCTGCGCGAGCGCACCGGCGCCGGCATGATGGATGTCAAGAAGGCTCTTGACGAAGCCAACGGTGACGCCGAAAAGGCCATCGAGATCATCCGCATCAAGGGCCTCAAGGGCGCTACCAAGCGCGAAGGCCGCTCCACCGCTGAAGGCCTGGTGGCCGCAAAGGTCAGCAACGGCGTCGGCGTGATGATCGAGGTCAACTGCGAGACCGACTTTGTTGCCAAGGCTGACAAGTTCATCCAGCTGGCCGACAAGGTCCTGGCCGTGGCTGTGGAGTCCGGCGCTGCCGACCTCGACACCCTCCTGGCCATCGAAGTTGACGGCAAGCCGCTGTCCGAGGTTGTCGTCGAAGAGGGCGCAATCCTTGGCGAAAAGGTAGTTGTCCGCAAGCTGTCCCGCATTGAGGGCGGCACTGTTGACGCTTACCTGCACAAGACGTCCAAGGATCTCCCGGCCCAGGTCGGCGTCCTGTTCGCTGTTGACGGTGAAGGCGAAGCCGCTGCCACCGCCGCACACGACGTTGCAGTGCACATCGCAGCGATGTCCCCGAACTACCTGACCCGCGAAGACGTTCCGTCCGACCTGGTCGAGTCCGAGCGTCGCATTGCCGAAGAGACCGCCAAGGCTGAAGGCAAGCCCGAGGCTGCAATGTCCAAGATTGTGGAAGGCCGCGTTACAGGCTTCTACAAGGGTGAGGTCTTGGTTGACCAGGCTTTCGCCAAGGACGCCAAGAAGTCTGTGGCGCAGGTCCTCGAAGAGGCCGGCGTCAAGGGCACGTCCTTCGCACGTTTCCGCGTCGGCTCCTAGTCGAATCCGCAAAGGGGTGGCCACTTCGGTGGCCGCCCCTTTTGCATGCACCGGCTAAACGTCCGATGAGACCTTTGGCCACCCCGCACGATAACCTTTTTCAGAGTTCACCAACGGGAAGGCACCCATGGAAGCCGTCAATTCTTCAAGCCAGCCAGAGAAAAGCAGGCGCCGCGTCCTCCTGAAGTTGTCGGGCGAGGTCTTCGGCGGCGGCAAGCTGGGCGTTGATCCCGACACCGTGCGCGGCGTCGCCAAGCAGATCGCCGCAGCGGTCCCCGAAGTGGAAGTTGCCATCGTCGTCGGCGGCGGTAACTTTTTCCGCGGCGCGGAACTGTCCCAGAGCGGCATGGACCGCTCGCGCGCCGACTACATGGGCATGCTCGGCACCGTCATGAACTGCCTGGCACTGCAGGACTTCCTGGAGCAGGCCGGCGTTGAAACCCGCGTCCAGAGCGCCATCACCATGGGGCAGGTGGCCGAGGCGTACATTCCCCGCCGGGCCATCCGCCACATGGAAAAGGGCCGTGTGGTCATCTTCGGAGCCGGAGCCGGCCTGCCGTACTTCTCCACGGACACAGTGGCCGCCCAGCGCGCTCTGGAGGTCCACGCGGACGTCGTCCTGATGGCCAAGAGCGGCGTGGACGCCGTCTACACCGCGGATCCCAAGAAGGACCCCACTGCCGAGAAGCTGGACACCCTGAGCTACGACGACGCCCTGCGCCGCGACATCAGGGTCATGGACCAAACCGCAATGACCATGTGCAAGGACAACAACCTGTCCATGGTGGTTTTCGGGATGGAAGGCGAAGGGAACGTCACCCGCGCCATCCTGGGCGAAAAGCTCGGTACCCTGGTGACCCCGTAGCTGCAGCTAGGATGATCTGAGCACGGTTCCACGCCCGCAACCGGGCAACAATGGAACCAGGAACACTGAACCAAGATTGTGCAGGGAACCGGTACCCGGACTGCACTGATTTCTGAGGAGAGACCGTGATCGAAGAAACCTTGCTCGAAGCCGAAGAGAAGATGGACAAGGCGGTAGAGGTAGCCAAGGAAGACTTCGCCTCGATCCGCACAGGACGGGCAAACCCGGGCCTTTACAACAAGGTCCTGGTGGACTACTACGGTTCGCCCACCCCGCTGCAGCAGCTTGCCTCCTTCGCCATTCCGGACGCGCGCACCATCCTCATCACGCCGTTCGATAAGACCGCACTGCGCGACATCGAGCGGGCCCTGAGTGATTCCGAGGTGGGCGCCAACCCCTCCAACGACGGCAACGTCATCAGGATCACCATCCCGGACCTGACCCAGGAACGCCGCAAGGAATACGTCAAGATCGTCAAGACCAAGGGCGAGGACGCGAAGATCTCCATCCGAAACATCCGGCGAAAGGCCAAGGAAACGCTGGACAAGCTCGTCAAGGACGGCGAAGCCGGCGAGGACGAAGGCAGCCGCGCCGAAAAGGAACTGGATGGCCTGACCAAATCGCACGTGGACGGCATCGACGAGCTGCTCAAGCGCAAGGAAGCAGAGCTGCTCGAAGTCTGATGAGCCAGGCAGAGCAGGCCCCCACACAAAGGGCGCGCACCAGGGGGAAACAGTTGCGGAGCAATCCGACGCCCAAGGCTGGCCGGAATCTTCCGGCAGCCATTGTGGTGGGCCTGGCCATGCTGATCGGCGTGCTGGGCGGGCTGGTTTTCCTCCCGCTCGGATTCGTGGCTGTCACCACCGGGTTCGCGGTCTTCGGAGTCTGGGAGATCTTCCGTGCCCTGGAGGCGAACGGGACCAGGATGCCCATCGTCCCGGTCATGGTGGGTACAGTCGCCATGCCGTTCGCCGCCTATCTCGGCGGTCTTGAGAGCCTGCTTTTCGCCATGCTCCTGAGCTGCGTGGCAGTCCTCCTCTGGCGTTCAGTGGAGAGCCCCGCCGGATCAGCGAACAGCATCTTTGCCGGCGTGTTCACGCTGGGCTGGGTCCCGTTCTTCATCAGTTTCGCGACGTTGCCGCTGCACGCCGTCGGCGTCGCCACTCCGGTGGGTCTCTGGCCTGGCGGAACCGTGCCGCCCGGGGCCTGGCAGGTGGCCGTGATGCTGCTGCTGGTGGTCTCGAACGACACGTTCGGCTACCTCGTGGGCGCATCGCTGGGCAAACACCCTATGGCCCCGAAGATCAGCCCCAAGAAATCATGGGAAGGCTTCGCCGGCTCCATTGCCGGGGCCATGCTGATCGGCATCCTTGCCAGCATTTTCCTGCTGGACAAACCCTGGTGGGTTGGTGTGATCCTCGCCGTGGGCGTCGTTGCAGCGTCCACCGCAGGAGACCTGGCCGAGTCGATGGTCAAGCGTGAACTCGGGATCAAGGACATGAGCAGCATCCTGCCCGGACATGGGGGCGTCATGGACCGCCTGGACTCCATCGTCTTCGCCTGTCCCGTGGCCTTTGTGCTGTTCGCACTGGTTGCGGGCGTCTGACGCGACCCTCTCGGACCATCTCCGCCGGACCGCCGGCAGCGCCAATAGACTGGTGCGTAACCTGACCCAGCTGAAGCAACAAAGGAACAACAGTGGCATTGGACTTTCAACGGAAAATCCCCGCGTCGTTTGAGCGCGTGCGGGGCAACGAATTCGGGTACAACGCCAAACAGGTGGACCAGTTCCTCCAGCGGGCCAGGGTGGCACTCGAGACGCCGAAGGCCGCCATCCACGCCGTCACCAGCGCCGATGTCCGGAGCGTCTCTTTTGACCCGGTCAAGGGAGGTTACGCTGCCGCCGTCGTCGACGCAGCGCTGGACCGGCTCGAAGATGCCTTTGCCCGCCGCGAACGGGACGAACTGATCGCCGCCAAGGGCGAGGATGCCTGGCTGCGGGAGATCGGCAGCCTCTCCGGGATCCTCCGGGGCCGCCTCCACCGGCCTGACGGTGAGCGCTTCCGGCGCCCGTCAAAAAAGAAGGCCCGCAGTTACAACATCCTGGACGTGGACAATCTTTGCTACGACCTGATCGGCTACCTCGAAGAGGACAAGCCGCTCAGCGTGGACAATGTCCGCCGGGTGGTCTTCCGTCCCGCCGTGGGCAAGGACGGTTACGAAGAGACCCAGGTTGATGCCTTCCTGGACCGCGTGGTTGAACTCATGGCGGCCATCGACTGACGTCGCTGACTGGCTGCTGGGACTGACTCCGTAGACTGATCGGCTTCAGTCCCCGCCCGGTGGTGTGGGGGAGAGCGGTGCGAAGCGCTGCCAAACGTCACGGTACTGCCGGTTGCCGTGGAACGATGAGGCTCCAGCAAATGCGAGCCCGCAGACGGAACCCACCAGGACCGCCGCAGCTGTCGGCCAGCCCAGCAGCGTCATGAATGTGCCCAGCAGGATTGCTGTCAGGGCGGCGTTGGCCATGGTGATAAACACCATGCTGCTCCCTGCCACGTGGCTCCACGTGCTCCTGCCCCCGAGGAAATAATACGTCTGGTCCATGCCGGCCTCGTCGTCGTGCCGGCCGGCCAGCATGTACTTCGCAATGCCGGGATCCAGGTCCACATACGCGGCCCTCAGCCGGTTCATGGCCAACACGTACATCAGGTCCTCCATGCCAACATTCATGACGCGGACCTGCGTCAGGAGACCGATCAGCAGGTCGGTGGCCAGAACGATCATCGCCAGCATCACAAAGGTGTCCGAGAACCTGGTGGCCTGGCCCACCAACGCAAGGCTCACCAGGCTGGCCGACGTGAACATCAGGAACATGCTGATGCGGGTCAGCACTTCCCCTTGAGTGGTGCTGCGGGATGCAAGCAGGCTCCAATGCTCGGTGGCGAGCAACTGCGCCCGGACCGACAACGGGACGCCGTCCGCCTCGTTGGGGGTGCTCCCGTCCTGCGTGGACATGCCGCAGTTGTCCTCCCTCCAGCCGCCCGGCGCGAGAGCCCCCCGACCGCTGGCGCGGCAGGGGACTCAGCGTTCGGTCATCAACGGCCGTTCGGGAGTGTGCAGCCGGGTCATGACGCGGCTCATGGTCAGCGGAATCCGGTGTTTTGTCCCCCGGGAGACAAGCACTGTCACGGCGAAGGCGGCGGGAACTGTCCACGCCGCCGGCTGGGCCAGCCAGAAGGGCGTACCGGCAGCGCCCAGGACCGTTCCCCACACCATGGCGCCGCCGCAGAGGACGCCGCCGGTCACCATTCCGGCAATGGCGCCGGCGTCGGTGAGTCCCCGCCACCAGATGCCCAGCAGGAGTACCGGGCACACACTGGAGGCGGTAAACGCGAACACCAGGCCCACACTGCCGGCCAGAGCCAGGGAATCAGTCATCACGGCAAATCCCAGCGGAACCACAGCGGAGACGACGGCGGCGAGCCGGAATCCCCGCACGCCGCCGCCCAGGACGTCCTGGCTGATCACGCCAGCCAGGGAGACCACCAGGCCCGAGGTGGTGGACAGGAACGCGGCGAAGGCCCCGGCCACCACCAACGCTGAGAGCAGGTCGCCCGCGGTTCCACCGATCAGCTGCCCCGGCAGCAGGAGAACCACCGCGTCGGCCTGCCCTGACCGGGCGAGTTCGGGCGCGAACATCCGCCCCACCAGCCCGTAGGCAGTGGGAAACAGGTAAAAAACGGAGAGCAGCCCGAGCACGATCAGGGTGGTCCGCCGTGCCGAGTGCCCGTCCGGATTCGTGTAGAAGCGGACCAGGACATGTGGGAGTCCCAGCGTGCCGAATAGCAGCGCCACCAGCAGCGAGATGTTCTGGTACGGCCCGGCGGGGGCCAGCCCGGTGGGATTCACGACGGCGGGGGCCGCGGGGGCACTCCCGTCACCGGCGAGCGTGAACACGATGAACAGGACGGGCACGGCAAGGGCCGTGAGCTTCAGCCAGAACTGAAAGGCCTGCACAAAGGTAATGGAGCGCATGCCGCCGGCCACAACTGTCAGGCACACCACAACCACCACGGCCACGGAGCCCACCCAGGCCGGCAGCCCCGTGGTGATCCGGATGGTCAAGGCCGCGCCGTGGAGCTGAGGCACAATGTACAGCCAGCCCACTACAACCACCACCACGCTGGTCACACGGCGGACTGCGCGCGAATCCAGCCTCGCCTCGGTGAAGTCCGGGATCGTGTACGCGCCGGAGCGGCGCAGCGGTGCGGCCACAAAAAGCAGCAGCATCAGGTAGCCGGCGGTGTAGCCCACGGGAAACCACAGCGCGTCGGTACCGGACAGCAGGATCAGTCCGGCCACGCCCAGGAAACTCGCCGCAGAGAGGTACTCCCCGCCGATGGCCGAGGCGTTCCACCATGGCTTGACGGTCCGGGAAGCCACGTAGAAATCGCCGGTGGTCCGGGAAATCCGCAGACCGTAGAACCCGATGGCGGCTGTTGCCAGCGAAACCAACACGAGAGCGATCACACCCACTGCGGGATTCATGAGGTGGTCACTTGTCCCCGGCCAGGTCGCGGTAGCGGGCCTCGTTCCGTGCGGCGGTCCGGATATAAAGCCAGGCGCTGAGGCCTATGACGGGATAGATGCCTGCACCGAGCAGGATCCAGTCGAACGGGATACCCGCGATCCGGGTCTCGGCGAGGCCCGGTAGGGCTGCCAGCAGCAACGGGAACGCGCACAGGATCAGCATAAAGCCGATGGCCACCACCAGGGCCAGCCGCAACTGGGAACGGATCAGGGAGCGGACGAAGACCTGTCCCACATCTGATTCCTCCGCCGCCTCGCGGGACTCCCCGGAGGGCCGGGGCGCAGAGCGCGGGGCGGTGACGCGGACCCGGGTCATGCCTGCGGCCGGATGCGGGTGGCTTCCAGCTTTTCCCTGACCAGGGGAAGGTGGCGGCGGCTGATGGGCAGGCCGGCGCCGGCCACCGAGACGCTGGGCTTATCCGCCGCCAGCTTCATGGACTGCACATGCTTCAGGGCCACGAGGTAGGACCGGTGCGTCCGAATAAACCCGGCTTCCGCCCACTGCTGCTCAAGGTCTGCCAGCGGCACGCGGATGAGGTAGCTGGCATCGGCGGTGTGCAGCCGGGCGTAGTCTCCCTGCGCCTGGACGTACGTGACGTCGTCGCGCCTGATCATCCTGGTGGTGCCGCCCTGGTCAACGGTGATCATCTCAGGGGCGGCGCCGCCGCCGTCGCGCAGCAGCTCGCTGATTCGGCCCACCGACCGGGAGAGCCGCTCGGCCCGGACGGGCTTGAGCAGGTAGTCCACGGCGGCCAGTTCGAAGGCTTCCAGGGCGCAGTCCTCGTCTGCGGTCACAAACACCACGGCCGGCGGTTTGCTGCTGCGCGTGATGGCGCGTGCAACATCCAGGCCGGACACGGCGGGCATGTGAATATCCAGGAAGACGGCGTCAATCGTTTCGGTGTTCAGGGCCCGCAATGCCTCAGCGCCGGAAGTCGCCCGGTGGATGACCCCGATCCGGTCATCCTTGCCCAGCAGGTAGGCCAGTTCCTCCACGGCGGGTAGCTCGTCGTCGGCGACGAGGACATTAATCATGGTCCTACATTAGCCGCAGGAGGCGGCTGGGATCAGGCCGCCAGGTTCAGGCGTCGTGGCCGGGCTGGGACTTGGGCACGCGCATGGTGATCAACGTTCCCTCGCCCGGCGCCGTCTCGATCACCAGGCCGTGCTGGTCCCCGTAAACCTGCCGTAGCCGGGCGTCCACGTTGCGCAGCCCCACGTGGTCGCCGTCGTGGTGCCCGGCCAGCATCGACTGGAGCTCGGCAGGGTCCATCCCCACGCCGTCGTCCTCTATGGTCACTTCCGCATAGGCGCCCGAATCATTGGCCGTGATGGTGATGTGGCCCGTCCCTTCCTTGGCCTCCAGGCCGTGCCGGACGGCGTTCTCCACCAGCGGCTGCAGGCTCAGGAACGGGATGACGGTGCTCAGGACTTCCGGCGCGATCCGCAGGCTGACCTGGACGCGGTCACCGAAACGGGCACGTTCCAGCAGCAGGTACCGGTCAATGCAGCGCAGTTCCTCCGCCAGCGTGGTGAAGTCGCCGTGGCGCCGGAACGAGTACCTCGTAAAATCAGCGAACTCCACCACCAGCTCGCGCGCCCGCTCCGGATCCGTGTTGATGAACGACGCGATGGCGTTCAGCGAGTTGTAGATGAAATGCGGACTGATCTGGGCACGCAGCGCCCGCACTTCGGCTTCCATCAGCAGCGTCCGGGACGCATCCAGCTCAGCCAGCTCCACCTGGACGGCCACCCAGTCCGCCACTTCGCTGGTGGCACGGACCAGGCCTGCGCCCGCCGCCGGGGCAAACGCAGCCACGACGCCCACCACCCGTGAGCCCGCACGAACCGGCGCGATGACGGCGGCGAAGCTTCCGGAGGCAAGGCCCGCCCCCAGGTCCCGCGCCTGGAGCACCGCCGTCCGCCCGCCGAGCAGGACGTCGGCGGCCAGGTCCATCAACCGGGGCTTCAGTTCCTCGGCGGCACCGTCCCAGGCGAGCACCCCGGCCGTATCGGTGATTGCCAGCGCATCGCAGCCCAGCAGGTTCCTTAGCTGCCGGCTCGCCTTGGCGGCGCCCGCAGGATTGAGGCCCGTACGCAGGTGCTGGCCGGCACTCGATGCAGCGTGGAGCGTGTTGTACGTGGCGCGCTCGGCGTCGGTGCCCAGCTCACGGAAGGACCGGAGCAGCTTGATGCCAACGCCGCCGACGACGGCGATCGCCAAGGTGATCACCGCAACGGCGGCGGCAGTCAGGAGCGGGGAGTCCGGCATGGTGCCCAGCGTAGCGCCGGGTGCCGTTAGTCGCAGCATCGTAGCCGTTGAGCGACCGTTTCGGCCATGGCTCTGGAATTGACACCTGCCGCACCGCAGAGTGATTGCAGTCACATTGTCCGCATCCTGCCTGCAGGCTGGCCCGTGTGAACCAAGCAAGTCTCAATGAGGAGGAACGATGGGTAACGATGCCCACACTCCGGACGCAGCGGCGTCCGTGGACTTCGAACAGGTCCAGTCGACAGAGCGGTTCCAGGAACTGCGCAAACGTCACCGCAGCTTTGTGTTCCCCATGGCCGTGGCATTCCTGCTGTGGTACTTCGCGTATGTCCTGCTGGCTGACTACGCCGTCGAGTTTATGTCCACCAAACTGTGGGGCAACATCAACGTCGGCCTGATCCTGGGCTTGCTGCAGTTCGTCTCCACGTTCGCCATCACCGGCTGGTACGTCAGCTACTCCAACCGGAAGCTGGACCCCATCGCGGCCGAGATCCGCAACGAAATCGAAGGCCATGAGTTTGATAAGGACGGCAACATCGTGAGCGGAGTGACCAAATGATCGGAATTGCCACGGCCGTTGACGTTGCCGACCTGAAAGAGACCACGCTGCTCAACATGGGCATCTTCGGCCTGTTTGTCGCCGTCACCATGGTGATTGTGCTGCGGGCCAGCCGGAACAACAAAACCGCGGCGGACTACTACGCCGCCGGCCGGTCCTTCACCGGATCCCAGAACGGAACCGCCATTGCCGGCGACTACCTGTCCGCTGCCTCGTTCCTGGGCATCACCGGCGCCATCGCCATCAACGGCTATGACGGCTTTATGTACTCCATCGGGTTCCTGGTGGCCTGGCTCGTGGCGCTCCTGCTCGTGGCCGAACTGCTCCGGAACACCGGAAAGTTCACCATGGCCGATGTCCTCTCCTTCCGCCTCAAGCAGCGCCCGGTCCGCATCGCGGCCGCCATCTCCACGTTGGTCGTCTGCTTCTTCTACCTGCTCGCCCAGATGGCCGGAGCAGGCAGCCTGGTTTCCCTGCTGCTGGGCATCAGCGACTGGGGCGGACAGGCCTTGGTAATCATCGTCGTCGGCGCCCTGATGATCATGTACGTCCTGATCGGCGGGATGAAGGGCACCACCTGGGTCCAGATCATCAAGGCGGTCCTGCTGATCGCCGGCGCTGCCGTGATGACACTCTGGGTCCTCGCCATCTACGGCTTCAACCTCTCCAGCCTCCTCGGTGCGGCTGTTGAAACCGCCGGCAACCCGGCTGTCCTGAACCCGGGCCTGCAGTACGGCAAGTCTGACACCTCCAAGATCGACTTCATGTCCCTCGGACTCGCCCTGGTACTGGGCACCGCTGCCCTTCCCCACGTGCTGATGCGGTTCTACACCGTGCCCACGGCCAAGGAAGCCCGGAAGTCCGTAGTCTGGTCGATCTGGCTGATCGGGCTCTTCTACCTGTTCACCCTAGTGCTGGGCTACGGCGCCGCCGCACTGGTGGGTGCCGACACCATCAAGTCCGCACCGGGCGGGGTCAACTCGGCCGCACCGCTGCTGGCCTTCTTCCTGGGCGGGCCGTTGCTGCTGGGCTTCATCTCCGCGGTCGCCTTCGCCACCATTCTCGCTGTGGTGGCCGGGCTGACAATCACCGCAGCAGCGTCCTTCGCCCACGACATCTACGCCAGTGTCATCGCCAAGGGCAAGGCCGACGCCGACACCGAGGTCAAGGTGGCCCGGCGCACCGTAATCGTTATCGGCGTGCTGGCAATCCTGGGCGGCATCTTCGCCAACGGCCAGAACGTGGCCTTCCTCGTGGCGCTCGCCTTCGCCGTCGCTGCATCCGCTAACCTGCCCACCATTGTCTACTCCCTGTTCTGGCGTAGGTTCACCACGCAGGGTGCGGTTTGGAGCATGTACGGCGGACTGGGCTCGGCCATCCTTCTGATCATCTTCTCGCCGGTCGTATCCGGCGGGGCGACCTCCATGATCAAGGACGCCAACTTCGCCTTCTTCCCCTTGAGCAACCCTGGCATTGTGTCCATCCCGCTGGCATTCCTGCTCGGCTGGCTCGGCACGGTGCTGGACAAGAAGCGCGAGGACCCTGCCAAGCAAGCCGAAATGGAAGTCCGCTCCCTGACCGGTGTGGGCGCGGAGAAAGCCGTGGACCACTGATCGATGACTGAGTACGGAACAAGCCGACAGTCCGGAGCAACCTGGGACTCCGGAACAGGCTGATAGTCAGAGAGCCCCTGTGCCGCAAGGCATAGGGGCTCTCTGACGTTCCAGCTCCAGCTGGGGGCGACGTTCAAAAGGCGGCGACGCTCAGCTTGCGGTTGCGTCAGCGCTGATGGTGGCCCGTCGGCACGGCCGGACCGCCGTGCTGACCATGCGGCACCGCAAACTGGCCCGCTGTGGAGGCGGCGAGTCCCGGCGTCGCGATTCCGGCCACCAGCACGGCACCGGCGAAAGCGGTGAGCAGCAGGATGCCCGGGCGGGCAGCGGCGGGCGCCATGCCGTCGTCGTCCTTTCCCCGGAGCCGGCGCCTCTTCAGCCAGGCGCCCGAAGCGACAATCATGAGCGTCAGCAGGAGCGCCACGAGGTGGCTGAGGTGAAGGCTGGACGTGTCGCTGCTGAAGGCAAGGGCCGACACGTGCGCCCCGGATGCCATCAGCAGGAACGCCACGGTCCGCCCGGACCCGACAATCCGTCCGCGGTGCAAAGCCAGGACCGTCCAGAGGATCAGGGCCACTCCCCAGCCGCCGGAGACGACCGCGAGGGCTGGCTGCCAGACGGAGCCGGACACTCCCGGCTCCGCGAGGAGGCTTGAGGAAACGGCGAGGTTCACTGAACCGGCCCCGAATCCTGCGAAGCCGCCGAAGAGCCGGACGGCCGGGACAGCCCATCCCTCTCCTGGCTCGGCAGCCATGGCCGGCTACGCCCGGACGGCTGTTGCGGACTTGTCCATGGACAGACCCACGCCCAGCAGCAGGACTGCGCTGGCCAAGTGGAGTACGTTGTCGGCACCGTTGAGCGCGATGATGTTCAGTGGCGAGGTCAGCAGGAACAGCCCAAGCACACCGACCAGGAGATAGACGGCACCCACGCCGGTGTTGACCGTACGGGCCATGGCCGTGCTTTTCAGGCCCGCGTACAGAAGCGCGCCGCCGATCGCGAGGTGGATGACGTTGTGCAGCGGATTCACTTCAAAAATGATGAGGTTGGCGCCCTCCGTGGCGAAGAAGCCGATGCCGGAGGTCACCACGAAACCCAGGAGGCCGACAAGAAGATAAACGGCACCGAAGACGGTGGCGACAAGGCGGTTCGGAGAAGTGCGCATGGCCCGAATCCTTCCGGTAAGGCGGGGGGCGTTATGTCCCGGCCAGACTGCGGGATCCCGGATGGGATCCTCGTAGAAGCAATTCGGACCATGTCCCCGGGCGGATGGGGTGCGGGCTTGGGTTGTGTGGCGCTACGCCTGGGGCTTGAGCTTGATGTTGATCATTTTCAGCTCGTCGGTGCCTTCGAAGCGGTAGACGAGGTCGATTTTCTTGTCGCCGTCGCAGGTGATGAGGCCGGCTACGTCGGCCGCCTTGGTGCCGTTCTCGGTGCTGGCCTTCACCTCGTTGTAGGCAGTCTTGCAGGTGCTATCCATCTCCAGGGTCTTGATACCGGCGATGAAGTCCTCCTTGGTCAGCTGCTCATGGAGGGCGGGGTCAAGATAGTCGTCGTAGGCCTTGGAACTGTCGCCGGCAATCACCAGCTTGGTGAAGCTGTCAGCCAGGCCCCGGGCATGGTTCGTGGCTCCGTTGACAATGTTGACCAGGATGAGGACGCCGACGACCGCCAGCAGCAGGACACCGCCCACAACGCCGAGGATGGTCCACAGCTTCCGGCGGCTTTGCGCCGGGGGCTCTTGTCCGGGCAGGCCGAATGGCCCCTCTGACGAGTATTGCCCGGGTGCACCGTACTGCGCGGGCGGGCCGAACTGCGACGGTGCACCGTATTGCCCCGGCGCACCGTGCTGTGGCGGGTTGCCGGGCAGCGGTGGCGCACCATGCTCGCCGGGGTTGCCGGGCTGCCCCGTTGGTTGCGCGGGCCAGGCCGCCGGCTGGACCGGCTGGTACGGTCCCTGAGGATTGCTCACGATGGAGCCTTTCCGGCAACGCACTGGCACTGCCTTATTGTTGGGACCCGCTGAACGGCACCCATGGATTCACCTTGGAACAGCCTATAACCCAGCCCGCCGGGGCTGGGTATCGGGGCGGTAATAAGGGCTGCTGGCCCTAAGCGTCTCCGGATCCCCGCTCGAGCAGCGGCTGGATGCGGAACGGGATGAGTTCGCCCATGGCCAGTGCGGTGTCCGTCCTGTCCACTCCATCGCACGCCAGGATTTTCCCGTTGATCCGGAAGAGGTCCTCGGCGTCCAGGGCCACTACCCGGAGCAGGAGGTCAGCGGAGCCGGTGAGGCCGTAGCCTTCCAGGATTTCCGGAATGCCGGCGAGGTCATGGGCCAGCTGTCCCAGTTTCTGCTGCTGGACATGGACGGAAATGAACGCCATGAGCGGATAGCCCAGGGATGCCGGGTTGATCCGCCGTTCGAAGGACAGGAAGACGTGCTTCTTCTCCAGCTGGGCCATGCGCGCCTGAACGGTGTTCCGGGACAGCCCCAGCTTCTGGGCCAACGCCACCACGGTCCGCCGGGGGTCGCGGGCCAGGGCCGAGAGCAGCCGCGTGTCTGTGCCATCCAAAGCTTGCATACTGCGCAACGTTAGCACGGTGAGGGCAGTGCAAACAGGGCATTATGCGCAATATCCGCCGCGGTGGTTGTACCCATTGAGCATTGTGAGTAGGGTCACAAATATCCGGGGCAACGGCGCCCGGGCGGCCGGCGGCGGGCGGGACCACAAGTCCCCAGGCTCCGGTCAAACGACGTGAGAAGGTTGCGTGCCATCGTGTCTACAGACAGGAACCTGATCCAGCTGGTTACCCCGGCAGGGGAGCGGATCAGCCACCCGGAGTTCGATCCCTGGGTGAAGGACATCGGGGATGAGCAGTTGTGTTCCCTTTACGAGGACCTGACGGTCATCCGGCGGATCGATGTTGAGGCCACCGCCCTCCAGCGTCAGGGCGAGCTCGGTCTTTGGCCCCCGTTGCTGGGGCAGGAGGCGGCGCAAGTCGGTTCCGGCAGGGCCCTGCGCGAGGACGATTTTGTCTTCTCCAGCTACCGGGAAAACGGTGTGGCGTACTGCCGCGGCGTGGACCTGACGGACATTACGCGGGTGTGGCGTGGCACGGCCTCCTCCGGGTGGGATCCGTACTCCGTGAATATGGCCACCCCGCAGATCATCATTGGCGCGCAGACCCTGCATGCCACCGGTTACGCCATGGGCATCCAGAACGACGGCGCGGACTCGGTGGCGGTGACATACTTCGGCGACGGTGCCACCAGCGAAGGCGACGTCAACGAGGCCATGGTCTTTGCCGCCAGCTTCCAGGCACCCGTGGTCTTCTTCTGCTCGAACAACCACTGGGCAATTTCGGAGCCCGTGCGGTTGCAGTCCCATATTCAGATCGCGGACCGGGCCACCGGATTCGGCATTCCGAGCCTCCGGGTGGACGGCAATGATGTGCTGGCCGTTATGGCAGCCACGCGCGTGGCATTGGACCGTGCCCGGCACGGTGGCGGACCCACCTTCATCGAAGCGGTCACATACCGCATGGGACCGCACACCACCGCTGACGATCCCACCCGCTACCGTGACGCCAACGAACTGGAGGACTGGGCTGCGAAGGACCCCATCCTGCGGGTCAAGGCCCTGCTGGAACGCAAAGGACTCCTCACCGATCAGGTCCAACAGCACGTTCACGACAAGGCAGAGGCGGTCGCCCGCGAAATCCGTTCGGGCTGCATCGGCATGCCGGATCCGGAGCCGATGGATATCTTCAAGCACGTGTACAGCGAGCCCAACTCGTGGCTGGACCGGCAGCAGGACCACTACGCCCGTTACCTGGCTTCCTTCGGCGATCCCGCGGGAGCCACCTCAGAAGAAGGTGCACGCTGATGACCCAGATGACCTTTGCCCGCGCCATCAATTCCGGCCTGCGCAAATCCCTCGAAAACGATCCAAAAGTCATCCTCATGGGCGAGGACATCGGTACCCTCGGCGGTGTTTTCCGGGTAACCGACGGCCTCCAGAAGGATTTCGGCACCCACCGTGTGGTGGACACCCCGCTGGCCGAGTCGGCCATCATGGGCACCGCCGTCGGCCTCGCCTACCGCGGTTACCGCCCGGTGGTGGAGATCCAGTTCGACGGCTTTATCTACCCTGCCTTCGACCAGATCGTGAGCCAGGTGGCAAAGCTGCACTACCGCACCCAGGGGGCCGTGAGGATGCCCATCACCATCCGCGTCCCGTTCGGAGGCGGCATCGGCTCACCCGAGCACCACTCCGAGTCGCCCGAGGCGTACTTCACGCATACCTCGGGGCTTCGCGTGGTCAGCGTCTCCAACCCGCAGGATGCCCACACCGTGATCCAGCAGGCCATCCTGTCCGATGACCCGGTACTGTACTTCGAACCCAAGCGCCGCTACCACGACAAGGGTGAAGTGGATGAGGGCATCGATCCGCGCACCGCGCTGCCCATGGACTCCGCCCGCGTTGTCACCGAGGGCGCGGACGTGACGCTCGTGGCCTACGGGCCGTTGGTGAAGACGGCCAAGGACGCAGCAACCGCGGCCGCCGACGAAGGCATCTCCATCGAGGTCATCGACCTGCGCTCGCTGGCACCCGTGGACTACGCCACCGTTGAAGCATCCGTCCGGAAAACAGGCAGGCTGGTGGTCACCCATGAAGCCGGCCAGTCCGGTGGCCTGGGCGCCGAAGTTGCGGCCAGCATTACCGAGCGGTGCTTCTACCACCTCGAAACGGCCCCCGTCCGTATCACCGGGTTCGATATTCCCTACCCGTACTCCAAGCTCGAAATGCACCATCTGCCCGGCCTGGACCGGATCCTCGACGGCGTGGACCGCGCCCTCGGACGCCCGAACTCCCTCAGCGGGTTGGAAGGATGAGCGCCACCATGATCAAGGAATTCAGGCTCCCGGACCTCGGCGAAGGCCTCACGGAATCAGAAATCCTCAGCTGGAAGGTGGCAGTGGGGGACACGGTGACGCTGAACCAGGTCATCGCCGAGGTGGAAACTGCAAAGGCCGTAGTGGAGCTGCCGTCACCTTTCGCGGGCGTGATCACTGCGCTCCATGAAGAGCCGGGAACAATCGTGGAGGTGGGCAAGCCGATCGTCTCCTTCGAAGTAGCGGACGACGGCGGCGCCTCACCTTCAGGGGCTGCGCCCGCCGGGGCGGCCACTGCTGCGGCGGGGACCGCGAAACGCGAGCCGAACCTGGTTGGGTACGGCGCCGTCGTCGAAAGCTCAGGCCGACCCGCCCGCCGGGCCCGCACCTTCACAACCCCGGCGGTTGAGCCTGATAAGACGGAAACCCCGGTGGTTGAGCCTGTCGAAACCGAGCCAGTCAGACTCGAAAACCCTGTGGTTGAGCCTGTCGAAACCGACACCGCGGAGCGCCCACGCTCCACCCCGCCGGTCCGGAAACTGGCCAAGGACCTCGGCGTCGAGTTGGCCGCGGCCGCGGGCACCGGAGCCGGCGGCCTGATCACGCGGGAGGATGTCCAGAATTTTGTTGGCGGCGGCGAATTGTCGGCACCGGTACGCCATCTTTCCGCCGTATCCGATTCGGTTTCCCCCGCGGGACTGGCGCCACAGGGTGGGCGGGAAGTCAGGACTCCCATCAAGGGTGTCCGCAAGTTTACGGCCGCCGCGATGGTGGCAAGTGCGTTCACGGCTCCCCACGCGACGGAATTCCTCACGGTGGATGTCACGCCCACCATGGACCTGCTGGCCAAGCTGAAGACGAGCCGGGCCTTTTCCGGCTACAAGCTCACGCCGCTGACGTTGGTGGCGAAGGCTGTGCTTATTGCGCTGCGGCGGAACCCGTCGCTGAACTCGCGATGGGAGGAAGCCAGCCAGGAGATCGTGCAGTTCAACTACGTGAACCTGGGCATCGCCGCCGCAACTCCGCGCGGGCTCACCGTGCCGAATATCAAGGACGCGGATACCCTGTCGCTGCTGGAACTCTCCGAAGCCCTGACCGGGCTGACCGAGACGGCACGGGCCGGCAAGACCGCGCCGGCAGACCTGTCGGGCGGCACTATCTCCATCACGAATATCGGGGTCTTCGGCATCGACGCGGGCACTCCCATCCTGAACCCCGGCGAGGCTGCCATCCTGGCCATGGGGGCCGTGCGGAAAATGCCGTGGGAATTCCAGGATGAGGTGGCCCTGCGCCAGGTCATGACGCTGAGCCTGTCCTTTGACCATCGCCTGGTGGACGGGGAGCAGGGCTCGCGGTTCCTCGCCGATATTGGCGCCATCCTGGCCGAACCCGGCATGGTGCTCACGATGGTCTAACCCACGAGTTTTTGTCCAGATAATCCGGGTTTTGGGCGGTCTAACTCGGTTTATCTGGACAAAAACTCGTGGGTCTGGGCCTGCGCAACGTCCTGCGTCATGTCGTGACCGGTAGGAGCGGCCTTGGCCCGCATAACCGGTGCTGCCCAGCACCGCTTATGCGGGCCAGGGCCGCTCCTGTG
Source organism: Pseudarthrobacter cellobiosi (assembly GCF_023913755.1). Lineage (GTDB taxonomy): Bacteria > Actinomycetota > Actinomycetes > Actinomycetales > Micrococcaceae > Arthrobacter > Arthrobacter cellobiosi. Next base: position 40,309 of record NZ_JAMXBJ010000043.1, read on the forward strand.
ACCAGAAACCTGCAGGGCCCGCTCTTGAAATCGTGTCCTGGTCAGGAGGCTTGGGGAACGTTCACCGTGAGCGCCGCAAGCGCCATGCTCTCGAGAAGTGGCCGGGCCGTTTTGGGAGCGATTTTCCGTCCGTGGTTTCGCACCGAGTGTGGCGTGGAGTTGATCAGGCCGAACGTGGCGTGGGCCCGCATTCGCAGTTCGACGGCGTCTGTGCCCGGATGCAGCAGCGCCAGGACCTCCACCCAAATCTCCACGTAGTTCCGCTGGAGTGCCCGTACCTCGGACTGGTCCTTCTGGGAGAGATTGCTGAAATCCCGGTCCTGCACCCGGATCACGTCGGGCTTGCCAAGGGCAAACTCCACTTGGAACCCCACCAGCCTACGGAGCGCTGCGAGGGGGTCTGTAGTCTCGGCAATGACGCGCCGGCCGCCGTCGAGCAGCTCGCGGCTGACGGTAAGCAGCAGGTCTCCCAACACCGCCTGCTTGCCCTGGAAGTGGCGATAGACGGCCGGGCCGCTGACACCGGCTGCCGCGCCCAGGTCTTCCAGCGATACCCGGTTGAATCCGTGCAGGGCGAAGAGCCCCGCGGCGGCGGCAAGCAGCGCCTGGCGGCGGTTCTCCTTCGCCTGGCTGCGGGGCGTTCCGGGAGCTGCGTGGGCTGCCGCGGCCGCGGGTGTTCCTGGAGCTGCCGGCGTCGCCGAAGCGGCCTGCGCTGCCGAAACGGATCGTGTTGCCGAGTTCGGTTGCTCAGACTGGGCCGGTGCGGACGGCTTGACCGGTCGGGTGGTGGGCACGCTTTTCCTCCTAGGAACAGCAGATTCTAGCAATGTCCTGTTGTGTTGGACATCACAGTTAATAAAGACTAACCTGAATTCCAGTTATAAAGCATTAACCGAGCTGGCTTCTAAGGCTCTCGCCGGAGCCTTGGTGGCTTTCAATAGATGACGAACGGATGCAGTCGATGGAGACTCTCGCCAGCCGGCTTGATGCCGCAAGTGAAGCGTTTGCTGCAAACAACGCTGCCCAGCTCGCGCTGGCCGCCGAGCTCCGGACCAAGCTGGCTGAGGCCGCGTCGGGCGGGCCGGAGAGGTCGCGGGAGCGCCATGTGGCGCGCGGGAAGCTGCTGCCCCGGGAGCGCATTGACCGGCTGCTGGATGATGGCAGCCCGTTCCTGGAGATCGCGCCGCTGGCAGCCAACGGCATGTACAACAACGAGTCGCCGGGAGCCGGGGTTATTGCCGGCATCGGCCTGGTCCACGGCCGCCAGGTGCTCGTGATCTCCAACGACGCCACCGTCAAGGGCGGCACCTACTACCCGATGACGGTGAAGAAGCACCTCCGCGCCCAGGATATAGCGCTGGAGAACCGGCTACCGTGCATCTATCTGGTGGATTCGGGCGGGGCGTTCCTCCCGAAGCAGGACGAAGTCTTCCCGGACAAGGAGCACTTCGGCCGAATCTTCTTCAACCAGGCGAAGATGTCTGCCGCGAAGATCCCGCAGATCGCCTCGGTGATGGGCTCCTGCACGGCAGGCGGCGCTTACGTTCCGGCGATGAGCGATGAGACGGTGATCGTGCGGAACCAGGGCACTATCTTCCTGGGCGGTCCGCCGCTGGTGAAGGCTGCCATCGGGGAGATCGTCACGGCGGAGGAACTGGGCGGCGGTGACGTGCACTCGAAGATCTCCGGCGTCACCGACCACCTGGCGGAGAACGATGAGCATGCCCTGCAGATCGTCCGGGACATCGTCTCCACCCTGCCGAGGCCGTCTGCCCCTGCCTGGGATGTGGCCACCGTCGTCGAGCCCCTCGCGGATCCGGCGGAGTTGTACGGCGCCGTCCCCACGGACGTCAACGCGCAGTACGACGTCCACGAGGTCATTGCCCGGCTGGTGGACGGCAGCAGGTTCCACGAGTTCAAGAAGGAGTACGGCACCACCCTGGTCACAGGTTTTGCCAGACTGCACGGGCACCCGGTGGGGATCGTGGCCAACAACGGTGTGCTCTTCAGCGAGTCCTCGCTCAAGGGCGCGCACTTCATCGAACTCTGCGACCAGCGCGGCATTCCGCTTATTTTCCTGCAGAACATCTCCGGGTTCATGGTGGGCAGGGATTCCGAGCAGGGTGGCATTGCCAAAAACGGCGCCAAGATGGTCACCGCCGTCGCCACCGCCCGGGTGCCCAAGCTGACCGTCGTCATCGGCGGGTCCTTCGGCGCCGGCAACTACTCCATGTGCGGGCGGGCGTACTCGCCGCGCTTCCTGTGGATGTGGCCGGCAAGCCGCATCTCGGTGATGGGAGGGAACCAAGCCTCCGGCGTTCTCGCAACCGTCAAGCGTGACCAGTACGAGGCCCGTGGCGAAGAATGGTCCGCCGAGGACGAGGAAGCCTTCAAGGCCCCGATCAAACAGCAATACGAGGACCAGGGCAGCCCGTACTATTCCACCGCCCGCCTCTGGGACGACGGCGTGATCGACCCCGCGGATACCCGCACCGTCCTGGGACTGGCGCTCGACGTCGTCTCCCGCACCCCCCTGCCGGAGACCTCCTTCGGCCTTTTCCGGATGTGAGCCAGCCATGACCGTTTCCATGCCCGCCGTTCCTTCCGCAATCCGGCAGAAGCCGCTGTTCAGCACCGTACTCGTCGCCAACCGCGGGGAGATCGCCTGCCGCGTCATCCGCACACTGCGTGCCCTGGGCATCCGATCCGTAGCCGTCTACAGCGACGCCGACGCCGGGGCCCGCCACGTTCGCGAGGCTGACACCGCCGTGCGGATCGGCCCTGCCGCCGCGGGAGAAAGCTACCTGAAGATCGAGGCGATCCTCCAGGCCTGCCGTGATACCGGCGCCGAGGCAGTCCACCCCGGCTACGGCTTCCTCAGCGAGAACGTCGATTTTGCCCGCGCCCTCGAAGCCGCCGGCATCACCTTCATCGGCCCCGGCGTTGAGTCCCTGAACGTCATGGGAGACAAGATCCGGTCCAAGAACCACGTGGCCGGCTACGGAGTCCCCGTAGTGCCGGGCATCGCCGAACCGGGCATGACTGACGCGCAACTCATGGAGGCCGCGCCCGCCGTCGGGTTCCCGCTGCTCATCAAACCGTCAGCGGGCGGCGGCGGCAAGGGCATGCACATCGTGGAGCGCCACGAGGACCTCGAAGCCACGCTGGCCGCCGCCCGCCGCGTCGCCGCGAGCGCCTTCGGCGATGACACCCTTTTCCTTGAACGGCTGGTCCGCACGCCGCGGCACATCGAGGTCCAGGTCCTGGCGGACAACCACGGCAACGTGATCCATCTGGGGGAGCGGGAGTGCTCGCTGCAGCGCCGCCACCAGAAGGTGATTGAGGAAGCGCCGTCGCCGCTGCTGGAGTCATTGCACGACGACGGGGCCACCCGGGCTCGGATCGGCGAGGCCGCCTGCCAGGCGGCCCGCAGCGTCCACTACAGCGGCGCGGGAACTGTGGAGTTCTTGGTCTCCGACGAGGCCCCTGACGAGTTCTTCTTTATGGAGATGAATACCCGTCTCCAGGTGGAGCACCCGGTGACCGAAATGGTCACCGGCGTGGACCTGGTCGAATGGCAGGTTCGCATCGCCTCCGGTGAGGAACTGACCGTCCGCCAGGCCGACGTCGAACTTAACGGGCACGCCGTCGAAGCCCGCGTCTACGCGGAAATCCCGGAGCGGAACTTCATGCCGTCCACAGGGACCGTGCTCCTGCTGGACGAAATGCCCGATCACGGAGCCGGCATGATCCGGGTGGATTCGGCCCTGCTTGAGGGCCTGGAGATCTCCTCCAGCTACGATCCGATGATCTCCAAAGTCATCGCGTGGGGCCCGGACCGCTCCGTTGCCCTGGATACCCTGGACGCGGCACTCGCCGGCTACACAGCCCTTGGCATCGACACGAATGTTGAGTACCTGAGGCTGCTGATCAACGACGACGACGTCCGCGCCGGGCATCTCGACACCGGCCTGATCGAGCGCAAGATGCCGGACTTCGCCTTCCGGCGGATTGACGACGCCGAAGTGGTCGCGGCCGCCTTGTACGCCGTTGTGAGCGGGGAACAGGACAGCACGGTGACGCCCTCCGGTCCCTGGCAGGCCAGCGACGGCTGGCGGATCGGCGCGCCGGCGCCCCGGCGGATCAGCCTGGGAACGCCCGACGGCGGCATCGCAACAGTGAGTGTCACAGGCGGTGTGGCCGCCGGCCCGGTCCAGGTCTGTGTCGGTGACGGGCCATGGCGGACGGCCTCGCTGCGACTGCCGGGCCGCGGGAGCCTGGTCCTTACCCTGGACGGCGAAACCACGGACTACTCGCTGGCGCCGGCGGACGCGGGCCCGGTCAACTTCACCCCGGACAACCTGCCCTCAGGAGTTCCCGCGGAACTGTTCCTCGGCAACGGAGGCTGGTCCTGCCGGCTGGAGGTGCTGACGAGGGAGTCACGGCTTGTCCGGGTTCTTGCCGCCGTCGAGCGCGAGGCAGGTACCGCGGACCCGGAGGTGCGCTCGCCTATGCCCGGAACGGTGGTGTCCGTTGCCGTCAGCAACGGCGACACCGTGGAAGCCGGCCAGGTTCTCCTCTCCGTGGAAGCCATGAAGATGGAACACCAGCTGGTGGCAGAGGTGGCCGGCACGGTCCACATCAGCGTCAAGGCCGGTCAGCCGGTCAAAGCGGACCAGGTGCTGGCCACCATCCACCCTTCAACCACCGATTCAGATGCAGATTCACTTCAGGATTCCAACACGGAGTCGAACAAGGATTCCAACAAGGACTCCAACAACACAGGCAAGGGAGCCTAGCCATGGCAGATTTTGAGCTCAGCGAGGAATACCAGGACCTCAGCGACACCGTCCGGGATTTCGCGGACAACGTGGTGGCGCCGGTCTCGGCCAAGCATGATGAGGAGCACAGCTTCCCGTACGAGGTGGTGTCCCAGATGGCGGACATGGGCCTGTTCGGGCTGCCGTTCCCGGAAGAGCACGGTGGGATGGGCGGGGACTACTTCGCTTTGGCGCTCGCCCTCGAACAGCTGGGCCGGGTGGACCAGTCCGTGGCCATCACGCTGGAAGCAGGCGTCTCCCTCGGCGCAATGCCGGTGTACCGGTTCGGCACCGAGGCTCAGAAGGAGGAGTGGCTCCCGCTGCTGGCATCGGGCAAGGCGCTCGCCGGGTTCGGACTCACGGAGCCGGAAGCAGGCTCTGACGCCGGCGGGACCAAAACCCACGCCCATCGTGAGAACGGTGACTGGGTGATCAACGGCAACAAGGAATTCATCACCAACTCCGGGACCGACATCACGCGTCTGGTCACGGTCACCGCGGTGACGGGTCAGAAGGAACGCAAGGATGGCAGCCTCAAGAAGGAGATTTCCACCATCCTGGTGCCCACCACCACGCCGGGTTTCAGGGCGGAGAAGGCCTACAACAAAGTGGGCTGGAACGCCTCGGACACGCACCCGCTGACGCTCAAGGACGTCCGGGTGCCGGAGGCGAACCTGCTCGGTGAGGAGGGGCGGGGTTACGCGAATTTCCTTTCCATCCTGGACGAGGGCCGGATTGCCATCGCGGCTTTGGCGACGGGGGCGGCCCAGGGCTGTGTTGATTTGTCGGTGAAGTACGCCAAGGAACGCAGCGCGTTTGGCCATCGCATCGGCAAGTATCAGGCCATCTCCTTCAAGATCGCCCGCATGCAGGCACGGGCTCATACGGCCCGCCTGGCGTACTACGACGCCGCGTCGAGGATGCTGGCGGGGAAGCCGTTCAAGACGCAGGCGGCCATCGCTAAGATGGTCGCAGGCGAGGCGGCCATGGACAACGCGCGGGATGCCACCCAGGTATTCGGCGGCTATGGCTTCATCAACGAATTCACCGTGGCACGCCACTACCGCGACTCCAAGATCCTTGAAGTCGGTGAGGGCACCACGGAAGTCCAGCTGATGCTGATCGCCCGCGAACTCGGACTGTAACCAGCCCGCTGGTCGGGAATGCCACGCAGTGGTCGAGCCTGCTACGCGGTGGCCGAGCCTGTCGAGACCCTTGAAAGGACCAACGATGATCAACAAGGTTGTTGCCAGCGCCGAGGAAGCCATTGCGGACATTCCCGACGGCGCGTCGCTCGCGGTGGGAGGGTTCGGCCTCTGCGGAATCCCGGTAGCACTGATCGATGCCCTGCACCGGCACGGCACCAAGGACCTCGAAACTGTCAGCAACAACTGCGGCGTGGACGACTGGGGGCTGGGCGTCCTGCTCCGTGACGGCAGGATCCGGCGGACCGTCAGTTCCTACGTCGGCGAGAACAAGGAGTTCGCGCGCCAGTACCTGTCCGGTGAGCTTGAGGTGGTCCTCACCCCGCAGGGAACGCTCGCGGAAAAGCTCCGGGCCGGCGGCGCCGGGATCCCCGCTTTCTACACCAAGGCGGGGGTCGGCACGCAGGTGTCCGACGGCGGCCTGCCGCAGAAGTACGACGCCGACGGCGGCATCGCGATTGCCTCCGCCGCCAAGGAAGTCCGGACTTTCAACGATGTGGACTACGTCCTGGAGGAATCCCTGACACCCGATTTCGGCTTGGTCCACGCCTGGAAGGGTGACCGCCACGGCAACCTGGTTTTCCACGCCACCGCCATGAACTTCAACCCGCTCTGCGCCATGGCAGGAAAAATCACCATCGCCGAGGTGGAGGAGCTGGTGGAACCGGGCGATCTGGACCCCGAACACGTCCACACGCCCGGCATCTTTGTCCAGCGGGTGGTGGTTGTGCCCTCCGGTGAGAAGAGGATCGAAAAGCGGACCGTCGCCCTTGCCCAGGCCACTGGAACCGAAAGCGCCACCGAACAGGCAGGAGCGTAGCCATGGAGTCCAACAGCACGCAGGGAGCGCCTCCCCGCCCCGAAGCCGTCCGGCCCGAATACCGGCGTGCCGCCGTCGGCCATCCGGAAGGCACCAATCCGGACGCCAAAGGGTGGACGCGCAACGAACTGGCCGCCCGGGTGGCCCGGGAACTCAGCAACGGGCAGTACGTCAACCTCGGCATCGGCATGCCCACCCTCATTCCCAACTACATCCCGGCAGGCGTCGAGGTGGTGCTCCACTCGGAGAACGGGATCCTGGGCGTGGGACCGTACCCCACCGAGGACGCAGTGGATCCGGACCTCATCAACGCCGGCAAGGAAACCGTCACGGTTAACAAGGGGGCCGCATTCTTCGATTCCGCTTCGTCGTTCGGCATGATCCGCGGCGGGCATGTGGATGTGGCCGTGCTCGGCGCCATGGAGGTGGCGCAGAACGGCGACCTGGCCAACTGGATGATTCCGGGCAAGATGGTCAAAGGCATGGGCGGGGCCATGGACCTGGTCTTCGGCGCCAAGAAGGTGATCGTGATGATGGAGCACATGGACCGCAACGGCAAGCCCAAGATCGTGGAGCACTGCTCGCTGCCGCTGACCGGCAAGGCCTGCGTGGACCGGATCATCACCGACCTCGCCGTGATCGACGTCGTCACCGAAGTCGGGCGGTCCCGGTTGGTTCTCCGCGAGCTGGCTCCCAACGTCTCCGTGGAGGACGTGGCGGCGGCCACCGGCGCCGAACTGTTCGAAGAGGACCAGGAGCTCACCGTATGAGCGCGGCTTCGGCAGGCTCAACCCCCGACGACCCGGGCGCAACCACCGACGCCCCCCGGATCATCGAACAACGCGGCCTGTACTTTGACGAACTCGAAGAAGGCGTTGTCTACGCGCACCGGCCCGGCCGCACCGTGACCGAGGCGGACAACGTCCTGTTCACCACGCTCACCATGAACACCCAGGCCCTGCACCTGGATGCCGCCTGGAGCGCAGGGCAGCCGTTCGGCCAGCGGCTGGTCAACTCCATGTTCACGCTGTCCACCCTGGTGGGGCAGTCCGTCTCCCAGCTCACCCAGGGCACCATCATCGCCCAGCTGGGCCTGACCGACGTCTCCTTCCCGCACCCGCTGTACCACGGCGACACGCTCTACACCGAGACGGTTATTACGCAGAAACGCCTCTCGGGATCGCGACCCGGCCAGGGGATTGTGACCATGCAGCACACCGGGCGGAACCAGGACGGCACCGTGGTGGCGCTGGCCACTCGGAGCTGCCTGATGTGGACCCGGGACGCCCATGTGGCGCAGTCTTCTGGACAATACGTGCAGCCTGCGGGAGCTGAAAAGGGGAGCGTGCCGGGCCCCAAAAGAGGACAATGACCGTATGACATTTGTGATGGGTCCCGCCCTGCTCTTCTGCCCTGCCGACCGCCCGGAGCGCTTCCCCAAGGCCGCCCAACGCGCCGACGCTGTCATCGTGGACCTCGAGGACGCCGTGGCACCCGCGGACAAACAGCGGGCGCGCGGCGCCATCCTGGCCCAGCTGGGCGCTGCCGGGGAGGGGCCCGAACTTGACCCCAGCCGCACCATCATCAGGATCAACCCGGCGGGCACCGACCAGTTCGAGAAGGACCTGCACTGCCTGGCCCACACGCCGTACCGCACCGTGATGCTGGCCAAGGCCGAGAGCGCGGCCCAACTCGAAGCCCTGGCGGACTACCACGTCATCGCCCTGTGCGAGACCGCCGTCGGAGTCCTCAACGCGCCCGCCATCGCGGCGGCCCCCAACGTGGTGGCACTGATGTGGGGCGCCGAGGACCTGCTGGCTTCCCTTAGCGGTACGTCCAGCAGAACGGACGACGGCGGCTACCGCGCCGTGGCGCTGCATGCCCGGTCCGCGGTGCTGCTCGCCGCCCGGGCTTTCGGGAAAGAAGCCGTGGACGCCGTGTACGTCAACATCCCGGACCTTGACGGGCTGGCTCTGGAGGCCGCTGATGCAGCAGCGTCAGGATTCGGCTCCAAAGCCTGCATCCATCCCACGCAGGCGGCCGTTGTACGGGGCGCCTATGCCCCGTCCGAGGCCGACGTCGCCGCCGCCACAGAACTGCTGCAGGTCGCGGCTGTTGCCGGATCCGGCGTGTTCCAGCACGGCGGCAAAATGATCGATGGCCCCATCCTCAAGCACGCCGAAGCCACCGTCCGCCGGGCAGGCATCCGCTCGTAGGGCCACCAGGGCAGCAATCACAGGAGCGCCGAATCGCCAGGGGCTGGAATCTCCCGGTCCAGAATCACTGCGCCCCGAATCGCCAGGGCGGGAATCACCGCCGCCGCCCGCGGGAACCGCCAAGGGACAGTGGCGGGATGGCCTCATAGAGCGGCATCCGGACCCAGCGCTCGCCCGTCTCCCGGAACTCTGCCCTGGTGGCGAAACGGTACAGGTAGCTGTTGACGCGCACCCAACGCGGCGGATCGCCGTCGAACGGGTCGGCGTGGAGTAGCCGCAGCGTCCGCTGGTCCGCCTCCAGCAGTTTCGTGAGGAACGCGTAAAACCACTCCTCGTGGATGGTGCGCAACGGCAAGAACCACATCAGCCAGTCCAGCCGCAGGTGGTAGGGCGCCCACTGGCGGGGCAGCCGGCGGAGATCTCCGGGTTTGCCCTTAAACCCATATTCGCGCCAGTCTGCTGAGTCCTCAGGTTCTTCGTCCAGGGTGCCCTCCACCAGGATCTCGACGCGGTGCTTGGTCACGGTGCCAAACGCGCCGTACGTGTTGACCAGCTGCCAGCGGTTGAAGCTGGCATTCATCAGCTGCCCTTTGGAAAGCAGGTTGCGCAGCGGCCAGTAGCTGAGGACCACCAGCAACAGCGTGGCCATCAGGGTGATGGCAAGCCAGTACGGGGGATTGCCGCGGCTGTCTTCCGGGGGATTCCAATCCAGCGGCAGGAACGGCAATACGGCGTGGGCCACGGGGTCGCTGACCGCGGCGAAGGCCAGCACAATGGCCATCCAGTTCAGCCATGCGAAGTTGCCGCTGGCCACCAGCCACAGCTGGGTGAAAATGATGATCCCGGCGGCCCCGCTTGCCAGTGGCTGTGGTGCGAAGAGAAAGAACGGCACCACCAGCTGGGCGAAATGGTTCCCCAGGACTTCCAGCCGGTGGAAGGGTTTGGGCAGGAGGTGTGCCTGGCGGCTCAAGGGCCCCGGCATGGGCTGGGTTTCATGGTGGTAGTAGAGGGCCGTCAGGTCACGCCACTCCCGGCCGCCGCGGATCTTGATCATCCCGGCACCGAACTCCAGCCGGAAGACGAGCCAGGCCAGAAGGATCAGGATGATGCGGGGCGGCTCCGTCTGGTCCGAGCCAAGGAACGCCACCGTGAACCCGGCCTCCAGCAGCAGCATTTCCCAGCCGAAGCTATAAAACGTCTGCCCCACGTTGACGATCGACATGTAAAGCAGCCACAGGGCCAGAAATGCGATCAGTGGAACCCACGGCGGCCCGAGCTGGGGGATGCCGGCCACCAGGAGGGCGGAAACTGCCAGCCCGGTGGCGCAGACACCACGCAGCAGCCGGTCCGAATAGCGCCAGCGGAACAGCGTGGGCCGCCGGCGCGCGCTGAACCCATCCAGATAGTCCGGAACCGGCAACAGGCCACGTTCGCCCAGCAGCGCAGGGAACTGGTTCAGGGAGGACAGGAACGCAACAAAGAACAGTGCCGCCACACCTCGCTGCAGCACCTGCCGGGCGAATCCGTACTCCGGCGCATCGAACCAGGAAACCCAGTCCACGCAATCCACGTTACGCCCGGCGTCGCCGTCCGCCCACTAGGATCGGATGGTGTTTGCATTGGTGCTCATTGCCGTTGTTGCAGGGGCACTGGCCCAGCGGCTGGCCGGCCTCGGATTCGGCCTTCTCGTCTCTCCCGTACTGGTGGTGCTGCTCGGACCCTTCGACGGCGTCATGATCATCAACCTGTGCGGCGCAGCGTCATCCCTCCTGATCCTTTCCCGGGTCTGGCGGCATGTGGAGTGGAAGCGCTACTTCGGGCTGGCGCTCGCCGCCCTGGCAGGGGTACTGCCGGGTGCCTGGTTGGCCAGCAACGTGGCCGAGGCGCCGCTGGAGATCTGCATCGGCATCCTCCTCATCATCGCCCTGCTGGCTTCGCAGCGGCTGACCCACAGCTCATGGCGTGCCGGTGGCCCCGTTCCCATGGTCTCCCTCGGCTTCACCAGCGGACTGATGAACGCGGCAGCGGGCGTCGGCGGGCCGGCCATCACCGCGTACGCCATTGCCACCCGGTGGGAGCAGAAGAGTTTCGGCGCCACCCTCCAGCCCTATTTCGTGACCACCGGACTGTCTTCCCTGGTGATCAAGTACGTACTATCCGGTGGACATGTTCCCGGCCTGGACGGCTGGCAATGGTTCAGCATCCTTGCCGCCATGGTGGCGGGAATCATCGCGGGCGATCTGCTGTCCGGCAAGGTCAAACCGGCTGCCGTGCGGCGGATCGTTGTGGCCATCGCCTACATCGGAGCCGTATCCACGCTGGCCAAGGGTTTCATCGAGCTGGCGACGGGCTGACCGGTTGGCGGGCAAGGTGCGGGATACTTAACCAATGCAGCCTCGCAGAATCGTCATCCTCGGATCCACCGGTTCCATCGGCACCCAGGCGATTAACGTCGTCGACGGCGCCCCCCACCTTTTTGAGGTGGTGGCGCTCAGTGCCGGCGGCGGAAACCTCGAGCTGCTGGCCCGCCAGGCCGTCCACACGGGTGCCGCCGTCGTGGGCATCGCCGGGGGGGATCGGCGGCAGCTGCGGGACCTGATCTCCGAGGCTGCCCGCCACGCCGGACGGCAGGACTATCGCCCCGAAATCATCGCCGGCCCCGACGCCTCGGCCCGCATCGCCGCAGTAGAGGCGGACGTGGTTCTCAACGGCATTACCGGGTCCATCGGGCTCGCGCCGACCCTCGCCGCCCTGAAGTCAGGTGCAACGCTGGCGCTGGCCAACAAGGAATCGCTGATCGTGGGCGGAGCGCTCGTCAAGGCCGCCGCCCGTGAGGGGCAGATCGTGCCGGTGGATTCCGAGCACTCAGCGATAGCGCAGTGCCTGCGCTCAGGCTCCGCGGCCGAGGTTGAGAAGCTCATCCTGACGGCGTCCGGAGGTCCGTTCCGCGGCCGGACAAGGGAACAGCTCCACGACGTGACGCCGAAAGAGGCCCTGGCGCACCCCACGTGGGACATGGGGCTGATGGTCACCACCAACTCGGCCACGCTCGTCAACAAGGGCCTTGAGCTCATAGAGGCCCATCTGCTGTTCGACGTGCCGCTGGACCGGATCGACGTTGTGGTCCACCCGCAGTCGGTGGTCCATTCCATGGTCCAGTTCATCGACGGGTCCGTCATCGCCCAGGCGTCCCCACCGGACATGCGGCTCCCCATTGCCTTAGGGCTGGGCTGGCCGGACAGAGTCCCCAAAGCGGCCTCCCCATGTGACTGGACCAAAGCCACCAGCTGGACGTTCGAACCGCTGGACACCGTCGCTTTCCCGGCCGTGGACCTGGCCAAGGACGCCGCCGAGCAGGGGAGTACTTTTCCCGCCGTCTTTAACGCGGCAAACGAGGAAGCAGTCATGGCGTTCCACTCGGGACGCATCCGCTTCACCGAAATCGTGGACACCATCGATGCTGTCCTCAGCGAACATTCAGGATCCTCCGGGCTGACGCTGGAGTCGGTACTGGATGCTGAAGACTGGGCACGTACGCGCGCCCACGAACGTTTAGCAGTCAGCAGTCTCTAGGAAGCAGCAGATCCACGCATGAGCCCCGTCCTCCTCTTTATCCTCGGCGTCGTCTTTGTGGCGATCGGCATTGCCGCGTCCATTGCGCTGCACGAAGTGGGGCACCTGGTGCCCGCCAAGCTGTTCAAGGTGCGCGTCACCAAGTACATGATCGGCTTCGGCCCCACCCTGTGGTCCAAGCGGAAGGGCGAAACTGAATACGGGGTGAAAGCGATCCCGCTGGGTGGCTACGTGTCCATGATCGGCATGTATCCGCCCAACAAGGACGACGGAACCGTCCGCCCGTCCAGCACCGGCATGTTCCAGACCCTGGCCACGGAAGCCCGGTCCATGGCACACGAGGAAGTGGGCCCGGAGGACGCCAACCGCGTGTTCTACCGGCTGCCGGTGTGGAAGAAAATCATCGTAATGCTGGGCGGGCCGGCCATGAACCTGCTGATCGGAGTGGTCCTGACCGCCGTTCTGCTGATGGGCTTCGGCATGGCCACGGCCACCACCACCATCGCCGACGTCTCCAAGTGCCAGGTGGCGGCCGGTCAAACGGTGGATCCCGATTCCCCGGACTGCCAGCTGACCCCCGCGGCCGCTGCCGGGCTCCTGCCCAACGACGTGGTCACTTCTTTTGACGGGAAAGCTGTGACTGGCTGGGACGAGCTGACCGAATGGATCCGGGCCTCCGCGGGCAGGGAAGTCAGCATCACAGTGGAGCGCGACGGCGCGCCCGTCACCACCACGGTGACGCCGGTGCTGTCCGCCCGCCCCGTCGTCGGCGTGGACGGACGCCAGGCAAAGGACGACGCAGGCACTCTCCTGTACCAGGACGTCGGCTTCCTGGGCATCGGTGCGCAGACCGAACTGGTTCCCCAGCCGGCGTCGTCCGTCCTGCCCATGGCGGGCGAAAACATCAAGCAAGTGGCCGGCGTCGTCTTCAATCTGCCCGCCCGGGTGGTGGGCGTTGCCAAGGCGGCCTTCAGCGAGGAAGAGCGCGACCCCAACGGCCCCATCAGCGTGGTGGGCGTGGGGCGTGTGGCCGGTGAAGTGGCAGCCATGGAGGAAGTGCCGCTCCAGTCCAGGATTGGCGCCCTGGTAGGGCTGCTCGCCGGCCTGAACTTTGCGCTCGCGGTCTTCAACCTGATCCCGCTGCTTCCGCTCGACGGCGGCCACGTGGCCGGAGCGCTGTACGAGGGGGCGCGCCGACGGGTGGCCAAGCTGTTCGGCAAACCGGATCCCGGCGCCTTCGACATCGCCAAACTGCTTCCCGTGACGTACGTGGTGGCCGCGTTGCTGATGGGCATGAGCGCGCTGCTGATCTACGCCGATATCGTGAAGCCGGTGAACCTGTTCGGCTGACTCCTGCGGACGTCTGCCTGGACGGATGCCCCGGATCTACCATGAAACATGGGCACGTTCGCCGTCCAACCGCAGAACACCAGCCGCTGGATCCGGGCAGGGTTGTGGGCGCTGCCTGTCTCGTGGCTTGTCACCGCCTGGTCCACGCTGGAGCCGCAGCCGGACCATGCGAAGGCCCCGGAGGCCTGGGCTCGTTTCGTCAGCTCCGACTCGTACCAGTTCAGCCATCTTTTCGGCAGTACCGCAGGCACCATCCTGGCCGAGTTCGGTCTCTTTGCTTTGGGCTGTTCCATGGCCAACATCAGGACGGGGCGCCTGGCGCTGGCCTCGATGGTCACAGCTGTTGCCGGCACGGCTTTGCTGCTCGTGCCGGCCGTGATTTCCACGTTTGCCACCCCGCCACCGGAAAGGCATACCTGGGCGGAAACCAGGACGTGATGCAGCTGGAATTCCCGGCGTCCATGACCGGGGCGTTCCTGCTGGGCCTGCTGCTCGCATTCGTTGGCACGGTGCTGCTGGGGATCGCGGTATGGCGTTCCCACGTGCTGCCGCGCTGGGCCGGGGCCCTCTGGGCGGCCGGCGCTGTGGCGTTCTTCGTCCTGGGCGTTGTCCTGGGGCAGGCAACTACGGGAAGCAGCCTGCCGTCCCAGGCCGCCGCGGCCGTACTGATGGCAGGCGCCGGTGGGTGGATCGCCTGGAGCGGAGCCCGGCAGGCAACGGGCACCGCCTGACCGGATCGGGTGATTCTCATAAATCAGTCTTTATTGGCTGATATTTAATAATCAGCTATTTTTGATTGATTATGAGTGATCACCTGCGTACGGTTAAGGCATGTATGTACTGACCATCGACCAGCGAGGCAGCACTGCCGACGTCGACCGTGTTCCCGATCTGATCGCCGCACTGCGCAGCCTCACACCGGCGCCCTTCGAACGGTCCGTGGGTGATGAACTCCAGGGTGTGGTGGAACATGCCGAGGACGTAGTGGAGATCGCCTTGTACGCACTCCGGAGCGGGCACTGGTACGTCGGGATCGGGATCGGGGCCGTACAGCTCACCCCGGGCGGAAGCCCCCGGGAAGGTTCCGGGAGCGGCTTTGTGGCAGCGCGAAAGGCCGTGGAACTCGCCAAGGGCTCGGCTGGTCAGGTGCCATTGTCGGTGGTGTCCGGCAGTATTGGCCGTGGACGGGAGATGCCTCCCCACGCCAAGAAAGGAGCCATGACCAGTGCAAATGCCCAGGCGGTGCTTCGCCTGATCGGACGGGTGGTGCAGCAACGCACACCAGCCCAGTGGCGGGTGGTGGACCGGTTGCGCGCGCTCCAGGGCGGCGATGGAAAGCACGGCAGCCAGAAACACGTGGCCCAGGAATTGGGAATCACGGAGCAGTCGGTGAGCCGTGCGGTGCTCCGATCCGGCTGGCAGGAGGAATGGGCCGCCAGACCTGCCGCGGCCATGCTCCTTGACTACGCCCATTCCCAGATTGAAGGAGACCGGTGAACGCACTCTGGATTACAGTTGCCCTCTTGGTGGCCGGATTCGCAGGGTGGCCTGTGACCGCGCTGGTGTTCCGGCTCGCCCGGACCATTGACGATAAAGCGGACGCGGCCAGTAAATCGGACCAGGACGCAGCGGCCCAGGACCCGTCAGCCGATGTCACGGTAGACACTGTTTCGGGAGCCCCGCGGGCCGGTACGGATCATCACAAGGGCGGGCAAACCGTCGACGGCGAGCTGACCGCGGGTGGCGGCCAGCCGCCGTCGGACGTTCCTCAGGTGGCGCCCGCGCTGCCGGCCCAGCGGATCCTGCGGGGTGGGGCAATCATCGGAGTGCTGGAGCGCCTGGGCGTCTGCGTGGCCATCCTGACCGGACAGCCGGTGGCCATTGCCTACATTGTGGCCATCAAAGGCCTGGGCAGGTTCGCCGAATTGAAGGAGACCCCCGTGGCTGCCGAGCGGTTCATCATCGGAACGCTCACGTCCATGCTGTGGGCTGCTGGAACGGCGGCAGTGATCAAGGTGGTGTTCCTGCAGTGAGTC
This sequence comes from Pseudarthrobacter cellobiosi, assembly GCF_023913755.1. Taxonomy (GTDB): domain Bacteria; phylum Actinomycetota; class Actinomycetes; order Actinomycetales; family Micrococcaceae; genus Arthrobacter; species Arthrobacter cellobiosi. Next base: position 56,329 of record NZ_JAMXBJ010000043.1, read on the forward strand.
TTGCTGACTGCCCGGATCGGCGACAGCCCACCCCTGGGGATAGGGTGTCTTTATGACTGTTTTTGCCGTTGAGTATGTGTACGCCGCCGATTCCTCCGCCGTCCGTGATGATCACCGCCCCGCGCACCGCGCCTGGCTGGCGGGTCTGGCGGACGAGCGCCAGCTGCTGACCAGCGGACCCTACGGTGACGGGGCAGGCGCCCTGCTGATCTTCAAGGTCCAGGACGAAACGCAGCTGAACGAACTCCTCAAGCAGGACCCGTTCGCCGTCGCCGGCACCATTGCCGGGATCCGGACAACCGAGTGGACTCCCGTGATCGGCCTCCTGGCCGCGCACGCATCCTGATTCCTGGACCTTTTTCACTACCGAAACACCTACCCAAGGAGTCCACGTGACCTCGGTCAGCCTGGGAATGCCGTCAGCACCGCCGCCCGTTCTCGCCCCCCGCCGCAAGACGCGGCAGATCAAGGTGGGTTCCGTCGGGGTCGGTTCGGATTCGCCCATCAGTGTGCAGTCCATGACCACCACGCCCACCACGGACATCAACGCCACCTTGCAGCAGATCGCGGAACTCACCGCCTCCGGTTGCGACATCGTGCGCGTCGCCTGCCCGTCGGCCGATGATGCAGAGGCCCTGCCAATCATCGCTCGCAAGTCCCAGATCCCTGTCATTGCGGACATCCACTTCCAGCCGAAGTACGTCTTCGCAGCGATTGAGGCCGGCTGCGCGGCAGTGCGGGTAAACCCGGGCAATATCCGCAAGTTCGATGACCAGGTCAAGGAAATCGCCCGCGCGGCGAAGGACCACGGGACCTCCATCCGGATCGGCATCAACGCCGGATCGCTGGAGCCTGGCATCCTGAAGAAGTATGGCAAGGCCACCCCCGAGGCACTTGTGGAATCCGCCGTCTGGGAAGCGTCGCTGTTCGAAGAGCACGGTTTCAACGACTTCAAGATCTCGGTCAAGCACAACGACCCGGTCATTATGGTTGCTGCCTACGAGATGCTGGCCGAGCAGGGCGACTGGCCCCTGCACCTGGGCGTCACCGAAGCTGGGCCCGCCTTCCAGGGCACCATCAAATCCGCCACGGCCTTCGGGGCGCTCCTGGCCAAGGGCATCGGCGACACCATCAGGGTTTCCCTGTCGGCGCCTCCGGTGGAGGAAATCAAAGTGGGCAACCAGATCCTCCAGTCCCTGAACCTGCGCCCGCGCAAACTGGAGATCGTCTCCTGCCCGTCATGCGGCCGCGCCCAGGTGGACGTGTACACGCTTGCCGAGCAGGTCACCGCAGGGCTGGAAGGCATGGAAATTCCGCTCCGCGTGGCAGTGATGGGCTGTGTTGTCAACGGGCCGGGCGAGGCCCGCGAAGCCGATCTCGGTGTGGCGTCCGGCAATGGCAAGGGCCAGATCTTTGTGAAGGGCCAAGTCATCAAGACTGTGCCTGAGAGCGAGATTGTTGAGACACTGATCGAAGAGGCCATGCGCATAGCTGAAGAGATGGGGGAGGCCGATGGCGAAGATGCTGTCAAGGGTAGCCCCGTGGTTAGCGTCTCATAAAGAGGACGCCGCCCCGGCGGGAACATCCGTCCGGACCCTCGCCGGCGCTGACACCGCTGCCCTGCGTCGCCTAGCGTCGCAGGATCCGGTGGCCAATGTCTTTATCCTGGCGCACCTTCGGGCGGCCGGCTCAGCCGCGCCCACCGCTGGTGGCGCCGGCGTCTTGGGAGTTTTCGACGACGGCATCCTGGTAGGCGCGTGCTGGGCAGGGGCCAACCTGGTACCGGTCCAGCTTGACCCCGAATTTTCCGGGCTTGTCGCTGCTGCAGCAAGCGCGTCCGGCCGCCGATTCGCCTCCGCCTTTGGCCCCGCAGATGCCGTCCTGGCTCTCCATGCTGAGCTTGCCGAACTGGGGCATGCGGCCCACGAGGTGCGGGATGAGCAGCCGCTGATGACACTGTGCGGTCCGCCGTCGGTGGAGCCGAACGCGGATCTGGGGCTTGGCCGGCTGGCCGATTTTGACCGGATACTTCCGGCCTGCGCCGCCATGTTCGAAGAGGAAGTGGGCTACTCGCCGTTCCTCGGGGGCAAGGAGTTCTACAGCCGCCGCGTGGAAGGCCTCATCCGGCAAGGCCATTCATTGGCGCACGTCAACGAATCCGGCGACGTTGTGTTCAAGGCCGAGCTGGGTGCTGTGACAACCGACGTCACGCAGATCCAGGGTGTATGGATGAACCCCGGTTACCGAGGACAGGGTCTGAGCGCCGGCTACATGGCTGCCGTAGTGGAGAAGGCGCGCACGCTTGCCCCCGTCACCAGCCTCTATGTCAACGGATTCAACCTCCGGGCACGGTCCACGTACGAGCGCGTGGGCTTCCGCCAGGTTGGCACCTTCGCTACGGTTCTCTTCTAGCCGCCAGGTCCCTGGCCTCAGCGTCGCCGCCTTTCAGGCCGCCCGCCGCCGGTTCACCGGTCAGCCTTCAGGTCGCCCGTCAGGTAGTGCTGGACGTTCGGAGCCACGAGCCGGACAACGTCGTCGGGGGAGGCGGACGCGAGCGGTTCCAGACGCACAACATACCGGACCAGCATCACGCCCACCATCTGCGTAGCCACGAGATTTCCGCGCATGGCCACTTCCGCGGGCGGTCCAGGAACTCCGGCCATGATCCGGCTGAGGATGGTGCGCTGTACCAGTTCCCGCAGCAGCAACGTCTTGGCCTTGGAGCCGATGGTTCCCCTGAGGAAGGCCACCAGGCTGTGCTGGGCCGAGCTCTCCCACAAGCGCAGCACGGCCCGCACGATCGCCTCTGCCCGGTCCTCCGGCGAGTAGCCGTCGACGCCCGCCAGGACCTTCTCCGGGTCGGCCGGCAGTGCCACGCTCAGCGCAAAAAGCTCGTCCTTGCCCTTGAAGAAGTGGTGGACCATGGCGGGGTCCACTCCGGTTTCCCGGGCGATCTGGCGCAGGCTGGTCCCTTCGAAACCGTGTTCGGCGAAGAGCCGCCGGGCTGTGTCCAGGATCTGGTCCCTCGTCTCGGTTGCCCCGCCGCGCCGGCCCCGCCGGCCCGGACCAGCCGCGCTACCTGCAAGACCCGCGGCGCCCGTGGGATCATGCTGTCCGTTCACGCGGTCCGCCGCCGCAGGGTCAACGATGCGAGCACCAGGACCGCCAGGACAATGGCCACGATGACTCCGGCATCCATCCACAGCTGGTCTGTGGGCTCGGTGTTGGTGGCGATCTCCTGGAGTGCATCCACCGAAAAAGTCAATGGAAGGACATTCGACACAGCCTCCAGGGCCTCGTTCATCCGTTCGCGGGCCACAAAGAGGCCACAGAGCAGGATCTGCGGGACCACCACCACCGGCATAAACTGCACGGCCTGGAATTCCGTCCGGGCGAAGGCCGAACAGAGCAGCCCCAGCGCGACGCCAAGAACCGCATTGATCACGGCAATCATGACCACCAGTCCAGGGCTGCCTTGGATGTCGAGCCCGAAGATCCAGTAGGCAACCGCGGTAGCCACCAGCGACTGCAGGGCAGCCATGATGGAAAATGCCAGCCCGTAGCCGAACAGCAGGTCCGCCTTGTGGATAGGAGTGGTCAGCAGCCGTTCCAGGGTCCCCGAGGTGCGTTCCCGCAGCATCGTGATGGACGTAACCAGGAACATAACCACAAACGGGAAGATCGCCAGCATCATCAGGCCAACGCGGTCAAAAGTCCTGGGCACGCCCGGCGGCAGCGTCTCATTCTCATAGAGAAAGTACACGGCGGTGAGCAGCAGCGCAGGGACCACCAGGATCAGTGCGATGCTGCGGTGGTCGTGCCGGAGCTGGTCCAGGACGCGCCGGGTGGTGGCCAACAGCATCAACAGGTTCATGACTGTACCGTCCTTTCGGGGGAACCGCTGGGCACTTCGGCGGTGTCCTGGATGATGTGCAGGAAAGCCTTCTCCAGATCGGCACTGTGCCCGCGTTGACTCAATTCCGCCGGCGTCAGCTGCGCCAGGAGCTTTCCTTCCCGCAGCAGGAGGAGTGATCCGCAATGGCTGGCTTCCTCCATCACATGGCTGGAAACCAGCAGGGTGGTCCCGGACTCGGCCATGGACCGGAAACGGTCCCACAGGTCAGCCCGGAGCACCGGATCAAGGCCCACGGTTGGCTCATCCAGGACCAGCAGGCTGGGGCGAGCCACCAGGGCACAGGCCAACGACACCCGGCTCAGCTGTCCGCCGGAGAGGTCACCGGTTTTCTGCCTGGCCTGCGGTTCAAGCCCGACGGCGGCGATCGCCTCTGCGGCCTCGGCGCGGCCCTTGCGGTGCATGGCGCCGAAGTAGCGGACATTGGCTTCGACCGTGAGGTCCGGGTACACGCTGGGGGACTGGGTCACGTAACCCACCCGGTGTCGCAGGTCAGGGTGCCCGGCGGGCAGCCCAAGCACTTGGACCGAGCCGGACGTGAGCACCTGGACGCCCATGATGGCCCGCATGAGCGTAGTCTTGCCGCTGCCGGACGGGCCCAGCAGCCCGGTGATCTCGCCTGCCTGGATGGCAAAGTCCAAGCCGCGCAGGACGGGAACCTTTCCCCGTGTGACGTGCAGGGTGGTGGCGGCCACAGCGATGCTGGCTTCCGTGACTGCCGGGACGGAAGCTGCTGAATGGGACATTAATGCCTCCGAATGCTGGGAGTCCGCGTTTGAATTCACCAGGTGATGAATTAAAACTAGACCTGCTAAAGGCGGCCGTCAATTACTTCGAATGGAAAAACCCTTGTGGATGTGTCGGCTATCACATATGTTCGATCTAGCTGCGCTGGAGTGGGTGGGCGGTCTCACCAGTCCTCACCAGTACCTAGGCGTCAACGGCCATAGAGCCACGTCCGCATGTAATGACCAGCCGTTTACGGCCAGGGGCTTTGCATGCCGGGCGTGGCTCTATTGCGTCTCGCCCCCGCGGTCTCTGGCCAGCTCAGGTTCCGCCGCCTGGCGTGCCGTGGATAGCCGGTAGATTAGTACCCAGAAGAATTGCCCGGCTCTGCTTTCCAGCAGCTACTCCCCAGAAACGGATAACCCACCCGTGGTCACAAGAATGTCCAAGCTTTTCCTACGCACCTTGCGTGAAGATCCCGTCGACGCTGAGGTCGCCAGCCACCGGCTCCTGGTCCGGGCCGGCTACATCCGCCGCGCGGCGCCCGGCATCTACACCTGGCTTCCGCTGGGGCTGAGTGTGCTGCGCAAGGTCGAGGCCGTCGTCCGCGAGGAAATGGACGCCATCGGTGCCCAGGAAGTCCACTTCCCGGCGCTGCTGCCGCGAGAGCCCTACGAGGTCACCAACCGCTGGACCGAATACGGCGAGGGTCTGTTCCGGCTCCAGGACCGTAAGGGTGCCGACTACCTGCTGGCCCCCACGCACGAGGAAATGTTCACGCTTCTGGTCAAGGACCTGTACTCGTCCTACAAGGACCTGCCCCTGAGTCTGTACCAGATCCAGAACAAATACCGCGACGAAGCACGCCCCCGCGCGGGCCTGCTGCGCGGCCGCGAGTTCATCATGAAGGATTCCTACTCCTTCGACGTGGACGACGCCGGCCTGGACGCCAGCTACGCCGCCCACCGTGGCGCCTACCTGAAGATCTTTGCGCGCCTTGGCCTGGAAGTCATTCCCGTTGCGGCCACCGCCGGCGCCATGGGCGGGTCCAAGAGCGAAGAGTTCCTGCACCCCACCGAGATCGGCGAAGACACTTTCGTGCGCTCAGCCGGCGGCTATGCAGCCAACGTTGAGGCCGTCACCACCGTTGTTCCGGCCGACATCGACTTCAGCAACGCCCCTGCCGCCGAGGTCCTCGATACCCCGAACACGCCCACCATCGACACGCTGGTGGCCGCATCCAACGACCTGGCTCCCCGGAGCGAGGCCGACGGCGGCGCCTGGACTGGCGCCGACACCCTCAAGAACGTGGTTCTTGCCGTCACCCTGCCCACCGGTGAGCGCCAGCTTGTGGTCATCGGCCTGCCGGGTGACCGCGGCGTTGACTTGAAGCGCGTGGAAGCCAACATCGGTTCCTTCCTACCCATCGGCGGCGAGATCACGCTCGAAGCAGCCAACGACGACGACCTCAAGAAGCAGCCCCTCATCGTCAAGGGCTACCTTGGACCCGGCCTGACGCTGGACAAACCCCTGCTGGGCAGCGAAAGCTCAACCAAGCTCCTCTACCTCGTGGATCCCCGCGTTGTCAGCGGCACGGCCTGGATCACCGGGGCCAACGAAGCAGGAAAGCACGTGTTCGGCCTGGTCGCAGGCCGCGACTTCACCTGGGACGGTGTCATCGAGTGCACCGACGTCCGCGAGGGCGACCCCGCCCCGGACGGCTCCGGTCCTCTGGAGACCGCCCGCGGCATCGAGATGGGCCACATCTTCCAGCTGGGCCGCAAATACGCTGAGGCCCTCGAGCTGAAGGTGCTGGACCAGAACGGCAAGCAGGTGGTGGTTACCATGGGCTCCTACGGTGTTGGTGTCACCCGCGCCGTCGCCGCACTGGCCGAATCCAACCACGATGACAAGGGCCTAGTCTGGCCCCGCGCCGTCGCCCCCGCCGATGTCCATGTCGTGGCTGTCGGCCGCGGCGAGGAAATCTTTGCCACCGCCGAGCAGCTGGCCCTGGAACTCGAGGCCGCCGGCCTGGACGTCATCTACGATGACCGGCCGAAGGTCTCCCCGGGCGTAAAGTTCGGCGACGCGGAACTCGTCGGCGTCCCCACCATCCTGGCCGTCGGCCGCGGCCTGGTGGACGGCGTTGTCGAGATCAAGGATCGCCGCAGCGGCGAAGCGGAGAACGTGGCCGTGGACAAGGCCGTTGATTATGTGGTCACCGCCGTCCGCAGCTGACCTGCGGCGGTGATTTCCGGGTTCGAGTCGATCCAGCTCACCACAATCATCCTGATTGTGGTGGCTGGATTTGCTGCCGGCTGGGTGGACGCCGTGGTGGGCGGCGGCGGTCTGCTCCAGCTGCCGGCCATGCTGCTGGTACCCGGGATCACGCCGGTCCAGGCCTTGGCCACCAACAAGATGGGGTCAATTTTCGGCACCACCACGAGTGCGGTGACGTACTACGGGCGGGTGAAACCGGGCCTTCGGACGGCCGTGCCCATGGCGGTGATCGCCCTTGCCGGGAGCTTCGCCGGGGCGGTGCTGGCCGCCACCCTGCCGGCGAGTGTCTTCAAGCCGATCATCGTGGTGGCGCTGGTCGTCGTCGCGCTTTTTACGGCGTTGAAGCCCAACGTCGGTGACATCACCGTGCTGCGGCACGATGGCCGCACGCACTACGTGGTGGCATGCATGATCGGGGCCGTGATTGGCTTCTATGACGGCCTGATTGGTCCGGGCACCGGCTCCTTCCTCATCATCGCGCTCGTCTCGGCGATGGGCTATGCCTTCCTGGAGGCAAGCGCCAAAGCCAAGATCGTGAACATGGCCACCAACGCCGGCGCCCTGCTCTTCTTCCTGCCCCATGGATCAATCCTCTGGGGTGTCGGGCTGCTGCTGGGCCTGGCCAACATGGCCGGCGGCTACCTGGGCGCGCGGACCGCCGTGAAGCAGGGAAGCCGCTTCATCCGCGTTGTATTCCTGCTGGTGGTGGGCGCCCTGATCATCAAACTCGGCGTCGACGTCTGGCAGGAAAACCTAGCCTGACAGGCTAGCCGAAACCCTCGCAGCCGGTAGCGCCCGCAGCCCCCGGCCGGGCGTACCATGCAGGTATGTCCGCAGGCGGGGAACCCTATTCCGAAGCATTGTCAGCCGCGGCCCGTCGCGCCGCCGAGTGGCTGGCGAGCCTGCCGGACAGGCACGTAGGGCCCGCCCAAAGCGCCCACGATCTCGCGGCTGACTTCGGCGGGCCCCTTCCGCAGCAGGGCATGCCCGCCGCAGCTGTGGTTGAGTACCTGGCGGACAAGGCCGAACCGGGGCTGATGGCGATGCCCTCGGGGCGCTTTTCGGTTGGGTGATCGGCGGGACGTTGCCTGCCGCCCTGGCCGCGGACTGGCTGGTCAGCGCCTGGGACCAGAACTCCGGCCTGCGCTATGCCACCCCCGCGATAGCAGCCATCGAGGAGGGGGCCGGCCACTGGCTGCTGGACCTTCTCGGCCTGCCGGCGGAATCCGACGTCGGCTTCACTACGGGTGCCACCATGGCCAACTTCACCGGGCTGGCTGCTGCCCGGTGGCGGTTGCTGGCCGATCCGCCTGCTGTCGGAAGGGTCCGGGCCCGCGCTGGTCTGTCTCCAGGCCGGCAACCTCCACTCCGGAGCTTTCGACCCCTTCGACGCCGCCATCGAGGTTGCCCGGCGGCATGGTGCCTGGGTGCACGTGGACGGCGCGTTCGGGCTGTGGGCCGCGGCAGTGCCCGAGTTCGCGGACCTTACGCGCGGCATGGCCCTGGCCGATTCGTGGGGGACCGACGCCCACAAGACCCTCAACGTCCCGTATGACTGCGGTATTGCCATCGTCAGGGATTCAGCAGCGCTACGCAGCGCCATGGGACTGCAGCACACCAGCTACCTGATCCACGACGTCGAAGGCCCGGGTGACCCGTTCGAAAAAGCGCCGGAGCTGTCCCGCCGCGGCCGCGGCGTGCCGGTGTGGGCCGCCCTCCGCTCCCTGGGCCGGGACGGCGTGGCAGCCCAGGTCCGCGGGCTCGCCGACGCCGCTTCGACGATCGGCAGCCGCCTGGCCGAGGTGGACGGTGTCGAGGTGCTCAACACGGTGGACTACACCCAGGTTTCGCTCGCCTTCGGGGACGACGCCACCACGCGCGCCGTGACAGCCCGGGTGATCGAGGACGGCAAGGTCGGATGTCCGGTTCACGCTGGCAGGGCAGGGATGTCCTGCGCGTCTCGGTCAGCAACTGGAGCACTGACGCGGAAGACGTCGGCACTGCCGTCGAGGCGGTCAGCTCCGCTTTGGCGGCTGTGCGGGCAGCGGGCTGATCGCCCGGGAGGCACAGTCCCGCCTGCGAAGCACCATCCAGCCCGGGAGGCACCCATCGCTCAGCTGTCGCCGTGCCCCGGCTCAGGCAGGGCGTGCGCCGAGGGGAGACCATCGAGGGTCCGCCCGGCAAGCGTGCTGGCCACCCAGAGTGACCGGGCAAGATCTCCTTGGTGGCGCGGCAAGGACGCGTAGCAGAGGGCGTTCTCGACTTCGCGTGCCACGGCCCACTGGCGCGCAGCTTCGGCGTCGAGGCCGGCCGCGGCGCTGAAGTCCTGGCACCGCCGCCTCAACCCTCCGGCCGGATCGCTCCGGGGCAGGTCGCCGAGACGGTTCCACAGCAGCGGTGCCACCGCGAACTCCGGTTCGCCGATCATGGGCTGCGGGTCGATGGCGACGAAGGCCTCCCCGGGCAGCCCTCCGCTGATGGTGTGGGGCCGGGCCAGGATGTTCAGGAAATGCAGGTCCGTATGGACCAGGACATCGCGGCCCGAGCGGCGGCCAACGGCGCCGCGGGTCTGGCAGACTTCCAGGGCCGCCTCCAGTAGCCAGCGCGGGAACGGGCGGCCCTGCTGTTCCCAGTCGGCGGGCAGGTCATCGCTCCATTGTTCGGCCCGCCCGGCGATGTGCTCGAACTCCCGCCACTGCGGCCGGCCGTCCGGCACCAGGCCCAACTGCCGCATGGTGCTGCCCCAGGCCACCGCCGCTTGATCCAGCGGAAGGGTCTGGAGCGAGGAGTCCGCATTCAGCCGCTCCAGCAGCATGGCGCACGTTCCGGCGTCGGATTCCAACAGCCGGACGGCGCCGGATCCGCCCCACAGCGCCAGCGCATGGCGTTCCACCCGTGCCTCATCGTGGGGAAACGCGATCTTGAGCGCCGCGGGCGTCCCGTCCGTCCGGCGGACAGGAACCACCACGCCGCCGTGGCCATGCCACGGGAGGGCGCCGGCTGCCAGGTCAACAGCCAGCTCCCAATGCTCCAGCCGCCCCTGCACCAGTCCCGGGAGGGAGGAAAGCCAGGCCCGTCCCGCGCTACTGTGGCTGAAACGCCCGCTGAGGGCTGGCGGGATCGGCACGCCAATCTGGACACTCACAGGACGCCGCTTGCGCCGAGCAGGTTGCCGATGGAGAACGTGGCAGCCAAGGCCAAAGCCCCGCCCGCCACCACCCTGGCGGCGGCCCGTACCTTCGAGCCGCCGCCAATCCAGGCGCCCAGGGCCCCGGTGGCGGCAAGGGCCACCAGCACGGCCGCGAAGGTCAGGGGGACCCGGATGTTTTCCGGCGGCAGGAGGATGGCGGCCATCGGCAGGATGGCGCCGGTCACGAACGCAACAGCTGAAGCAAAGGCTGCATTCCACGGGCTCACTATGTCTGTTTCGTCGATGTTCAGTTCGGCGGACAGGTGCGCGCCCAGGGCATCGTGGGCTGTCAGCTCCCGGGCCACTTTCCTTGCTGTGTCCAGGCTCAGCCCCTTGCCCTGGTAGATCGCCGCGAGTTCCTCCAGCTCTTCCTCCGGCTGTTCCTGCAGCTCCAGGCGTTCCTTTTCGATCAGGGCCCGCTGGCTGTCTTTCTGGCTGCTGACGGACACGTACTCGCCCAAGGCCATTGATACTGCGCCACCCACCAGGCCGGCCGTGCCGGCGACGAGGATTGGTCCGGACTGTGTGGTTACACCGGCGACTCCCACGACGATTGCGGCGACCGAGACGATGCCGTCATTGGCACCCAGCACGCCGGCGCGCAGCCAGTTCAGGCGCTGAGCGACGTCGTTTTGGTGGGGCTCATTCTCATGAAGGGCGGGGGCGCCGGCACTGTTCATGCCTCCAGCAAAGCATTAGTGCCTGCGGCTGGCCAGTGTGCCGTGCCTTGGCTACGAATTGCCGGGAGTGCTGGTTGTGGAAGTCCCCTGAGTTGATACAGGCTCCGGCAGTGGCGGCAGGAGTGCTTCGTCCAGGACCATGCCGGGGACCGGGCTTGGCGACGCACCCCAATGGACGGTCCGCCGGGCCGCCGACTGAAGTGCCGAGAGTGCCCATGCCCGTTCGGGTCCCTCGCTAAGGGCCACCACGTCGCCGAGCACCGGAAGTGTCTCTGCTTCCAGTGTTCCCAGCGCCGCTGCAGGGTCTGCCAGGAACGCCTGGCTCAGGGCATAGCCGGGCTGCCTCAGGGGTACCGCGGCGCAGCGGGACCTGCCCATGGCCTCCGCTTCGCTACGGAGGACGCCGTGCTGGGCCAGGAAGTTCGACGCCGGAGCAGCGGACCCGGAGTTAAGCCTGGTCAGTGCGGCCTGGTACGCGTAGACCAGTTCCAGCTCGCTCTCCACGACTAGGGCCAAGGCTGAGCCGAGGTCCACGCCACTGCTGGCGTCGGCGGCAGCTGCTTCGCTGGCACAGCTGGCGGCGGCTGAAGCCGAAACAGGCAGGGTGGGCGCCGTCGATGCGGGGAAGGAGGAGCCAGCGGCTTGAGGCGGTGCCAACGCGATCCCGGTCGCCGAGGCCAGGTCCTCTGCAGCCAGAAGCTGGGCAGTTCCGGTGCCGGCGAGAAGGCGGGCCATGCCGCCGTCGGCCGTTTTGGCATCGTGGAGCCGCTGTGCCCCGCTTGCCTGGAGGGCAGCGGCGAAGTCCGCGGTGGTCGACGGAGGCGTGACGGTGGCCAGCGCCGTGGACGGGACAGGGACGGGGGCAGTAGCCGTACGGTCCAGGGCAGGATCGCCGGCCGCATCAGCCGGCAGCATCAACGCCCGGGCCTGGACAGTCAGCAAAGTCACAATCCGGGTCAGGGCGGCCGCTTGTGGGGCCGGCGCAGTGGCGCCGGCAGTGCCTTCGAGGTCCAGGCCACCGGCCCTGAGGGTCAGGGAATCCGCGAACGCGGATGCCCTTGCCTGCTCGGAAAACGGCGGCGCCGCAGGCAGGGACGGTTCGCGGGGGATGAGCACCAATCCCAGGCTCACCACCAGAAGGGCGGCCAGCGCAAAAACGGCGTACTGGAAATAACGCCTGCGGCGGCCGGATTCCTGCGTGTCGTCTTTCACAACAGACCATGTTCTCACGCCTGATGCGAATCTTCGTGCACCACTGTGGCCGGAAAATCGTTAGGCTAGTAGTCACAACATCATCTATTGGAAGGCGGCCGGCATCGTGAGTAATGCAGAAGCCACGACTTCATCAGACGCTACCGGAACGGGTACGGCTGAAGCTGCGCCCGCCAACAATCCCGAAGCCGTCAGGCTCCGGGCGCTGTTAGAACCGGCGGTCCAGGCCAACCGCCTGTACCTCGAGGACGTATCCATCCTGGCCGGTTCACACCGCGTGGTCCACGTGGTGGTTGACCTGCCGCAGGAGGAAACCGGCGGCGTAAACCTCGATGTCATCGCGGACATCTCCAGGGTCCTCTCCGATGTCCTGGACAATGATCCCGCAGACGACGGGCGCCCCTACGACCTCGAGGTTTCCTCCCCGGGCGTCGCGCGTCCCCTCACCGAAGTCCGGCACTGGCACCGCGCCCGGGGCCGGATGGTCAAGGTCAACGTCATCCAGGGCGAAAACGTCACCGGCAGGGTCCAGTCCGTGGACGATTCCGGCGTCACCATCATCCCGGAGATCGCCGTCAAGAAGGGCATGAAGCCCAAGCAGGGCGAGCCCCAGATTCTTCCTTTCGACAGGATCCGCAACGGAAAAGTCGAGATCGAATTCAGCCACCTCGAAGAAGCTGGTCTGGAACCTGAGCACAATGGACCTTCTGAGGAGGCCTGATGGATATTGACATGAGCGCGCTGAGACTACTGGAGCGTGAACGCGAAATTCCGCTGGACCTCCTGATCCCCACCATCGAGCAGGCGCTCCTGGTGGCGTACCACAAATCGCCCGGCGCCTTCGAGAAGGCCCGGGCCGAGCTGGACCGCAAGAGCGGCCACGTGACCATCTGGGCAGTGGAAATCGACGACGACGGCGCCCCCATCGGCGAGTTCGAGGACACGCCTGCCGGCTTCGGCCGTATCGCGGCGAGCACCGCACGCCAGATCATCCTGCAGCGCCTGCGCGACGTCGAGGACGACGCCATCCTGGGTGAGTTCAAGGGCCGCGAGGGTGAACTTGTGGCCGGCCTGATCCAGCAGGGCAACAACCCTCACATGATCCAGGTCAACCTGGGTTCGGTGGAGGCCCTGCTGCCGCCGCCCGAACAGGTGCCGGGGGAGAAGTACATCCACGGCAACCGGCTCCGCGCCATCGTTATCGATGTCCACCGCGGCACCAAGGGCCCGTCCGTCACCCTGTCCCGTTCACACCCGGGCCTCGTCCGGAAGCTCTTCGAACTGGAGGTCCCGGAGATCGCGGACCGCTCTGTGGAGATCGTGGCACTGGCCCGCGAGGCCGGCCACCGTACCAAGATCGCGGTCAAGGCCCACACCCAGGGCATCAACGCCAAGGGCGCCTGCATCGGCGAAATGGGTTCCCGCGTCCGCGCCGTTATGACGGAACTGAACGACGAAAAAATCGACATCGTCGACTTCAGCGAGGATCCGGCTACGTTTATTGCCAGTGCACTTTCCCCATCGCGTGTGAATTCGGTCACCATCGTGGACGAGGCCACCCGCTCCGCGCGTGTGGTGGTCCCGGACTACCAGCTCTCGCTGGCCATCGGCAAAGAGGGCCAGAACGCCCGGCTGGCGGCCAAGCTGACGGGCTGGCGAATCGATATCGTCTCGGACGCTGCCCCGGCGCGCGAAAGCTAATCCGGTTCCGGGGCGGCGGCCGGCGGCGGATACATTCGGCCGAAGCCCCGGTTTCGGGCAGAACTGCCCCGAGGGGCTAGAATAGACATGACCGCGCCTAACGGCCGGTATTCGTGTGCCCTGAGAATTCCCGTTCCGCCGATGCGGTTGGGGGCCTCAGGGCCGGCAGTTATGAACGTCAGGAAGATACTCACCGTGGCAGAAGTGCTTCACACCGAGGATCAACCGCAGCGTACCTGCATCGGATGCCGGAAGCAGGCACCGCGGTCTGAGTTACTCCGGCTCGTCGCCGAAGGCAGCGGTTCCACCGCAGTGCTGGTAGACGAACGACGCCGGATGGCTGGCAGGGGTGCATGGCTGCACCCCAGCGAAGCGTGCCTGGCCCTGGCGGTCAAGCGGCGAGCATTCGGAAGGGCCCTCAACGGGGCAACCGGGTCCACCGCCGTCGAACGCCGGATCATGGCAGGCAAGCAGGACGCCGGCCCGTTGCAGGTACCCCTGGTAGCTGCAGCAAAAACCGTCCAACCTGAAAGCGGGTCAGAAAACTGATGGAAACCCGATGAGTTCCCAGCGATGAGTGCGCAACGATGACAACTTTGTTGCGCTCTGCAATGGGCCCTGTAGTTGCAACCGCGGCTGGGGCCCGCAGTAAGAAGTAGACGGTTCGTGCCTGGCTCGGTGCGGACCGAGACAGGAGAAATGTGGCCAAGGTCCGCGTACACGAGCTTGCTAAAGAGCTCGGTATTACTTCCAAAGATGCAGTAACCAAACTGCAGGAACTGGGCGAATTCGTTCGCTCCGCCTCTTCAACCATTGAGGCCCCTGTGGTGCGGAAACTCCGCAACGCCTACCCCGACGCAGCTGCCAAGACCGCAGCTCCGGCAGCCGCGCCCAAGGCGCCTGCCCCGTCGGCCGACACACGACCCGCAGCACCTGCTCCGGGCCCCGCAGCTCCCTCAGCCCCGGCGGCACCAGCTGCTGCGGCTCCGGCTGCACCCGCTGCCGTTTCCGCAGCTCCGGCAGCACCTGCCGCAGCACCGGTTGCGTCAGCCCCGGCCGCAAGCGCACCGTCCACCGGCGCCAAGCCCGGTGCCCGTCCGGCACCGAAGGCTGAAGCCCCGGCCGCACCGACCCGCTCTGGCGGATCAACACAGGGTGGTTCGCAGGGCGGCTCTGCACCGCGTCCCGGCGGTCCCCGTCCGGGCAACAACCCGTTTGCCACGTCCCAGGGCATGCCCCGCGGCCGCGGTGGCGACGGAGAGCGTGCTCCCCGTCCGGGTAACAACCCGTTCGCTCCTTCGCAGGGCATGCCCCGCGCGGGTGGAAGCCGTCCCGACGGCGACCGTCCGGGTGGTCCGCGTCCCGCGGCCGGTGCCGGTGGTCCCCGTCCGGGTGGTCCGCGTCCCGCAGCCGGTGCCGGTGGCCCCCGTCCGGGTGGTCCGCGTCCCGCAGCAGGCGCCGGCGGTCCCCGTCCGGCAGGTGCCGGTGGAAACCGTCCTACTCCGGGCATGATGCCCAACCGCACTGAGCGTCCCGCACCCGCTGGTGCAGGCCGTCCCGGTGGCGGCGCCCGTGGTCCCGGACGTCCGGGTGGCGCTCCAGGCACCGGTGGCGCACCGGGTGCCGGTGGCGGCGCTCCGGCCGGCGGTGGCTTCGGCAAGGGTGGCCGCGGTCGCGGTGGCACCCAGGGTGCTTTCGGTAAGGGCGGCGCAGGCCGTGGCAAGCAGCGCAAGTCGAAGCGTGCCAAGCGCCAGGAACTCGAGCAGATGAGTGCTCCGTCGCTGGGTGGCGTGAGCGTACCCCGCGGCGACGGCAACACCGTAGTCCGGCTTCGCCGTGGCTCGTCCATTACGGACTTCGCCGACAAGATCGAGGCAAACCCCGCAGCACTGGTGACGGTCCTCTTCCACCTCGGCGAAATGGCCACGGCCACGCAGTCGCTGGATGAGGAAACCTTCGCGCTGCTCGGCGAGGAGCTTGGCTACAAGCTCCAGGTTGTGTCGCCGGAGGACGAGGAGCGCGAGCTGCTCTCCGGCTTCGACATCGACTTCGAAGCAGAGCTTGAAGCTGAAGGCGACGACGACCTTGAGGCACGTCCTCCGGTTGTCACCGTCATGGGCCACGTTGACCACGGTAAAACCCGCCTGCTGGATGCCATCCGCAAGTCCGACGTTATGGCGGGCGAGCACGGCGGCATCACGCAGCACATCGGTGCTTACCAGGTCACGCACACCCACGAAGACATCGATCGTAAGATCACCTTCATCGATACTCCGGGCCACGAGGCGTTCACCGCCATGCGTGCCCGTGGTGCGAAGGTCACCGACATCGCCATCCTGGTGGTCGCAGCGGACGACGGCGTGATGCCGCAGACCGTTGAGGCACTCAACCACGCGCAGGCAGCCAATGTGCCGATCGTGGTGGCTGTGAACAAGATCGACAAGGAAGGCGCCAACCCGGAGAAGGTCCGCGGCCAGCTGACCGAGTACGGCCTGGTTCCCGAAGAATACGGTGGCGACACCATGTTCGTGGAGGTCTCTGCCCGCCAGAACCTCAACATTGACGAGCTGCTCGAGGCTGTCCTGCTCACCGCGGACGCTGCCCTGGACATGCGCGCCAACCCGAACAAGGACGCCCGCGGTATCGCGATCGAAGCCAACCTGGACAAGGGCCGCGGTTCCGTGGCCACCGTCCTGGTGCAGTCCGGCACCCTGCGTGTCGGTGACACGATCGTGGCCGGTACGGCTCACGGCCGTGTCCGCGCCATGTTCGACGACGACGGCAGTGTCCTGACCGAGGCCGGCCCGTCCCGCCCCGTGCAGGTTCTGGGTCTGTCCAACGTGCCGCGCGCCGGCGACACCTTCTTTGTGACCGCTGACGAGCGCACCGCCCGTCAGATCGCCGAGAAGCGTGAAGCAGCCGACCGCAACGCCGCCCTCGCCAAGCGCCGCAAGCGCATCAGCCTGGAAGACTTCGACCAGGCCGTGGCCGACGGCAAGATCGACACCCTCAACCTCATCCTCAAGGGTGACGTGTCCGGTGCCGTGGAAGCCCTCGAAGACGCCCTGCTCAAGATCGACGTCGGCGAAGGCGTGCAGCTGCGCGTCATCCACCGCGGCGTTGGTGCCATCACGCAGAACGACGTCAACCTGGCAACGGTCGACAGCGCCGTTATCATCGGCTTCAACGTCAAGCCTGCCGAGCGGGTTGCCGAACTGGCAGACCGCGAAGGCGTGGACATGCGCTTCTACTCCGTCATCTACGCAGCAATTGATGACATCGAGATGGCCCTCAAGGGCATGCTCAAGCCGGAGTACGAAGAGGTCCAGCTGGGCACCGCCGAGGTCCGCGAAGTCTTCCGCTCTTCCAAGTTCGGAAACATCGCCGGTTCCATCGTTCGCTCGGGCATCATCCGACGCAACACGAAGGCCCGCATCAGCCGCGACGGCAAGACCATCGGTGACAACCTCACCGTTGAGACGCTCAAGCGCTTCAAGGACGACGCTACTGAGGTCCGCACGGACTTCGAGTGTGGTATCGGTCTTGGTTCGTTCAACGACATCACCGAGGGCGACATCATCGAGACCTTCGAGATGCGCGAAAAGCCGCGCGTCTAAGGTTCGTTGCTTGACGGGTCGGGGGCGTCGGATTTTTCCGGCGGCCCCGCCCCTACGCTGGGCGGCATGGGATCTGCGATCCCTTGCCGCCCAGCTTCGGCAGGCCCGATGCCACTCCCTGGCCGCCGGAAAAAATCCAACGCGGGTCCGTCGTAGACTCGCCTTAGGTGCGTGGCATCAAAACCCAACAGTTGTGCGGGCACCGTTCCGGCGCCGTCGTACATCCCAAATTTTTAGGAGTGGAAATGGCTGATCCCGCACGGGCTGCCAAGTTGGCGCAGCGGATTAAGGTTGTTGTTGCCGAGGCTTTGGGCCGGAAGGTTAAGGATCCTCGGCTGGAGGGCATTACTGTTACCGATGCCCGGGTGACCAATGATCTGCAGCATGCCACGATCTACTACACCGTTTTCGGCGACCAGGCTGTGCAGGCTGATGCTGCCAAGGGCCTGGAGAAGGCCAAGGGTGTGCTCCGCCAGGAGGTGGGGCGCAACGTGACTGTCCGCCTGACGCCGACGCTGGAATTTGTGGCGGACCAGATCCCCGTCGTTGCCTCGAACCTGGAGGACCTGCTCCGGGCCGCCAAGAAGCGCGACGCCGAGGTGGCTGCGCTGGCAGAGAACGCCAAGCACGCCGGCGACGCCGATCCGTACAAGAGCGACATTCCCGCCGATGTGGAGATCGACGAGGACGACTTCGACGAAGAGGATATTGACCTCACCGACGACGAAGACCTCGACGAAGACGCCAACAAGTAACCGTCTGACCACCACATGTGGCTCACAGGAAGGCCCGGACTGCAGCTGCAGTCCGGGCCTTCCTTCGTCTGCCGGGTTTTGTTTCCCCGCAGGTCTTATTTGATAGCGGCCTTATCTGATGTCAGCCTTGATGACCTTGCCCGCTGATGCGGGGGGAGGCGGGGCCGTGAAGTCAGGCAGGGCATCCACCGTGGCATAGAGGGTCCGGCCGTGGATTTCAACAGCCGCCGGCGTTGTGGCCGCCAGGAACTGTGACCTCTCACCGCTCCAGCAGCTGATCTTGAGGATCTCGTTACCGAACATCGACGCCACGTAGACGTCTCCCGTGTTGGAAACGGCCAATCCGGTGGGGCTGAGGATGTCCTCGACCCAGAGGTGGGTAGCTCCGGTCCAGGGATTGACACGGAAGATGGCTCCGCGTGCGCCCAGCGACTCATCTTCCGGACCGCCCGGAAGCGATGATACGTACAGCCAGCCGTCGGGGCCGAGCTCCACGTCCGTCGGCACGGGCTCAAAGGCGTATTCGTGTCCCACCACGCACTCAGGCACCGTAAAGGAGTTACCCATCATGTCGATGGGGATCTCCAGCCCGGCTGGTACTACGGCTGGCCGGGGTGGCAACACAGCGAGTGTGGAGACAGCACCCGTGGCAGCGTTGACCTTGAGGATCGCATTCATCCCGGCATCCGCCACGAAAACCGTGTTGCCCTGCACCGCGGCGGCATAGGGATGGGAATCCACGATGCCGGTGTATCGGGTCGGTGGGAATTCAGGGAAGCCAGCAAGGCATTCGTCGGAGACCTCCGGACCAAAGCCATAGTGCTGCTTGCCGTCCGGGTTGTTGTCCCGCTCAAACGATGCCAGTTCGGCGATCGTCCGGACCTCGCCCCGAACGTTGATGGCCTTCAGATAGCCCTCCAGCGCCGCCGGATCGCCGCCGGCACCAGTACTTTCGAGGAAGAAGGTGGTTGTGCCGCGGGTCTCTACACCGGCAACATCCCAGCCTGGTCGCTCGTACACGTCTGTGATGGAGCCATCGCGGTCCACTCTGCTGAGCTTGCCGACGGGAGGCTCACCGAAGACGGTATGGGTAACCAGTACGGACTTGTTTGTGCCGACAGCGAGACTCAGCGGCAGCCCCAGTCCGTCAGCCAAGGGATCGTCAAGCGGGGACGAAGAACCGCCTGCCGACGCGGGTGTAATGGGAATAGCCAGCATCGCTGCGAGGCAGGCGATGATGGGTATCTTTTTGTTCATGTCAGTCTCCGGGATTGAAGTGCACCCCATGGCGGGGCCGGGCAATGAGACCATGGTCAGCGCTGTGCTGAATGAACCCCCGGCGCTAGGTTAGTCCCGCGAAAGGGACGACGTCGACGTTATTTCCCCCTAATGTGCCCCCTGTCTGACGCCGCAATCAACGCCGCCGTGGCTAGGATCGATCTATGACCCACGCGAGTGACCCACACGATGCCACGCCCTTCCTGGAGCAGGCCGTTGATCTGGCCGTCCGCAACGTCGCCGACGGTGGCGGCCCGTTTGGTGCGCTGGTGGTGACCCGAGACGGGCAGGTTTATGAAGGCACTAACCGCGTTACCCGCGACAACGACCCCACAGCCCATGCAGAAGTGGTTGCCATCCGTTCGGCGGCAGCATCAGGCGCCACGTTCGACTTGAGCGGGGCAGTGCTGTATGCCAGCTGCGAGCCGTGCCCGCTCTGCCTTGCCGCCGCGCTCTGGGCCCGAGTTGACCGGGTCTATTTTGCGGCCGACCGCCACGGTGCAGCCGCGGCCGGCTTTGACGACGCCGTTTTTTATGACTACTTCAACGGAACCCGTCCGGAACTGCTGCCGGTCGCCCAAGCGGCCATTCCGACGTCGGACGCTCCGTTTGACGCGTGGCGCCGCAACGCGGAACGTACGGAATACTGACCAGGTGCCGGGTCAGGAATCTTTGCGTTTAGGCAGCCTGCCGACGCCCTCCACCAAATCGTCGCGGGTACCGCACAGTGCGATCCGCACCCAGCCTTCGCCAATCGAGCCAAAGGCGGTCCCTGGCGCGAGCGCGACGCTGGAATCGGCGAGGAACCGGCGGGTCCAGTTACGGACGTCCCCGTCGCTGACATGGGAGACGTCGGCCCAAAGGTAGAAGGCTCCCTGCGCACTCAAGTACGGGATGCCCTTGGCTTCGAGCACGGCCGAGGCCGCATCGCGGTTCGCCCGGTAATGGGCATGGGCGTCCCGTACATACTCCTGCGGCCCGGTCAGAGCCGCGAGCGCGGCATACTGCGAGGGGGAGGCTACGCAGGAGACAATCGCTTCCATCACGTTGTTCATCTTCTGCTCCAGCCCCGGCGGACAGACCAGGGCGCCGATCCTCAGGCCGGTGAGGCCATACGTCTTCGAGAGAGTCAGCGACGTGAACACGCGCGCCTCGCCGGGCACGTCGCTGTCGAACCGGGCCGGGCTGACGTGGGGGACGTCGTATGTGAAGGCTTCGTAGCATTCGTCGGAAATGATCCAGAGATCGCGCTTGCGGGCCAGGTCCACAAGTTGCCGGGTCAGGTCCTCGTCGAGGACGGCGCCCAGCGGGTTGGACGGGGAGTTCAGGATGAGCACCCGGGTCCGGTCAGTGATGAGGGCCTCGATGTCCTGGATCCGCGGCTGGAAGTCATGCTCGGGATACAGCGGGTAGCCCACCGGCACGGCATTCAGGAGCCGGCTGGTCATGGCGAATGTGGGGTAGCCGGGGTTGGGGATCAGGATCTCGTCACCGGGGGAGAGCAGGAGGCTCATGGCGAAGTGCAGGCCCTGCTGCGCGCCGTCCACCACGTAGACGCGCTCGGCACCGAGGCCGTTGTTGAGTCCGGCGCGTTCACGGAACCTGGCGGCGAACGCTTCACGTAGGGCCGGGAGGCCGGCGTTGGGCGTGTAATTCGTCTCGTCCCGGTCAAGGCACGCCATGCCGGCTTCCAGGATGTGGCGGGGGAGCGCGAAGCCCGGCTCGCCGATGCTCAGGACGATGGCCCCGGGGGCATGCCAGGCGGCCTCGGTGATTTCGCGGATCTGGTTGACGGGGACGTCGCGCGCGTGCGCCGCAAGCTCAGGCATGGATGCCATCCTAGCCGCCACCGGAATCCAGCCCCGGAGCGGCCACACCGGAGCGGCCACACCGGAGCGGCCGCACCGGGGCGGGGGCTAGGGACAGGGCTTGTGGGCAAGGGCCGCGGCCAGCGCCGATATACTGGGAAGCGTGCTTTCTGGACTGGTGATAGTGGACAAACCGCAGGGATGGACCAGCCATGATGTGGTTGGTCGGATGCGGCGTCTCGCCGGGACCCGGAAAGTGGGGCACGCCGGCACCCTCGATCCCATGGCTACCGGCGTCCTGGTGGTCGGCATCAACAAGGCCACCCGGCTCCTGACCTACATCGTGGGCACGTCCAAGACGTACACGGCAACCATCCGGCTGGGCCAGTCCACCATCACGGACGACGCCGAAGGTGACGTGATTGCCGCCGCCAGTGCCGCCGCCGTCGCCGACGAAGCAATTCACGACGGCGTCGCCGCCCTCACCGGTGAAATCCAGCAGGTGCCAAGCAGCGTCAGCGCCATTAAGGTCAACGGCGAGCGCGCCTACGCCCGGGTCCGCTCCGGTGAAGAGGTTAAGCTCGCGGCGCGCCCGGTCACCATCCACCGTTTCGAAGTTCACGCCATCAACCGGGAAACCGGCGGCGACGTTGTGGACATTGATGTCACCGTTGAGTGCTCCTCGGGTACATACATCCGGGCCCTCGCCCGCGACCTCGGCGACGGGCTGGGAGTGGGCGGCCACCTGACCGCACTCCGCCGGACCCACGTTGGCCCGTACTCGCTGGATCAGGCTCGGACGCTGGAACAGCTGGCCGAGGAGCTGAACGTCCTGGAAATGTCCCAGGCTGCCCGGGCGCTGATGCCCAACCGCGAACTCACGGCGGAGGAGACCACCGAGATTTCCTTCGGACGCCGGATCGCAGCGGGAGCGGAAGCAGGCGATCCCGCGGCTGCCACCACGGAACACCCTGCGGCAGCGTTCGCGCCCAACGGCAGCCTCGTGGCGCTCCTGGCGGACTCCGGAAACTTTGCCAAGCCGGTCCTGGTATTCGCGCCGGGCAACGGTGCGTCCGAAAAAACTGCGCCCCAGAATGCTGCGCCCGAGAATGTTGTGCCCGAAGATGCTGCGGGCGGGGACGCCTAGGCATGGACGCCTATTTCTACATCATCCTGGTGGTCGGCCTGCTCTCCAGCGGAATCTGCCTCGGTGCCGGCATCCTGAAAAAAGCCCCCAACGATCTCACCATCCTGTCCGTTGCCGCCGTCGAGCTGGCACTGCTGGTTTACCTGGTGGGTTCGATCGTGCGGGTGATCGCGGGCGAACCGATTGCCGGGGAAGCCTGGGAATTCTGGGGATACCTGGCCACGGCGATGCTCCTGCCGCCGGCAGCCGTGTACTGGTCCATCCTGGAACGGACACGCTGGAGCAACTTTGTCCTCGCCGCCGTCGGGGTCACGGCCTTGGTGATGGCCGCCCGCATGAACCAGATCTGGTACTGAAATGGAAGAAGTACGCAACGTGAAAGCACCTCGTTCCGAAGCAGCCCGTGCCAAGGCCGATGCCAAGGCCGGCGTCAAGGACACTCGGAACACCGGCCCCGGACGCCTGCTCATTGCCGTCTATGCAGTGTTTGCCATTTCGGCCACCGCACGCGCCGGTTACCAGATCCTGACCAAGTTCTCCGAAGCCCCGCTCGCCTACCTGCTTTCCGCGTTCGCGGCGCTGGTCTACGTGGTGGCAACGGTGTCCCTGGCCAAGCCCGGCCGCACCTGGTTCAAGATCTCGCTGGCCGCTGTCCTGGTGGAGCTTGTCGGAGTGCTGGTGGTGGGGGCGTTGAGCGTGTTTGATTCTGTGGCGTTCCCGCATGAGACCGTCTGGTCCCTTTTTGGCCGGGGGTATGCGTTCATTCCGCTGCTGCTGCCTGTTCTGGGTCTGGTGTGGCTGTACCGGCGGCGGCCGAACCAGCAGTAAGCCTCATCAGCGACCGGCCGGGGCCGAGGCTTAGCCTCACTTCTTCGGCGGACCGGCGAGTACCGGCAAGCGGGTACCAGGAAGGCTCCCGGACATGTCCGCGCGTGCCATCCAGTTGGCCCGGCGCCGTCCGGCAGCAGTACTGAATGCGGGTAATCTTAGAGAGTTCCGGCGCCGGTGCGTTCGGAGAGATGTCAGTTTTAGGCAGTAAAAGGCGAGGGTGATGGTCTACATCTGGAACGATCCGTCCGAGGTCCCGGCGGACTTTGGTCCGTCCGTTGTCACTTTTGGCAACTTCGACGGCGTCCATCGCGGGCACCAGCAAGTGCTTTCCGAGCTCATCCGCTCGGCCCGCCTCAACAAGACCAAGGCCGTTGCCGTCACCTTTGACCCGCACCCGGCCCTGATCCACCGCCCGGAGTCCGCGCCCGAAATGATCATGGGCCTGCAGGACAAACTGGTGGCATTAGGGGAGCTGGGCCTGGATGCCATTTTGGTGATGAAGTACTCGCTGAACCTGGCCAGCCTCACCCCTGAGGAATTTGTGGGCCAGGTCCTGGTGGACAGCCTGCACGCCAGCCACGTGGTGATTGGTCACGATTCCCGATTCGGCCGCGGCAACTCCGGTGACCTTGACACCATGAAGCAGCTCGGCGAAAAGTTCAACTTCGACGTCCAGGTCATCAGCGAGTTCGGTTCGGAAGGCTACCCGTTGCATAACGACGGCGGCACGGACCGCCGCTGTTCCTCCACCTGGGTGCGTGAAGCATTGCAGGAGGGCGACGTCGCCACCGCCGCCGCGGTGCTGGGACGACCACACCGTATGCGCGGCGAGGTTGTACACGGTGCTGCCCGCGGCCGCGTACTCGGGTTCCCCACCGCTAACCTTGCCCACGAGGCCACCGGGTTCATCCCCGCGGACGGCATCTACGCCGGCTGGCTGGTGGACCAGGCCGGCACACGCTGGCCGGCCGCCATCTCGGTGGGGTCCAATCCCACGTTCGACGGCGTCAGCCGCCAGGTCGAAGCCCATGTGATCGACCGTCCGCATGAGGCCGTGGAGGATTTCGATCTGTACGGCCAGACAGTAGTGGTCGAATTCGTGGCTCGGCTCCGCGGCATGGTGGCATACCGTGGGCCGGAGGCGCTTGTTGACCAGATGCGCCTGGACGTTATTCAGGCCCACGATCTCCTGGTGCGGCGCTGACCGGGTCCCGCCCGCAACGAACACCCAGAGAGGCAGCACAATGGCCGTCGAGAAGAACACCCGCAAACTGGACAAAGGCATAGTCCGCGATTTCAGTTCCCGGATGAGCTACGCGTCCTACCTCCAGCTGCCCACCCTGCTCAGCGCACAGCAACCTGTCAGCACGCCCGAACACCACGACGAACTGCTGTTCATCATCCAGCACCAGACCACCGAGCTGTGGCTGAAGCTGGTGCTGCACGAGCTCCGGAGCGCCGCGGCCTGGCTGCGCGCAGACGATCTCGGCTCCGCCCTCAAAGGCATCGCCCGGGTCAAACACATCCAAAAAACCCTGACGGAGCAATGGTCCGTCCTGGCCACGCTGACGCCCACGGAGTACTCCCAGTTCCGCGGGTTCCTGGGCAACTCCTCCGGATTCCAGTCCAGTCAATACCGGGCCGTGGAGTTTATCCTCGGCAACAAGAACCGAAAAATGCTGCCGGTCTTCGAATCGGACCCGGAAGCGCACGCCATGCTGGAGGACGTGCTTAAGGCGCCCAGCATCTATGACGAGTTCCTGGCCTACCTGGCCCGGCAGGGCTTCGACGTGCCACAGTCCGTGCTCGAACGGGACGTCACCCGCGCCCACGAGTTCTGCCCGGAGTTGGTTCCGCTGTTCAAGCACATCTACGAAAACGCCGCCGCCAACTGGGGCGCGTACGAGGCCTGCGAGGAACTGGTGGACCTTGAAGACAATTTCCAGCTCTGGCGGTTCCGGCACCTGCGCACCGTCCAGCGGACCATCGGGATGAAATCGGGAACCGGGGGATCCAGCGGCGCTGCCTTCCTGCAAAAGGCCCTTGAGCTCACCTTCTTCCCGGAACTGTTCGCGGTACGGACGGAGATCGGCCAGTGAGCAGCGCAATGAACGCGAACATGGAGAACCACGCCGCCGCCGACCTCCTTGAGCAGGCCGCGCAACTGGATGCAGGCGACCCGTTGGCGCGCTACCGCGGCCTCTTCATCGGGACGGACACGGACCTTTCCTACCTCGACGGCAATTCCCTGGGCCGCCCGCTGAAGCGGACACAACGGGACATCAGCACCTTTATCGAGGAAGGTTGGGGCGGCCGGCTCATCCGTGGCTGGGATGAGGAATGGCTGGACCTGCCCCAGACCATCGGCGATCAGCTGGGCCGCGCTGTCCTCGGCGCAGCCCCGGGCCAGACCGTCATCGCCGACTCAACCACAGTGGTGCTCTACAAACTGATCCGCGCTGCGCTGGCCACCGTGGCTGACCCCGCCCGCACCGAAATCGTCCTGGACACGGACAACTTCCCCACGGACCGCTACCTGGTCGAGGGCATCGCCCGCGAGGAAGGACTCACCCTGCGGTGGATCGAAGCCGATCCTGCGTCCGGCGTCACCGTCGAACAGGTGCGGGACGCCACCGGCCCGGCCACCGCCGTCGTACTTTTGAGCCACGTGGCCTACCGCTCAGGCTTCCTGGCGGACCTTCCGGGCATCACGGAAGTTGCACACGGCGCAGGGGCGCTGGTGGTCTGGGACCTGTGCCACTCCGCCGGATCCGTGGAGCTGGACCTGGACGGGGCAAACGTGGATTTTGCCGCGGGCTGCACCTACAAGTACCTCAACGGGGGACCGGGCTCGCCGGCATTCGCCTACGTCAACCGCCGGCACCTGCCCGGACTGAAGCAGCCGATCTGGGGCTGGATGGGACGCAAGGACGCGTTCGAGATGGCCGCAGGCTACGAGCCGGCGCCCGGGATCCGGAGTTTCCTCAGCGGCACTCCGGCCATCTTCGGGATGCTGGCAATGCGGGGGACCCTGGGCCTCATCGAAGAGGCCGGCATGGCTGCCATCCGGGAGAAGTCCCTGAAACTCACGGCCTACGCCGTTCAGCTGTTTGAGGCGTGGCTGGAACCGGCGGGCGTGGAGCTGGCGTCGCCGCGGGACCCGGAGCTTCGAGGGAGCCACATCACCCTGGATCATCCGGCGTTCCGGAACGTGACGGCGGCGCTGTGGGAACAGGACGTCATCCCGGACTTCCGCGCACCACATGGGATCCGCGTCGGGTTGTCGCCCTTGAGTACCAGCTTCGCGGAGCTGTTCCGGGGGATGGCCACCATCCGGGATCAGCTGCGTCGCTGAGCGGCCGCCTTTTCGGGGACTGCCTTTTGGGGACGGCCGCGGCTGTTTCGACAAGATTGCGGCGGGGCCGGTAAACTAACAGATGGATCCGGCTGCAGTCCGTGGCGGCTGGTTCCTGCCATGTGTGGAAATTCCCTGGTTTCCGGGGGATTCCCGCGCGGGCAGACCCGGCAGTGAAGTACTGAATCGGGCCTCACGGCACATCTCTAGGAGTTATTGTGGCACTTGACGCCGCTGTAAAGCAGTCCATCATCCAGGATTTCGCAACGTCCGAGGGCGACACCGGTTCGCCGGAGGTCCAGGTTGCAGTCCTGACTCAGCGGATCAAGGATCTGACTGAGCACATGAAGGTGCACAAGCACGATTACCACACCCAGCGCGGTCTGCTGGCCATGGTTGGTCGTCGCAAGCGTATGCTCACCTACCTCAAGAACACTGACATCACCCGCTACCGTGCGCTCATCGAACGTCTCGGCCTGCGCCGCTAGTCAGCTTTAAGGGGCGGCCCCTTCCGTGACGGAAAGGGCCGCCTTCTTCAGAAGAAAATTAAACAGGAGGATCAACCGCATCACGCATTCGCGGTCCTCGGTAGTGATCCCCGGGAACGGCTTCGAAGAATGAAGCCCTCGGCCCGTGGGTCTCGATCGATGACCGGGTGCAGTGCAGGCCAGTAGACAGATGCTGGACTGGGTTGATGCGGCTGGACTCCGTGAAACAAGAAACGGAGGTGACTCTCTTGGAGGGTCCCGAAATCCAGTTCTCAGAAGCAGTCATTGACAATGGCCGCTTTGGCAAGCGTGTAATCCGCTTTGAAACCGGCCGTCTTGCCAAGCAGGCAGCCGGCGCAGCCATGGTGTACATCGACGAAGACACCGCGCTGCTGTCCGCCACCACCGCAGGCAAGCACCCGCGCGAAGGCTTCGACTTCTTCCCGCTGACGGTTGACGTTGAAGAGCGTATGTACGCCGCCGGCCGTATCCCGGGCTCGTTCTTCCGCCGCGAAGGCCGCCCGTCCACCGAGGCCATCCTGGCCTGCCGCCTTATGGACCGCCCGCTGCGTCCGGCCTTCGTCAAGGGCCTGCGCAACGAGGTCCAGATCGTGGTGACCGTCCTGGCCATCAACCCCGACGAGCTCTACGACGTGGTGGCCATCAACGCCTCCTCCATGTCCACCCAGTTGTCCGGTCTGCCGTTCTCCGGCCCGATCGGCGGCGTCCGCGTTGCCCTCGTCGCTGACGAGCACGGTTCACAGTGGGTTGCTTTCCCCAAGCACTCCCAGCTCGAGAACTCCGTGTTCAACATGGTTGTAGCCGGCCGTGTTGCCGGTGACGACGTCGCCATCATGATGGTCGAAGCCGAGGCAACCGACAACTCCTGGAACCTCATCAAGGAACAGGGCGCCACCGCTCCCACCGAAGAGGTTGTCTCCGAGGGCCTCGAGGCTGCCAAGCCGTTCATCAAAGCACTCTGCGACGCCCAGGCTGACCTGGCTGCACGCGCTGCCAAGCCCACCGTTGAGTTCCCGGTCTTCCTGGACTACCAGGATGACGTCTACGCCGCTGTTGAGTCGGCTGCCGCTGAGAAGCTGGCCGCTGTCTTCCAGATCGCCGACAAGCAGGAACGCGATGTTGCAACGGATTCGCTCAAGGACGAAGTCACTGCTTCCCTGGCCGGCCAGTTCGAAGGCCGCGACAAGGAGCTGTCCGCAGCATTCCGCTCGGTCACCAAGCAGGTTGTGCGCCAGCGCATCCTCAAGGACCAGATCCGCATCGACGGCCGAGGCCTGACGGACATCCGCCAGCTCACCGCCGAGGTTGAGGTTCTGCCCCGCGTGCACGGCTCGGCAATCTTCGAGCGCGGCGAAACCCAGATCATGGGTGTCACCACGCTGAACATGCTCAAGATGGAACAGCAGATCGATTCGCTGTCGCCCGTCACGCGCAAGCGCTACATGCACAACTACAACTTCCCGCCGTACTCCACTGGCGAGACCGGCCGCGTGGGTTCGCCCAAGCGCCGCGAAATCGGCCATGGCGCCCTCGCAGAGCGCGCCATCATGCCGGTGCTGCCGTCCCGCGAGGAATTCCCCTACGCGATCCGCCAGGTGTCTGAGGCTCTCAGCTCCAACGGTTCGACGTCGATGGGTTCGGTCTGCGCTTCGACGCTGTCCCTGCTCAATGCAGGCGTGCCGCTGAAGGCAGCTGTTGCAGGTATCGCCATGGGCCTGGTCTCCGACCAGGTTGACGGCCAGACCCGTTACGCAGCCCTGACCGATATCCTCGGCGCCGAAGATGCCTTCGGCGACATGGACTTCAAGGTTGCCGGCACCGCCGAATTCGTTACGGCCATCCAGCTGGACACGAAGCTCGACGGCATCCCCGCGTCCGTGCTGGCAGCAGCGCTGAAGCAGGCCCGCGAAGCCCGCCTGCACATCCTTGACGTCCTGAACTCCGCGATCGACACCCCGGATGAGCTCTCCGAGTTCGCGCCGCGCGTCATCGCGGTCAAGATCCCGGTTGACAAGATCGGCGAGGTCATTGGGCCCAAGGGCAAAATGATCAACCAGATCCAGGAAGACACCGGCGCCGACATCTCCATCGAGGACGACGGCACGGTCTACATTGGCGCCACCAACGGTCCGTCTGCTGACGCAGCACGCTCCGCCATCAACGCCATTGCCAACCCGCAGATCCCGGAAATCGGCGAGCGTTACCTGGGTACGGTCGTGAAGACCACCACCTTCGGTGCCTTCATTTCCCTGACTCCGGGCAAGGACGGCCTGCTGCACATCTCCGAGCTGCGCAAGCTGGCCAACGGCAAGCGCGTGGACAACGTTGATGACGTGGTTTCCGTCGGCCAGAAGATCCAGGTGGAAATCACCAAGATCGATGACCGCGGAAAGCTGTCGCTGTCCCCCGTAGTGGCTGAAGAAGAAGACGCCGAGAGCGTTGACTCTTCCGCCGCAGAGGGCGCTGCCGAAGCGGAGTAGTCCACTGACGCGGAGTAGCATCCTCCTCCACACAGCATGAATCGGCGGGGCCGGTGGATGATCCACCGGCCCCGCCGCTGTTACGATGGCAGCCAGATCCGGCTGCCGCTCCTGAAAGGCTTCAATGACTGTTGTACCCCTGCCGCTTGAGCAGAACCAGCCCGGCGACACCCTGGTCCACGGCTCCGACGGCGGTTCTGTTGTCCGGCGTTCGGTGCTGCCGGGCGGCGTGCGGGTGCTCACCGAAGCGATGCCGGGCCAGCGTTCGGCGACCATCGGTTTCTGGGTGGGCGTCGGGTCACGCGATGAAGCCCCGGGCCAGCACGGCTCCACGCACTTCCTGGAGCACCTGCTGTTCAAGGGGACCAAGCGCCGCACAGCCCTGGAGATCGCCTCGGCCTTTGACGAGGTGGGCGGGGAGTCCAACGCAGCCACGGCCAAGGAGAGCACGTGCTATTTCGCGCGGGTGCTGGACACGGACCTGCCCATGGCCATCGACGTCATTGCCGACATGATCACCGGCGCCGTCCTGGATCCGGCCGAGATGGAGCAGGAGCGCGACGTCATCCTGGAGGAAATTGCCATGGACAGCGATGACCCCACGGACGTGGCGCATGAAAACTTTGTGGCTGCCGTCCTGGGCACCCACCCGCTGGGCCGCCCCATCGGCGGCACGCCCGCCGCGATCCGCGCCGTCGCCCGTGACTCCGTCTGGGAGCACTACCGCCGTTACTACCGCCCGGATGAGCTGGTCATCACCGCCGCCGGGGGCCTGGAGCACGACGTCGTCTGCAGCCTTGTGGTGGACGCCCTCCACACTGCCGGGTGGTCACTTGAGCCGGACGCCGCCCCGGTGGATCGCCGCTCCACCGAGCGGGCGGACATCACCGGCACTGCAGGACTGCATGTGGTCAAACGTGCGGTGGAGCAGGCGAATATCATCATGGGCTGCCCCACGATTGTGGCCACCGATGAACGTCGCTACGTCATGAGCGTCCTCAACGCCGTCTTGGGCGGCGGGATGTCCTCGCGGCTGTTCCAGGAAATCCGCGAAAAGCGTGGCCTGGTGTACTCCACGTACTCCTTTGCCTCCTCCTACGCCGACGCTGGCTACTTCGGGATGTACGCAGGGTGCACTCCGTCCAAGGTCCGCCAGGTGCTGGACCTGCTGGGGCTGGAACTGGACAAGCTGGCCGAAGGCGGCATCTCCGACGACGAACTGCGCAAGGCCGTGGGCCAGCTGTGCGGTGGCATTGTCCTGGCACTTGAGGACACGGGTTCCCGCATGTCCCGACTCGGCCGCGCTGAACTGGTGTCCGGTGAATACCAGGACATCGACGAGACCCTGCGCCAGATCAAGGCGGTCACCGCGCAGGAGGTCCAGGAACTTGCCAGGGAACTGGCAGCCGCCCCGCGGACTGTCACCGTGGTGGGTCCATTCGCAGAGTCCGAAACCTTCGGTCTCTGACCGGCAGGCTTGCGCCCGCCATAATGAACCTATGAACCTTCCGCAGCCGGGCACGGTGCACGCCGTCCTGGAGAACTTCCTGGGCCATTGGCGCGGCACCACCCGGCTGGACGCGTCGGCCTGGGGGCCCAAGCGCACGGCCTCGGCGGAAATCAGTTACACCAGGGCAGCCGGGGGCTACGCCGTCGTGCAAAGTTACAGACACACCGAAGCTGATGGCACGCACTTTGAAGGCCACGGCGTTTTTACTGTCGACCGCGACCACAACGACATCCTCTGGTACCACGTGGACAGCATGGGCCTGCCGCCGGGAGCTCCGGCCCGCTGCACTTGGGTGGACGGTGTGCTGCGCGTGGAACGCCACAGTGACCGGGGGACTGCCCGCAATACTTTCCGCGTGGACAACGACGTGCTGATCCACACCGCCGAGTTGCGCCTCGGCGAGGGCCAGGACTTTGTCCCGTTCATGACCTCCGAGTGCCGCCGCGTCTGACCCCATCCAGCCCCCGCGCGAACGGACACTTGAGCCCCTGCTGGTTGGCAGGCCCGCAGGTTGGCGCGAGAGGCCAGTTAAGACCCCTGCTTCTGCGCGAACGGACACTTGGGGCCCCTGCAGAATTCCGACCGTCAGCCGGCTGATTCCAGAATCCTTGTCCGCGGAGCGCCGTTCAAGGCTGGCGCCGCGGAGGAGGAATTCCACACCCTACTTTTCAGGTTCGCCAGCAAATGCTCAGCCTGGCCGCGTTCGTTGAAATCGAGTTCCACCACCACGTAGTGGGAATCATCCACAGGCTGGGAAATCCGGTGGCTGACGACTCCGGAGGCCGCGCGGTCCACCGGATCCCGGTCGAAGGCTTCTTTCCACATGCCAAAGTCCTTTATGCCATGTTCGATTTGCAGTGTGTACATTGCTGCTTCTCCTTAGCTGATCGTATTAGTTGATCGCACTTATTTGCCTCCGTGCTGTCCAACCCATGGCTCCTGTCCTGGGACAGCCGCACGGTTCCGCTGCGTCGCGTACTGTCACGTTAACCGCCGGCCGATGTGGCCGGTATCCCAGAAATCTAGGGTCTTGGTAGAAAACCCCGGCGCTGCCTACAGAGTGCATACTGGGGGAATGACCCCCGGCAGGCCCTGGAACAGGAGCCTTGAACGGATCCGGCTCATCGGCGACTCCGCCCCGGATCACCACTCGTTACGCACTGCCGTGCTCGCTGAGTTGGGCCGGGTGCTTCCGTTCAGTGCTTTCGTGTGGCCGCTCTCAGATCCGCTGACGGCGACGGGCATGTCGCCCATTGCCAGAATTCCGTGCCCGGACGAACTGCCGTTGCTGATCAGGCTCAAGTATCTGACGCTGGCAGGTCGGTGGACGCAGTTGGCGATCAGCCCGTCGCCAGTGACGACGCTGCTGCGCGAAACTGCCGGCAATCCATCACGGAGCCTGGTGTGGGAGGGACTTATGAAGCGCTACGGAGTGACCGATGTCCTGTTCGCAGTGCTGGCGGACAAGCACGGCTGCTGGGGTTGGATTGACCTCTGGCGAACGGCGCAGGACGATCCTTTTACTGCCGACGAAGTGGGATACATCGCTGCCGTGACGCGTGAGGGTCATGCCCGCCCTTCGTCGTTCGATAGCCGGGCAATTTCTCCTGGTGGTGCCTGACGGACGCGACCCCGCAGGACACGAGGTGGTCCGTGTGGGGGCGTCAGCCATCGGCGAACGTCCTGGGCCGGACTTGCCTCAGCAGGCAGTGCTGACTCTGGATGCGGATATGGCGGTGGTGGGTGGAACTGCTTCTGTGGAGGAGTGGCTGGGACTGCTTCAGGCTGGCCCGCATCCCTTTCAACGTGTACCGGCCGAGGTTCTCAACGTGGCTGCCCAGTTGCTGGCGCGTGAGGCGGGCGTGGATCGTCATCCTGCGTCCGCCCGTGTGCACACAGGGTCGGGCCAGTGGGCTCTGCTCCAGGCCAGCCGGATGGACTCCACCGGCACGGCGGCCATTCCGCCATTGGCCGTCACCATCCAGGCCTGCCCTCCGGCGGCGAGGCTTGATATGTTCGCCCGGAGCTTCGGGCTGACAACGCGGCAGCGGGAATTGTTGGAGCTTGCCGCCTGCGGCGCCGACACCAACGCCATGGCTGACGCCTTGGGGATCGGGGCCTATACCGTCCAGGATCAGTTCAAGCAGATTTTCGAGACATGCGGCGTCCATAGCCGTGCGACGTTGTTGGCCCTGGCGATGGGAACGGCCGAGTAACCGAACCCGCCTTCACCTCTGTGCCGGTGGCAGGCTTGTGTCCAGGTCCAGGTCCAGGTCCAGGTCCAGGTCCAGGTCGAGTTCCAGGTCCAGGTCCGCGTCCAAGACCGCACCGGTGTCGATGCCGGTGTTGGTCATGGGGATGTTTGATGGCCAGTCTGGTGGTTCCCAGTCGGGGTGTTCGCTGGCGTAGTGGCGTCCGGTGGGTGATATCCAGCCGGGTGGTTCGTTCTTGGTGGCTGTTGTGGGTGTCCAGGCTGTGGTGTGTCTTAGTCTGTGGTGTTTGGGGCAGGGCTGGCCGAGGATACTGATTCCGGTGCTGCCGCCGTGGGCCCAGGCGAGAATATCGTCTGCTTCGTTGTCCAAGGACTGGTTGCTGCAGCCGGGGAACGGGCACTTCCCGTCCCGCAGCCGTAGCCATTGGCGTTGGGCTTTCGTGAGTCGGTAGCTGGTTCTACCGATTTCCAGCGGTGCGCCGTCGCGTGGGTCGGTCAGGACTCGGTGGAAGGACTCGGCGCCGTCGGCAATGAGCTTGCGGGCCATGGACGGCGGGATCGGGCCGTAGCCGTCCAACATGGCGGGCTCCTGAGTGAAGCCCAGCAGCGACATCACCGGGACCGTGACCAGCACCTGCGCCTGCGGCGACGGAACACCATCGGCACGACGGCTGCTCATTTCCCCACCCTCATCACCGGTTCCGCCGAGGAGCCACGTGGCTGCGATGTCTGCGCGGATCTGGCCGATGGTCCGGTCCTCATGAGGTCCTTGGAGCGCTCTGCCTGCGGCGGTGGTGCGGTCCCAGATCCCCGCGGCCTGATCGGCGGGAAGGTAGGCGGAGAGCCAGGCCATGCCGTCACGGTCCGGGGCGTACTCCACCCGCCGGTCGGCGGCACTCCTTATGTGGCGCTTTTCGATGCTAACCGGGTGATGCCGTTCCCGCCAGGTGCGGGCTTTGTGCCGGAACCGCCCGGGGACGAGCCCACCGGCCGGACACCCCCGCGCTGGGTTAACCGCGTCGGGGTCCAGGAAATGCGCCTCCAACGCCGCAGCCGCCAGCCGGTCAAGGTTGGTGGTTTCGTCGACCATGACCCTCGCGTGCTGCCACGAAATCTGCCCTGCCTGCAGCGCGGATAGGGTCAGGGGCAGCCTGGTGGTGAGTTGGTGGGCCTCGGCCAATAGCGCCCCAGCGGACCGTTCGCTCACCGTTAGCACGCATGCCACCTCCGCGACCACGGCCATCTCTTGCCCGGTGTTGTCCTCAGGTGACGTGGCCGGACCCGCCAGGGCTTGGGCAGCGTCGTCATAGTCGTCGACTGCCTGGACTTTGAGGCCCGCCATCTTTGCCTCCGCGCAAGCGACTTCAGCCAAGGTCATCAGGGCATTATTCGCCCTCCGGCGCAGCGGATCAGAGTCCCGGGAACCTGAGGATTCGGCAGCTTCACGGATGACAACAGCAAGCCGAGCGACGGAAGCCTCGATGGCCTCTAACGCCTCCACAGCTGCTCTGCGATCCATACCTCAAGCGTCACAGGTGGGTCTGACAAAAACCGCGTAGACGAATGCCTATGTGCATAACTCAGAAGCCACGCGAGCCTCTGTGAAGGTGATCAGGACTATGGATCCGGCAGCTTCGGCGGGAAGGGACACTTACGGCCCTGGGATCGGGGGCCTCTACTGTCCGTCGCGCCAAGGTCCTGGGCCTCAAGGATCCATTCGCACGGTCTGAAGGGTGCCCTACCCGCCAGCGAACGGAGGCAGCACGTCAACCACATCGCCCGGATTTAACACAGTCGTGCGGTCCCTGACGGCCACCTCGTTGAGCAGGAAACTGCTCCGGGACAGGATGCGTTGCAGAGGAGGAGTGCCGGCAGGGGGCTCGGCGCGGTCCACAGCCAGGACTGCCTGCAGCAGGCCGGCCACTGTGGTCCCCGACGCGAGATCAAAGAACTCCTCTTCGACTCCAGCGGCAGCGCGTGCGGCAGCGAAGTAACGAACGTTCAAGAATTCAGCCTCCGATGGCGCTCATGCTGCGGTCCGGCTGGACAAAGTCCGCTGCGCCGAGACCTGTGTGGTCCATGCCGTGGGCCTTTGGCTTGACCCACATGGCGTCCTGCCAGCGTTCGGCCAGGGCCTGATCACTGGCACCGTCCCGCAGCAGACCCAAGAGATCAAACTCCTCACGGGAGAACAGGCAGCTCATGATCTTGCCCTCGGCTGTGATCCGTGTGCGACGGCAGTCGGAGCAGAACGGCTCCGTGACGGACGCGATGATGCCCACGGTGCCGAGCGCCGGCCCGGGGGCTTCCGGCGCCGCCTCCACGCCTTCCGGCCGAGGCCCGCCAGCGGCAGGCACAAGTCCCTCGGTACCCAGCGCCGGACCATCCGGCCCCGCGGTCCCGGCCGTCCGGCGTCGTACTTCAAAGCGTTCTGCGGGGGCTCCATCGCGGGCGCGGGGATCGGGACTCAACACAAAGTCGTGCGAGAGCAGGGAGCGGATCTCGGCCGCCGTGATCATGTTCCGCCGCGTCCAGCCGTGATCCGCATCAAGGGGCATCTGCTCGATGAAGCGCAGTTCGTAGCCGCGGTCCAGCGCCCAGGCCAGGAGGGACGGCGACTCGGTATCGTTGATGCCCCGCATCAGCACGGCGTTGAGTTTGACGGGGCCCAGCCCGGCCGCCCAGGCGGCGTCGACGCCCGCAAGCACGCGGTCCAGGAAGGGGCGCCGGGTCAGCTTGGTGAAAGTTTCTTCGTGCAGCGAATCCAGCGAGACATTGATGCGGGTCAGGCCCGCGGCCTTAAGCGCGGCAGCCTTTTTGTCCAGGCCCACGCCGTTGGTGGTCATGGAGATCGGCAGCTCCGGATGATTGCTTCGCAGGGCCGCGAGGATGTCAATCAGGTCCGCCCGGACCAGAGGCTCCCCGCCGGTCAGGCGCAGTTCGCGGACACCGAGCAGGTCCACACCAATCCGGACAATCCGCACGATCTCCTCGGCGGACATCACGGCCTGCTTCGACAGCCATTCAAGCCCCTCTGCAGGCATGCAGTAGGTGCAGCGCAGGTTGCATTTGTCCGTCAGCGACAGCCTCATGTCCGTGGCCCGGCGGCCGTACTGGTCCAGCAGCCCCTGCGGCGTGCCGGCCGGCCGGGCAAGCGGCAGGCCCGGCCCTGCACCTTCCCGGGGTTGCGGCATGCCTAGCTGAACAGTCATGAATTCAGGCTACGCCACCTTTACCCTTGGATCACGCCCATGACGCCCGGGATCCGGTCCATCGCCCGAAATCCATCCGAACGGTGGCGAAGTCCGGCGCTGCCGTGGCGCGGCGAACCTATGCTGGAGAGGTGAACAGCTCCCAGCCCCTGCAGGAAACGGCCGACGACGGCGCCACCTCTTCAGGGCGTTCGGGAACCGACGGTGCCGCTCAAGGCAGCCGCCGCTGGGCCGCTGTGTCGGGAGCCGTGGCCGCGGGCGCCGCCGTCGTAATAGGGGAGCTGCTGGCAGGTCTGTTCAGTCCGTCCCTCTCGCCCCTGACGGCAGTAGGCGGGGCCATGATCGATGCTGTTCCGCCGGGTGTGAAGGACTGGGCCATCTCCCTTTTCGGCACCGCCGATAAAGCGGTGTTCGTGGCCGGGATGCTCCTGGTTATCGCAGCAGTCGGGGCGTTGGCCGGAATTCTGGAACAGCGCAGGCGGTTTGCCGGTGCAGCGGTGATTGCTGTTTTTGGGCTTGTAGGCCTTAGCGCGGTCCTTACCCGCGCCCAGATGACCCCGGCCGCGGCTGTAGTGCCACTGGCCGCTGCATTGGCAGGTGCGCTCCTGCTGGGATGGCTGATCCGCCGCCTCCACGAAGGGCTCCCGGCCGGCGCAGCCGGGACAGGTGCCGCAAACACGCAAGTTCCCGCGAGGACAGTAACAACCGCCGGGCGGCGCACGTTCCTGCAGGTCTTGGCTGCGAGCGCCGGGGCCACCGCCGTTGGTGGGGTTGTGGCCGCGGTCTGGCGAGGAGCGGCATCCGCCATCAGCGCCGCCCGCGAAAAACTGCAACTGCCTGCCGCAGTCTCTGGAGCGCCCGCCATCCCGGCCGGCGCCGACGTAGGCCTGGACGGAATGCAGCCGCTGGTCACACCGAACCGGGACTTCTACCGGATCGACACCGCCCTGATCGTCCCTTCCCTCGACCCTGAGTCCTGGGTCCTCCGCGTCACCGGGATGGTGGAACAGGAGATTGAGCTGAACCTGGCTGATCTGCTGGCCAAGCCCCTGATCGAACGGCACGTGACCATCGCCTGCGTCTCCAACGAAGTGGGTGGAGACCTGATCGGCAATGCACGCTGGCTCGGCTGGCCGGTGCGGGAACTCCTGGCCCTTGCCCGGCCGCAATCCGGCGCCGACATGGTGCTGTCCCGAAGCTCCGACGGCTGGACGGCGGGCACCCCGCTGGAGGTCCTCACTGATCAGCGGGACGCCCTGCTTGCGGTGGGGATGAACGGCGAACCGTTGCCGCTGGAACACGGCTTCCCGGTCCGGTTGATCGTGCCGGGCCTCTACGGCTACGTTTCCGCGACCAAATGGCTGACGGAACTCCGCGTCACCAGGTTCGCGGACGACGTCGGCTATTGGACTCCGCGCGGCTGGTCCGACCGCGGCCCCATCAAGACGTCCTCACGGATCGACGTGCCCCGCACCGGCCGGCGGGTGGGCGCCGGAACGGTCATGTTTGGCGGCGTGGCCTGGGCCCAGCACACTGGGATCGGCAAGGTGGAACTCCGCGTCAACCGCGGTCCGTGGCAGGCGGCCCGCCTCGCACCCGGGATTTCGCTGGACACCTGGTACCAGTGGCAGCTTGGCATCGAGCTGACGCCGGGCCAGTACGAGGTCCAGGTCCGCGCCACGGACCTCAACGGCGAGCCGCAGGTGGAGGATCGCCGGCCGGTTGCTCCCGACGGGGCCACCGGCTTCCACACGATTAGAGTTGACGTGAATCCATGACGGCCCGGACCGAAGGCAGGACCTTGCACAGCTCTCCGCACCAGCACAGCCACACGCCACACCAGGCACGGTCCGTGGCCCTGCACCGCGCCGCCGTCACCGAACTGCTGGCGCCCCTGCGGGCCCACGGACGGACGGAAACGCTGGCACTCCGCGACGCGCTGGGCAAGGGCCTGGCCCAGGACGTGATGGCCCCCTTGAGCCTCCCGCCGTTCGCCAACTCCCAAATGGACGGTTTTGCCGTCAACAGCCTGGACGTGTCCGACGGCGGTGCGGAGCTGCCTGTGGTTGTCCCCGTTCCGGCAGGTGCCGTGCCGGCGGCCCTGGACTGCGGCACTGCCGCCCCCATCATGACGGGGGCCATGATTCCCGTCGGTGCTGACGCCGTCGTGCCCGTGGAACGTGCCGTTCCCGACCGGTTCCCCGCCCCGGGGGAAACAACCACTGTGTGGCTGCCGGCGACGGCGGCAGGCACCTTCGTGCGGTCGGCCGGCAGTGATATTGCGGTGGGGGAGCGGGCGCTGGCCGCGGGAACCTTCCTCGGACCGGCGCAGCTGGGGCTGCTGGCGGCCCTGGGGATCGCCGAGGTTACGGTGCGCAGGCCGGTGACCGTTTTGCTGGCTACCACCGGCGACGAAGTAGTGGAACCGGGCCAGCCCCTGCCGGCCGGCAAGATCTACGATTCCAACGGAACCCTCCTCGAAAGCGCCATGCGGCAAGCGGGCCTGGCCGTGGTGCGCACGGGCATCGCCTCGGACCATCCTGACGAATTCCGGGCACTCCTGCGCAGCCATGTTGGTGCGGTGGACCTGATTGTTACTACGGGCGGGGTCAGCAAGGGAGCCTACGAAGTGGTCCGCCAGGCCATGGACGGCCAGGCTACCGAGTTCCTGCATGTGGCCATGCAGCCCGGCGGCCCGCAGGGCATCGGGACGTTCGACGGTGTGCCCTTCCTCGGATTCCCGGGAAATCCCGTTAGCTGCCTGGTTTCCTTCGAAATGTTCCTGCGGCCTGTGCTGACCGAATTGTTTGGCTCGCCGGCACCACGGATCCCTGTCCGCGCACGGCTGGGCCACAGCCTTTCGTCGCCGGAACTCAAGCATCAGGTCCGGCGCGGAACCCTCCAGGGGGACGGAACGGTCCGCCTGGAAGGGGGCGAAAGCTCCCACCTTATGCATGCCCTCGCCGGCTCCAACGCGCTGGTGCACGTACCCGTTGGAGTCTCGGCGCTCGCCGAGGGTGACGAGGTGGAAGTATGGATGCTGTGAATCCAGAACATAGCCCGTCCGCGCTGACCCACCTGCGCCAGGACGGAAGCGCCCAGATGGTGGACGTGTCGGGCAAATCCGAAACCACGCGGGAAGCCACCGCCACTGCCACCGTCCGCACCACTGACGAAGTGCTGGGCCTGCTCGGATCCGGCGGCCTGCCCAAGGGTGATGCCCTGGCCGTGGCGCGGGTTGCCGGCATCATGGCGGCAAAAAAGACCCCCGAACTCATCCCGCTCTGCCATCCGTTGCCGCTCTCGAAAGTCACCGTGGACTTCGAGCTCGGAACCGATTCCGTGGCGATTCTGGCCACGGTCAAGACCCGCGGGGTCACCGGGGTTGAGATGGAAGCGCTGACGGCGGCCTCCGTGGCTGCCCTCAGCGTGTACGACATGATCAAGGCCGTCGACAAGCACGCCGTGCTGACCGACATCAAAGTGCTGGCGAAAAGCGGCGGCAAGAGCGGGGACTGGACACTATGAGCACCGAGAGCACTTACCCGGCTGAGCCAGACACGGAGCCGCACACGCCGCAACCTCACCTGCCGGAGCCGCACACGCACGGCGAGGTGCAGGGCCGGAAGGCCGGGGTTGTCATTGCGTCCACTCGGGCCGCCGCAGGCATCTATGAGGACGAAACCGGGCCCGTCATCATCGACTGGCTCACCGAGCATGGCTTCGAGGCGTATCCCGCCATGGTGGTGCCGGACGGCGCGCCCGTCGGGGCGGCCATCCGCGCCCTCCTCACCCAGCATCCCGCCGTCGTGATCACGAGCGGCGGCACCGGGCTCAGCCCGGACGACCGCACACCAGACGTAACCCTGCCCCTTCTGGACCGGGAAATCCCGGGCATCATGGAGGCCATCCGGCGCGAGGGCGCAGCCAAAACGCCGCTTGCGGCGCTCAGCCGCGGCCACGCCGGAGCTGCCGGGCAGACGTTCATCGTTAACCTGCCCGGCTCACCCAAGGGAGTTATGGACGGCCTGTCGGTGCTGGACCCGTTGATCGGGCACCTGTGCGACCAGCTGGAGGGCGGCCATGGGCACTGAATCGGTTTTCGAAGTGGTCCACGCGGTGCTGAGCGCAGAACCCATCTCCGTGGACCAGGCCATCGCTGCCGTGGAATCTGACACCGCAGGGGCCGTGGTCAGCTTCAGCGGCGTGGTGAGGAATCACGACGGCGGCAAGGCAGTGGAGCGGCTCAGCTACAGCGCGCACCCCACGGCTCACCAGGTGATGGCCGACGTCGTCGCCCGTCTGGCCGCCGAACATGCCGGCGAGGGATCCGCCACCCAGCCCGTGCGGATTTGGGCTGCCCACCGCATCGGCATGCTCGACATCGGAGATCCGGCGCTGGTCTGTGCGGTCTCCGCGGCGCACCGCGGGCAGGCTTTTGCCGTGTGTTCCGAACTGGTGGACCGCATCAAGGAGCAGGTTCCCATCTGGAAGGAACAGTTCTTCGCCGACGGCACGGTGGAGTGGGTGGGCGCAGGCCGCTGAGCACCACTGGCTTCCCTTCGCCTGCCGGTGGTTGCGAGGTAACGCACAGCCTCCGGTTCAATCCCGCACCCGGCCCGACGGTAGGGTTAACGGCATGACCGAACAACTCTCCGTGCCCACACGCGTGGCTGTCCTGGGCGCCAGCGGGCGCATGGGCGCCGAAGCCGTAAAGGCCGTTGAAGCTGCCTCCGACCTGATGCTCGTAGCCGCCCTGGGACGCGGCGACTCGCTGGACCAGCTGGCGGAGTCGGGTGCCCACATCGTGGTGGACCTAACCGTCCCCGAGAGCACGGAAGCGAACGTGCGCTACGCCGTCGAGCATGGCATGCACGCCGTCGTGGGAACCACCGGCTGGGATTCCACCCGGCTCGCCGCCCTGGATGCACTGCTCGCGGAGCATCCGGAAACCGGAGTGCTGATCGCCCCCAACTTTGCCCTCGGCTCCGTGCTGGCCTCAGCCTTCGCTGCCAAGGCTTCCAAATATTTCGAGTCCGTGGAAATCATCGAACTGCACCACCCGGAAAAGGTTGATGCGCCGTCCGGGACCGCTGTCCGCACCGCCGAGCTCATCGCAGCCGAGCGCAAGGCTGCGGACATTCCGCCCAGTCCTGACGCGACCACCAGCGAACTCGCCGGCGCGCGGGGTTGCGACGTTGAGGGAGTCCGCGTTCACAGCGTCCGGCTGCGCGGGCTGGTGGCCCACCAGGAGGTGCTGCTTGGCGGCCCGGGCGAGCAGCTGACCTTCCGGCACGATTCCTTTGACCGTGCTTCATTTATGCCCGGAGTGCTGCTTGGCGTGCGCAACGTCGCCGCGCATCCGGGACTGACGGTGGGCCTGGACGGCTACCTGGACTTGGGGCTCTAGGCCGTGGGCGAGTTCCTGGCTGCGTTCCGGAAGAACCGCACCAAGATCTGGGTGGGTGCCGTAACGCTCCTGCTGGTCTTCTACCTGGTGGTGTCCTTCCAGCGCTCCGTGCTCCTGCTGCTGGACAGCAACCCCGCCGCCAAGGCCATCGGGGCTGCCTACCTGGTCCTCCCGGCCATCGGCGCCTGGGCCATGATCCGTGAACTGCTGTTCGGTGCGCGCACGGAACAGATGGCCAAGGTGCTGGAGGCCGAAGGCGGGCTCCCCATCGACGAACTGCCGCGCACACCCGCCGGCCGGATCGTCCGCTCAGCGGCGGATCTGGAATTCGAAAAGTACAAGGCCGAGGCTGAAGCGGCGCCCGGTGACTGGCGTTCGTGGTTCCGGCTCAGCTGCGCCTATGACGCTGCCGGGGACCGCAAGCGCGCCCGCGCGTCCATGCGCGACGCCGTGAAGCTGTTCCGCGGCCAGGTTCCGGCGTAGGAGCCTGCTCGTAGCCGTCCGCGCTGCGGCGGCCGGTCACTGCGGCAGCGGCCGGTCGCGGCGGCGGTAGGTTAGCGCAGGCCGGCTCGTCCGCCGCGCCCCAGCTGGTTGGCCGCATGGCCCACCAGCTCCAATGGGCCCCGCCATTTCAGGACGACAAACACGATGCCCACGGTGATGGCCGTCGCGGCATGCGCCCAGTACACCCCCTCCTCGGTCCAGCCGGCGGGCAGTGGTTTCAGGTAGAACGCCGAAACCACCCAGACATGCGCTGAGTAGAGCGTGAGCGTCATGGCTCCCGCACCGCGCAGCGGCAGCAACGGGTCCAGGTCCAGCCAGTCAGCGAGCCTGCCGAGCAGGAGGAACACGCCCACGACGGCTGCTGCCACACCGCAGGTGTGAAGCAGATCCAGCGTGGTGGCCGAATGCGGCGCCGCGGCCGCCAGCCACCACCAGGATCCTTCCTGCGGGATTCCCGTGAGGTTGACCTGGAGGACACTGTCCAGCGGGTATCCGGGGGCGTTCAGGACTGCCTCCAGCGCGGCCCGGCCGCCCCAGTTCTCCATCGCGGCCGTGCCCAAAGCCTTGGCCAGTGCGGCCACCGCAGTCCCGCCGGCGAGCAGCAGGACAGGAACCATCGCCTTGGTGAGGGCCAGCCGGCCAATGACCAGGCCCACCAGCAGATATGACAGCCACTGGAACACCGGGTAGTAGCCGGTCAGGAACAGGTCTCCCAGCAGAGGGAACGGCGTCGAGAGGTCTTCCCAGGACGGGTTGTGCCCCAGATTCAGGGGCGGATTGGCTGCCATGAGCCAGGGGCGGAGCAGATATGCGAGCGCCGGGGAAACCACGGTCCAGCCGGCGGCCCAGGCGCACAGCGCCTTGACCTTCAGGCCCAGGAACGGCAGGATGCACAGGAACAGCAGCGCGTAATGGACCAGGATGATCGCAAGGTTCACTTCCAGCCCGCCCAGTGAGAGCCCGACGGCGGCAATCACCAGGGCTCGCAGTGCGATGCCGCGGCGGGCTGCGTTCAAGGCAGTACCTTCCGGAGGCAGCTGCTTGCCGGTGGACAGCGCCAGGCCCACGCCCGCCAACACGGCAAACAGGGCTGCCGCGCGGCCGGAGAAGGTCAGGCCGATCCATGTGGGCGTGAGGTCGGCGTTTGCCTCGAAGGTGGGGAGCAGATGCGTGGCCATCATGCCAAGGAGCGCCAGCCCCCTTGCTGCGTCAATACCGCGGAGTCGGCCCGCGGCCTGTGAGGTTCGAGGCACCCGCGAGGGTCTTGCCGGGGCACGGGACGTCATGAGGCGATGTTCTCACACCAACCTTTGTGGCGGCAGTCAAGAGCCAGCCGGAAACACGATCTTGAAGACCTTGTGTTCGAATATATGTTTCCTTCAGCCCTTGGCTGGACGTCTTTGACGTAGCCTACGGGTGGCCTACGACAGTCACGCTCGGCTTGGGGGAGCGTTATCTGGAGTGTTGTCCACGAGTTCACGGTTCAGTCAATTGGGCCTGTTAGACCGGAAGCCAGAACATGAGCCTGTTTCCAAGGAGCCGCCATGCCCATGGAACCCCGGAACCGCCGCCGGCCTCATCCAGGTCTGGCAGACGACGATCGGGCTCCATGATGAACAGGGCCACCCGTTCCGCTTCACCGCCCACCAACTCCGCCATACCTACGCGCGACACGACTCATCAACGCCGCCGCCGCAGGAAGTGGTCCGCCGGTTACTGGACCATGAATCACACGAGATGACCGCCCGCTACGCGCGGCTGATGGACGAAACCGTCCGGCGGCACTGGGAAAAGGCAACGAAGATCAACATCAGAGGCGAAACCATCAGCCCCGGGCAAGACAACGGGC
Organism: Pseudarthrobacter cellobiosi; assembly: GCF_023913755.1. Classification (GTDB taxonomy): domain Bacteria; phylum Actinomycetota; class Actinomycetes; order Actinomycetales; family Micrococcaceae; genus Arthrobacter; species Arthrobacter cellobiosi. The sequence goes on from NZ_JAMXBJ010000043.1 coordinate 100,508, forward strand.
TCAACTCATCGCAGAAGCCGAAACAGCAGGCCAGACACGCATGGTCGAAATGAACCTCAAAGTCGCCACCAACCTCGAGAACATCATCAACGCCATCCAGACCACCCCCACGGACGATGAGGACCCCCCGGATGCAGGCTGACAACACCCACCACCTCCTGGCAGCGGCCCGCGAACGATCTGAAAAAGCACGCGCACGCGCCACCAAGCCCTGACACAAATTCACGAAAGCGGGCGGACAGCCACCGCATCCGAGCTTGCCCGGGCCGCAGAAGTGTCACGCTCCTGGCTCTACACCCAACCGGACCTGCTGGACCTCCTCCAACAGCAGAAAACACCGACCCGAACCTCAACGTCTGGGTCCTCCACCCGGGCATCGGACACGTCCCTCCACCGAAGTCTGCAACTCGCCCACCAACGCATCCGACAACTCACGGACGAGAACACCCGGTTGCGCGAACGACTGGCCCGAACCCACGGAGCACTCCGCGCTGCAAACCTCACCAACGTGAACGGGCGTCCCTAACGATCGCTCTCCGCGGTGCCATGCCAAGGGAAACTGACTGGCACTAGGGTCACGCACGCGTTGATTCAGGGCCCCGGCCGGTGTCGTAGCCCTGCACTATGATCCCGGACGTGGTGAAAATCGACGTGGAAGCGGTCGGCGCGATGCTGGACGACGTGGACACGCCCCCATCAGCGTACGGGGAGCTGGAACCCGACTACGAGTACTTGGAACCGGTGGCTATCTGCACATGCTCATGCCACTAGCCGAGCCCTTACCGGTCCGAAAACTGGCCGTCGAGTGCGTGGGACCAAAAGTCACCTGACGGCGAGGGCCGAGACGTCCAGAGGCAAGCAACCCTCATCAGGCAAGCGAATTCCTTGGTGGCCGCAATTGCCATACTGTCCGGAGCTTGGAACCTCGCCGATATGAGCTTCGCCCGAGCCGGCTTCCGGCCCACGTCTTCTCACTGCACTTCGATGACGCCCATCATGCCAAGGTCCTCGTGGTCAAGGATGTGGCAATGGTAGGCGGATCGTCCTCGGAAGTCCTTGAAAGCCACTCTGACCTTTACCCGCCCGTTCGCAGGTACGTTCACTACGTCCTGCCAGACAGCGGCCTGCTTGCCTTGGCCGTATTCCTCGATGATCTGCATCGGCCAGACGTGCAGGTGGAATGGGTGGTCCATGGGGCTGGTGTTGATCAGTGTCCACTCCTCGACGTTCCCGCCCGCGACCGTGGTGTCTGTTCTGGCATCGTTGAATTCCCTGCCGTTGATGGTGAAACGCATCATGCCCGCGCCCATACCCATGCCCATGCCAGCGGCCAGGACCAATTGCCGGCGTGCCGCGACTACGGCTGAGCGCAGGTCTCCCAGCCCCTGGTAGCCAGGCACGGCGGTCGGGGGTGCGGCCGGTGCGCCCGATACGCGGAGCGTGGCCAGTGCCGCGCCGTCGGGCTCCTCTGCTGGGTTCCGTGCACCGAATCCAGGGCCCATCATTCCGGGCATGGTTCCCCGGTCCCGGTAGAACGCGCGCAGGACGGAGTCGCCGGGTGCTGTGGTCACCAGGAGGTCTGCCCTGTTTCCCGGCGTGAGCACCAGGTCATCCACTTTATCCGGTTTCTGGAAGCGGCCGGAGTCCATGCCGAGGAGCTGCATTTGCTGTCCGTCGAGCCGCAGCCGGAGGTAGCGGGCGACACACGCGTTGACGATGCGCCACCTTTCCCGTTGCCCGGGGCGGGCACCGAATTGCGGGTTGCGTTGACCGTTGACCAGGAGCAGTTCACCCTCCCGGCCCATCATCCGCTCCATCGCCGGGACCGCAGGGATGTTCCCCAGCCCGTCCAGGGTGGTGTCCGACACGACCAGCACCCGCTCCACGCTCGCCTCGATGGGCTCGTGGTCTTCGATGATGATCGCTCCGAAGAGGCCTGCGAAGATCTGATCCGCGACCATGCCGTGATGGTGGGGGTGGTACCAGTACACGCCCGGGGGATGATCCTGGGGAAGGTTGTATTCGTAGTCGAAGCTGCTGCCGGGTTCCACCGAGACGAAGACATTGTCCCCGTTGCCCTCGGGGGACACATGGAGGCCGTGAACGTGCAGGTTGGTGGCCTGGGACAGGTTGTTGACAAGCTTGATCTTCAGGACGTCGCCTGCGCGTAGGCGAAGCGTCGGTCCGGGGATGCCGCCGTTGTAGCCGAGGGCCGCGGCCTGCCGGCCGGCCAGCAGTATCTGTCCAGGGGCAGCCTCGAGCCGGACCTCCAACTGCCCGTCAGCGCTTCGTTCCTCCGGCGGCTGGGTCAGCTCGCCTCCGCTGGCCGGGACAGGTGGGGAGGTCAGCGTCCACATCAGCCCGGCCCCGCCGACGACCGTCCCGGCGGCGCCCAGGCCGCCCAGGAGCAGCGCCTGGCGGCGGCTGATGGGCCGCACTACCGGCCCTCACCGAGAACCTTGAGCTGGTCGCGGTACTGATCCGCGGTCAGCTCTCCTTTCGCGAAGCGTTCATCGAGGATCTGGCGCGCCCTGCTCCCTCCCATGGGCGGCGGACCCCCTAGCCCGTCCGGGCCTCCGGGCCCGTAACCGCGGCGGATGCCGCCGCCGGCGACCCTCACTGCCAGCAGCACCAGGAGCGCGATCCCGATAAGCAGGAGAGGGCCCCAGAGCCACATCCACTCCATGCCTTGTCCGTAACCCCACATCATGACCGGCGCCTTCCGCTTCCAGGAGTTGGTACTCCGATTCTCTGCGCGGCGCCGGCTGACCGGTAGGGTCCGAGGTCCCGGGTCCAAGGTCCCGGGCCCCGGGTACCACTGTTCGGCGAGTCCGACCCGGCCAACGGAGGGCCGGCTGATGCTCAGGATGATGCAGTGAGGAGGAAGGTGGTCAGGAGCCGTCTGCGGCGGGTCGGAACGTGACTCCGCCGTCGGTGGAGATGACCAGCCCGCCGGCCGTGGCGGCCCAGATCGAGAGGTTTGCCTCCTGGCCCTTCACCGCGGCCACAGCCTGGACTGCGCCTTGGATTTTTCCTTTTCGGGTCCAGGTCGCGCCGGCGTCCGCGGAGGAGTGGACTGTCCCGTCGGGTTCGACTCCGACGGCGTCGGCGGGGCTGGCGAAGGCGGCGAACTGGAGCACGGGTCCGGTGTCCACCGTGTTCCATGCTTTCCCGCCGTCGGTTGAGCGGCGAATCCCTTGCGGGGTGGTGGCCAGGATGGTGTCGCTGGTCGGGCTCCCGGCCAGGACGGCCGGGACGAAATCCGTGGGCACGGTGTTCCAGGTTTTCCCGTCCGGGCTGGTACGCAGTCTGCCGTCGAAGCCGACGATTCCGGATTTGGTGGCGGTGAGCGCGTGGAAGTCGGATTCGCCTTGCCGGGAGAGCTGTTCCCACGTTTTCCCGGCGTCGGTGGATCTGATGAGCCCGAGCGGGTTGGGAAGGTCGGAGCCTTCTCCGGGGTGTCCGGAAGCGTACAGGACGCCGTGGTCAGTGCCGCCGGTGAAGCCCATCAGGTCGTTGGTGGCACCGATTTTGGTGGCGGGCTGTTTCGTCATGTCGAACAGACCCTCGTGGGTGGCCAGGAGCACCTGGCCGGTCTTGCTGCTGACGCTCAGGCCGTGAATGTGAGCGTCAGGCATGAGGCTACCAGTGCTGCCTGCAGGGGATGCTCCGGCGGTGACGGAGGACGGACTGCACGCTGTCAGGGCAAAGATGAGGCCGGCGCTAGCTGCCAGGGCAGCCGTGGCGCGGGTCCGGGGACGGGAGGGATTGGGCATGGGGGCTCCAGGATTCAGGCGAGGCATGGCAGGGATGGCGCCGGAGGACACCGGTCAGAGGGTGGCCAGGAGGTCCTGCATTTCCTTGATTTCAGCTTCCTGCGCGGTCACGATGTTTTTGCTGAGGTTGATCGCGTCGGCGTTCTTGCCCTGGGCAGTTTCGGTCTTGGCCATCGTCACGGCGCCCTCGTGGTGGGCAATCATCTGCTTCAGGAAGAGCTTGGCCGCTTCGGTGCCCTGCGCCGCTTCGAGCTGCTTCAGGTCGTCCTCACCCATCATGCCGTTCATGGTGTGGCCGGCGCCCATGGTCGCGGGTTCGTTCCAGCTCTTGAGCCAGCCGGTCATCGTTTCGATCTCCGGTGCCTGGGCCGCCTTGATCCTGGTGGCCAGGTCAGTGACCGACGCGGGGATGTCCTTCTTCTGGAGCATCATCTCGCTCATTTCCACGGCCTGTTCGTGGTGCGGAATCATTCCCTGGGCGAACATGGTGTCGGGCGCGTTGTGTTCGGCTGCGGCAGCCGGTGCGCTGCTGGACATCATGCCCGTGCCGTGGTCCATGCCCGGCATGGAGCTGCCGGTGGAGGCGGAGCTGGAGGTGGCGGAGGATCCGGAGGTCCCGGTTGAGCATCCGGCGAGGGCGAGTGCCGCGGCGATGGCGGTGGCGGAAAGGCTCAGAAATTTCTTGTTCATCATTGGTATTCAAGTCCTTCAAGACATCAGGGGGCGCGTTGGGCGCCATGGGAGTGTGTGCATCAGTGATACGCCGGACGGGTCCGCAGGGGAGCGTCGGACGGGGACGGGCGCCGGTCAGGTCACAGCGCGAGCCCTGTTTTACGTTCGGCTGATGCAGAGCTCGCCCGGTGAAGGGCTGCCGGGAAGATAGGGCCACCGCGCGCTGGTCGTGGTGAGGGCCCCGGTGTTGGTGCTCCGGGCGATGATTCCGGTGCCTGACAGCGGTGCTGTCAGGGAGCCGGTCTTTGCCGACGGGGTACAAGCCTCGGTCATGGCCTGCATGCTGGTGCAGTTGCCCGAGTCCGTACACTGCACGGTCCGGGCACTTGTCTCGTCCTGGACCCCGGGCTTGTCCGGGGCAGAAGACCGCCCTTGAGCATGTTCTCCGGTGTGGCCGGCAGGGGATGAATTGTGATGGGCGCTGACAGCGGCTGCCGCCGTGGCCGGTGAGTGCATGGCATGGGTGGTGGTCATGACATGCATGCCGAAAATCCCGGCAATAAGGGCCAGGACGGCTGCGAAGAGGCCCGCACGGAGAAGGAACGCGATCGCGGTAGCGTGTGCCGGTGCGGTCATGACGGTCCTCCTCCGTTCCGTTGCGGGCTTTCTGTTCAAAGACTACCGGCCCTGTGGCAGGGCACTTACCGCTACAACGAGCCTGCGCCGGATTCTGTTTCAGCCCCCGGCCGGTGCTGGTGACGAGACCGGGATCTTCGGCCCTTGCGGTGAAAATCAGGTGGAGAACACACTAAGGGCAACACTTGTGAAGAACCTGACGGAGGGCGGCATTCATGGGCGGCGATGGAGGATTCAGGATCCTGGCCGGGGTGGACGGCTCGGTCCCGTCGCGCCTCGCGCTGGAATGGGCAGTCACGGAGGCGCGGCTGCGCCACGGCCAGGTCCGCGTCGTGACCGCGTGGGAGTTCCCGCCCGTCGCAGTCGGTATGGAAGGCCTGGTCCGGGACCCGGACGTCTTCCCGCAGACCGCGCGCCGTCTCCAGAACGAGGCCCTGAAGCGCGTGGACAGCGAGGGCGTGACAGTGACCGGTGATGTTGTACAGGGCAATGCGGCCGATATGCTCCTGCGTGCGGCCGAGAATGCCGATCTGCTGGTCGTAGGTTCCCGCGGTCTTGGCGGATTCACCGGATTGCTGCTCGGCTCCGTGTCCACACAGGTCCTTCATCACTCGCCCTGCCCGGTACTCGTGGTCCGTACCCGGTCCCGGACCGGCGGCGAGGAATGAGTTATCTGAAGCCCCGCAGGGGCAACCCCGACGGCGAAAGCAGCGACGGTGACCGGTGACCACACCTCCCACGCTCATCCGCTGGCCGACCCCCACAGAGGGACGGTTCCAGGACGGACCTTCCGGGGCAGCTTCCAAGGCCTGTGGCACACGGTCGTCGGCGCGGTGGGCCTGGTCATGGGGATCCTGCCGCACGTCCTGCACCACATCGGGCTGCTCGCCGGGACCGCACTGGTGGCAGGATCCGGCGGCACTGCGCTGTTCGGGGCGCTGGGGCTCCTGGCGTCCGTTCCCATGCTCGTCCGCCTCCACCGGCGGTTTGGCAGCTGGGTCGCACCGGCGCTGGGACTGCTGGTCTTCGGCGCCATGTTCTCCCTGTCCGCGTTTGTCATCGGCCCGGCCATCAGTGGCACCGGAGGGGACGTGACCCCTGGCCCGGTGCCCACCCTGGATCACACCGCCGATCACACCGGCGGCCACTGACCACCCGCGGAGCCCGGGAATCCGGTGCTCACCCGGGCCCGCGGATTGCGTGGGTGAAGGCTATTTCGCGCCGGCCAGGACATAGCCGGAGGAGCTTACGGCCTCAGCCAGCGCCTCCCGGTCCGCGGTGCCGGTGATGCTCAGCCGGGACGTGCCGCCCGGGACCAGGTCCACTGTTGCCGATTCAACCCCGGACACACCGGACACGGCCTTTTCAACGGTCCGGACGCAGTGTCCGCAGGTCAGCCCTTCCAGGGCGTACTGCGCACCGGAAGCCTGAACCGCCGGCTTTCCGGCGGCCGGAGCCGCAGCACGCTTTTCGGCGGCGGGCGAGCAGCAGCTGCAGCCCTGCTGCGCCGTGGATGCCAGGGGCAGCCGGGTTCGTGGTTCGGGTGTTCCGCACATGTCAGTTTCCTTCGAAGCGAGGGACGGGAAAGAGCTGTTGCGGTTGAACGGCTGTAACGGCCCGGGCCTGGACAAACCACGTCACTGGCAACACTGAAAGAATACCCCCTAGGGGTATGTTGCGCAAGGGTTGTTGCAGCACCGGGCAGCCTCGTCCGCCTCCCTGCACTGCGGGCCGTTAGGCCCTTGCCGACGGGACCCTGCGGGTCAACACTCAGGGTATGAGTAGTCTTCCTGATCCGCGTCTCCCTGAAGCACCGCGGCCGTCCCGCGGCCCATACCAACCGTGGACACAGACGCTGCTGATAGTCCTCATCGCCGCAGCGTCGATCTACCTCGTCACCAACCACTGGCTCCATGTCCTGGATGCGCTGCCCTATCTGGGTGTGGTGCTGGTGATGAGCTTTTGTATGTTCGGGCATGGGGGCCACGGCGGACACGGTGGCTCCACCCATCAGGGGCACGGCGAGCAGGAAGCCCCGGGCGGCCCTGCCCGCCCCGGGCCCGGGGGAGCTGACGACCATGTCCACTGATTACGGGTACGACCTGTCATCGGCGTCTCCCTGTTCCTCCCCGGGGAACGCCCGCCGCCGGGGGGCAAGGGGACCAAAGACTCTGACGCCGCACACCGGGCGGGACGATAATGAACCGCAGGGGGCGGCACTGGTGCGTCCGCGTGCAGGGAGGAGACAGCGATGATGTATTGGGACGGGAACATGGGCGTCTGGGGGTACATCCTGATGGGGGTGAGCTTTGTGCTGTTCTGGGCCGCCATCATCACCGCCATTATCCTCTTCGCCCGCTCCATGGGAGCGGGCAGCCGCCGGTACGAGGGCGGCGCACCCGGTGCGGGCGTCGCAGAGAATCTGCTCGCGGAACGGTTTGCCCGCGGTGAAATCGACGAGAGCGAGTACACCGCCCGCCTCGCCGTGCTCCGCCGCGGACGCGGAGCGTGACCCGCCGCCAGATCCGGTCCGAGACCTTGACGTATACCCCTGGGGGGTATATGTTCAGTGTAACCGGAAAGCGACGTCCCGGGCGAGAGCCCATACGCAGTGAAGGTCCGGCAACGGGGTTGATAGAGCCCGCTGCCCCGCCCGAATCCCTTCATTGCAAAAGGACGCGCCATGCCTGCTGACCCGAAGCCCGCTCACGCTCAACGACCGGCGCAGGCCAATCGCCCAAGCATGCCTTCTGCTTTCCGGGACGTCGGTCCAGCAGCGGGGCTGAAGGAGGAGCAGTGACCACACCGCTGAAACGCACCGTCGTGGAGGTCCGCGGCCTGCACTGGGCCACCTCCAAGGCGGTAGTGGAACGCGTGCTGCTTCAGCGGCCCGGAGTCGCCGCCGTCGACGCGAACCCGGTCGCCCAGACCGCGACCGTGAGCTTTGACCCGTCAGTGACCTCGGTGGAGCAGATCTCCGGGTGGGTACGGGACTGCGGATACCACTGCCGGGGCGAATCGGTTCCCAACCACGTCTGCTACCCGATGGAAGAAACAGTGCGCACCCCCGGGCTGATGCACCCCACCACGCGTAAAGCCGGTGCCGGTCACCGGCCGTCCGGACACGTCCAACCCGCCGGGACCGTCCATCCGATGGAGCACGTGCATCCGGTGGAGCGTGATCAGCACGCCATGCACCCGGGTCATGCGCCGGAAACCTCGGAACCCCACACCGGGCATGCCCATCCGCCGGCCGAGAGCCATGCAGGCCACGGCCCGGACCAGCACGGTGAGATGGCCCGGACCGCTCAGGACATGATGGGCCACGGCGGACACCACGCCGGAATGTCTATGGATGACATGGTCAAGGACATGCGCAACCGGTTCTGGGTCGCTGCGGTCCTGTCCATCGGGGTGACGCTGTGGTCCCCGATGGGCCGGGACATGTTCGGCTTCACCGCCCCTACCCCGTTCGGGCTCCGTGACGACGTCATGGCCCTGATCCTGTCCCTGCCGGTCATCTTTTACTCGGCATGGATCTTCTTCGACGGCGCCTACCGGGCGCTGAAGGCCCGCACGCTGGACATGATGGTCCTGGTCGCGATCGCCGTGGGCACCGGGTGGCTGTACAGCGTCTGGGTCACCTTCACCGGCGGCGGTGAAGTGTTCTATGAAGCGGCCACCGTCCTTGCCTCCTTCGTGCTGCTGGGCCACTGGTTCGAGATGCGCGCACGGGGCGGAGCGAACGAGGCCATCCGCACGCTGCTCGAGCTTGCTCCGCCGGTCGCGGTCGTGATCCGCGACGGCGACACGGTTGAGATCCCCACGTCCGAAGTCCAGACCGGGGACCTGCTGCTGATCCGGCCGGGGTCGAAAATTCCCGTTGACGGGGAGGTCGAGGACGGCCAGTCGGAGGTCGATGAGTCCATGGTCACGGGCGAGAGCCTTCCGGTGACCAAGGCCATCGGTTCACAAGTGATCGGCGCGTCCATCAACACCACCGGCACGTTGCGGGTCCGGGCCACCAAGGTCGGAGCAGACACTGCCCTGGCGCAGATCGTGGCCCTCGTCCAGGAAGCCCAGAACTCCAAGGCACCAGGCCAGAGGCTGGCCGATAGGGCCGCGTTCTGGCTGGTCCTGGTCGCCCTGATCGGCGGAACCGTGACGTTCGCCGCCTGGCTCGCCCTCGGCGCCGGAGTCCAGGCGGCCCTGCTGTTCGCCATTACCGTTGTTGTGATCACCTGCCCCGACGCGTTGGGGCTTGCCACGCCGACGGCCATCATGGTGGGCACCGGGCTCGGCGCCAAACGGGGCGTCCTGTTCAAGAACGCCACCGCCCTGGAGGTCTCCGCACGGATCGACACCGTCGTGATGGACAAGACCGGCACCCTGACCAAGGGCGAACCGGAAGTGACCGACGTTGTTGTTGAAGGAATCGACCAAAACGAACTCCTGGCGCTCGTCGCCGCCGTGGAGCAGGAATCCGAACACCCTCTCGCTGCGGCCGTGGTCCGGCACGCCCGCGAACACGGCGCGGCCGTCCTGGCTGCCTCGGATTTCCTGAACGTTCCAGGCCACGGGGCCGGCGCGACCGTGGAAGGACACAGGGTACTGGTCGGCAACCGCAAACTCATGGCCAACGAAGGCATCGACCTAGGCCCGCTGGCCGCGGTGCGCGATGAACTTGCCGCCACCGGCCGGACCGCCGTGCTCGTCGCCGTCGACGGCCGGGCCGCGGCGGTGATCGCTTTGGCGGATGCTGCGAGGGAAACCGCGGCTGCTGCAGTCGCGGCCCTGCACGAGGCCGGGATCGAAGTCGTCATGCTCACCGGGGACAACGAAGCCACCGCCCGGAGGATCGCCGGCCAGCTGGGCATCGACACCGTCATCGCCGAAGTGCTCCCCGGAGACAAATCAGCGAAGATCGCCGAGCTGCAGAAGCGCGGAAGGGTCGCCATGGTCGGGGACGGCGTCAACGACGCCCCGGCCCTGGCGCAGGCCGACCTCGGCATCGCGATCGGCGCCGGCACCGATGTGGCCATCGAAACGGCCGACGTCGTGCTCATGCGCTCGGACCCGCTGGATGTGCCGATCGCCCTGAGGATCGGCAAAGGCACCCTGCGGAAAATGCGGCAGAACCTGGGCTGGGCCGTGGGGTACAACGCGATAGCGCTGCCCATCGCGGCAGGGGTGTTCGCCTTCGCCGGGATCGTCCTCAGCCCGGAGATAGCGGCCCTGTCGATGTCCGGTTCCAGCTTCCTGGTCGCCGTCAACGCCCTGCTGCTCAAGAGGTTGCGGCTTCCCCGGCCGGCGACGCCCGAGGCCACCACGGCGCATGCTGCCCGGCCGCTGGCCCCGGCCGGGAACCGTTAGGCCCATCCCGCCATGGACATCCACCTCATCTCCCGTGTGTTGTTCCTACGGGCCGCATGGCGGAGAAGGGACCACTGGGACGCCGCGCGGATCACCGCCCACCAGGAACGCGCCCTGCAGGAACTGCGACGCGCAACCTACGCCGGCTCGGAGTTCTACCGGCGCCATCATGCCGGACTGCACGACGGTCCGCTGGACCAGCTGCCGTCGGTGACGAAAGCGGACCTGATGGACCACTTCGACGAGGCCGTCACCACACCGGACCTGAGGCTGGCGGATCTGGAGAACCATCTGCGGTCCCTGACGCAGGGCGGTGGAGACCCGGGAGTGCCGTGGAAGGGCCGGTGGTGGGCAGCTGCGACGGCCGGGACCACGGGCCGGCGCGGAACCTTCATTTGGAACCGCACGGAATGGGCGACCGTCCTGGCCTCCTACGCCCGCGCCAACGATTGGGCAGGGATCTCCGCCGGGCTGACCCGGCCGCTGAAAATGGCCTTGGTCAGCTCCCGCGTCCCCACACACCAGTCCGCCGTCGTCGGAGCATCCCTGCGCTCCGGACTCGTCCCCACCCTCCGCCTGGACGTCACCGCACCCATGGATGAGACGGTCGCCGCGCTGAACCGGTTCCAGCCCAGGATCCTGGTGGGCTACGCCTCAGCACTCAAACCCCTCGCGGCGGAGCAGCGGGCCGGACGCCTGCGCATCTCGCCGCAGGGCGTGATGTCCGCCTCCGAAGTGCTCAGCCCACACACCGCCTCGGAACTGGAGGCGGCATGGGGAAGCGCCCCCTTCGATGTCTACGCCGCCACCGAAACGGCCGGGATCGCCTCCCCTTGCACCTACCGGAACCGCCATGTCTACGAGGACCTGCTGATCATCGAACCCGTGGACCAGGCCGGCAACCCCGTCCCGGCCGGGACAACCGGGTCAAAGCTCCTCGTCACCGTGCTGTTCTCCCGGACCCTGCCGCTGATCCGCTACGAAATGTCCGACACTGTGAGGCTGGGCGGACGGGGCTGCCCCTGCGGACGCCCCTTCACCCTTCTGGAGGACATCGAAGGGCGGATCGAAGACGTCCTGCAGCTGCCAGGCACGGAGGGGCCGGTCAGCGTCCACCCGATAGTGTTCCACCACGTACTTGACGAAGCAGGAAGTGCGGGGTGGCAGGTCATCCAGGAGCCGTCCGGGCTGCGGGTCCTCCTCGCAGGCCTCGCTCCCGGAGCCTCCACCGAAGGGGTTCGGACTGCCGTAGCCGGCGCGCTCAACGAAGCCGGTGTAGTAGACACCCAGGTGGACGTACACGTTGTTGAACGCGTTGAACGGACCGCTTTGGGGAAAGCACCCTTCGTGCGAGGGTTGACGGGCCGGCGATGACAAATCCGTCCTTCTGAAGGAACCCCTGACGCTATTCGGCGATGCGTCGAATACGTGCAAACCGGGTCGTCATCGGGTTGCGAGGAAGCTCTCATGCAGAACTGCGTCGCGGCCCCGGGCCGGTATTGAGTTGGTCAGGGGCAGCACACGAAGCGTGTTGACCGCTACTGCCCGCCGGAGGAGCATGGGTGGCAGGCGCGTGCGCGGAACCGGGGCAAGATGCGGCGAATGCGAGGAACGGCATCGGTTGCCTTATTTCGCGTGATCCAGGTGGCGCTCGTCCCGGTGGGGACAATCGGTTACTTGCGGGCTGTGCCTAAGCTGCTCGTCTTCAGCCGGCAGGCGCGTGTGTCGGCGACCCTGTTCGCTTCGCTCTACACGCGATACATGCAGTACCGGTTGGGCGCCAGGGCGGATGAACCAGCATCGCGGCTCATGATGGTCATGCCCGATGTTTCCCGGGCCGGCTTCGGACTGGCGACCACACCGACGATGGCGGCTCATTTCCTCATCGGCTACTTTCCAAGGATCTACCGCTATCCGTACGAGGGCGACCCCCATGCGTCATCAACAAAGCGCACGGACCACCTTCTACGCCGCCGCCCTCGCCCGGCACCTCCCCGGCATCACCCAGCTGGCCGCCGACTTCCAGGCAGAGGCCTGGTTCGAGAAGCTTGCCGAGGCTGGCTTCGACTCTGCCGGGACGACGTTCTTCCTCTGGGAAGCGGTGACCATGTACCTTGGACCGCAACGTCCGCCAACCCTGCCTGCTTCATCCGTTCGGGAGGCCTGAATAACCCGATTAGGTGGGACCACTTTCACCGGCCCTACCGGCGCCGCAAATACTAGACCCAACGATCTTTTCCAGGCAATCAAAGACACCTGTCCAGAACGTATAACCGCAGGTCAGGGGCCTAAATTAGCCCCGAAGTTTATGGGAATATATGTTCGAATAATATGGACACCATGCAAACCCCATCCCAGCCGCGACCGTCTCCGGAATCCCCACCCGCCGGCGGATCGGTGCGCCCCGCCCGGGATGCCCAGGACGCCGCCTCGGCACAGCCTGCAGGTCTGATGAAAGCGATGAGCCCAGGAGTGGTGGACTTCCTCTTCCGCCAGCTCGTCGCAGGTCGGCTCCCTGTGGACATCCAGTGGCAGGAGGAAGGCGTCACATTGACCGCCCAGCCGGCGGGGGCAGAGCTGGCCCGCAGGTTGGACGAAACCGACCTCGATGCCTTGACGCCCACGGAACTGTTCCACTACGTCCGGGCGGCCCAGCGGCTCGCGGCCTGGGCTGAGGGGCAGCGGGAGGCTGCGGTGGACCGGTACTGCCAGCCCAGGGAAGCCGCAGGATGGCATAGTTCCCTCGGCTAGGCGCGCATCCCTAGGATAAAGGGGTGACTGATGCCCTGACCGTCTCTGCCGTGCAGTACCAGGCGCTGGAAGGCGGGATTATCCCGAACGTGCAAGAACACGTCCGGCTGATCGAGGATGCCGAATCCCACGGTGCCCGGCTGGTGGTGTTCCCTGAGCTGTCGTTGACGGGGTACAACCTGGCGCTCCTGGCCGCTGACGACTCGTGGCTTCAACGCGATGACCCACGTCTGGCCGATCTCCACGAAATCTGCCGCCGGACAGGGATCACCGTGGTGGCAGGTGCTGCCTATCGGGAACCTGACGGGACGCCGCGGCTCGCCAGCCTCGTGATCCACCCCGACGGCACCACCGAACTCGGCTTCAAAACCCACCTCCACGGCCCGGAGCGGGAGGTCTTCGCCGCGGGCGGCGGTGCCGTCGTGATCGAGCTGGATGGCTGGAAGATCGCGCTGGCCATCTGCTTTGATGCCGCTGTTCCGGCCCACTCCACCGGGGCAGCCCAGGCCGGCGCGGATATCTATGCCGTTTCGGCCCTGTACACGCAGGCGGCAGAACGGCGGCTTGGCCTGCATATCGGAGCCAGGGCCATGGACAACCGGATGTTCGCCATTCTGGCAAACCTTGGCGGATCCACCTCGCTGGGCCCCTCCTGCGGCCTCAGCGGGTTCTGGGGACCGGACGGGTTCGAAGTGAAAAGGGCGGCCGGAACCGGCACTGAAGTAGTCACCGCCATCCTGCAGCTGAGTGCAATGCGAAAATTCCGCTGACCCCGCGGGAGTCGATCTGCAAAGAGTGCTGACCGCTGTCCCGGGGGGCTTCGCAGCCCGCTAGTTGACGCGGATCACGCCGCCCCCATTGTCCTAACCAGCCGCCGACAGGGTAACGTTTTTTCCATGCCTCACAAATCCGCCACCGCTCCTGCCCTTGGTACGCTCCTGACCGCCATGGTCACGCCCTTCACCAAGGATGGCGCCGTGGACTACAAGCAGGCAGCCGAACTGGCCACCAAGCTTGTGGACGATGGCTGCGACGGCTTGGTCGTCACCGGTACCACCGGCGAAACGTCCACCCTCTCGGATGAAGAGAACCTTGGCATGTTCCGCGCTGTCAAAGAGGCAGTGGGGGACCGCGCCGCCATTATCGCGGGCACCGGGACGAACGACACCGCACATTCGGTGCACCTCTCCGAGCAGGCGGCAGCGCTTGGCGTCGACGGCCTGCTGCTCGTCACGCCGTACTACAACAAGCCCAGCCAGGCCGGCGTCCGCGCACACTTCGAAGCTGTCGCGTCCGCAACCGATGTGCCCGTTATGCTCTATGACATTCCGGGCCGCTCCTCCATCGCGATCGAGCCCGAAACCATGATCCGCTTGGCGCAGCACCCGAACATCGTCGCCGTCAAGGATGCCAAAGCCGATTTCATGGCAGCCAGCCGCGTGATGGCAGAGACTGACCTGTACTTCTACTCCGGCGACGACGGACTGACCCTTCCGTGGATGTCCTTGGGCGCCGTCGGACTCGTGGGTGTCACAACCCACGTCGCAACGCGCCGCTTCCGCGAACTGATCGACGCCATCAACGCGAACGACCGCGAAACCGCGCGTAAGATCAACTTCGAGCTGCTGCCCGTGATCAGGGCAACGATGACCCGTGTCCAGGGAGCCGTTGCAGCCAAACAAATTCTTAAATGGCAGGGAGTCCTGCCCAACTCGATTGTCCGTTTGCCCCTCGTGGAGCCGGACGAAGCCGAGATCGTATCCATCCGCGAGGATTTGGCGGAAGCGGGGCTGGTCTTTCCCTAAGGGCTAAGACCAGCACCCTTCCGCCTGGAAAGTAGTGCACTATGACCCAAACCGCCCTTCCCGGCCTTGTCACGCCTCCACGCCTGCCGCAAGGCACCCTTCGGATCGTTCCGCTGGGCGGACTGGGGGAGATCGGCCGGAACATGGCCGTGTTCGAAATCGATGGCAAACTGCTCATCGTGGACTGTGGTGTCCTCTTCCCGGAGGAGACCCAGCCAGGCGTTGACCTGATCCTGCCCGATTTCTCCTACATCGAGAGCCGTGTCGACGACATCGTGGCCGTTGTCCTGACCCACGGCCACGAGGACCACATCGGCGCCGTTCCCTACCTCCTGCGGCTGCGCGCCGACATCCCCCTGGTGGGCTCACAGCTCACGCTGGCGCTCATCGAGGCCAAGCTGCAGGAACACCGGATCCGTCCGTACACGATGACCGTTGAAGAGGGCCAGGTCGAAAAGTTTGGCCCCTTCGAGTGCGAGTTTGTAGCGGTCAACCACTCGATCCCCGATGCTTTGGCTGTGTTCATCCGCACGGCCGGCGGCACTGTCCTGCACACGGGCGACTTCAAGATGGACCAGCTGCCCCTGGACGGCCGGATCACCGACCTCCGGCACTTCGCCAAGCTGGGTGAAGAGGGCGTTGACCTCTTTATGTCCGACTCCACCAACGCTGACGTGCCGGGCTTCACCACCGCCGAAAAGGAAATCGGCCCCACGCTGGAACGGCTCTTCGGCCAGGCCACCAAGCGCATCATCGTGGCGTCGTTCTCCTCGCACGTCCACCGCGTCCAGCAGGTGCTTGACGCCGCCGCCAAGCACAACCGCAAGGTGGCCTTCGTGGGCCGCTCCATGGTCCGCAACATGGCCATCGCCGCCAAGCTCGGCTACCTCGACGTTCCCGAGGGCCTCCTCGTGGATATCAAGAACATCGATAACCTGCCGGACAACCGCGTGGTGCTGATGTCCACGGGTTCCCAGGGCGAACCGATGGCTGCGCTTTCCCGCATGGCCGCCGGTGACCACCGCGTGGTGGTGGGCGACGGCGACACCGTGATCCTGGCCTCCAGCCTCATCCCGGGCAACGAGAACGCCGTTTTCCGCATCATCAACGGCCTGCTCAAGCTCGGCGCGGACGTCATCCACAAGGGCAACGCCAAGGTGCACGTCTCCGGACACGCGGCCGCCGGCGAGCTGCTCTACTGCTACAACATCCTTGAGCCGCTCAACGCCATGCCGGTGCACGGCGAGACCCGCCACCTCATCGCCAACGGCAAGATCGCCATCGAGTCCGGCGTCCCCACCGCCAGCGTCATCCTTGCCGACAACGGCACCGTCATTGACCTCAAGGACCACCGCGCAGACGTGGTGGGCCAGGTTGAAGTGGGCTTTGTCTACGTGGACGGCTCCAGCGTCGGCGAAGTCACCGAAGCAGACCTCAAGGACCGCCAGACGCTCGGCGATGAAGGCTTCATCTCCATCATCACCGTCATCAACCGCACCACCGGCAAGGTGGTCTCCGGACCCGAGATCCACGCCCGCGGCGTGGCCGAAGACGATTCGGTCTTCGACGAGATCATCCCCAAGATCAACGCCGCCCTGGAAGAAGCGGTGCTTAACCGCACGGACCACACCACCCACCAGCTCCAGCAGGTTGTCCGCCGCGTCGTCGGCACCTGGGTCAACCGCAAGCTGCGCCGCAAGCCCATGATCATCCCGGTGGTCCTCGAGGCGTAACAGCCCCGAAGACAAGCGATATTGAAAGGCCCGGTTCTTTTGGAACCGGGCCTTTCGCATCCGCAACATGAGGCCGGGAACAGCCGGAAATCCGCGGAAAACCGCGCCAGTTCCGGTACCGTGGCACGTATGGCCACTCGTACTACTCCCGCGCCCCGAGGCACCACTGGCGGCAAATCCGGCAGCTCGGCGGGCCGCGGTGCAGGCGCCACAGCGTCCACCCGCACCGGCGGCCGGGCTGGCTCATCGGCGGGCACCGCACGCACCCGCCAGCTTCCCGCCGTCGAACAGCGGCAGCCCTGGCTGCTGCGCGTTGTGGGCGGCGCCTGGTTGGGCGTGGGCCATCTGGTCGGCGGCGGAGTCCGCAGGATCGGCTCCGATGTCAGCGACCTGCCGGCAGAGGAACGCCGCGACGGCGCGGCCCTGTTCAACCTTGCCCTCGGCGTCTTCATCGCCACCTTCGCCTGGTGGGGAATGACCGGCTGGTTCCCCGACGCCGTCTACGGCGTAGTCAACGGCACCTTCGGCTGGATGTCACTGCTTTTGCCGCTGATGCTTTTTGTGTGTGCCTTCCGGCTATTCCGGCAGCCCGACGACGGCCGCGGAAACAACCGGGTGGGGATTGGTTTCCTCATCATGACCTTTGCGGGCTGCGGCATTGCCCACGTTGTGGGCGGGCAGCCCACTGTTGCCGAAGGCTTCGACGGCCTCCGCCAGGCCGGTGGGATGCTCGGCTTCCTGGCCGCATCACCCCTCGCGGCCATCCACGCGGCGGTGCCCGTGGTGGTCTACGGCCTGCTGGCCTTCATCTCACTGCTCATCATTACGGCAACCCCGTTCGGAGCCATTCCACGCCGCCTGCGGGCAGCCTATGAGCACCTGATGGGCCTGGACCTGCAGGAACCCGGCGACGACGGGGACAGCCACGACCGCAGCTACCTCGAGGAAACCCGGGCAGCCGCTGCGCCGCGGAAGAAGAAGCGGCGCTTCTTCGGTAAGGACGACGAGTCCGACGCCGGGCTGGAAGGCTACGTGGGCGACGAAGCCTTCGAGCACGCCGTCATTGACGACGACGAGGCCGACGCAAAGTCAGGCCGCGGACCGCGCCCCGCTCCCGGCGTGCGCCGCCCCACCCAGGCGGAAATCGCCGTCGAAAAAATCAAAGCCGCCCAGGGCCTCGGTACTGCAGGGAGGGCTCCGGCAGAGGACAACGCCACCGAGGCCATCCCGCTGGTCACACCCGGGATGGTGGCCGCCGGCTCACTCAACCCTGCACACGCCGCCGTTGCGCAGGTGCCGGCCAAGCCCGTCACGCCCATGCCCCTTCCGGCTCCCATTCCGCAGCGGACCGAGCAACTCTCACTGGCGGGCGACGTCACCTACACCCTGCCGCCGTCGGACGTTTTGACCCCGGGCTCCATCCCCAAGGAGCGCACGGAGGCCAATGACGCGATTGTGGCTTCCCTGACCGAGACCCTCAACCAGTTCAACGTGGAAGCGCAGGTGACCGGCTTCAGCCGCGGGCCCACCGTCACCCGCTACGAGATTGAACTGTCGCCGGGCACCAAGGTGGAGCGCGTCACCGCCCTGTCCAAGAACATCTCCTACGCAGTGGCTTCCAGCGACGTCCGGATCCTCAGCCCCATCCCGGGTAAGTCGGCCATCGGTATCGAGATCCCCAACACGGACCGTGAGACCGTCTCCCTTGGTGACGTCCTCCGCAGCCAGAACGCCCGCCGGACTGACCACCCCATGGTGATGGGCGTCGGCAAGGACGTCGAAGGCGGCTACGTCGTGGCGAACCTCGCCAAGATGCCCCACCTGCTCGTCGCAGGTGCAACCGGCGCGGGTAAGTCCTCGTTCGTGAACTCCATGATCACCTCGATCCTCATGCGGGCAACCCCGGATGAGGTCCGCATGGTCATGGTGGACCCCAAGCGTGTGGAGCTGACCGCCTACGAAGGCGTCCCGCACCTCATCACGCCCATCATCACCAACCCGAAGAAGGCTGCTGAGGCCCTGCAATGGGTGGTCCGCGAGATGGATGCGCGGTACGACGACCTCGCCAACTACGGGTTCAAGCACATCGATGACTTCAACAAGGCAGTCCGCGCCGGCAAGGTCCAGCCGCCTGTGGACTCCAAGCGCGTCATCCGGCCCTACCCGTACCTGCTGGTGATTGTTGACGAGCTCGCCGACCTGATGATGGTGGCCCCGCGCGACGTGGAAGATTCCATCGTCCGCATCACCCAGCTGGCCCGTGCCGCCGGCATCCACCTTGTCCTGGCCACCCAGCGGCCTTCCGTGGACGTCGTCACCGGCCTGATCAAGGCCAACGTGCCTTCCCGGATGGCCTTCGCCACGTCCTCCGTCACGGACTCCCGCGTGGTCCTTGACCAGCCCGGGGCCGAAAAACTCATCGGCCAGGGCGACGCTCTGTTCCTGCCAATGGGTGCCTCGAAGGCCATGCGTGTCCAGGGCGCCTGGGTTACGGAGTCTGAAATCCACAAGGTGGTGGAACACGTCAAGGGCCAGCTCAAAGTCGACTACCGCCACGATGTCGCCCCCGAGGCGCCAAAAAAGCAGATCGACGACGACATCGGGGACGACCTCGAAGTGCTGCTGCAGGCCACCGAACTGGTGGTCACCACACAGTTCGGTTCGACGTCGATGCTCCAGCGCAAGCTCCGGGTGGGCTTCGCCAAGGCCGGACGGCTTATGGACCTCCTCGAGTCCAGGGGAGTGGTTGGCCCCTCCGAAGGGTCCAAAGCACGCGACGTCCTGGTGAAGCCGGACGATCTCGCGTCGGTGCTGGCAGCCATGAAGGGCCAGGACGTGCCGGCGGTTGCTGACTCGCAGACGGCGGCGCTCAGCGACAACGCCAACGCGAACATCGCCCAGGGCGGTTATGCGGAGGACCTTGTGCAGGCGGACCTGGACCAGCGCAGCCAGAAGGTTGAGTACTTCGACGGCGCCGACGGCACCTCCGGCGACGACGAGGACGGCTCCGAAGACGCGTGGTCACTCACCGGACGGTAGCCTAGGAGTGTGACTAGCACCGAAGCAACTGCCGCCGGCTCCAGCAGCCCAGGAATCTGGAATCTTCCCAACATCCTGACCATGCTGCGCATCGCCCTGGTGCCGTTCTTCGTCTGGTTCCTCCTCGCCGATGCCCCCGGGCTGAGCAGCGAGTCAGGGCCGTGGCGCTGGGCCGCGGTAGTGGCGTTCGCCGTCGCCATCTACACAGACAAGCTCGACGGCGACATCGCCAGGAGCCGCGGCCTCGTCACCAATTTCGGCAAAATTGCAGACCCCATCGCCGACAAGCTCCTCATCGGCTCAGCCCTGGTGATGCTCTCCATCCTGAATGAACTGCCGTGGTGGGTCACCATCGTCATCCTCGTCAGGGAATGGGGCATCACCGCCCTTCGTTTCTTTGTCATCCGGTACGGAGTCATCCCGGCCTCGCGGGGAGGCAAGCTCAAGACCGTCGTTCAGACAGCCGCGATCTTCCTGTACCTTCTGCCACTCGGCGCGCTGGCGCCGTGGCTTGTCTGGGTGGCTTTCGCCGTCATGATGGCGGCCGTACTGATCACGGTGTGGACCGGCGTCGAATACGTCATTGAAGCCCTGCGCATCCGGTCCCAGGGCAAACGGGCCGGAAAAACTACAGCTGGCAACTAGGGAGCCGACGTGACTAACCTTCACCACCTGGCGGAACAGACAGTCAAAAAGGCCCTGGAAATGGGCCGCACCGTCGCGACCGCAGAGTCGCTGACCGCGGGAATGGTCAGCGCCGTACTCGCCGACACAGACGGTGCCTCAGGCATGCTCCAAGGCGGTGTGGTGGCCTACCAGCACTCCGTCAAAGTGGATGTCCTGGGCGTTCCGGCAGAGCTGCTGGACGCCGCCGGATCAGTAGACGGTGCTGTCGCGGCGGCCATGGCGGCCGGGGCCAGGACTGCGCTGCATGCTGACATCGGCGTTGCCACCACAGGAGTAGCCGGCCCGGAGGAACATGACGGCAAAGCAGTGGGGGCGGTCTTTATCGGGGTTGCCACAGCGGACGGTGCGTCATATCTCGAATACGCCTTCACCGGGAACCGCGCAGAGATCCGCGGACAGGCTTGTGGCGCTGCACTCGAAAGTCTGATCGCGGCCCTATCTTCCTGAAGCTACCGGGCGTAAAGTTGCCGGGAACAAATCCCGGTGTCCATTAGTTATTACATTGTGTCGCTTCCGGAGAGCGGAGGCGCCTAGGATGAATAAACCACCACGGTTCGCTCCACGGCGGACCGAACTTATGAAGGAGCAAGGCGATACAGATGGTAAAGCAGCCCGTATCCATAAACGGCGTTGTCCGCTGGAAGGATGTGGGCCTCGCCGATCAGGCCAAGAGCGAACAGAAGGAGCGCAAGATGGTTGTACTTCGTCACGAAATCGGTGATGTCCTGCGCGATGTACGCCAGCGCCAGGGACGCACGCTCCGCGAAGTTTCGCACAGTGCCCGTGTTTCCTTGGGCTACCTCAGCGAAGTAGAGCGCGGCCAGAAGGAAGCTTCATCAGAGCTCCTCTCCTCAATCTGCTCAGCCCTGGACGTGCCGCTTTCCAGCATGCTCAGGGAAGTCAGCGACCGTGTCGCCGTCGCCGAGGGCGTTGCCGTTCCGGACACCGTTCCCCAGGAATTCTCACAGCGCTACGGCCGCGACCTTGATCGCGATCTGAACGCTGAACTCAACAACGAACTGTCCAAGGGCCTGCTTTCCGGCGCACGGTAAGCCGTCCGCAGGAGCCAGACAGGAAGTGCGACAAAGCCTCCGGCCAATGGCCGGAGGCTTTGTCGCGTGTGGTGGCTATTTTGCAGTGTCGCCGGCGGACGGGTCCTTCGCGAAGCCGTCGAGTTCAAAGATGGAGTTGAGCTTTGCCATGTATTCGGCGAGGGTTTGCAGTTCCCCGACAGGCCACTCACCCAGCCGCTCACGGAAATCCTGGCGGCGCGCATCCTGGACCTGATGCATCCTTTCCTCGCCCTTTTCGGTGAGGCGGATCGACTGCGCCCTTCCGTCCAGGGGGTCAGCTTCCTTGAACACCAGCCCGATGCTTTCCAGGAAGGCGATCTGGCGGCTGACGGACGGCTTGCCCACGCCGATGTTCAGGGCGAGGTCTGTCAACCGGATGGGCCCCTCGCGCCGGATGACCGAAAGCAGGCCGTAGGCCGCCGGTTCCATGTCCGGGTGCACCTGCCGCGAGAGCTGATGGGACACCGACCGGGCCCGCCGCCAAAAGAGACTGATTTGGTGTTCCACGGTGTTCAGGGCCTCATCGACGGTGTCTTTGCCGGTACCTGCCTCCGCAGGGGACGCCGCGGGAACGCCGGTCTCAGGACGGCCTGTCGCAGGAGGGCCGTCGGCAGGGTTGCTCATGGCAACAATTCTAGGGTCCGGGAACGTGAGAGACTCTATTGGTGCGGATCAGTGACTATTGGCGGCTTATGGACGACGAATTCGGGGCTGGCTACTCCCGGGTCTTGAGCAGCACCCTGGTCCTGGCCGGGGCCGGGGGGCGAACCGCCGACCAGGCCCTCGCGGCCGGAGTGAGCCTCCGGCAAGTGTGGCTGGCCATCTGCGATGTCCAGGATGTGCCGCCGGAGCGGCGCCTGGGCCGCGACGTCAAACCCCTGCGCGACTGACGCCGCCACCAACCAGACAGCGCTCCTCAGGCTCATGTGCGCCCCTTCCTGCGCTGACACGCCGCCGGATCTGTTCGAATATCTGTTCGGGTAAAGCTATGCTTTTCGTAGTGGTTATCCACATAGGCGATGTCATCCGGCCAGAATGTCAGCGGGTGCCATTAGCGTCAGAGATGACCAAGAAATGGCCGCTGAGGCCACTCCAAAGCGAGAAAGCATTAGAGGTGTGAACCATGGCGGCAGCCCCGGATCGTCAAAAGGCGCTCGACGCAGCGCTGGCACAGATTGACAAGCAGTTCGGCAAGGGCTCGGTCATGCGGCTGGGCGATGAAGTCCGTGCCCCCATCGAGGTCATCCCCACCGGATCCATCGCGTTGGACGTGGCTCTGGGAATTGGCGGCCTGCCCCGCGGCCGCGTCGTGGAGATCTACGGCCCGGAATCTTCGGGTAAGACCACCGTGGCCCTGCACGCCGTTGCCAACGCACAGCGCCTGGGCGGCATTGCCGCCTTCATCGACGCCGAGCACGCCCTGGACCCCGAATACGCCGCCAGGCTGGGCGTGGATACGGACGCACTCCTGGTCTCGCAGCCGGATACAGGCGAGCAGGCCCTGGAAATCATGGACATGCTCATCGGCTCCGGCTCGCTGGACGTCATCGTCATCGACTCTGTTGCTGCCCTGGTGCCGCGTGCGGAAATCGAGGGCGACATGGGCGACAGCCACGTGGGTCTGCAGGCCCGCCTCATGAGCCAGGCCCTGCGTAAGATCACCGGCCGCCTGAGCCAGACCAAAACCACCGCCATCTTCATCAACCAGCTCCGTGAAAAGATCGGCGTGTTCTTCGGCTCCCCGGAAACCACCACCGGCGGTAAGGCCCTGAAGTTCTACGCGTCCATCCGCATCGACGTCCGTCGGATTCAGACGCTCAAGGAGGGTGCCGACTCCGTCGGCAACCGCACCAAGGCCAAGATCGTCAAAAACAAGATGGCCCCGCCCTTCAAGATCGCCGAATTCGACATCATCTATGGCCAAGGCATCTCCCGCGAGGGCGGCATCATCGACATGGGCGTGGAGCACGGCATCATCAAGAAGTCGGGTTCGTGGTTCACGTACGACGGCGACCAGCTTGGCCAGGGCATGGAGAACTCCCGCAGGTTCCTGCGCGACAACCCCGAGCTGGCGACCGAACTGGAGCGCCTGATCAAGGAGAAGCTTGGCGTCGGGGTAGTCAAGCCCGCCGAAGCCGATGCCAAAGACACACCAAAGCTGAAGGCTGTTGACGGCTTCTAGGGACGCCCCTGACCTGACAGCCGGTCAGAGCGCCGGATGGCGTGCGGCCGGGCAGGACGCCGGATCGGGACGACGGCAGCGGAGACGGGGCGGTGGACGTCCCGGCTTCGGGCCGGACGGACCCCATCCGGATGCTGCCATCGCCGCGGACGCCGAACCGGATCCCGCGTCCGTGGCGCGGGCCATCGTGCTCCGGCAGCTGACCAGTTCCGCCAAGAGTCGGCTGCAGCTGTCGCGAAAACTGGCGGAGCGGAACATTCCGGAGGACGTGGCCGAAGCCGTCCTGGACCGCTTCCAGGAGGTCCGCCTCATTGACGACGCCGAGTTCGCCGACATGTGGGTGCGCAGCCGGTCGCAGTCTCGGAAGCTCGCCAAAGGGGCCCTCCGGCGCGAGCTGGCGGACAAGGGAATTGACCCGGACACCGCAGCCGCCGCGCTGGAACAGCTTTCCGACGCGGACGAAGAAGTGTCTGCCCGGCTCCTCGTGGAGCGGAAGCTCCGGGCAGGCACGGATTTGTCGGACCGCGCCGAGCGGGACAAGATCACCCGGCGGCTGGCGTCGATGCTGGCCCGTAAGGGCTATCAGCCGTCGCAGGCGTTCCGGATCGTCGGAGAGGTACTCGACGCGCGTGCGGATAGCCAGGCAGAGTCACTGGAGAGCCTGCCGGATCTGTAGGCTCGGTGAAGCGGCGCCTCCCGCCAACCCCGTAACCGTGGCGACCCGGTACCCTTAACAGGTGAGTTTGACCATTCCTTCCCCCGCATCCGGTACCGCCCCGACATCCGACCCAGCCCTCCAGCAGCCCCGTACCTATCAGGTGCGAACGTTCGGCTGCCAGATGAATGTGCATGATTCGGAGCGGATGGCCGGCATGCTCGAGGACGCGGGCTACGTGCCGGCCAGCGGTGAGCAGGCCGACGTCGTGGTGTTCAACACCTGCGCGGTCCGCGAAAACGCGGACAACAAGCTCTACGGCAACCTGGGCATGCTGGCGTCCGTCAAGGCGGCCAACCCCGGGATGCAGATCGCCGTGGGAGGCTGCCTGGCCCAGAAGGACCGCGAGACCATCCTCAAGAAGGCTCCATGGGTGGACGCAGTCTTCGGCACCCACAACGTCGGGGCGCTACCGGCCCTGTTGGACCGGGCCCGTCACAACAACGAAGCCCAGCTGGAGATCCTCGAATCCCTGAACGTCTTCCCCTCCACCCTGCCCACCAAGCGTGACTCGGTCTATTCCGGCTGGGTCTCCATCTCGGTCGGCTGCAACAACACCTGCACGTTCTGCATCGTCCCGGCCCTGCGCGGGAAGGAAAAGGACCGCCGCCCGGGCGACATCCTGGCTGAAATCCAGGCCCTGGTGGATGATGGCGCCATCGAAGTCACCCTGCTGGGCCAGAACGTGAACTCCTACGGTGTTGAGTTCGGTGACCGGCAGGCGTTCTCCAAACTCCTGCGCGCGTGCGGGGAAATCGAAGGCCTGGAGCGGGTCCGCTTCACCAGCCCCCACCCTGCCGCCTTCACCGACGACGTCATCGACGCCATGGCCGAAACCCCCAACGTGATGCCGCAGCTGCACATGCCGCTGCAGTCCGGGTCGGACAAAGTCCTGAAGGACATGAAACGGTCCTACCGGTCCACCAAGTTTCTGGGCATCCTGGATAAGGTCCGCGAGAAGATCCCGCACGCCGCCATCTCCACTGACATCATTGTCGGCTTCCCCGGCGAAACCGAGGAAGACTTCCAGGCCACCCTTGACGTTGTGGAGCAGTCGCGCTTCGCCACGGCTTTCACTTTCCAGTATTCGAAGCGTCCGGGCACTCCGGCCGCGGACTTGCCGGACCAGCTTCCCAAGGCCGTGGTCCAGGAGCGTTTTGAACGCCTGACCGCGCTGCAGGACAGGATTGCCGCCGAGGAAAACGCCACGCAGCTTGGCCGCCGGGTGGAGGTGATGGTCACTGCCCATTCAGGGCGCAAGTCCGAAGAAACCCACAGGCTGTCCGGCCGGTCCCAGGACCAGCGGCTGGTGCACTTCTCTGTTCCCGATGGGGCAGAGGCGCCGCGTCCCGGCGACCTTGTCACCGTGACCATCACCGAAGCCGCAGCCTTCCACCTTGTGGCTGACCCGTCGGTGCAGGACTACAGCCTGCGACGTTCCCGCGCGGGGGACGCCTGGGACAGGTCCCAGGCAGATTCGTGCGGCGCTCCCGTGCCGGCTGCCGCAGGCGGCGTCGGCCGGACCGGAGTCTCGCTGGGTATGCCCACGCTGCCGGTCCGGGGCCGCTGACCGGTGGCCCAGCCTCCGGTTATTGCCGTCGTTGGTCCCACAGGGTCCGGTAAATCCGATCTGGCCGTGAACATCGCCCTGGAACTGGACGGCGAGGTCATCAATGCCGATGCCATGCAGTTCTATCGCGGGATGGACATAGGCACTGCCAAGATCACGCCGACAGAACGCAAGGGCGTTCCCCACCACCTTCTGGACATCCTGGATGTCACGGAGGAGGCCAGCGTTTCAGACTTCCAGCAGCAGGCCCGGAGCATCGTCAGCGATATCCACGCGCGTGGCAAGCGCGCCATTCTCGCGGGCGGTTCGGGTCTCTACGTGCGGGCTGCCCTCGACGTCCTCGAATTCCCCGGCACGGATCCCGTCCTCCGGCAACGGCTTGAGGCCGAACTTGAGGAAGCCGGCCAGGATGCCCTTCTGGCGCGGCTCCGGGAGGTGGATACGGTGTCCGCGGGCCGTGTCTCCGATTCGCGCCGGATCATCAGGGCGCTCGAAGTCCACGAGCTCACCGGCCGGCCCTTCAGCTCCTTTATGCCCCAGCGCGAGTATTTCCAGCCTGCCGTCCAGATCGGCCTGGCCGTGGACCGCGACATCCTCCGTGAACGGCTGGCACTGCGCGTCCACAACATGGTGGACCAGGGACTGTTGGCGGAAGTGCGCCGGCTGGACGCGCTGGGTCTCCGCGCCGGCAAAACTGCGCCGCGGGCCCTGGGCTATGCCCAGTTCCTGAAAATGCTCGACGGCGGCTCAACAGTTGCCGAGGCGGCCGAGGACACCATTGTGGCCACCCGGCAGTTTGCCAGGCGCCAGCTCACGTGGTTCCGTGCCGATCCCCGCATCACCTGGCTGGACTGGCAAGCGCCGGACCTTGCGGCCCAGGCCGTGGCTCTCAGCCGGTAATCTAGGACCATGGACGCAACTCCCGCAGAGATCACAGAGCCCGCCTTCCGCACTTTGGGCGGTCTCCGCTTCTCCAAGGGCCATGGCACAGGTAACGACTTTGTGCTGATCGCTGATCCCGACGGCGTCTACACCATCGACGCCGGCCAGGTAGCCGCCCTGTGCGACCGTCACCGCGGGATCGGCGGCGATGGCCTGATCCGGGCCGTCCCCTCCCGGTACCTCTCCGAAGGCCGCGAGCTGCTGCTGAGCAGCCCGGAAGCGGAGTGGTTCATGGACTACCGCAACGGCGACGGGTCACTCTCGGAAATGTGCGGCAACGGGGTACGCGTTTTTGTGCACTTCCTGCGTGCCGAAGGCCTGGTTGACCTGCCCGACGGCGGCGCGCTCACCATCGGGACGCGCGGCGGCGTCAAGACCGTGGTCCGGACAGGGGACAGCTACGCGGTGGACATGGGGCGGTGGGAGTTCATTTTCCCCGGCGACGCGACCGCCAAAGGCATGGATTCGCTGGTAACCGCGGACGGCTTGGAAGTGCCCCGCCCGGCCCTGTCAGTCAGCATGGGCAACCCTCACACCGTGGTGGCACTGGCGGAACTGTCCGAATTGGAAGCCACCAGGCTCTACACGGCTCCGCAGGTCGATCCGGTTCCCGCCAATGGAACCAACGTTGAATTCGTGGTGCCTTCTGAACCGCTGGTCCACAACGGGATCGGCACCGTCACCATGCGCGTCCATGAGCGGGGCGTGGGCGAAACCCAGTCCTGCGGAACAGGCGCGTGCGCGGCCGCAGTGGCCATCAGGCACTGGGCAGGGGCGGAAGCGCCGGACTCCTGGCTGGTCAACGTGCCGGGCGGCGTCGTCGGCGTTAAGTTCTTCGCCGGAGCGGGCGGGCACGAGCACGTCGAGCTCAGCGGGCCCGCCGAGATTGTGGCTACTGGGACGCTTTCCTGACCCGAAGGATCCGGAAGGACTTGGACGTGGACTCCCGGCTTACGGCGAACGATGCGTCCAGCTCCGTCGACAGCCAGCGCTGAAGCGAATCCGAGCCCAGGTTCTTTTGGACCACCAGCCACGCGGAGCCGCCCGGCGCCAGCCGGGGCAGCCACATCTTCAGGAGGCTGTGGAGTTCATCCTTGCCGATCCGGATGGGCGGGTTGGACCAGATCGTGTCAAAGCGCAGCTCAGGGTCCACCGCGTCAGGCGCGCTGGCCAACACGTTGCCCAGGCCCAGCAGGGCCGCATTCTCATTGGTGAGCGTGATGCAGCGTTCATTGACATCCACGGCGTACACCTTGGCATGCGGCGCCCGCAATGCGAGGGTCAGGGCAATAGGCCCCCAGCCGCAGCCGATGTCAAGGAGGTTGCCTGTGGGGTCCGGGGCCGGGACCTCAGCCAGGAGCACAGCTGTCCCCTTGTCGATGCCGTCGGGGCTGAAGATGCCGCCGGACGTCTGCAGCGTGCGCGTCTCGCCGGCCAGTTCCACTGTGAGCGGTTTACGGGTGAACGGCCCGGCGGGCGATGCGCTGAAATAGTGTGCGGACTCCATAACTGGCCAGATTAGTTGGCCGGGGTGGTCAATGCGAAACCGCGGCCACCGCTTCTGCTAATCTTGAACCCATGTTCTTGATCTTCGAGTAGCCGGCACGGCCGGCGTCCCTCCCGGACGCCGCCTGTCCCGAAGCCGTGCCCCGCAGCGATGCAGGTATTAACCTTCCGCAAGTGCGCCACATAACAGGTCTTTCGTACCCGTTATGCCGCCGGGCAATACTCGAGCGATCTGCCGCTGCCGGTCCCTTGCTGTTTTGCCCGCGCTTTCCACCACTCCACGCATCTCCCGGATGCGGAGACTCCCTGCGCCACGGTGCTGACCGGTGCACGCAGCAGACCAGGAGGCCCGGATGACTGCAAGCCGTCAGCCCAGCGCGAATACTTCACCATTGACCAACGATCGGCACTATTCTGAAAATGCCGAAACTTCAAAGGAGACCATGACCAGCCAGCCCAACACCGGTTCCGATCCAGCAGCCCAGGACATGAGTCCCGAGGAGATCCAAGCTGTCATCGACCGGATTCTCGCCAAGGACGTACCGGCCAGGAACGTCACCGCCGCAGACGGTGACAAGGCCGTGTTCGGCAGGGCTCAGGCGATCTCCCGCCTGGACGACGAACACACCAGCTACGACGGCGACCAGCAGGACCGGGAGGAACGCCGGGCACTGCGGCGCGTGGCTGGCCTGTCCACCGAACTCGAAGACGTCACTGAAGTCGAATACCGGCAACTGCGGCTCGAACGTGTGGTGCTGGCCGGGCTATGGTCCGAAGGCACCTTGGCGGACGCGGAGAATTCACTGCGTGAGCTCGCCGCCCTCGCCGAAACAGCAGGCTCCGAAGTCTTGGACGGGATGGTGCAGCGCCGTGCCAAACCGGACCCGGGCACGTTCCTGGGTTCCGGAAAGGCCCTTGAGCTCAAGGAAATCGTGATGTCCACGGGGGCTGACACCGTTGTGGTGGATGCCGAGCTGGCACCGTCCCAGCGCCGTAGTCTCGAGGACATCGTCAAGGTCAAAGTCATTGACCGCACGGCCCTGATCCTGGACATCTTTGCCCAGCACGCCAAGAGCCGTGAAGGCAAGGCCCAAGTGGAGCTGGCGCAGCTCGAATACCTCCTGCCACGACTGCGTGGCTGGGGTGAATCGATGTCCCGCCAGGCCGGTGGCCAGGTGGGCGGCGCGGGCGCCGGCATGGGTTCGCGCGGACCGGGTGAAACGAAAATCGAGCTGGACCGCCGCCGGATCCGGACCCGCATGGCCAAGCTGCGGCGCGAGATCGCTGCGATGAAGCCGGCACGGGAAACCAAGCGGGCCAACCGCCGTCGTAATTCAGTGCCTTCGGTTGCGATTGCCGGGTACACCAACGCCGGGAAGTCATCGCTGCTGAACAGGCTGACCGACGCCGGCGTGCTGGTGGAGAACGCACTCTTCGCCACCCTGGATCCCACCGTGCGAAAGGCAGAGACCTCCGATGGCCTCGGCTACACCCTGGCGGACACCGTGGGTTTTGTCCGTTCACTGCCCACCCAGCTGGTGGAGGCCTTCCGCTCCACGTTGGAGGAAGTGGCTGACGCGGATCTGATCCTGCACGTGGTGGACGTGTCCCACCCGGACCCCGAGGGCCAGATTGCCGCTGTCCGCAAGGTCTTCAGCGAAGTGGATGCCCGCAAGGTGCCCGAAATCATTGTCCTGAACAAGGCCGATGCCGCGGATCCTTTTGTGGTGGAGCGCCTCAAGCAGCGCGAGCCGCGCCACGTAGTGGTCTCGGCACGCACAGGCCAGGGGATCCCCGAACTGCTGCATGCCATCAGTGAGGGGATTCCGCGGCCCGGCGTGAAGCTGGAGCTCCTTATTCCCTACGACCGCGGTGACCTGATCAGCAAACTGCACGAGACCGATGCCGAGATCCTGAGCCTGGATCACGGCGAGCACGGTACCCGTGTTTTGGTGATGGTGCGTGAGGGCCTTGCGGCTGAACTGGAACCCTTCATCAACCATGACTGAGGTTGCGGCAGGGGAAGTCAAAGGTACGGCCGGCGAGCAGTTCGTGATCGAATTGCTCGACCGCGCCGTGGCCGGCATGGGCGGTCAAAGCCGCAGTGGGCAGCACGAGATGGCCAGGCAGGTGGCCAAGGCCATCGAAACCGGCGACCACCTCCTGGTTCAGGCCGGAACGGGGACCGGAAAGTCGCTGGCCTACCTGATTCCGCTCATTGCGCACTCGCTCGTGAGCAACAAACCCACCTTGGTGTCCACGGCCACGCTTGCGTTGCAGACCCAGATTGTGGGGCGCGACCTTCCCCGGCTGCTGAAGACCATCACCCCTGCCCTGGACCGACCGGTCAAGGTGGCCCTGGTCAAGGGCCGCTCCAACTATGTCTGCCAGCACAAGCTCGTTGGCGGGTTCCCTTCCGAGGAACCCGCCGAGGGCCAGCTGTTCTCCCTTGGCGAAGACACCAGCGTCCCGCATTTCGCCGCCGTATTGGGCGGGCCGTCGTCCCAGCTCGGCAAGGAAGTGGTGCGCCTGCGCGAGTGGGCGGAGAAGACCACCACGGGCGACCGTGACGAACTTCTGCCCGGCGTTACTGACCGGGCCTGGCGGCAGGTTTCGGTGACGTCCATGGAATGCCTGGGGGCCCAAAAATGCCCAGTGGCAGCCGAATGCTTCAGCGAACTGGCGCGCCACGACGCCGCCGAGGCCGACGTCGTGGTCACCAACCATGCCATGCTCGCCGTCAGCGCCTTTGAAGGCTTGGCAGTGCTTCCCGAATACGACGTTGTGGTGGTGGACGAGGCGCACGAACTGCAGGACCGCGTCACCGGTGCGGTGTCGGGGCAACTTTCCGTGGCAATGGTCCATGCTGCCGCGTCGGGCGCACGGAAACACACGGCCATCACCGTGGATGCCCTCAACGCAGCCGCCGCCAACCTGGAACTCGCCCTGGCGGGGGTGCCTAACGGGCTGCTCCCAAACGGCCTCAACGACGAACAGCTGGATTGTGTGGACCAGCTGCGTGAGGCCTGCCGCGCTGCCCTGTCCGACTCCAAGGGTGACGGCAGCCAAACGGCCGACGGCGGGCGGCAGCTAGCGCGCTCACGCCTGATGCTGATCCTCGAACTGTGCGAGCGGTTGATCGTGGCCCGTGAGAACCGCGAAGTGGTGTGGTTTTCCCGGGCAAGTTCCTTCGATCCGCAACAGGGCTATGCGCAGCCCGACGACTCTGCGCCGGTCCTGGTCAACATCGCGCCGCTCAGCGTTGCCGGCAAGCTCCGCGAAGGGCTGTTTGCCGGCCACACCGTGGTGCTGACCTCAGCGACGCTTGCCATCGGCTCAGCCTTTGAACCGGCCGCCGGGGGCTTGGGGCTGGTGGGGGAGGGCGCACCGAGCTGGACCGGGATCGATGTCGGATCGCCCTTTGACTATCCCAAACAGGGGATCCTCTACGTCGCGGGGCACCTCCCCAAGCCAGGCCGCGGGGCGTCGCCGGAGGCCCTCGATGAACTTGAGGCGCTGATCCGGGCGTCCGGCGGCGGCGCCCTGTGTCTGTTTTCGTCGCGGCGTGCCGCTGAGGAAGCCGCGGAGGCGATGCGTCCCCGGCTTGGCCTCAGCATTCTCTGCCAGGGCGACTCCACCATGACGGCACTGGTGAAGCAGTTCGCGGACGAGCCAGATACCTGCCTGTTCGGCACCATGTCCCTGTGGCAGGGTGTTGATGTTCCGGGCGGATCATGCCGGCTTGTGGTGATTGACCGCATTCCGTTCCCGCGGCCGGATGATCCGTTGATGACCGCACGGTCCCGCGCCGTTGCGCAGGCCGGCGGAAACGGCTTTATGGCGGTATCGGCGACCCACGCGGCCATCCGCCTGGCCCAGGGCGCGGGTAGGCTGATCCGTTCCACCGGAGACAAAGGCGTGGTGGCCGTGCTTGATTCCCGGCTTGCCACCGAGCGTTACGCCGGATTCCTCCGCGCCGCGCTGCCGCCGTTCTGGCCCACCACGGACCGGAAGACAGCGTTCGCAGCGCTGGAAAGGCTGGCCGGGAAAGGCGCCTGACTGAGCGCGGACCCTGCGCGGGTCCTACAAGCCAGAGCCCGTCCTAGCCAGCGCGTGAAGCGCCAGCTGGCATCCTATAGCGACCGCAGTACCGAGACGACCTTGCCCATGATCGTGGCGTGATCGCCCAGGATGGGCTCGTACTGGGTGTTCTGCGGCAACAGCCACGTGTGGCCATCGCGCTGGCGGAAGGTCTTGACGGTGGCTTCGTCGTCCAGCAGTGCCGCGACAATATCGCCGTTGGAGGCGTCTGCCTGCCGTCGGACCACTACCCAGTCGCCGTCGCAGATGGCAGCGTCCACCATGGAGTCGCCAGCCACGCGCAGCATAAAGAGCTCACCTTGGCCCACGAGCTGCCGGGGCAGCGGCATCACGTCTTCCACAACCTGATCAGCAAGGATGGGCCCGCCGGCCGCGATCCGGCCCACCAACGGCACCATGGCGGTGTCCATGGCAGAGGGCAGTTCGGTGACCGTTCCGCCGATGCCGTGCAGGACTGAGGGCTTGGTTGTCCCGTTGGACTTAGTGGACCCCCCGTCCAGCGTCAACGGCATTAGGACTTCCATGGCGCGCGGACGCTTGGGGTCCCGGCGCAGGTATCCCAGCTTCTCCAGCTGCGACAGCTGGTGGGTCACGCTGGACAAACTCGCCAGGCCCACGGTGTCACCGATTTCACGCATCGACGGCGGATAGCCGTTGTCATTCACCGAGCGCTGGATGGTTTCAAGGATCTTCTTTTGGCGGGCGGTGAGCCCCTTGGGGGTCCGTGGGGGCTGGCGGCGCTGCGGTGTCGCCTTGCCCTCGGCGGCTGGTGCTGCCATGTTCGCCAATGCCTTTCGGTTGCCCGGCTCCGCTCCGGCCGCTGGTGCCTGGAACGCCCCGGGGCTGGTGTCGGAGTTGATTGTCAGACCCTGCTGATCAACTACAGAGGTGGTTGTTCTTTGATCCAAACGTAGGCCAGCCACAGGCCTTTTTCAAACATTTGTTCTAGCGAGTCTCGACAATATTCGTTGATAAGTGCTAAAAATGAAGAAGCAAAGTTCGAACATGTGTTCTACTCGTTGCTTGCGGATTCGAATATTCGAATTTACGGACGGCTCAGGCCGGTACCGGCAAGTGGACGCGGAGGGCGCGCCGGGCAGCACAGTATGGTCCAGGAGGGCTCATTTCATGTCAGCTATATCTGCTTCGCAGGACTCGCGTCCGCAGCTCATTTCCGTGCAGGACCTCACCTCGCGGCAGTGGTCCGCACCCGTTTCGACGACGGGTTCGGCGCCAAGGCAGCGCAGGGAATCGTTGCCGCCGCTGCGCCTGACCCGCAGGGGCCGGATTGTCCTCATCGGCATCCCGCTGGTGATCCTTGCCGCAATCCTGCTTTCCCTGGCAGGTTTCCTCAACGCCCCGGCAAAGGCGGCCGATTCTGCCGCCGACCTGTCACTAACGCCAACAGTCTCGGTCACGGTGCAGGCCGGCCAGTCACTCTGGGCCATTGCCAGTACCGTGGCGCCCGAGCGTGATCCCCGTGATGTCATCGCGGATATTGCCCAGTTGAACAACCTTTCCGCCGGGGGCGTTGTCCCCGGACAGGAGCTCTTCGTCCCCACCAAGTAAAGAGCCTGCAGGCTCGGGCGTGTGCCGCCGCAGGCCGTCACATTTTCCGGCCGTCTGCTTCGGACCTAAACTGTTCAGGTGAATGACCAGCTAGAGCGTCTGAACAGACTTCCCCTCCGGACCAACCTCCGCGGACTGACTCCGTACGGTGCCCCGCAGCTGGATGTACCTATCCTGCTGAACGTCAACGAAAACACCCATGGCGTCCCGGCGGACGTACGGGCAGCGATCAGCGTGGCCGTGACGGAAGCCGCGGCAGGCCTCAACCGCTACCCGGACCGTGAGTTCACCGAACTCCGGGAAGCGCTGGCCGAATATCTCGGCCACGGTCTTGATGCCACCAACATCTGGGCGGCCAACGGGTCCAACGAGGTCCTCCAGCAGATCCTCCAGGCTTTCGGCGGACCCGGGCGGACGGCCCTGGGATTCCCGCCGACGTACTCCATGTATCCGCTCCTGGCCAGCGGCACGGACACCGGGTACATCGTCGGGCAGCGGGCCGGTGATTACGGGCTCAGTGCCGAGTCGGCTGCGTTGCAGGTCAAAGAGCTTCAGCCCAACATCGTTTTCCTCTGCTCGCCGAACAATCCCACCGGCACGGGCCTGGGCCTGGACGTTGTGGAGGCCGTGTACGAGGCCGGCGAGGCCAGTCAGACCATCGTGATCGTTGACGAGGCGTACCACGAGTTCGCCCACGATGGAACGCCCAGCGCCCTTACGTTGCTCCCCGGCCGGGAGCGCCTCATTGTGTCCCGCACCATGAGCAAGGCGTTCGCCCTCGCGGGCGCCCGCCTGGGCTACATGGCCGCCGCTCCTGAAGTCGCGGACGCACTCCGCCTGGTCCGGCTGCCGTACCACCTTTCGGCCATCACCCAGGCAACAGCCCTCGCCGCCCTGCAGCACCGCACTGCGCTGATGGCCGACGTCGAGGACATCAAGGAGCAGCGCGACCGCATAGTGTCGGAGCTGACCCGCATGGGCCTCAAGCCTGCCGCCTCCGATTCGAACTATGTCTTCTTCGGCGGCCTCGACAGCCCGCATGACGTCTGGCAGCAGTTGCTGGACGACGGCGTGCTGATCCGCGACGTCGGCATCCCCGGCCACCTGCGTGTCACGGCGGGAACTGAGACGGAGACCACAGCGTTCCTGACGTCGCTGGAACGCATCCTGGCCCGTCAGGCCAAGCTGCCCGCCTAAACTGGAAGTATCGGCGCCGCCGCGCGCCGGCACATCTCCTTCGCTTACGCACCACTGACTTCGCTTAAAGGACATATGACCATGAGTTCCACCGGATCGAACGCTGCCGAGCCCCGGACCGCACGCATGGAGCGTGCCACCAGTGAATCGTCAGTGCTCGTGGAGATTAACCTCGACGGCACGGGCGTATCGGACATCGACACGTCTGTCCCGTTCTACGACCACATGCTGACGGCGCTCTGCAAGCACTCGCTCATTGACATGACGGTCAAGGCCACCGGTGACACCCACATTGACGTCCACCACACGGTGGAGGACGTCGCCATCACGTTCGGTGAAGTGCTGCGTACCGCGCTGGGCAACAAGGCGGGGATCCGCAGGTTCGG
This sequence comes from Pseudarthrobacter cellobiosi, assembly GCF_023913755.1. Lineage (GTDB taxonomy): Bacteria > Actinomycetota > Actinomycetes > Actinomycetales > Micrococcaceae > Arthrobacter > Arthrobacter cellobiosi. The sequence goes on from NZ_JAMXBJ010000043.1 coordinate 136,221, forward strand.
CGAGGCCACCGTGCCCCTCGACGAAGCCCTGGCGCACGCCGTCGTCGACGTCTCCGGCCGCCCCTACCTGGTGCACGGCGGCGAGCCTGCCGGGCAGGAGTACCACCTCATCGGCGGCCACTTCACCGGGTCACTGACCCGCCACGTTTTTGAGGCCATCACGCTTCACGCAGGCATCTGCTTGCACATGAACGTCATCGCGGGCCGCGACCCGCACCACATTGTGGAAGCACAGTTCAAAGCCTTCGCCCGCGCCCTGCGTGCTGCAGTCGAACCCGATCCCCGCGTGGAGGGAATCCCCTCCACCAAGGGTGCCTTGTGAGCGGCCAAATCCTCCGGGGCGGCGCCGTCATCGATCCGGCCGCCGGTATGAAGCCCGTATCGCCCGAAGGCAAGCCTACGGTCACCGTTCTGGACTATGGTTCCGGAAACGTCCGGTCCGCCGTGCGGGCTCTTGAACGGGCGGGGGCCCAGGTCGTCCTCAGCTCCAAGCCCGAGGACGTGCTTAATGCTGACGGCCTGGTAGTACCCGGCGTCGGCGCGTTCGAGACTGTTATGCGCGAGCTCAAGGCCGTGGACGGCATCCGGCTGATCGGCAGACGCGTGGCCGGGGGCAGGCCGGTGCTGGCAATCTGCGTCGGCCTGCAAGTCCTGTTCGAGGCCGGGGTTGAGCACGGAACAGAAGCCGAAGGCATGGGGGAGTGGCCGGGCAAGGTGGAACTCCTTCCCGCCGAGGTGGTGCCGCACATGGGCTGGAACACCGTGGACGTTCCGGCAGGGTCCAAGCTCTTTGCCGGCGTCGCGGACCAGCGCTTCTACTTCGTTCACTCCTATGGTGTCCAGGAGTGGAACTTCGACGTGATCCAGCCGCGGATGACTGCGCCGCTGGTGACCTGGTCAGAGCACGGCGCCCGCTTTATCGCCGCAGTGGAAAACGGACCGCTCTGCGCTACCCAGTTCCACCCCGAAAAATCCGGCGACGCCGGTGCACGGTTGCTGCGCAACTGGGTAGACGGCCTTCGCAAGCCAGCTGCCACGGACGCCGCCTAGATGTGGTCGATTGTCCTGATGGGCCTGGCCGGCGTCCTGGTGGGCGGCGCCCTGTCCTTCAGGCAGCAGCACAAACCGCTGTGGACCCAGGTGGGCTTCTACGTCCTGGCCGGTATGGCGCTGCTGGCCGCCTACCTGCTGACGCTTCCTGGAACCTAGCCCACGCATTGACCAGTTCTGCTTCCACGAGCAACCCAACACCCAAGAGGATTTGAGATGACCACCGCAACCGATCTGCCGGTTCTTGAACTGCTGCCCGCCGTCGACGTCGTAAACGGACAGGCCGTGCGGCTGGTCCAAGGGGAGGCCGGCAGCGAGACCAGCTACGGCACTCCGCTGGAGGCAGCCCTCAACTGGCAGGAGCAGGGCGCCGAATGGGTGCACCTGGTGGACCTCGACGCCGCGTTCGGCCGGGGCTCGAACGCCGAGCTGCTCCGTGAAGTGGTGGGCCGGTTGGACATCAAGGTGGAGCTCTCCGGCGGACTCCGGGATGATGAATCCCTCGAGGCGGCGCTGGCCCTCGGCGTGGCCCGCGTTAACCTCGGCACGGCGGCGCTGGAAAACCCCGAGTGGACCCGCAGTGCCATCGAACGCTTCGGCGACAGGATCGCCGTCGGCCTCGACGTCCGGGGAACCACTCTGGCAGGCCGCGGCTGGACCAAGGAAGGCGGCGACCTCTGGGAGGTCCTGGGCCGGCTCGAAGAAGCCGGGTGCTCCCGGTACGTTGTCACGGACGTCACGAAAGACGGCACGCTGCGGGGCCCCAACGTTGAACTCCTGCGCCAGATGGTGGAGAAGACCGGCAAGCCGGTGGTCGCCTCCGGCGGCATCTCCAGCCTGGACGACTTGAAAGTGCTGCGCTCCCTGGTGCCGCTGGGCGTGGAGGGCGCGATCGTGGGCAAGGCGCTGTACGCCGGTGCCTTCACGCTCCCCGAAGCCCTCGACGTCGCCGGACGCCGCTAGGCAGTTTCCGTGGACAGCACGCACAACGCCGACCCGGCAACGGAATCGCCGCCGCCGCGCCATCTGCCCGGACACATTGCCGCGGCATTGGCGGGCGCGGGTGGCCGTACTGACTCGGCCGGCCAGCCATGGAAAGGCCGGAGCCTCGCCGGGGACGACGGCAGGATCCACAACTTTGAGGACGACGACGGAACGGCCGACGCCGGCTACCTCGCCGCCGTCGCGGCCCTGGTTGACGGCAACGGCGACGAAGCGGCTGTGGTGGCTTCGCTGGCCACCGCCCGCGTGTTTATCCCGATCATCGCGCAGCTTGGCGAGGAAGCGGCCGGCGTCGACGGCCTGACGGCGGACAAGCAGGCGGACATGGCGATGGTCACCCTGAAGGCCGCCGACGGCCGGACGGCCATGCCGGCCTTCACCTCGGCGGTTGCTTTGGCTGCCTGGCATCCCGAAGCCCGGCCGGTGGCGGTTTACGCCGCCAGGGCCGCCCTCTCAGCCGTGGCTGAGGGGGCCGAGTTGCTGGTGCTCGATCCGGGCTCGGAGGTCACGTTCGTGGTCCGGCGGCCCGCCGTCTGGGCGCTGGCCCAACAACGGGAGTGGATCCCTTCCTACACAGATGCGGCGTTGGCAGCTGAGATGGCTGAGGTAACGGCCGCCTTCCCGGCTGTACGCCAGCTTGCCCTCCTCCCGGGTTCCGGCGTCGCCGTCCTCTCCGGTACGGGTGCCAGGCTCACCGGGGGCGGTGCCGGGCCGGAACTTCAGGTGCTGCTCCACCTTGAGGAGGGGTTGGACGCTCCGGCAGTCCAGGACCTGGTGTCCGGGCTCCAACAGGCATGGTCCCGGAATGTATTGTTTGGAGAGCGTGTTGACTCGATCGAAATCAAGTTGCGGCGCGCAGCACAATAGCTGACGGTTGGCGCGGAGATCCCGGGCTGCCGCGGGCAGACCCAAAGGATTTTCCGTGAACTTCGCTCTTTACCGGGAGCTGCTGGCCGACCAGCCCATCCGGCGGCTGCTGCTGGTCGGCATGGTCGCCCGCATCCCCCACTCGGCGGCAGGCATGCTGCTGACCCTGCACATCGTGCTGACCCTGGACCAGGGCTACGCAGCGGCCGGTGCCGCAGCGGCTGTTATGACCATCGGCATTGCCGTTGGCGCACCATGGCGCGGCCGACGCGTGGACACTGTTGGCCTGCGCCGGGCGCTGATTCCGTCAGTGGTATCAGAGGCCCTCATCTGGTCCATAGTGCCGCACGTGTCCTACCAGTGGCTGCTTCCGCTGGTGTTTGTCGGCGGCCTGCTGACGCTGCCGATCTTCAGCGTGATCCGCCAGTCCCTAGGCGTACTCGCGGACGGCGACCAGCGGCGGACCGCTTTTGCACTGGACTCGATCGCCACAGAGATGGTGTTTATGATCGGGCCCGCCGCCGGAGCCGTTGTGGCCACCGGCGGCTTCACCGTTCTGGGACTCACGGTGGTGGGTGTTTCCACGTCACTGGCCGGATTGTTCCTCATCTGGTTTAACCCGCCCACTCGAAGTGCCTCGCAGACTGAGGAAAGCGAGGCAGACCAGCGCCACGCCGCGGAAGTGGCTGTGGTTTCCGCCGCGCCGGCCCACCTCCAGGAAGCAGCGGCAGACCTCGTCCCGGCCGGGGCAGAACGCGCCGGGAGTGGGCCGGCGGGGCTGCGCGGCAAGGTGGCCCACAACTTCGCCTGGCTCACGGCCACTGTCGCGGCCGTCTTCGCCGTGGCGGCTGGAACCGGCATGGTGCTCAGCGGCACCGACGTTGGCATTGTTGCTGCCCTGGAAACCGGCGGGCACCAGAGCGAAATCGGCATTGTGTTCCTCTTTTGGTGCGCCGCATCGGTAGTCGGCGGACTTGTCTACGGGGCCATGCACCGTCCAGTTTCTCCGATCCTCCTGCTGCTGGGGATGGCGGCCCTGACTATCCCGATGGGCTTCGCCCAAGGCACCTGGACGCTGGCCGTCGTCTCGATCCTTCCGGGCCTGTTGTGCGCCCCCGTCCTGTCGGCCGCCTCCGAACACGTGGCAGACCTGGTGGCGGAGGACCGCCGCGGCGAGGCAATGGGCTGGTACGGCTCTGCGCTGACTGCCGGCGTGGCGCTCGGGGCGCCCCTTGCCGGGATTTTCATCGACGGGATGGGGCCCTCCGGCGGATTTATCTCCGTGGGCGTGGCCGGCGTTCTGTTCTGCGTTGTGGGACTGCTGCTCCAGGCGCACCGCCGCCGCGCCGCTGCCTGAACGACGACGGCGGCGGAGGGTCCGTGTGGACCGTCCGCCGCCGTCGTCGTACTTTGTGAAGTTTGCTCGTTGGGGCTAGTTGACGGCGCCGGTGTACTTCTCGCCCGGGCCCTTGCCCGGGGCATCCGGGATGACGGATTCCTCGCGGAACGCGAGCTGCAGGGAACGCAGGCCATCGCGCAACGGGCCGGCGTGCTGGGATCCGATTTCGGGGGCCGCTGAGGTCACCAGTCCGGCAAGGGCGGTGATGAGCTTGCGGGCCTCGTCCAGGTCCTTGAGTTCCTCGGCATTGTCCTCGGCGGCGAGGCCCAGCTTGACCGCGGCTGCGCTCATCAAGTGCACTGCGGCCGTGGTGATGACCTCGATGGCCGGCACCTCCGATATATCGCGGATTTGCTGGGACACGTCAGCCTTGGCGGCCGGGGCCTCGAAAACGTGTGAATTACTGTCTGGGGTGCTCATACTGGTAAGCTTGTCACAGACCGACTGGATGTCGTTATTTTGCTGTGGAAGGTCCCATCAACGCTTAGCTGCGTTAGGCGGGATTTGTTCTGTAGAATGACATGCAGTTTGCAAGCGGAGTACCCTCCCACCCGCGTCAGCCGTTTTCCCGGCGGAAGTAATTCCTGAGGAAGCAAGGTTGCCGGGTATCGGTCGGACAGTTCTTTCAGGCGTTGAGCCTGGGGAAGTGCGCACTGCCTCTAGTGAGGTCGGTGCATCCGATCATCGAGGCCTTCGATTGCTCCGGCAATTGGGGGCCTTCTCTATTTGCCGGTGGAATACCACATCAATCACAGGAGCTTTAACATTAGCGAGCCAAGAATCAATGAGCGTATCCGCGTCCCCGAGGTGCGGTTGGTCGGTCCTGCAGGTGAACAGGTAGGAATCGTCCGTATTGACGATGCCCTGCGTTTGGCTGCCGAGTCCGATCTTGATCTCGTTGAAGTTGCACCGCAGGCCAAGCCTCCGGTGTGCAAGCTGATGGACTTCGGCAAGTACAAGTACGAGGCCGCCGTCAAGGCACGTGAAGCACGGAAGAACCAGACCAACACTGTTCTGAAGGAAATCCGCTTCCGCCTCAAGATTGACACCCACGACTACGAGACCAAGCGCGGCCATGCACTGCGCTTCCTCGGTGCCGGTGACAAGGTCAAGGCCATGATCCAGTTCCGCGGCCGTGAGCAGCAGCGTCCGGAAATGGGCATCCGCCTGCTCCAGCGCTTCGCTGACGATGTCGCCGAAGTGGGCGTTGTTGAGTCCAGCCCGCGTATCGATGGCCGCAACATGGTCATGGTTGTGGGCCCGCTGAAGAACAAGGCCGAAGCCAAGGCTGAGGCACGCCGCGCATCGCAGCGTGCAGAGGCCAAGGCGCAGAACGAAGCGAAAGCTACGGGCGGCGGCCGCATCGACGTCTCCGGCGACGACCAGGCACCGCTGACGCAGTCGCTGGCTGACCTTCTTCCGGAAGGTTTCGCCATCACCACGGAGCCGGAAACCGAAGCTCCGGCACAGCCTGAAACGCCTGTTGAAGCCGCTCCGGAAGCCGAAGCACCTGTCAAGGAAGCTCCGGCGAAGGAGGCTCCCGTCCAGGAAGCCGCCGCGAAGGAGGCTCCCGTCCAGGAAGCCGCCGCGAAGGCAGCCCCCGTAAAGGAAGCCGCCGTCCAGGAGGCGCCCAAGCAGGCTGCCCCGAGGGCTGCTGCTCCCAAGCGTGAGGCTCCCAAGGCAGCCCCGGCGCCGGTCAAGGCTCCTGTCGCTGCCAAGCCCGCCGGAGCTGCGGCTCCGGCAGCCCCGAGGCCGCCGGTGCCGATGCCTAAGCCGATCGCCCGGCCGGCAGCGCCGAAGCCTGCTGCAAGGCCTGCCCCCAAGGCAGCTCCGAAGCCGGCTGGCAAGAAGACTACCTAGTTCAAAGCTGCGGGAGGTTATCCTCCTGCAGTACGCAACCAGCATGCCGCCTGCAGGGGTGGCTGCTCGAAAGAACTGCAGACAATGTCTGTGGACACGTAAGGAGATCGGTTCCCATGCCGAAGATGAAGACCCACAGTGGTGCTAAGAAGCGCTTCAAGCTGACCGGCAGCGGCAAGCTGCGCCGCCAGCAGGCCAACCGCCGCCACTACCTTGAGCACAAGTCCTCCAGGCTGACTCGTCGCCTCGCCGGCGACAAGATTGTCTTCAAGGGTGACGCTAAGGTCATCCGGAAGATGCTCGGCATCTAAGTTCCAAGTTCTCTGACTGATGCCACCTGGCAGCAGTCAACTACCAAAAAGGCTTCTCAGGCCAGCCGGTTGTTCCGGCAGTAGATGCTTGGGATCAGAATTTTCGAAGGAGTACGCACGTGGCACGTGTGAAGAGGGCGGTCAACGCCCACAAGAAGCGCCGGGTTATCCTTGAACGCGCAAAGGGCTACCGTGGACAGCGTTCACGCCTGTACCGCAAGGCCAAAGAGCAGCTGCTGCACTCGTTTGTGTACAGCTACGGCGACCGCAAGAAGAAGAAGGGCGACTTCCGCCGCCTGTGGATCCAGCGCATCAATGCTGCATCCCGCGCCAACGGCCTGACTTACAACCGTCTGATCCAGGGCCTGAAGGCCGCTGAGGTTGAGGTTGACCGCCGTATGCTTGCTGAGCTGGCCGTTTCGGATGCGAACGCATTCGCCGCGCTGGTGAAGATCGCCAAGGATTCCCTGCCTGCTGACACGTCCGCTCCGGCCGTCGAGGCTGCAGCCCCCAAGGCTGCCAAGGCACCCAAGGCCAAGGCTGCAAAGCCTGCCGCTGACGTAGCTGCCAAGTAGCACCCACGCCAGTTCGAGGACTGGTGGCTGAAGCCACTAAGGTTCTTATATGAACGAAACCGGGCGCCCGCAAGACTTTCCACTCTCCAACCCCCGAGCTGATCGGGTGAGGAAGGTGGCACAGCTTGCCGGGCGCCCGGCCCGTTTAAAGCGCAGCGAGTTTCTGGCGGAGGGTCCCCAGGCTGTCCGTGAGGCCCTGACCCTGCACCAGAAAAGGATTGCAGCGGGGGAGCCCGGCGTCGTCTATGAGGTGTACGCGAGCGAGGCCTGCCTCGACCGGCACCCGGACCTGGAGGCTCTCGCGGAGGGCATTGACGCATACCTTACTACCGACGAAGTGCTGGCCGCGATGGCGGACACGGTAACCCCGCAGGGCATTCTCGCGGTCTGCGGTTTCCTGGACGTGAGCCTTAAGCAGGTCCTCGACGCAGGCCCGCGGCTGATTGCAGTGCTGTGTCAGGTCCGGGACCCCGGCAACGCCGGCACCGTGCTCCGGGCAGCTGACGCGGCAGGGGCGGACGCCGTCATCCTGACCTCGTCCAGCGTTGACATCTATAACCCCAAGGCGGTCCGTTCCACCGCCGGTTCCCTGTTCCATCTGCCCGTCGTCCTGGGCGCCGATATTGGGGACGTGGCAGCCGCCTGCCGCGCGCGGGGGATTGGCATACTGGCCGCCGACGGCGACGGTGACGTCAACCTGGATACGCTCCAGGACGAAAACGCCGCCCGCCGGATCGCAGGCCCTGGCGTCGAATCGCTGTTCGCCTTGGAGGGGCCCACAGCGTGGCTATTCGGAAACGAAGCGCAGGGGCTCGCCGAAGATGAACTGGCCTTGGCCGATCACCGGGTGGCCGTGCCCGTTTACGGCGCAGCGGAAAGCTTGAACCTCGGCACAGCGGCAACAGTGTGCCTCTACGCGAGTGCCAGGTCCCAGAAAGCGTGACTGAATACGTGACCTAAAGGCAGGGCCCCGGACGTTCTCCGGGGCCCTTGCTGTATGAATCAGATGAGGTGTGGGTAATCAGGGCGCCCGGGTGCTCTTGCTGCGTCCCGTGATGGCGCCGTAGACGCCGGCAACTACCAGGCCGCCTACGATAGCCAGGATCCAAGTACCCAGATCAAAGAAGGCAAGGTCACCCTTGCCGAACAGGAGGCTGCCAATCCAGCCGCCTACAATTGCGCCGACCACGCCGAGCACGAGACTCGTCACCCAGCCGCCGCCGACTTTGCCCGGCATAACGGCTTTAACGATGGCCCCTACGATGAGGCCGAGAATAATCCAAGCAAGAAAACCCATGTCTCCTCCTTCATATTCGTCGGGATTAAACGTCCCGATTAGTGTTCAAGCTAACATACGGCCCTTCTAATGTCAGCAGGCTTAGTGCATGTCAGGGATGCGTCTTCTGCACCCGAAAAGGTACGGTGTTCGTGGGCGGAGCCGACTGCGGCGCCGCGAATATCCCTGCTTGTTCTTGAAACCTGTGAAGAGGAGAAGCCTCCGTGGCTGCAAATGGCGGTACCAAGGCGATCGTCGCGGCCCTAGCCGCAAACCTGACCATCGCCGTCCTGAAATTCGTGGCCTTTTTTCTGACGGCATCCTCGTCAATGCTGGCCGAAGCCATCCACTCCGTGGCCGACTCGGGCAACCAACTGCTGCTCCTGATCGGCGGCAAGCGCGCCAGGAAGGCTGCCAGCCTAGAGCACCCGTTCGGGTATGGCCGGGAACGCTACATTTACGCTTTTATCGTCTCGATCGTGCTCTTCAGCGTGGGCGGGCTTTTCGCACTGTTCGAAGCGTGGGAGAAGTTGCAGCACCCGCACGCCATCGAAGGGGACTTCTGGTGGGTTCCTCTGGCGGTGCTGATCGGTGCCATTGTTGCTGAGTCCTTCTCGTTCCGGACCGCCATCATCGAATCTAACCACGTCCGCGGCAAGCAGGGCTGGGTGAGCTTTGTGCGCACGGCCAAGCAGCCGGAGCTGCCGGTCATCCTGCTGGAAGACCTCGGGGCGCTTCTTGGCCTTGTGTTCGCGCTCGTGGGTGTGAGCATGACCCTCGTCACCGGCAACGGGATCTGGGACGCCGCGGGTACCGGCATGATCGGCTTGCTGCTCGTGGCCATCGCTGTGGTGCTGGCTATCGAAACCAAGTCCCTGCTGCTGGGCGAGTCCGCCACCCGGGATGACGTGGCCCGCATCAGTGAGGCCATCGAGGCCGGGGGACACAACCGCATCATCCACCTCAAGACCCTTCACCTCGGACCGGAGGAGCTGTTGGTGGCCGCCAAGATCTCCGTGAGTGCCGCAGAAACCGGCCGGGACATCGCCGCCGCGATTGATAGTGCAGAGTCCCGAATCCGCACGGCCGTTCCGATGGCCCGGGTGATCTACCTCGAACCGGATCTGCACCGCGAGGACAGTCGCACGGACGAGGACTCAGGCGCCGGTCAGGTTCCCAGTGCCGGCCAGATAGCCGCGGAGGCCGGGGCTCAGGACCTGCAGGCCTGACGCTCCTGCCTCAGCGCACCGAATGCTTCGGTGAAGCCGCTGCCCGCCCGTTCCCAGTATCAGGCGGCCAGCGGCTTTTTGCGTTCCAGGACGCCGCTGGTCACCGCGATGCCAAAGCCCAGGACTGCCAACACGGCGCCCACGAGCGCGGGTGCCACGAAGCCCCAGCCCCAGGCGATCACTACGCCCCCCAGGAAGGCGCCAAGGGCATTGGCAACGTTAAGCGCGGCGTGGTTGAGCGAAGAAGCGAGGGAGGGGGCGTCCGGCGACGCATCCAACAAACGGGTCTGCAAGGCCGGGATCAGCATGGAGCCGGACGCTCCCACCACAAAGACCATCACCAGGGCTGACCAGGGCCAGTGCACAGCCACCGCGTAAACCACCAGTGCGACGGCGATCCCGGGCAGGACCCAGTACAGCGTCCCCATCACCGACTTGTCGGCCAGCCTGCCGCCGACGACCGTACCCGCCACCATGCCCAGCCCGTAGAGTGCTACCACAATGGGCAGCAGCGACGCCGGAATCCCGGCCACCAGGGTCATGGTGTGGGCAATGTAGGTGTAGGTCGCGAAGAAGCCACCAAAGCCCACGATGCCGATCAGGATGGCCAGCCACACCTGAAGCCGTTTGAGCGCACCGAGTTCGCGGCGGATGCTCGCGTCAGGATGAGGTGCCTGGTACGGAACATAGCGCCACAGCAGGACCAGCGTCAGCAAGCCAATGCCTCCTACGAGGAGGAACAGCAGCCGCCAGCCAAAGGTCTGGCCGACCCAGGTGGCCGCGGGTACGCCGATGACGTTCGAAACGGACAGGCCCGCCATCACCATGGAGATGGCCCAACCGCGACGGGTGGGGGAAACCAGGGAGGCGGCGATCACGGCCGCGACCCCGAAGAAGGCACCGTGCGGCAGTCCGGCTGCAAACCGGGAAACCAGCATGCTGCCGTAGTCGGGAGCAAGATAGGAGGTCAGGTTGGCCAGCGTGAAGAACAGCATGAGGCCGAGCGCGAGGTGTTTGCGTGGCAGTTTGGCACCGACTGCGGCGAGCAGCGGCGCGCCCACCACGACTCCGAGGGCATAGGCGGAAATGAGGTGCCCGGCCTCCGGGGTGCTGATGCGGAGTCCTTGTTCCACCTCTTTCAACAGGCCCATCATGGTGAACTCCGTGACACCGATGCCGACGCCGCCCATAGCCAGCGCCAAAATTGCTGCGCCAACGTGCGGAGTCTTCGCCCTGGAAGCGGTGGAGGTTTGGACGACGCTGCTCATGTGCCTGCTTTTCAAAGGGGATGCTGGGGGAAGGCCCCAAACCATTCTCCCTCATAGACTGGGGCGGTGAGTGGACTGATACAGGTAGTTGGCGGAGCAATAGTGGACTCGTTGGCGAACCCTGCGCGCATGCTGGTGGCTAGGCGGACTGCTCCCGAGCAGTTCGCCGGATTTTGGGAATTTCCCGGCGGAAAAGTGGATGCCGGTGAGGAATGCGAGGCCGCATTGCACCGGGAACTGAGTGAGGAGCTCGGCGTGCGTGTCCGGCTGGGGCTCGAGCTCCCGGCAGCGGCGGCCACCGGATGGCGGCTGAACGACCGGGCAAGCATGCGGGTCTGGCTGGCCGAAATTATCCAGGGCGAGCCGCAACCCCTCGAGGACCACGACGCATTACGCTGGGTCGCGCTGACGGACCACCGGGAAGTGCTGGACCTGCTCTGGATCCCGGCCGATTTCCCCATTGTCGAAGCCCTCCTGCACTCACTCAGCGCGCAGCAGCCAGACACGCACGCGCGTTGAAATCCTGACGTCAGAACAGGGTAGGTTGACGGAGCGCTGTTGCTTCGTCGGCGTTCCGAAAGTCAGCGCCTGCTGTCCCGGGGACAGGCAGGATTCCTTCCGGATACTGGGCTTCCTCGCCGCGGGGATCGTCCGCCAGATCGCGGTGGCTGAAACCGTGGCCGCTGGTGAAGCCGTGCCGCTGCTTGAAGTAGCGGACTTTGGCGGCGAGCCACGTGCGGTATTCCTTGGACGCGTAGGACCCTGTTTCGTAGAGGCGCCGGTAGCGGCCAGCCAGTTCCGGATGGTTCTTGGCAATCCACTGCATAAACCACTCGCGTGTACCCGGCTTCAGGTAAAGGGCGCCGGCCGTCACCCCCGTGGCTCCTGCTGCGGCCAGGGAGCTGAAGAGGGCATCGAGCGCTTCGTCGCTGTCAGAGAGCCACGGCAGGATGGGCATCGCCATAACGCCGCAGGGGAGCCCGGCCTCGCGCAAGCGGGAGACGAGTTTCAGCCGCGCACGCGGCCCCGGCGTGCCTGGTTCCACAGCTTCCGAGAGTGCCTCGTCCGTCATGGCCAGGGAAATGCCCACCCCTACCGGCACCTGGGCGGCAGCCCTCTTCAGGAGCGGAATGTCCCGGGCCAGCAACGTCCCCTTGGTGAGGATGGACAATGGCGTGCCTGAGTCAGCCAGCGCCGTGATGATTCCCGGCATCAGCTGGTAGCGGCCCTCGGCCCGCTGGTAGGGGTCCGTGTTGGTGCCAAGCGCCACCTGGTGGCGGCCCCAGGACGGCTTAGCCAGCTCCTTCCGGAGGATCTCGGCGGCATTGACCTTGACCACCACCTGGCTGTCGAAATCCAGCCCGGCGTCAAAGTCCAGGTACGTGTGGCTCTTGCGCGCAAAACAGTAAACACAGGCATGGCTGCAGCCGCGGTACGGGTTCACGGTCCATTCGAACGGCATCCGCGACCCGGCCACCACCTTGTTGAGCACCGATTTGGCGGTGACCTCATGGAAGGTGATGCCGGCGAATTCGGGGGTGGTCACAGAACGGACCAACCCGGCAAGGGGGAGCAGGGCAGGTGATGGGCCACTTCCGAGGTCATCGGCGGGCCGGGGCATCAGTGCTTGTGCATCCCATCTCATATCCCCCATTCGAATATATGTTCGAACTTAAGTCAAGGGCCGGGCGCTGCGGAAGTCCGCACGCCGGGCTCACCTCCGGCCCTGCGGAACCCTGGACCCTGGACTTCCCACGGGAACCGTCACCCTTTACTTCCCACGGGAAACGTCAGGCCTGCAGTTCCCACACCACGGTGACGCTGGCGTTAATGCTCGCGTGGCCCGCTTCCACATTGATGGCTTCGCTGGCGGCGGCGCGCTGGATCCGCGCCACCGGAACCGGCCCGGGCGCATCGGGGCGCTCGGCAACGGACATCACCGCGCCAAGCCGCGCGGACGCCAGGGATGCAAACTGTTCGGCCCTGGCAGCGGCATCCTGCCAGGCAGCTTCCCGGGCGAGGGAAGCGACGGCTGACTCATCCGAGAAGCCAAGCTCGAGTCCGTTCAGGCGCACGTCATCGCCGCCGGCATCTACTGCGGCCGCTATGACAGCGGACGCCGCGCTCACCTGCCGCAGGCGCACGGTGAGCACACTGGAGGTCACGTACCCGGTCACCTGCTGGCCCCCGCCGTCGCGCCAGACGACCTCCGGCCGGACATTCAGCCCGGAGGTCCGGATGTCCGCGTCAGCCACGCCGTGCCGGCGGAGCGCACCGGATACAGCCCCGGATGCTGTTCCCGCATCCGCGTAGGCGGCGCCCACGCTGTCCCGCCGGCACTCGACGCCCACAGAAATCGTCAGTAAGTCGGGTGGCGCCTCAGCCGTCCCCGTCCCGGTAACGGTGATGGTCCTGGTGTTGGGTTCGCCCGTCATTGTCAGACCTCGATTCTGCCGGCCCCATGCGGCGCCGGCTTTGGTGTCCTGATGTCAACGTAACCGCCGGCTGCCAGGCCGGCCTGCCGCTCGAAGAAATTTGCCGACGCCGGATTGCCCGTCCGGAGCTGCGACCAGCCGGCGGCCAGGAAATACAGCGGAAGGAAGGGCAGCCCCAGGCAGTAGGCGTACTGGCTGCAGTGCTTTTCCTCATGCCCCAGAAGCGCCGGATTGGACGTCAGTTCTTCAGTCCGGATCCGGCAGATGACCACGTTGCCCAGGGTGAAAGCCCCCGCAAACGGAATGCGCCACCGGTAGCCGGACGCTATGACCAGCCCGCGGGGGCCTTTGCTGACGGCGGTTCCCGCAGCCGCGGCAACGGCCAGGCCCAGCAGGGTAGTGCCGTTGGCCAGGTTGGCGAACTGCCGTACCCGCTGCCCCGGCGTCAACAGCTGCGCGGCTGCCCGGCCCTGCCCTGGTGTCATGAGGCCATGGTAGCCGGAGCCTTCACTTAGACTGGAGGATAGTGGCCGCCAGTTTTGACCGGTGTGCCCTGACCTGGTCATCGAGTGCATTCATCAAGCATGGATTCACGGAATGACCTGCCAGTGACGGATGCGCTGCGGGGAAACCGCGCACGGCTGCACCGCTCACCGGCAGCCCCGACTCGTAGCTAAGAACAGTAGATGACTGAAACTTTGCCGGGCGCCGCCATCCCGAACCCTACGGATGAAGCCGCCATCACCGCCGCTGTAGACCAGGCCATCGCCGCCATCGCCGGCGCTGGCTCCCTTGACGAACTCAAGGCGGTGAGGCTGGCCCACACCGGTGAGAAGTCACCGCTCAGCCTGGCCAACCGGGAGATCGGCGGCCTGCCGAAAGACCAGAAAGCCGTAGCCGGAAAGCTCATGGGCTCATCCCGGGGCCGGGTCAACAAGGCGCTCGCGGACCGCACGGCCGAGCTGGAAGCTCAAAACGACGCCCGGATCCTGCTGGAAGAGACAGTGGACGTCACTGCCGCGCCGCGCCGTCGTCGGGCCGGAGCACGGCACCCGCTCTCCACCCTGCAGGACCGAGTGGCGGACATCTTTGTTGGCATGGGCTGGGAAATCGCCGAAGGCCCCGAGGTTGAATCCGAGTGGTTCAACTTCGACGCGCTCAACTTCAAGCCGGACCATCCGGCCCGCGAAATGCAGGACACGTTCTTCGTGGAGCCGCCCGAGGCGCACCTCCTGATGCGTACCCACACCTCGCCGGTCCAGGTCCGCTCCATGCTGGAACGCGAAGTGCCGATCTACGTGCTGTGCCCCGGCAAGGTGTTCCGCACCGACGAGCTTGACGCCACGCACACCCCGGTGTTCCACCAGTTCGAGGGCCTGGCCATCGACAAGCGCCTGAGCATGGCAGACCTCCGCGGAACACTGGAGCACTTCGCCCGGCAGATGTTCGGCGACGAAGCCCAGATCCGGCTGCGCCCCAACTACTTCCCGTTTACCGAGCCGTCCGCCGAGCTGGACATCTGGCACCCGGGCGCCAAGGGCGGCCCGCGGTGGATCGAGTGGGGCGGCTGCGGCATGGTCAACCCCAACGTGCTCCGCGCGGCGGGCATCGACCCTGACATCTATTCAGGTTTTGCCTTTGGCATGGGCATCGAGCGCACCCTGATGTTCCGCAACGAGGTGGGCGACATGCGCGACATGATCGAAGGCGATGTACGTTTCAGCGAGCACTTCGGGATGGAGATCTAACAGTGCGTATCCCACTTTCCTGGCTGCGTGAATTCGCAGCAGTACCGGCCGGAGCAACGGCCGAAGACGTGATGGCCGAACTGGTCAAGGTCGGTTTTGAAGAAGAGGACGTTCACCGCCCCACGGACACCCTTCAGGGTCCGGTTGTGGTGGGCCAGGTCCTGAGCATCGTCAAGGAGCCCCAGACCAACGGTAAAACCATCAACTGGTGCCAGGTCCGGGTTGTCCCCGAAGGCCAGGAACAGACCCTGACCGGCGAAGGCATCGACCCGTCCGGCGTGCAGGGGATCATCTGCGGCGCCCACAACTTCGTTGAGGGCGACAAAGTAGTGGTCACCCTGCCCGGCGCGGTCCTGCCCGGCGACTTCCGGATCTCCGCCCGGAAGACCTACGGCCACCTGTCCGCCGGCATGATCGCCTCCGTCCGCGAGCTTGGCATCGGAGAGGACCACGACGGCATCCTGGTCCTGTCCCGCATCGGGCTTGATCCGGAAATCGGCACGGACGCCATGGAACTGCTCGGCCTCTATGACCAGGCAGCCGAGATCAACGTGACCCCGGACCGCGGCTACGCGTTCTCCATCCGTGGTGTGGCCCGTGAATACGCCCACGCCACCGGCACCGTATTCACGGACCCCGCTACCAAGGTCCAGGCCCCGTCGGAACTTTCCGGTGGCTACGGCGTCAAGCTCAACGACGACGCTCCCATCTACGGCAAGCCTGGCTGCGACCGTTTCGTGGCCCGCACCGTCCGTGGCGTCGACGCCACCAAGCCGACGCCCCCGTGGATGACCTCGCGGCTGCGGCTTGCCGGGATCCGCTCCATCTCCCTGCCCGTGGACATTTCCAACTACGTGATGCTCGAGCTTGGCCAGCCCACACACTGCTATGACCTGGACAAGCTGTCCGGCGACATCGTGGTCCGGCGTGCCGTGGCGGGGGAGAAGATCACCACCCTGGACGACAAGGAGCGCACGCTCGACGTCGAGGACCTCCTCATCACCGACAGTTCCGGCGCGATCGGCATTGCCGGCGTGATGGGCGGCGCAGCCACCGAGGTGAGCGATTCGACGTCGAACGTCCTGGTGGAAGCGGCGCACTTCGACGAGGTGTCCATTGGCCGTTCCCGCCGCCGGCACAAGCTGCCGTCCGAGGCGTCCAAGCGCTTCGAGCGCGGCGTCGACTGGCACGTGGCGGACATAGCCGCCCAGCGTGTTGTTGACCTCCTGGTGGAACTCGCCGGTGGGGTTGCCGACCAGGCGGGGACCGACGTCGGGACCGCGCCGGACGCCGTGACCATCGCGCTGCCGGCAGCCTTCGCCGCCCAGCGGATCGGCATCGATTTCACGGAAGAACAGATCACCACCTCGCTAGTGGACCTGGGTGCCGTGGTGGAAAAAGCGGACGGCGGCTGGACCGTTACCGCCCCCAGCTGGCGCAACGACCTGGAAACCAAGGAAGACCTTTCCGAGGAAATCGCGCGGCTGGTGGGCTACGACAACATCCCCGCCACCCTTCCGGTGGCCCCTCCGGGACGTGGCCTGACCCGCGTGCAACAGCAGCGCCGTCGGCTCATCCAGTCACTGGCTGACGCCGGTCTGACCGAAGTCCTCGCCTACCCGTTCGTCTCCAAGGCGGCCAACGACACATTCGGCGTCGCCGAGCTGGGTGCTGCCCGGAGCGCGGTCAAGCTGGCGAACCCGATCAGCGAGGAACACGGCTTCCTGCGCACGTCCATCCTCCCCGGGCTCATCGAGGTGGCCAAGCGGAACTACTCCCGCGGCTTCCGCGACCTGGCGCTCTTCGAGTCGGGCCTCGTTTTCCTACCGGGCGAGACCGTGGGCACGCCGTCCATCCCGCCGCTGGGCGTCAAGCCTTCCGACGAGGTGCTGGATGCACTGTACGACGGCGTTCCGGACCAGCCGCTGTACGTCGCCGCTGTCCTCACGGGCCACGATTCACCCGCTGCCGCCGGCCACACGCCGCGCTTGTGGGACTGGTCCGACGCGCTGGACATCGCGCGGCTCGCCGGGGACGTCCTGGGTGTGGAGGTTGTGGTCAGCCAGGGTGCGCACCAGGCGTTCCACCCGGGCCGTGCCGCGCAGCTCTCGCTGCGGACCGGTGAAGTAGTGGGTTACGCCGGCGAGCTGCACCCGAAGCTCCTGGCCGCGCACGACATGCCTGCCCGTTCGGTGGCGCTGGAATTCAACGCGGATGCGCTGTTCGAGGCAGCCGCGGATGTGATTGTGGCCCGCCACATCTCCACGTTCCCGGTGGCCACCCAGGACGTTGCCCTGGTGGTGCCGCAGGACATTCCCGCGGACCAGGTCCTCGAGGCGCTCCGCGAAGGCGCCGGCGAGCTGCTGGAGGACGTGGCGCTGTTCGACGTCTACGCCGGCAAGGGTATTGAAGAAGGCAAGAAATCGCTGGCCTTCGGCTTGCGTTTCCGGGCATCGGACCGGACGCTGACGGCCGATGAAGCCTCGGCTGCGCGCGAAAGCGCTGTGGCCCTGGCGGCAGAGCGCTTCGGCGCCGTCCAGCGCTAAGCACGGATCCGGATGGCAGGGCCGGGACCAGAGATGGCGGGGCCGGTGGCGCCAGTGCCGGTTCTGCGGTCCTGGTCTCTCGGATTACAGGGAGGGCAGGATCCGACGGCGGGCCGCCAGTCAATAGTTCTGGGGCCCGCCGAGCTGGCCCGCGCAGCTGCCCTGGCACCCGGCCCGCGGGCCGTTTTTGTCGCTGGCCGGCGTGCCCTGCGAAGGTTCGCAGCAGAATTGCTGGACGTCCCGGCGTCTGACCTCACCACTCACTTCAGCTGCCCCCGGTGCGGCTCCGGCCCCGAGCTATCGCACGGCAGGCCGGGCTATACGCTCAGGGGAGAGCCGCTGCCGCTCGCGCTGAGCCTGTCCCGTAGTTCCGGGTGGATCCTGTTGGGCGCCGTGGTGGATCCACCTGCCGGAGTCACGATGGGCCTGGACCTGGCGGACCCGTCCGGCATGGCCTTTGAGGGGTTCGACGGCGTGGCCCTCACCGCCGCCGAGCGCGCGGCCCTGGCCGGGATGGCCGGGCCCCTGCTGCTTCAGGCGCGGGCACGGCTCTGGGCGCGCAAGGAAGCCTGGCTCAAGATGACGGGCGACGGTCTCGCCACGGCGCCGGACACTCTCGACGTTTTGTCGCGCCCGGAAATCCGGGACCTGGCCGCCGGCGAGGCGGGCCTCCCGCTCAAATTTCGCGCCGCCGTCGCGGTTTCGCGCGGCGGCAGCTAGCGCACCGGCCGAATGCAGCGGCGGCCTGCCAGCGCACTCTGCCTGTCAGCGCACTGGCAGCGGCGGAAGTGCTGCCTCGAGCAGCCACGGGTGAAGCAGCGCCTCGGTGTCGAGGCCGGTGGCCCGGTCCGCGGCGAGGATAAAGGCCGCCGTGGACACTGAACCGTGACGGTGGGCATCCGTCCAGTCGTGCAGCAGCGCAAAGAATGCCAGGTCGCCGCAACGGATCCGCAGAGCATGGAGGGCCAGGGCGCCCCGCTTGTAGACGCGGTCATCAAACATCAGCTCCGGTCCGGGGTCGCCCACGATGATGTCCTGGCTGCCGGCGGCCAGCTTCCGCCAGGCTGCGGCGGCCCGGTTCGCGACAGGAAGGACGCCCGCCTCCTCCGACCAGATCCACTCCGCGTAGCACGCGAAGCCCTCGTGGAGCCAGATGTCCGACCAGGATGCGGCAGTGAGGGAGTTCCCGAACCACTGGTGCGCGAGCTCGTGGGCGATGAGCCGCTGGGATTCCCACTCCTGCGTCAGGTGGTTCCGGCCCAGAATGGAGAGCGTCTGCGCTTCGAGCGGTATTTCCAGCTCGTCTTCGGTCACCACCACAGAGTATTCAGGGAAAGGGTAGGGCCCGAAACAGTTGGCAAAGGTGCGCATCATCTCAGGCTGCCTCGCCAGGCCTTCGCGGGCCGCATCGACCAACAGCGGCGGGACGGCGGCGAACTGCGGAACCTGCCCGTCCACGGGGAAGGGAGTCAGGGCGAGGAACTCATACCGGCCGATCTGGACCGTGGCAAGGTAGGTGGCCATGGGCTCGGTCTGTTCGTAGACCCAGGTCTCGCGGCTTGCCCTGCCGGTGTGGGAGATCAGGGTGCCGTTACACACGGCCCGGTAATTGGCGTCGGTGGTCACACTGATCCGGTAGCTGGCCTTGTCACCGGGGTGGTCGTTGCACGGGAACCATGAGGCGGCACCGTTCGGCTGGCCGGCCACAAGGACGCCGTCGGTGAGTTCCTCCCAGCCCACCTCGCCCCAGAACCCGCGCCGGGGACCAGGGTTGCCTTCGTAGCGGATGTCGAGAGTAAATTCCTCGCCCGCCGGCAGCGCGGCCTCGGGCACAATGACCAACTGCCCTGCGCGCTGGCTGAACTTCTTTACCCGGCGCCCGCTGAGCTGGATCTTCGTGGCCCGGAGCCCGGTAAGGTCCAGCACGAGGGCCGCCGTCGCGTACTGCGTGACTGCGTTCAGGACCGCGCGCCCGCTCAGGCGGTTATTGCTGAGCTTGTAGTCAATGTCCAGTTCGTAGCGGCTGACCTTGTACGCGTTCGTGCCATGGCCGGGCATATAGGGGTCAGGCGCAGATGCGCCGTGCTCCGAGTTGCGTGCAGGGCCGGTACTCGCGGCCATGGGGCTCGGTGCGGGGGAACTCATAAGACGGTCTTTCCGATCAGCGTAGGGCGGCAGGACAGCTGGTACTGCGGGGCTAGCGTGGTTTGGGAGCGGACGCTGCGGGACCACTCCAGGGGCTCACCGGGTTGCCCATCCAATAGGTCGCGGCGGGAACAGATTCGCCCCGCATCACCAGCGACGCCGGTCCTACAGTTCCACCGCTGCCGATGCTCGCCTGCGGCAGGATGACGCCGTGGGGCCCCATGGTTGCTCCGTCTTCGAGGGTAACAGTGTCCAGGCTCATGACCCGGTCATGGAACAGGTGCGTCTGGACCACACAGCCACGGTTGACCGTGGAGTTCCGCCCGAGGGTGACCAGGTCCGCTTCGGGAAGCCAGTAGCTTTCGCACCACGTGCCGCGGCCGATCCGCGCGCCGAGCGCCCGGAGCCACCAGACCAGGGCCGGGGTTCCGGTGGCTGCCCGCGCGAACCAGGGGGCGCCCACCATTTCGATAAACGTATCCACCACCTCGTTGCGCCAAATGAACGAGCTCCAGAGTGGATGCTCGCCGGCACGGATCCGGCCCACGAGGACCCATTTGGCGACGACGGCGCTGCCCGCGGCCACCGCGCCCGCCAGCAGCATCACGACGCCGCCCAGGGCTGCGGCAATCCCGTAGTTGTAGGCGGCAGCCAGCCAGTCAAAAGCAAGCATCACGCCGGCGGCGATCGCCACCGTTACCACCACGGGGATGAAGCGGCCCAGTTCCCAGAGGCAGCGGGCAAACTTGAGCCGCAGCGGCGGCTGGTAGGTGCGGGTGTCGTCCGAGGCGATGGCGGTGCGCCGGAGCCGCACAGGCGGGCTGCCCAGCCAGGATGTCCCGGACTTGGCCTTGGCCGGTGTGGCCGACAGGACGGCGACAAGGGAGTTCTTGGGGACATTCCGGCCGGCTGCGGTCATGCCCGAGTTGCCCAGGAAGGAGCGTTTGCCGATCTTCGCGGGCGCAATCCGCAGCCACCCGCCGTCGAGCTCGTAGGAGGCCACCATGGTGTCGTCGGCCAGGAAAGCGCCCTCGCCTACGGTGGTCATCTTGGGGATGAGCAGGACCGTGGAGGCTTCGACGTTCTTGCCGATCTTGGCACCGAGCAGGCGCAGCCAGACCGGAGTGAAGAGACTGGCATAAACAGGGAAGAGCAGGTCGCGGGCCAGGTCCAGCACACGTTCCGTGGCCCAGACCTGCCAGCCGATCCGGCTGCGGACGCGGTAGTAGCCCTCCGCCAGGCCGATTCCGAGCAAGCGGGTGCTGGCCAAAATCAGCAGGAGGTTGACGACGAACCACACAAGGGCCGCGGGTGCGAGGGCGAGCAAGAGCTGCGGGACGGCTGCGGAGAGTGATTTGCTGCCCTGGATGAAGGCAAAGACCACCAATGCCGCGGCAGTGGCAGACACGTAGGGAATCAGGGCCAGCACGGCGGAAGCCACGGCGAATCCGGCGAACCAGAGCCGGCCAATCAGCCGATGTTCTGCAGGAGTGTCCGGCAGCGAGTGCTTGGCCTTGCCCCGGCGCTCGGCGGGGGAGCCGGCAACGTGGTGGCCGGCCTTCACCTTGCCGAGGACGGCCGAGCCGGGCTCCACCTGGGCTTCGGCGCCGATGGAAGCGCCGGGCATCAGCGTGCTGCGCGCCCCGACGCTGGCTCCTGCCCCGATACGGACGGCCCCGATGTGGACGATATCCCCGTCGATCCACCAGCCGGAAAGATCCACCTCAGGCTCGACGTTGGAGCCACTGCCCAGGGAAAGCATCCCGGTGACAGGCGGCAGCGAGTGCAGTTGGACGTTGTTGCCGATCTTGGCGCCCAACGCCCGGGCGTAGTACGGCACCCATGGTGCGCTGGCGAGGCTGATGGCCCCGGCGAGGTCCTGGATCTGTTCGGCCAGCCAGAGGCGCAGGTGCACCCGTCCGGAGCGCGGGTACGTTCCGGGCCCCACCTTCCGGAGCAGCATCCGGGCCGCGGCCACGGAAATCAGCATCCGGCCGGCCGGGGAGACGAAGACGAGCCAGGAGGCGGCCACCCACCACCAGGAAACGGTGGGGGCAGCGCTGAAGCCGGCCAACGCGGCCAGCACGTTGTTGGCCGCCATGAGGTAGGTCAGCCAGCGCATTCCCACCAGGATGTGCAAGGGAATGCCCATCAGCGTCTGGAAGACCTGGGACTTGAACGCGGTGGGGCGTACAGTCCGGGACGGCGCAGGTCCGGTGGCCACTCCGTCGGGAAGGGTCTGGCGGGCCGCATCGATCAGGGCACCGATCCTGGGTGTGGCATAGATGTCGGCGACCGTGATGGTCGGGTACCGGACCCTGAGGGCTGAGACCAGCTGGGCAGCGGACAGGGAGCCGCCGCCGTAGGCGAAGAAGTCGGCGTCGAGGCTTGTTACGGTGCTGCCAAGGACTGCAGTCCACTGTTCGGTCACCCAGGAGGCATCTTCGGGCAGGTTCAAGGGGGCAGCGTCGGCCTCCGCCGCGCCGGTCCCGGTCAGCGGCCAGGGCAGGGCATGGCGGTCCACCTTGCCGCTGGTTTTGGTAGGCAGGGAGTCGACGACGGTCAGCAGCGGAATGAGCGGCGCGGGGAGGCTCGCTGCCAGGAGTTCGCGGGCGGCCACCAGATCCAGGTCAGGGTCGGCGGCGGCCAGGTAGCCCACCAGGATCTGGTTGCCCGCAGCGGTTGTCCGTACTGCCGCCGCGGCTCCGGCAACGTGCGGGAGGGCCTGCAGGGCGGCGTCAATTTCGCCCAGTTCGATCCGGCGTCCACCGAGCTTGACCTGTTCGTCGGCGCGGCCCACAAAGATCAGTCCGGCGGCTTCGAAGCGGACCAGGTCGCCCGAACGGTAGGCGCGATCCCAGCCGAAGGACGGCATGGGCGCGTACTTGACCCGGTCCTTGTCCGGGTCAAGGTAACGGGCCAGTCCGACGCCGCCGATAATCAGTTCGCCGATCTCCCCTTCGCCGACGGGCAGTCCTTCAGCATCCACCACTGCCAGGTCCCAGCCGTCCAGGGGCAGTCCGATCCGGACCGGACCGGGGCCACCCAGGGGAGCCGCGCAGGCCACTACCGTGGCCTCCGTGGGGCCGTAGGTGTTCCAGACTTCACGGCCCGGGACGGCAAGCCGCTCGGCCAGCTCGGGCGGGCAGGTCTCGCCGCCGAAAATCAGGAGCCGGACGCTCTCCAGGGACTCGGCCGGCCAGAGGGCAGCCAGCGTAGGAACGGTGGACACTGCGGTGATGCCGTGGCTGATGAGCCACGGGCCGAGGTCCGTTCCGGTCCTGACCAGGGCCCGCGGTGCGGGCACCAGGCAGGCGCCATGACGCCAGGCAAGCCACATTTCCTCACACGAGGCATCAAAGGCGACGGAAAGCCCTGCCAGTACCCTGTCATGCGGGCCGAGGGGCTCCGCTTGCAGGAAGATCCGGGCTTCGGCGTCAACAAAGGCGGCGGCGGAGCGGTGCTGGACCGCGACGCCCTTGGGCGTGCCGGTGGAACCGGAGGTAAAGATCACCCACGCGTCATCGCCGGGCTCGGCAGAACGGCTTTCGGCGTGACTACGTTCAGCGGGTTCCGGGGAGTCAGGCACGGAGACCGCGGCCCCACCCGTGAGAACTGCGGCTACACCAGCCTCACCGAAGACGAGCCGAGCACGTTCCTCAGGGTCGTCGGCGTCCACAGGAACGTAGGCGGCACCGATGTGCAGGATAGCGAGAATCGAGATGTAGAGCTCGCTGGTCCCGGACGGAATCCGCACACCTATCCTGTCGCCGGCGCCCAGCCCGGCGGCCTGGAGCTCCCGTCCTTTGGCCCGGACCGCGGCCATCAGGTCGGCGTAGCTCAGGGAACGCCGGCCGTCGTCGAGCGCTGAGGCCTCCGGGAAACGCGCGGCCGAGTCCGCCAGGATGGCCATGAGGGTCCGCTCGGGCGGGGCCAGGGGCAAACCGGCCAGCTGGGGGCGGTAGGGATCTTCCGGCAGGGATGCGGCGACGGTTGACTGATGCTCACTCACGGACGGATTCTGCCTGAGTAAAGTGAACGGAAGGTTCCAAGATTAGTTGAAGACTCATGTTTTTTTCACGCGTGTGCTTGTATCCATCAGGGAACCAGCAGGACCTTGCCCGTGGTACGCCGGCCTTCGAGGTCCTCGTGGGCGCGTCGCGCCTCGGCCAGGGGGTAGGTGGCACCGATCCGGACCAACAGGCGCCCCTTTTCTGCGGCGGCGAAGATCTCCGCCGACCGCCAGCGGCGCTCCTGCTCGTTGAGCAGGAAGTGGGCCAGGGACGGGCGGGTCAACGTCAGCGACCCGCCCGCATTGAGACGCTGCGGATCCACCGGCGGAACGGCTCCCGAGGCTGCCCCGAACAGGACCAGCGTGCCTCTCGTGCGAAGGCAGGAGAGGGAGCCGTCAAAAGTGTTGCGGCCCACCCCGTCGTACACCGCGTCCACGCCCTTCCCGTTGGTGAGCTCGCGGACATGGTGGGGAAAGCCCTCGTAGCGCAACACGTGGTCGGCCCCGGCATCGCGGGCAAGTTCTTCCTTGGCCGCCGAGGAAACCGTCGTGATGACGCGGGCGCCCCTCTCCTTCAGCAGTTGGATCAGCAGCAGGCCGACGCCGCCGGCGCCGGCGTGCGTCAGTACTGTGTGGCCCGGTTCGACCTTGAAGGAGGAATTGATGAGGTAGTGGGCGGTCATGCCTTGGAGCGGCAAGGCAGCCGCCGTCAGGTCGTCGACGCCGTCCGGCACCGGAAGTGCCTTGGCCGCATCGAGCACCGCGTAGCCGGCGTAGCATTTAGTGCCCTCGGCCGTGGCCACCCTGCTGCCAACTGCGAAGTTTTCGACGCCCTCGCCGAGCTCCTCTACAGTCCCAGCGGCTTCCGAGCCAGGCGTAAAGGGGAACGGGACCTGGTACATGCCCCCGCGCTGGTAGGTGTCGATGAAGTTCACCCCGGCTGCCGCCACCTTGATGAGCAACTGGCCAGGGCCCGGCGTCGGACGGTCCACCTCGGCAAGCTCGAGGACTTCCGGACCTCCGGACTGGCGGGCAACGATGGCTTGCATAAAAGGTCTCCTCTCCGGGCGGGGGTTTCCCGCGGCCGGTGTCTCTGACCATCCTAGGGATACCGCTACCGACGACGAAGCGACGGCCGGTAGCTGGCCGTCGCTTCGGGTCATACGGGGCAGAGTCTGGGAGCCCGCGTGGCTCGGGGTGCGTGCTAGAACCGCCGGGTCACCGTTGCCATGGGGCACTCGAAGTGGCGTCCTGCAGCAAGGCCTACATCGTTCAGGTAGCGGACGATGATGCCGTAGGACTGCAGCAGCGTGGTTTCCGTGTAGGGTACCTGGTGCTTCTTGCAGTACTCGCGGACGATCTTGGCTGCCTTATCCAGTTGGGGGCGTGCCATGTCCGGGAAGAGGTGGTGCTCAGCCTGGCGGTTAAGGCCGCCGAGCAGGATGTCCATAAACCGGCCGCCGGAGATGTTCCGTGACGTCAGGACCTGGCGGCTGAAGAAGTCCACGCGGCTGTCCGCGGGCAGGACCGGCATGCCCTTGTGGTTCGGCGCGAAGGAAGCGCCCATGTAGAAACCGAAGACGGCGAGTTGCACGCCGATGAAGGCGAACGCCATTCCGAGCGGCAGGAACGTAAAAGCGAGCGCGGGCAGGAGGCTGAGCCGGACCAGCAAAATGGGAAGCTCTACCCATCGGTGTGTCACCTTGGCCCGGCGGAAGACGAACTTCACGGAATCGATCTGCAGCCCCAGGCCAACAAGGAACAGCAACGGGAAGAAGAACCAGCCCTGCTTGCGGGTCAGGAACGAAAACCGGCCCTGCCGGGTGGCGGCACCTTCGGTGTGGAAGGCGATGGCCCCCGTGGCAATGTCCGGATCCTTCGAAATGACGTTGGGGTGGTTGTGGTGGGCGCCGTGCTTCTGCTCCCACCAGGAATAGCTCATGCCGGCAACCGAGGTGGCCAGGATCCGGGCGGTCCAGTCGTTGGCCCGGCGCGACGCGAAGATCTGGCGGTGCCCGGCCTCGTGGGCCAGGAAACTCAGCTGTGTGCAGAGGACCCCGACGGCCGCGGCGATAAGGAGCTGGAACCAGCTGTCGCCGATCAGGGCAAACCCGAACCAGGTGGCGGCCATGAGGAGTACCAGGCTGGCAAAGAGCGTGATGTAGAAACCGACGCGGCGTTCCAGCAGGCCTTCAGCCTTGACGCTCATCAACAGCTCCGAATAGCTCAGGACAACGGCGTTGGGCTGCCGGACACGCGATTTAGGGCGCTCTGACGTGGGAAGGGTGGTGGTCATGGAGCGGGGCCTCGTAACTGTTTCGGGCAACGCTGCAGCCGACATTCGGACTGCACGGTCAAGATCACCCTCACTCCAGCTTACGCCCTGCTTGTCCACCGGTCCTGGGAATCGATGTAACGCCGATGCATAAATATCGGGCACACTGAATACTTTTGCTGTAAGATTCACGGCATGACTATTTCTGTTGCCGTCTCCGGGGCCAGCGGCTACGCCGGGGGAGAAGTCCTGCGGCTCCTGGCCGGACATCCGGACGTGACCATCGGTGCCATCACCGCGCACAGCAATGCAGGCTCCCGCCTTGGCGAGCTGCAGCCGCACCTGCACGGACTGGCCAGCCGCATCCTGGAAGACACCACCGTGGAGAATCTGTCCGGGCACGATGTCGTGTTCCTGGCACTTCCGCACGGTGCTTCCGCCGAGATCGCGGCACAGCTCCCGGAGGGCACCGTAGTGATCGACGCCGGCGCGGACCACCGCCTCGAAGATCCAACCGCGTGGGAAAAGTTCTACGGCACGGCCCACGCCGGAACGTGGCCCTACGGTCTGCCGGAGCTCCCCGGCCAGCGCGAGGCCCTCAAGGGCGCCACGCGGATCGCCGTCCCGGGCTGCTACCCGACGTCGGCCCTCCTGGCCCTGGCGCCCGGGTTCGCCGCCAAGCTGCTCCAGCCCGACGACGTCGTGATTGTTTCCGCTTCCGGCACCTCTGGTGCGGGCAAGGCCGCGAAAGTGAACCTCATCGGTTCTGAGGTGATGGGCTCCATGAGCCCCTACGGCGTAGGCGGCGGCCACCGCCACACGCCGGAGATCGAGCAGGGCCTCTCCAATGCTGCCGGGGAGAGTGTCACCGTGTCCTTCACCCCGACGCTCGCACCGATGAGCCGCGGCATCCTCACCACGGCCACCGCGGCGGTCAAGCCCGGCACCACCGCGGCGGACCTTCGCCAGGCGTGGGCGGATGCCTACGACGACGAACCGTTTGTCCACTTGCTGCCGGAAGGGCAGTGGCCCGCCACCAAGTCCGTCCAGGGCTCCAACCACGCCGCTATGCAGTTGGCACTGGATGAACACACCGGCCGCGTGATTGTGACGTGCGTCATTGATAACCTCACCAAGGGGACTGCAGGCGGCGCCGTGCAGTCCATGAATATTGCGCTTGGCCTGCCGGAAACCGCCGGCCTCAACCTGCAGGGAGTTGCACCGTGACCGTTACCGCCCCCCTGGGATTCCGCGCCGCCGGCGTCACCGCCGGCCTCAAGACCTCCGGCAAGCCGGACTTCGCCCTGGTGGTCAACGACGGCCCGTCGAAGGCGGCGGCCGCCGTCTTCACCAGCAATCGCGTGGCCGCGGCCCCCGTCCACTGGTCCCGCCAGGTGGTCTCGGACGGCCGCGTGGACGCAGTGGTCCTCAACTCCGGCGGTGCCAACGCCTGTACCGGTCCCCAGGGGTTCCAGAACACCCACAGCACGGCCGAAAAAGTGGCCGCGGTCCTCGGCATCTCCGCGACGGACGTGTTTGTCTGTTCCACCGGCCTGATCGGCGAGCAGCTGCCCATGGACAAGATCCTCCCGGGCGTCGAGGCTGCCTCGGCAGCGCTCAGCACGGACGGCGGGCCGGATGCGGCCAACGCCATCATGACCACAGACTCGGTCCCCAAGTCCGCACTGTTCATCGGCACGGACGCCGACGGCCAGGAGTTCACCATCGGCGGCATCGCCAAGGGCGCCGGCATGCTGGCACCCGGCCTGGCCACCATGCTGGTAGTCCTTACCACTGACGCCGACGTCGAAGCGGAAATGCTCGACATCGTTCTCCGCGACGCCACGCGCGTCACCTTCGACCGGGCTGATTCGGACGGCTGCATGTCCACCAATGACACCGTGGTGCTGCTGGCCTCCGGCGCGTCAGGCGCCGTCCCGTCCGCGGAAGCCTTTGGTGGCGGGCTGACCCAGGTATGCGCCGAACTGGCGCGCAAGCTGATCGGGGACGCCGAAGGCGCCAGCCACGATATCGCCATCCGCACGTTCAACGCGGCCAGCGAGCGGGACGCCGAAACGGTCAGCCGCTCCGTGGCCCGGTCCAACCTGTTCAAGGCAGCCATTTTCGGCAAGGACCCCAACTGGGGCCGCGTGCTGTCCGCTGTGGGCACCACGGACGCCATGTTCGAACCGGACCAGCTCAACGTGGCCATCAACGGCATCCAGATCTGCCGCAACGGCAGCATCGGCGACGACCGAAACCTGGTGGACCTGGAACCCCGCGAAGTACTGGTGGAAATTGACCTGCAGTCCGGTGACGCCGAAGCCACCATCTGGACCAACGACCTCACTCACGACTACGTCCACGAGAACAGCGCCTACTCAAGCTGATCCTCAAGCTAGATCCACCAGCAACCCTGGAGATACTGCACGCATGAACACCCAGACCCGTGAAACGACGTCCATGAGTGATGCCCAAAGCAAGGCCGGCACGCTGATCGAGGCGCTGCCCTGGATCCAGCGGTTCGCCGGCACCACCATGGTGATCAAATACGGCGGCAACGCCATGGTCAACGAGGAACTGCGCCGTGCCTTCGCCGAAGACGTGGTGTTCCTGCACCATGTGGGCATCCACCCCGTGGTGGTCCACGGCGGCGGTCCGCAGATCAACTCCATGCTGGCGCGGCTGGGCATCGAGTCCGAGTTCAAAGGCGGCCTCCGCGTCACCACGCCCGAAGCCATGGACGTGGTCCGGATGGTCCTCACCGGCCAGGTGGGCCGCGAACTGGTGGGCCTGATCAACTCCCACGGCCCCTACGCGGTGGGAATGTCCGGGGAAGACGGCGGCCTGCTCCGTGCCGTCCGGACCGGCACCGTCATTGACGGCGAGGAAGTGGACCTGGGCCTGGTGGGCGAAGTTGTCGGCGTGAACCCCGAGGGCATCCTGGACATCCTGGCCGCGGGCCGCATCCCGGTCATCTCCACCGTGGCACCGGAAATCGAGTCCGACGGCCTCGAGACGGCAGCCGGAGAGGTCCAGACCACCGGCCAGGTCCTGAACGTCAACGCGGATACTGCTGCAGCGGCCCTCGCCGAAGCCCTGGGGGCCTCCAAACTGGTGATCCTCACCGATGTCGAAGGACTGTACGCCAACTGGCCGGACCGGTCCTCCCTCATCTCCTCCCTGACAGCCTCGGAGCTGCGCCAGCTGCTGCCGTCGTTGGAATCGGGCATGATCCCCAAGATGGAAGCGTGCCTCAAGGCGATTGACGGCGGAGTGGAACGCGCGCACATCGTGGACGGCCGCCTGCCGCACTCGATGCTCCTGGAAACATTCACGACGGCGGGCATAGGCACGCAGGTTGTCCCCGATACAGAGGAAGATTCATGAGTAACGTCGAAGATCTCGACAAGCTCGATCACCAGAGCCCGGTGGTTGAGCTTGTCGAAACCAAGGGCCACACCAGCGGGGCGGACTGGCTCGCGCGCTACTCCACGTCCCTGATGGGTGTCTTTGGCACGCCGCAGCGTGTCCTGGTCCGTGGTGCCGGCTGCCTGGTCTGGGACGCCGACGGGAAGGAATACCTGGACCTGCTCGGCGGTATTGCCGTCAACGCCCTGGGCCACGCCCATCCGTTTGTCACGTCCGTGATTTCGAGCCAGCTGGCCACCCTGGGCCATGTCTCCAATTTCTTCACCAGCCCCACGCAGATCGCGCTGGCCGAAAAGCTGTTGGCGCTGACGCACGCCCCGGCGGGCTCCAAGGTGTTCTTCACAAATTCCGGCACCGAAGCCAACGAAGCGGCCTTCAAGCTGGCCCGGCGCAACGGAGCCGGCCCGGACGGCACCACGGGCAAGCGCACCAAGATCATCGCCCTCGAGGGAGCCTTCCACGGGCGCACTATGGGTGCCCTGGCCCTGACCGCGAAGAAAGCCTACCGCCTACCGTTTGAGCCTTTGCCCGGCGGAGTGGTCCACATCCCGTTCGGCGACGTCGCGGCCCTGGAAGCAGCCATCGACGAAACCGTGGCCGCCGTTTTCCTGGAGCCCATCCAGGGCGAAGCCGGAGTTCGGCCCCTGCCTCCTGGCTACCTGAAGGCAGCCCGCGAAGCGACCACAAAGGCCGGCGCCCTGCTGATCCTGGACGAGGTCCAGACCGGTATCGGCCGCACCGGCAAATGGCTCGCGACGGAGGACGCCGGGATTGTTCCGGACGCCGTCACCCTGGCCAAGGGCCTCGGCGGCGGCTTCCCCATCGGTGCGCTTCTCACGTTCGGTGAGCGGACGTCGTCGCTGCTGTCCGCGGGCCAGCACGGCACCACCTTCGGCGGCAACCCGGTGGCGACGGCGGCCGCGCTGGCCACGCTGCACGCGATCGAAAGCCAGCGGGTCCTGGAAAACGTTGCACTTGTGGGGGACTACCTCCGCACCGGCCTCGCCGCCGTCGACGGCGTCACCGAAGTCCGCGGCGAAGGCCTGCTGATCGGCTTCGACCTGGACGCCGACGTGGCTCCCGCCGTCGTGACCGCAGGCCTTGACGCCGGTTTCATCGTCAACAGCCCCGGCCCGCACACCATCCGGCTCGCCCCGCCGCTGATCCTCACCAAGGACCAGGCCGGCACCTTCCTCGCCGCCCTCCCGGCACTCCTCCAGACAGCTAAGGACGCGCAGTGACCCCTGTAGTTTCTTCCGCCGGCACAGCCAGCACCACACGCCACTTCCTGAAGGACACGGACCTGAGCCCCGCCGAGCAGGCCGAGGTCCTGGACCTGGCCGTCCGCATGAAGGCAGCGCCGTACAGCGTGCAGCCCTTTGCCGGGGAGGGCAATGGCCGCAAGACGGTGGCCGTCATCTTCGATAAGACCTCCACCCGTACGCGGGTTTCCTTCGCCACCGGCATCGCGGACATGGGCGGCAACGCGCTGATCATCAACCCGGGCGAGGCGCAGATCGGCCACAAGGAATCTGTCGAGGACACCGCCAAGGTCCTGGAGCGTATGGTCTCCACCATTGTGTGGCGCACCGGCGCGCACTCGGGCCTGGTGGCCATGGCGGCGAACTCCAGGGTGCCGGTTATCAACGCCTTGTGCGATGACTACCACCCGTGCCAGCTCCTGGCGGACCTGCTCGCCGTCAAGGAACACAAGGGCGAGCTCAAAGGCCTCACCATGAGCTACCTGGGCGACGCCGCCAACAACATGGCCAACTCCTACCTGCTGGCCGGGGTCACCGCCGGGATGCACGTCCGCATCGCCGGGCCCGAAGGCTACCTCCCGGCAGCGGAGATCGTTGCCGCGGCCGAGGAGCGCGCCGCCCAGACCGGCGGTTCCGTGCTGGTCACCACCGACGCCGCCGTTGCCCTCAAGGGCGCCGACGTTGTGGCCACGGACACCTGGGTCTCCATGGGCCAGGAAGCCGAAAAGGAGGCCCGGCTGCAGCTGTTCCGGGAGTACTCCGTCGATGAGGCGGCTATGGCACACGCGGCGGATGACGCCGTCGTGCTTCACTGCCTGCCCGCCTACCGCGGCTACGAGATTTCGGCGGGCGTCATCGACGGCCCGCAGTCGATCGTGTGGGACGAAGCCGAGAACCGGCTGCACGCGCAGAAGGCCCTGATGGCCTGGCTGATGCACCGATCCGGACTCGCCGTCGTCGAAGGCCTGGCCCTGGTGGACGGGCTGGCGCCGGTGGACGGGCTGGCGCCGGTGGACGGGCTGGCGCCACGGGAGGTTGGCAACTAGTGTCCGTCCCGCCGGCATCGCCGGGCTCCAGCCCGGCCACCAAAACGGCCCGCCAGGCGCGCATCACCGCGATCCTGACGGGTGAATCGGTGCGCTCCCAGGCGGAGCTGGCCGCTTTGCTGGCGGACGACGGCGTCCAGGTCACCCAGGCCACGCTGTCCCGGGACCTCGTGGAACTCGGCGCCGTCCGGGTCCGCGGCAAGGAAGGCGTGCTGGTTTACGCCGTCCCCGGCGAGGGCGGCGAACGTGCGGCCAAAAGCGGAGTCAGCCAGGAGATCCTGGATGCCAGGCTTGCCCGGCTGTGCAGCGAACTTCTGGTCACGGCGGAAGCCTCGGCCAACATCGCGGTGCTCCGGACCCCGCCCGGTGCGGCCAACTTCCTGGCCCTGGCCATCGACCACTCGGTGATGCCCTCCATCCTCGGGACCATTGCCGGTGACGACACCGTGCTGCTGGTCTCCCGGGATCCGCAGGGCGGGCAGGACCTCGCGGTCCGGTTCCTGCAGCTCGCCGAGGAAGCCGGCGGCAGCCAGTAGGCCCACACCGCCCGAACACCCTCCCGGTGTGACAGGCTTTCCCCAGAACGTTTTTCCCTGAAGAATTTCCCCGACAATATCTACAACCCCAATTAGGAGCATTTTCGTGACTGAGCGTATTGTTCTGGCCTACTCCGGTGGCCTCGATACTTCCGTAGCCATCGGCTGGATCGGCGAAGCCACCGGTGCCGAGGTCATCGCCGTAGCGGTCGACGTCGGACAGGGCGGCGAGTCGCTGGAGACCATCCGCCAGCGCGCACTGGGCTGCGGCGCCGTTGAAGCCTACGTGGCCGACGCCTCCGATGAGTTCGCTGACGAATACTGCATGCCCACGCTGAAGGCCAACGCCCTCTACCAGGGCCACTACCCGCTGGTTTCCGCCATCTCCCGGCCGGTCATCGTCAAGCACCTGGTCAAGGCCGCCCGTGAATTCGGCGCCACCACCGTGGCCCACGGCTGCACCGGCAAAGGCAACGACCAGGTCCGCTTCGAAGTGGGCATCCAGACCCTCGGCCCGGACCTGAAGTGCATCGCTCCGGTCCGCGACCTCGCCCTCACCCGCGACAAGGCCATCGCCTTCGCCGAGGAAAAGGGACTGCCGATCGAGACCACCAAGAAGAACCCGTACTCGATCGATCAGAACGTCTGGGGACGCGCCGTCGAAACCGGTTACCTCGAGGACATCTGGAACGCGCCCACCAAGGACATCTACGACTACACCGCGACGCCGGAGTTCCCGCCGGCCCCGGACGAGGTCACCATTTCCTTCGAAGCCGGCGTGCCGGTAGCGATCGACGGCGTCCGGGTCACCCCGCTGCAGGCCATCAAGGAACTGAACCGCCGTGCCGGCGCGCAGGGCGTGGGCCGGATCGACGTCGTCGAAGACCGCCTCGTGGGCATCAAGTCCCGCGAAATCTACGAAGCCCCCGGTGCCATGGCGCTGATCACCGCGCACAAGCACCTCGAGGACATCACCATCGAACGCGAGCAGGCCCGCTTCAAGGCCACTGTTGGCCAGCGCTGGGCCGAACTGGTCTACGACGGCCAGTGGTTCTCACCGCTCAAGCGCTCCCTGGACGCCTTCATCGAAGACACCCAGAAATACGTCACCGGCGACATCCGCATGGTGCTGCACGGCGGCCAGGCGATCGTCAACGGACGCCGTTCCGAGACCTCGCTCTACGACTTCGACCTCGCCACCTACGACACCGGCGACACATTCGACCAGTCCATGGCACGCGGCTTCATCGAACTGTGGGGCATGTCCGCCAAGGTTGCCTCCGGCCGCGATATCCGCGTCGCAGGGAAGTAAATATCGGTGGTTGAGCCTGTCGAAACCCCGAAATCCGACGCGACCAACACCGGCGCACTGTGGGGTGGCCGGTTCGCCGGCGGCCCCGCAGATGCCCTCGCGGCGTTGAGCAAGTCCACTCACTTTGACTGGCGGCTGGCCCGCTACGACATCGCCGGATCCAAGGCGCACGCCCGCGTGCTGCACAAGGCCGGGCTGCTGGACGACGCCGAACTCGAAGGCATGCTCGACGCCCTGAGCCGGCTGGATGACGACGTCGCCTCCGGCGCGTATCTTCCGGCCGAGTCCGACGAGGACGTACACGGGTCACTGGAACGCGGCCTGATCGAGCGCGCCGGCACCCAGCTCGGCGGCAAGCTCCGCGCCGGCCGGTCCCGCAACGACCAGGTGGCCACGCTGGGCCGCATGTTCCTGCGTGACCACGCCCGGATCATCGCGCGCGGTGTGCTGGCAACCATCGAGGCCCTGGTGGACCAGGCCAAGGCCCACCAGGGTGTGGCCATGCCCGGGCGTACGCACCTGCAGCATGCCCAGCCCATCCTGCTCAGCCACCACCTGCTGGCCCATGCCTGGGCGCTGCTGCGCGACGTGCAGCGGCTGCAGGACTGGGACAAGCGCGCAGGGGTTTCGCCTTACGGTTCCGGTGCCCTCGCAGGCTCGTCGCTGGGCCTCGACCCGGAGGCCGTCGCGGCGGACCTGGGCTTCTTCTCCGCCACGCACAACTCCATTGACGGCACCGCATCGCGCGATGTTTTCGCCGAGTTTGCGTGGGTTACGGCCATGATCGGCGTGGACCTGTCCCGCGTTTCGGAGGAAGTCATTCTCTGGGCCACCAAGGAGTTCTCCTTCGTGACCCTGCACGATTCCTACTCCACCGGTTCCTCGATCATGCCGCAGAAGAAGAACCCCGACGTCGCCGAACTGGCCCGCGGCAAGGCAGGGCGCCTGATCGGCAACCTGACTGGGCTGCTGGCCACGCTCAAGGGCCTGCCGCTCGCGTACAACCGCGACCTGCAGGAAGACAAAGAGCCGGTCTTCGACGCTGCCGACACTCTGGAGCTGCTGCTTCCGGCAGTCTCGGGCATGATCGCGACGCTGAAGTTCAACACGGAACGGATGGAGTCGCTGGCACCGCAGGGCTTCGCGCTGGCCACGGACATCGCGGAATGGCTGGTCCGCCAGGGTGTTCCGTTCCGGGAGGCACACGAGCTCTCCGGAGCGGCCGTGAAGCAGGCCGAAAGCCGCGATGTGGAGCTGTGGGATCTGACGGATGAGGAATACGTCGCCATTTCGGAGCACCTGACTCCGGAGGTCCGCACGGTCCTGTCCACCGAAGGGTCGCTCAAGAGCCGCAACTCCCAGGGCGGCACCGCACCCGCCGCCGTCGAACGCCAGCTGCTTGCCCTCGAAGGCGAGCTCGCCGGCGTGCGCGGGTACGCAGCCTAACCCCCGAAACGCTCTCTCACTTTTGAGGCGATTTCAGCGGACGCTCCTGCAGTCAGTGCAGGAGCGTTGGCCGTTTCCGCACCAAAGCTGAGAGAGCGTTGGGCGTTAATGGGCGTTAACTCTGTCGGCTACCATGGCGCTATGACTGAGATCACTACTTCAGAACTACTGGCCGACCTGCACAAGGCCGCCGGCGCCGTGGCCTCGACCGCCGCGAAATTCACCGATGAGGATGTCAAGGCACCGTCGGGACTCCCCGGTTGGACCCGCGGGCACGTCCTGGCGCATCTCGCCGGCATCTCCAACGCCATGGCACGGCAACTGGAATATGCCGCCCGCGGCGCCACTGTTGAGCTGTACGACGGAGGCCAGGACGGACGCACGAAGGCCATCGAGATGGCCGCCGGCCACAACGCGGATGCGCACCGGGCCGACCTGCAGGCTGGCCTGGACCGGGCACTGAAGGCTTTTGATTCGCTGGAAGGGGACGCCGACTGGCAGGCCTCCATTGCCTACCGTGGAGGAGTGGTCTTCGACGGCGGCCTGGCGCTGTGGCGTGAACTGGTGATCCACGCCGCGGACCTGGGCGCGGGCCTCGGTCCCGAGACGTGGAGCCGGACGTTCTGCGAGCACCTCTTCGACTTCCTGGCGGCCCGTGTCCCGCCGGGGGAAAAGCTCGTGCTCCAGCCACTCGGGCTCCCGCCCGTGACCCTTGGCCTCGGCCGTTCTACCGTCATCAGCGGGATGATTACTGACATTGCCGCCTGGCTGGCCGGCCGTGAGCCATCGCTCGGCAGCCTGCGGGCAACAGCCGCCGCGGACGGCGTGGACCTCCCGGAACTGCTGCCCTGGCCATCCGGGACACCGGCTGCCGGAGCCACGCCATCCGGGACGCCCGCAGCGCGGTAGCCCTATCCGGCTTCGCGGGCCAGCAGGCTCTCCGTTGCCTCGCGGGCCAGCAGGCTCTCCTTGATGGCTAGGCCCCAGCGGAAACCGCCCAGGGAACCGTCGGTGCGGATAACTCGGTGGCACGGCACAAACAAGGCTGCCGCGTTGAAGGCACAGGCGCTGGCGGCTGCCCGGACCGCCTTCGGATTTCCGGAGAGTTCGGCGTACTCGGTGTACGTCACCGGCGACCCGGGACGAACGGTCCTGAGCACATCCCAGGCGTGCGATCGGAACGGTCCAGACTTCTGCCGCACGGGGACACTCATGGCGGGCGCGGGGTCGCCGGCATAAAAGGCTTCTACGGCCCTGGAAATGGGGCCGAGGTCCGTGACCGCTTCAACGTCGCCCGGCCGCAGCTCGGGGTGGATCTGGCCCGTCAGCTCACCCGGCTCGGCGGTCCAGCCCGAGGCCAGGACCACGCCGTCCTGGGCAAGGATGGTGAACGGACCGTCCGGGGTGGCCATCACTAACAGCTGGGCTTTCATAGCATCGCTTTCTCTGGAACGGCTTGTACACGTTTGGCGGATTTGGACTCCGCGGCGGCGCGCCACAGGTGCATGGTGGCGTAGGACCGCCACGGGCTGACCTCGCGGAAATCGGGGCTCGAGGCTGTCGGCACGGCGCCGGTTTCGGCGGGGCTAGCCGGGGCTGGGGCGAGGGCCCGGATGCCGTTTCGCACCGCGGCGTCGTTGGCCAGAAACACGTCCGGCGCGCCGAGGACACGCATTGCCACGTAGCCCACGGTCCACGGGCCCACGCCGGTGAGGGGAAGCAGCTTGGCGCCGAGCCCGGGCAGATCGTCCCCGTAGCCGAAATCCAGTTGGCCTCCAGCCAGGGCCGACGCGGCAGAACGGATGGCGTCAATCCGACGTTGCGGACCGCGCAGCAGCGTGTAGCCGGTCTCGCTGATTTCGGCGGCGGTGGGAAACAGCCGGTCAAGGCCCTCGCCGGGGACCGCGCTGGCACTACCCGCGGCGGACAGCTGCGTCAGTGTAGTCCGGGCCGCAGCCACGGTGATTTGTTGCCCGATCATGGCCCGGATGAGCATCTCCTGCGGGTCCACCGCGCCGGGCATCCTGATGCCCGGCGCACTGGCAACCGAGGAGGCCAGGCGGGGCTCCTGGGACAGGGCGCTGTCGATGGCTACCGGATCGGCGTCGAGGTCGAAGAGCCGGCGTACCCTGCTCAGCAGGGCGGGCAGGTCCCGGAGGTCCACCGCGCCGATGGTGAGGGTCAGTGGCCGTCCGGGAGCGCCGTCGTCGTAAGTCACGCTGAAGCGGGCGTCGCCATGCGGCAGCTGCAAAGTACGGGCGTACGACGTCGGCGTCCCCGCCTCGATCCCGGGAATTGCCCTGACGGCGAGGAAGGAAAAGATGCCGGGATCGAACGGTTCGCGGTACGGCAGGCTCAACGTCAGGGACGTCGCGGCGGCATGGGAGCGGTGGTGCCTGGCGGTCGCGCGCAGGGCAGTGGGAGTCATGGCGAACACCTCCACCATGGTGTCGTTGAACTGGCGGACGCTGCTGAAGCCGGACGCGAATGCGATGTCCGCCAGCTTCATCGCTGTGGACACCAACAGGGTGCGGGCGGTCTGGGCGCGGCTGGCCCGGGCCAGGGAGAGCGGGCCGGCGCCGAGTTCGTGGCTGAGGATCCTGTTGAGCTGGCGGGAGGAATATCCCAGCCGGGCGGCGAGGCCCTCCACCCCTTCCCGGTTGATCACGCCGTCGTTGATCAGGCGCATCGCGCGGCCCGCCAGGTCCTGCCGGATGTTCCACGCAGGCGTGCCGGGCACTGCTTCGGGAAGGCAGCGCTTGCACGCCCGGTAGCCGGCGTCGTGCGCTGCGGCAGAGGTTTCGTAGAAGGTGACGTTCGCCGCTTTCGGGGTCCGGGCGGGGCAGGACGGACGACAGTAGATGCCAGTGGTCCGGACAGCGGTGTAGAACTGCCCGTCGAACCGGGTGTCCCGCGCGTCAATCGCGCGGTAGCGCTGCCAGAAGTCCATGCCCTCCATCCTGCCAGCCAGCGACAGGGACTGCTAGCGGAAATCGGACACGGCCGTGGCGTTCGGTAGAGTCGGATCATGACCGTCAGCCTGAGTCCCGCCAGCCCGGAACAGCTCCGCGACCTGCTGTCAGGCGATGCGCGGAGTGTCGCTCCGCGGCTACTGGGAGCTGTGCTGATCCACCACAGCCACGAGGGAACGGTGGCTGTGCGGATCACCGAGGTGGAGGCGTACATGGGTCCCGGCGGCTCGTCGCATCCGGATCCCGGCTCCCACACTTTCCGTGGCCCCACGGCCCGCAACGCGCCCATGTTCGGCCCGGCCGGCCACCTCTACGTCTATTTCACGTATGGCATGCACTACTGCGCCAACATCGTCTGCGGTCCGGCGGGCACCGCATCTGCCGTCCTGTTGCGGGCGGGCGAGGTGGTGGAGGGGCAGCGCCTCGCGCTGGTGCGGCGTCCGACGTCGAAATCGGCCCTCGACCTGGCGAGCGGCCCGGCCCGGCTGGCCACCACACTGGCACTGACTACTGCCGACAGCGGCCGGGATGCGCTGGCTGACCCCTTCGAACTGCGGCTGCCCTCGGTACCTGCCACTGAATTCATGTCCGGGCCGAGGGTGGGCGTTTCCGGCGATGGCGGCTCCGCGACGTATCCCTGGCGCTTCTGGCTGCCAGGCGATCCCACCGTGTCCCGCTACAAGGCGGCGAAGGTGCGCCGGGCATAATCCGTCCCACCGGGGTGGTCTCCCGCCAGGGCGAACGGCGCCAACCGGTGCTGGAGTCGCCGTTGTACAGCGGGCCATTCCTGCCCCAGGACCGAGAACACTGCGGAATCCGCACGTGTGCCGTCAGGCGCCAAGCGGTGGCTGCGCAGCACGCCCTCGAACGTTGCCCCCAGCCGTTCGATGGCGGCGGCGCTGCGCACATTGCGTGCGTCGCAGCGAAACGCAACCCGCTGAACCCGAAGGACTTCGAACGCAAAGGCGAGCAGGGCGTGCTTGCTGGCGGGATTTACGTGCGTGCCCCAGAATTGCCGTCCAAAGAAGGTGCCGCCAACTTCCGCGCGTTGCTGGGCGGCATCGAAAGCATTCAGGGCGCTTGTGCCCAGGAGGGCCCCGGTCCGCTGGTCCGTCACAGCGAAGGCCAGGCTGGCCGGGTCCTCAATCCTGGCCGCAAACAGCCCTGAAAGCTCGTGTGCCGTGGCCGGCAGGGGCGCCGCCATTCCTGCCCACATCGCGGCGTCCACGAAGTCAAACAGCCCTTCGGCATGGTGCGGTGCCAACGGAATGAGGGACAGCCCGTATCCGGTCAGGACGTTCTCGTGGTGCATTGCAGTATTGAATCATTCACGGGGCGGCGCGGCTACGGAAGTGTGCGGACTGAAGGTGAACATTGGGTGACTTCCGGGGCTGGGGACCGGCGGGCGCGTTAACCGAAATGGTTGTAGAATGGACGGTCTGTCTTTTGCGATAGGGGAACGTTTAATGCTCGACGCCGATTTGGCCCACGAACGGAATTATGTTGCCGGCCTGTACGCGCGGCTGGAAGAGCTCCGCACGGAAAAGCGCCAGCAGTTGGCACAGGTCCGCCGGGCCGGTGCCGTGGGCACCATGCAGAATGTTTCCGAACGGGACGCCTTCGCCGCGCTCTACGAGGACCGCCTCGCCCAGCTCGACGCCGTCGATGACCGCCTGGTCTTCGGCCGCCTCGACCTGGATTCCGGTGAGGCCCAGTACATTGGGCGCATCGGCTTGACCACCGATGACCTCCAGCGGCTCATGGTGGACTGGCGCGCGCCCGAAGCCGGCCACTTCTATCAGGCAACGGCCTTTGACCGGCAGGGCGTCCGCCGCCGGCGGCACCTGATTCTGCAGGGCCGGGAAGTCAAGGCCATCGAGGATGACGTCCTTGATGCGGACATGCTTGCGGACGACGCATCGCTGCAGGGCGAAGGAGCGTTGCTGGCCGCCTTGGATTCCAAGCGCACGGGCCGGATGTCCGACATCGTCGGCACCATCCAGTCCGAGCAGGACCGCATCATCCGGTCATCCATTTCCGGCGCCCTCGTGGTGCAGGGTGGACCCGGTACCGGTAAGACTGCTGTGGCACTGCACCGGGCCGCGTACCTGCTTTACACACACCGGGAACGGCTGAAGACTGCCGGTGTGCTGCTGGTGGGCCCGTCGTCGTCGTTTATGAAGTACATCGAACGTGTTCTTCCCTCGCTTGGTGAGACCGGCGTGGTCATGGCCAGCGTGGGTCGACTGATGCCGGGCATCAAGGCGGTTGCTGAACCTGAGGCAGAGGTCGCGGCCATCAAGGGGCGGCTGGATATGGTGAAGGTTGTGGCCAATGCGGTGGCGAACCGGCAGCGGATCCCTGCCGAGGACCGCGTCCTGGACGTTGACGGCCGCAAACTGGTGCTGACGCGGCGGCAGGTCAGCCGGGCGCGCGAACGTGCCCGGTCCACCGGCAAGCCGCACAACGAGGCGCGCCTGACGTTTATCAAGATTCTGCTCCGCGAACTGACCGAACAGTTGACCGATCTCGTGGAAGCCGGGAGCATCGGGAACAATGCCGACCGCTCGTATCTCGCTGAAGATGTCCGCACGGCCCGCGATGTTCGGATCGTCCTGAACCTGTGCTGGATGCCGATGACTCCGGAGAAGCTGATCACCGAGCTTCTGAGCAAGCCCGCAGTCCTGGCGGCCTGCACACCGAGCCTGTCCCTTAGGGAGCGGTCGCTGCTGCTGCGCTCCGCTGATGCGCCCTGGACCGAGGCCGATGTCCCGCTGCTGGACGAGGCCGCGGAGCTCCTTGGCGAAATGGACCCGGCGGCGGGACGTGGCCTTGCACAGCAGGAGCACGACCGCGCCCGGGACCTTGCCAACGCCAAGCAGACACTGGTGAACATGGGGGACATGGGTGTCGATGTACTCATCTCCGCCGAGGAACTCGCCGATCAGAACCAGGAGCGCGAGAACCGCCTGACGGCCGCCGAGCGCGCCACCAGCGACCGCACGTGGGCCTTCGGCCACATCGTGGTGGATGAGGCGCAGGAGCTTTCGCCCATGCAATGGCGCCTGCTGGTCCGCCGTTGCCCGCTGAAATCCTTCACCATCGTGGGCGACATCGCACAGACGAGTTCAGTTGCCGGCGCTAACTCCTGGCAGGGGGCCCTGGCGCCCATGTTCGGTGACCGCTGGCAGCTGGAGGAGCTGACAGTGAACTACCGGACGCCCTCCCAGATCGCCGAAGCCGCCGCCCGCATGGCCAACGCTGCCGGACTGGTGGTTTCCGCGCCGAAGGCCGTCCGCGAAGGGCGCTGGGCCCCTGTTATCGACAAGGTTGACCGCGGACAGGTGGTGAGCCGTTTGGTGGAGGTACTCCCCGAAGAACTGGCAGCGCTCGACGGCGGCCTCCTCGCCGTGATTGCCGACGGCGACCTTCTGCATGCGGCAACGTCAGCCCTTCGTGCCGTGTACGGCCGGCGCATCGGCAACGGCGCGGGCAGCTACGAACAGGACATCGTGGTCATCAGCCCGCGCGAGGCCAAGGGCCTGGAGTTCGATGGCGTTGTGGTCCTTGAGCCGTCCGTCATGCTCAACCACGAGCACGGCCGGGTGGGCGATCTGTACGTCGCTATGACCCGGCCCACCCAGCGGCTCCGGCTGATCGCCGCGGAAGGTATTCCGGCAGGCATAGACGGCTGAGCAGGTCTGCTTTGCCCTTGACGCCCGGCGCCGTTCATTTCGACGCCGGGCGTCGCTGATCCTGCTAACTTAGAAGTCGTGTCAGAACTCAACGATCTCGAATCCCAGCAGAACGACCCCACCTTCGCCAATGTCTGGCAGGAGCTGAAGTGGCGCGGCCTGGTCCACGTCTCCACCGATGAAGAGGAACTGGAAAAGCTTCTCGCTGGTGATCCGATCACCTATTACTGCGGATTCGACCCCACGGCGCCGAGCCTGCACCTGGGTAACCTGGTCCAACTCCTGGTTATGCGCCGGCTGCAGCTCGCCGGGCACAAGCCGCTGGGGCTGGTTGGCGGATCCACGGGACTGATCGGCGATCCGCGGCCCACCGCTGAACGCACGCTGAACACCAAGGACACCGTTAATGAATGGGTGGGCTACCTGCAGGCCCAGGTCCGCCGATTCTTGAGCTTCGATGGCCCCAGCGCCGCCCACATGGTCAACAACCTCGACTGGACCGCGCCGTTGAGCGCCATTGACTTCCTGCGCGAGATCGGAAAGCACTACCGGGTCGGCACCATGCTTCGCAAGGATGCTGTCGCTTCCCGCCTCAGCTCGGACGAGGGCATCAGTTACACGGAATTCAGCTACCAGATCCTGCAGGGCATGGACTACCTCCAGCTGTTCCGTGACTACGGCTGCATGCTGCAGACCGGCGGCTCGGACCAGTGGGGTAACCTCACCAGCGGCACTGAACTCATCCGCAAGGTTGAGGGTAAGAGTGTGCACGCCCTGGGCACCCCGCTGATCACCAACTCGGACGGCACCAAGTTCGGCAAGAGTGAAGGCAATGCCATCTGGCTCGACGCCGGCATGTGCAGCCCGTACGCCTTCTACCAGTTCTGGCTGAACACCGCCGACTCTGACGTAGTGGACCGGCTGAAGGTCTTCACTTTCCTGAGCCGCGCGGAAATCGAAACCCTGGCAGCTGCCGTGGCCGAGCGTCCCTTTGCACGGGAAGGCCAGCGGAAGCTGGCGTTCGAAGTGACTTCTCTGGTCCACGGTGTGGGGGCAACGGAGAAAGTCATCGCGGCGTCTGCTGCACTTTTTGGCAACGGCGACCTGTCGGCCCTGGACCGGCCAACGCTTGAAGCAGCCACGTCGGAGCTTCCGTCCGCTCGCATCCAAGTGGATGGCCTCGGGATCATTGACCTGCTGGTGGCGTCTGGCCTGTCGGAGAGCAAGTCCGCGGCACGGCGGACTGTCGGCGAAGGCGGTGCCTATGTAAACAACGAGAAGGTGTCCGACCCGGAAGCTGTCATCTCCGAATCGGAGCTGCTGCATGGCCAGTACCTGCTCCTGCGCCGCGGCAAGAAGAATCTCGCGACTGTCGAAGTCCTGGTTCCTTAGCCTTACCAAGCCCCCATTCATGCTCCTCCGCAGCCGATTTGCACGGCCTCGGGGGAGCGTGTATTGTTTTCTGAGTCGCCGCCGTTGAGTGGTGACAAACCCCCTTCACAAGAGAAGCAATTCATCGTGTGCAAAGCACGAAAATGATGAAAAGCTTCACTTTTTGATGGGCGGATTCG
Organism: Pseudarthrobacter cellobiosi; assembly: GCF_023913755.1. Lineage (GTDB taxonomy): Bacteria > Actinomycetota > Actinomycetes > Actinomycetales > Micrococcaceae > Arthrobacter > Arthrobacter cellobiosi. Next base: position 179,491 of record NZ_JAMXBJ010000043.1, read on the forward strand.
TTCCACAGGGTGAATATCGGGAAAATAACCCGGATTTGCAAAGTGAATAAGAATGAAATAAGCTATAAACATCGCAGCGAAGAAAAGCGAAGCAAAAGAATTCATTTGAATATGAATTGTTTCGGGAATTATTCGAATGTGTCTGTTGTTTGAGAACTCAATAGTGTGCCAAGTTTGTTGATACCAATTTATTGTATTGAATTGGTTGAATTGATTGGATCCGCCACCCCGTGGTG
>NZ_JAMXBJ010000025.1 GCF_023913755.1 Pseudarthrobacter cellobiosi
TTGGCACACTATTGAGTTCTCAAACAACAGACACACCCGGCACCACCACAACCAACCATTCGGCCGTGGATCGCTCCGGAGCAACTTTTCAAACTTACCCGGTTTCCCGCCCCGATGCAAATCCATATTCCAGGACCCGCACCAGCAGAAAACACATCCCCACCAAACCGAGGCGCTCAAAAGAACAACCAACATTTGGTCTTGAATTAGGGGGTTTGGCCGCCCGCGGTAACCAGCTCTTCGCTGTTCCCCTCGCGGCGACTTAGAAAACAATACACCCACCCAACCCCCACCGCAAATCCACCCCCACAACAGGCCCTATGCCCCCAGGATCCGCGTCGTGGCGGGGAATCTGGGGGGCTCACCGGGGTCCCGGTTCAGTAATTGGCCAGAACAAGTTTGTGTTGTGTGGATCACATCCAGCGAGGAATGGCCAGCAGCCGAGACGACCAAGGCTGTGGCCTCTCCGGTGGCAGCTCGGAACCTCTGCTTTGTTGTAGGTTCGCCTTATCGTGCACCTGTGCGCATCCCTGCTGGCCGATGACCAGGATCAGTTCGTCTCTGATGCGAGATGGTTTCGAAGCCGGCGGCACCAGGCATCATAGTTAGTTCCCCCACGGGCCAGGAGTATGCAGGCGATACAGCGTGTGGAAATCTCGCGATTTCGTCGCCTTCAAACATTCCTAGTAGGAGAAGCCCGCCAGGAGTTAGGCGCCGTGCCAGCTCCCGGAGAACGGAGGGAACCTGGTCGGGGGCAAAGTGGATTAGCGAGTACCAAGCCAGGATGCCGAATGCATATCCTTCGGGAACTCCGAGACTCGTGAGGGAGGCGACGCGGAATGGGATTCCGGGGAAAGTCGCTTCTGCTTGCTTGATGAGAGAGCCGGCACCAAATCGATTCCTTCGACCGCGGCCCCTTGGTCCGCGAGGAACTTGGTCCAATGGCCGGGCCCGCATCCTACGTCCAGCACTGGCCCCACCAGAGGTGCGACCCACTCAGCTATGAGCTTCCGGTCAGCCGGATGCGTGGACTCGACCGACCCAAATCTGGCAATGTACTCGGCGGCTCTCCTTGAGTACGCGATCTCGACCTCTGCGTCCGTCATGCAGCCACCCTATGGTGGGCGGCAGTAATCGATGCTTTCCGGGCAGAGTTTGCCTATTCGTGTGAGGTGCCCTCTACGGACCGGTGCGGCAGCGGTGGCCATGGATGGCCTGCTGGACCCGACGCCGGCCCTCATCGAGCGCCTCGCCGGCCAGGAGGGTCACGTGGAAGGGATCCAGGACCGCGACCGCCCCGGGGAGCTCTTCGCGGCAGCAGTCTTGAATGCGGTGCACCTGTTCATCGCGGCGTCGCGCCAAGCCGTGGGTCGCTCGGCCAGCCAGGAAATGAACGCCTTCTTCGAGCGGCCCTCGACCACGTCGAGCAGGCGGGCGGGGCCGGTGCCCTCACGGATCGTTGTGAGGTCGATGACCACGGTGACGTACTTGTCGCCACGCCGGGTGTGGCGACACGCGTACCCGCAGTCGATACACCGGTGCCGGCGGATCGTGTCCTTGAGGACCTTGGGACGACACCCCAACGGCTCGTGCGCCAACTCCCGCGTCACCGTGTCCCGCGCCATGCTCTCAAGCCCGCAACGTCGGCATCACCGGTCGATCGAATCGCGGAGCTCGACGACCCGACCGCCAGCACCGCACGATCGGGCTCGGGCCGCAGCCCGGTGACCTTCAGACCCAGCTAGTCGAGCCGACGGAACGTGGTCAGATCAGGACAGGCGAAAGCGGTCGTGGGGGTAGCGTCGAGCACGTCGAGGTCTCCTGGATGGATGGCGTAGGAACCTCCATCATCTGGAGCCTCGCCCGTACCCCGCACCGACCACGGTCGTGTCCACGCGATCCATGGCCGCCCCTTCTCCGCGGGCACGCGCCTAAGGACGCGCTTTCAGACGGTACCGCTCGAGCAGGTTCTGCGGGTCGGTCGCGAGCTCTACCTTGACCACGGGTCGGGCGCCGGAGCCATAATCGGTCTGGGCACCAGAGCGGTGCCGCACAGAAGAGCCGACGGATGGCGCCGCCGGAGCAGAGGAGTCCTCGAATGACGAAATACCTGATCTCGTTCCCCGGTGAGGCCATGGCGTTCCCCGAGGAGGACTTCGAGGCCGTAGTCGAAGCCTCACATGCCGTCATCGCCGAGGCCAAGGCGGCGGGCGTTTACGTCTTCGGCGGCGGAATCGATGAGGACGTAGACCCGGTGCACGTGGCCGGTGACGGCACCGTCACCGGCGGCACGTACCCAGGCCACAAGGTGCCCAACGGCGGCTACACCGTTCTCGAGCTGCCCTCGCGGGAGGCGGCACTCGGGTGGGCCGCGAAGATCGCCGTCGCCTGCCGCTGCTCGCAAGAGGTCCGGCAGTTCCAGTACGACCCGGCCAGCTGACGAGGGCAACCCCAGCCAGAGTCGATCGAAGTCGGTCGGCAGGTCAGCCGGCGAGGTTCCTGTGAGGATCAGGGACGACGTCCGTGTATCTACTACCTACTGGGACTGAACGGTGACTGCACAGGCAGATGACCCGAGCAGCCTCCCCGTTGAACGAGTCCGGTTCCTCGCATGCGACATTGCAGCGTGAGGTGCGGGAATGTGCCGAAATTCACTGTCAGGTCCTGCGCTCGTCGCCTGGACGCTCGGAGCGGAGCCTGTGTGGTGTACGACGGCGGCGGGTTGGGGCCGGTGCCGCTTCTTCGGCTGTGCGCGGGGCGAGGCGGGTGCGCGGCTTTGAGGTGCAACGCAGTCCATGNTCGAAACCCCGCCATTCCGGGCCCAAAGCCGGCATCGGCACCCAAAACCGGGCGCCGCCGTCGTACGTGACTTCTGTGTGCTGCAGCACAACGGCCAACACTGCGCGGGATCTCGACAAGTTCGATCACCAGACGGGGCTCGATCCACAGGGGGAGCTCGATCACCGCAAGACTTAAACGCAGAAGGGCCGGCAACCAAACGGTTGCCGGCCCTTCTCAAGCAGCTGGAATCAGCGGTGCTGGATTACCAGGAAGACTTGGTGATACCCGGGAGCTCACCGCGGTGAGCCATGTCGCGGAAGCGAACACGGGAGATACCGAACTTCTGGAAGGTACCGCGGGGACGGCCGTCGATGATGTCGCGGTTTCGCAGACGGACGGGCGACGCGTTGCGGGGAAGCTTCTGCAGGCCGAGGCGTGCAGCTTCGCGAACTTCGTCGGTCGAGTTGGGGTCAACCAGAGCCTTCTTCAGTTCGAGGCGCTTTGCGGCGTAACGCTCAACGATGACTTTACGCTGTTCGTTCTTTGCGATCATTGACTTCTTAGCCATGTGTTTAGCGCTCCTCTCGGAATTCGACGTGCTGACGGATCTTGGGATCGTACTTCTTCAGAACCATACGGTCCGGGTCGTTACGACGGTTCTTCCGCGTCACGTAGGTGTAACCCGTGCCCGCAGTCGACTTGAGCTTGATGATCGGACGTACGTCCTTGTCCTTAGCCATTAGAGCTTCACTCCCCGAGCAAGGATGGCGGCGACGACTACGTCGATGCCGCGCACGTCGATGGTCTTGATGCCCTTTGCAGAAAGCTGCAGCGTGACATTACGGCGCAGGGACGGAACCCAGTAGCGCTTCTTCTGGATGTTCGGATCGAACCGACGCTTGTTGCGACGGTGCGAGTGCGAAATGCTGTGCCCAAAGCCCGGCTCGGCTCCGGTCACTTGGCAGTGTGCTGCCATGACTTCTCCTCAAGAATTGAATGTAATGATCCGCATATCTGCTGCAGGATCATGCGGCTAAGTGCGACCCAAAGTGATCAGGGTGAACGGTTAGTCACGCAACTTGAGCCCCTAACTACCGGCTACCCTGGAGAAAATTACCGGGCCACCGGAGCAATTGCGCACGCTCCGCGCACTTAGCGCTCACCAAGTCTACGAGTTCACGCAATTAAAGACCAATCCGTGCTCGGACGGTGTATAAGGGGGCGCTGCTTCAGAGGCGCGTGAGCTGGGCGTACTTGGGCGCCAGTCCGTCGCCCGAGGACTTGCCGGTGACACGGCGGACCACCCAGGGGCCGGCGAATTCGCGGACCCAGCGCGCGTTTGCGCGGAGGGCTTCGGCCCGGTTCAGCTCGGGCACCGGGGTCATGGGCGGGACTTCGATCGAGTGGTCGTGCTCCAGGACGGTAAGGACGCGTTTGGCCATGTTGGCGTGCCCGGCGGAGGACATGTGCATCCGGTCCTGGGCCCACATGCCCCAGTCGTAGTACTCGTTAAAGCGCCAGTAATCCACCAGCAACGCTCCATGGTCCCCGGCAATGCCGCGGACCAGTTCGTTGTAGATGGCGGTGCGGCCGCGCATGGTGCTGAAGACCTTCGAGCCGCGCGCGTCGAAGCCGGTGAACATCACCACTGTGGCGCCGGTGGCCGCCAGCTTGCGGATGCCGGCGTCGTATTCGGCCAGCAGATCGTCGATGTCGATCTTGGGCCGCAGAATGTCGTTGGCACCTGCGTAAATGGTCACGAGGGTGGGGTTAAGTTCGACGGCGGCGTCCACCTGTTCTGCCATGATCTGGCGGAGCTTCCTGCCGCGGATGGCCAGGTTGGCGTAGCCGAAGCCGGGATCCGCCGCGCCCAGCTGCTCCGCCACGCGATCCGCCCAGCCGCGGACGCCGTTGGGGCGGCTCGGATCGTCATCCCCGACCCCTTCCGTGAAAGAGTCGCCGAGCGCTACATAACGGGTCGAAAAGTCCATGGCGTCAGTCTTTCATTTGTTGCCGAGAGCAACCAAGGCGGGGCCTGTCCGGACGGTGTCCATCAGGGCGACGGCTTATGGCCGGCTTTCGGTCTCGCGCAGGATCCAGTGGTCATCGTCCAGCCGGGCAACGATCTTTTCGCCGATGCGGGCAAGGTCATTGACGTCACGTTCCGTCAAGGCGTCCAGGAACTTGGTGCGCACCGCCTCCACGTGCCCCGGTGCGAGTGCCTCCAAAGTGGCCATCCCGACGTCGGACAGGTGTGCGGTGGTGACCCGTGCATCGCGGGGGTGCGGACGCCGCTCCAGCCATCCGCGCTTCTCCAGTTTGGCAACCACATGCGAGAGCCGGGAAAGCGACGAACTCGTACGGGCGGCCAGTTGGCTCATCGGCAGGAAGCGGCCCTCGGCTTCGGACAGCATGGCCATGACGTTGTAATCGAACAGGGACACCTTGCCGGCGGTGTGGAGCTGGTTGTCCAGGGCAGCCGGCAGCAGCGTGTTGATGCTCAGGAGTGCCAGCCAGGCACGGCGTTCGTCGGCGTTGAGCCAGCGCGGTTCGGTCATGCGTCCATTCTAGAAGCAGAGCGTGGTTGAGCGTTCAAGTGACGCACCAGTTCCCGTGGACCCATCCGGGTAGGCTGACTTTATGTTTGTTGTATCGCTGACCTACAAGGTGCCCGAAGACATCGTGGACTATCACCGCCCTGCGCATATGGCGTGGGTTAAGCAGGCGTTCGACGACGGCGTGTTCCTTGCGTCCGGACGCCTGGTTCCGGCGGTGGGCGGTGTGCTGTTATCCAAGGCCGACCGAACCACACTGGATGCTGCGTTGGCCAAGGACCCTTTCTACAGCAACGGAGTGGCCGAGTTCGAAGTTATCGAATTCACCGCCACGACCGTGGCGGTGGGTTACGAAAACCTGCTGGACACCTAGGCCCCTGGCCCCTGCGCCAGCAGGCTCCGGGGAACTGCCCGGCAGTTCCCCGGAAGCACCTACTGCTCCAGAACCAGCAGCTGCGCCTTGTCCGGCTCCCAGGTCACGAACAGCTCCGCGACTGGCGCGGGCCGACCTGTCGCATCTGAACGCCGCGTGCCGAAGGGGCAGGTTGGGGATTCCGCGTTCACGCTGGCATCTCGACGGCGGCGGTTCACGCCCCCAAACGGTCCACGCAGCGCTGAGCGGACTAGAGCTGACGCGTTGAGTCGTCGTCAGTGCCGCAAGTATCTGTAATGTTGCACACAAATCAACAGATGTTTACAAACCACTTGCTTTCGGGCTGTTCTTGAGCACCGCGTCCCGGTCCATCAGCTTCTTCAGCCCGCGCTTCCGCGGCACCTTGACGGGTTCCGGCCAGCGCGGCGCGAGGGTATCCCCCAGCGTGACGCCCCTGATTTTGCGGCCAAAAAGCGGCAGCACCCAGTCATTCACCCAACGCCGCTGCCGCTGCTCCCACTCCCGCAGGCTGAGCCGCACCGGCGGGTCCCAGTCCTTGAGCCGGATTTTGTGGGGCACCCCGAGCTGGTCCAGCACCTGCCCGGCGAGGTACTTGTGGCCCGCCTTGGACATGTGGAGGCGGTCCGAGTCCCACATCCGCCGGTCATGGAAGGCGTCCAGGCACCAGTAATCCACCAGGACCGTCCCGTATCTCGCGGCGATCTCACGGACCCGCTCGTTGTAGACCGTGTTCCGCTTCTTCAGCAGCTCCAGAACGGCCGAGACTTTGACGTCGAAGCCGGTGAACAGGACCACCGTGGCCCCGGTCCCGGCGAGTCGCGCCACGAGGTCCTCGTACTCGTCCATCAGGGCAGCCATGTCCGTGCCGATGTCCAGGATGTCATTTCCGCCGGCATACAGCGTGATCAGCGTGGGCTTCATGGCCAGCGCCGGTTCCAGCTGCTCGGTGATGACGTGACGCAGGCGCTTGCTCCTGATGGCCAGGTTGGCATATTCCCACCCCGGCTCAGCCTTGGCCAGTTTCTCCGCCACCCGGTCAGCCCACCCCCGGACCCCGTTGGGCAGCCGCTCATCCCGGTCCCCAACACCTTCTGTAAACGAGTCCCCCAAAGCGACAAACACCCGCCGGCCTTCACGGTCCGAAAGTAAAGGATTAGAACCCATCCACTGAAAGTAACCGCCCAATGAAACGCCAAGGTAAACGGACAGCAACAGGATATGCAGAAGGGTTGAGATCTAGAGGCAGAGTGCGAGGGAGCGGTTGCGAACTAGTGCCGGGTGCAAGGCGTGTCCATCAAGCCGCCGCCGCTGGCTTGGGCCGAATCCCCACCCAAGTTGCGCGGTTTGGCTGGGTTTCCAGATAGTGGCAGTACATGGCTGACCGCAGGCAACAGCTATAGGCGGAGTCCACGAATCGGGGCCAGATAGGTCTGATCATCAGCAGCTGCTCAGCCTCTGTCACATTTTTGCGACCGATGGTCACGATCAGGTAACGTTGGCGGCTGGCCCCAATGCAGGGCCCCGGGCGGCCGATCACTGGACCCCCGATGCGCCCTTTCGGCGCCTGCTAGCTCCGGCCCTGCCAAGGGGCCCAGGGATGCTTTCCGCACTCGTCATCGCCTCAAGTGCATCAGTCGTTTCTTCCAGTCCTGAGCCCGGAGGTATCTTGTTCAAGAAAATAGCCATCGTAACGACCATGGGTGCTTTGTCCCTGACAGGATGCGGCCTAGCCCCTACGACCAATGGGGCATCTGCCCCATCCTCGGCTGGCCGCGCGTCCGCACCTGCCACTCCAGCCGCAACTGCCGCAGCCGCGGCGTCTTCAGCCGCAGCATCTCCGGCGCCCACGGCTTCGAGCAGCGGCCAGACCCCCGCTTCGGCGGCGGCAACCCAGGTGGCAGCCGTCACCTCGGCGCCAGCGCCCGCGCCTGCCGCGGCCCCGGCGACGGTGGTGCCCCCAGCCAGCCAAAGTCTCGCGACGACGGGTGACGGTGCGCAGGCAGCTACCGCCTTCGGTTGGGGCCCGGTCCTGACGGGCGACGAATTCTCCAACACCGGCGCACCGGACCGGACGAAATGGAGTGTCTATAACAGTGCAGGGCATGCAGGCAAAGGCCTGCGCAGTCCCCAGGCTTGGTCGGTTGCCAACGGCGTGGCCACCGTTAGCGGAGACGCGGCCGGCACCACTGGCGGCATGTCGGCAAAGTTCGCGGAACAAAAGTATGGCCGCTGGGAAACGCGCATGAAAACCAATGCACGGGACCCGAAATACCACCCGGTCCTGATCCTCAACAACAACAGTGCCCCGAACTGTGCCGAGATCGATTATGCCGAGGGCAGCACAGTCACCTCCGTGATGAGGTTCTTCCTGCACTACGCCTGTGGTGGAGCGGATTTCCAGACCACAACGGCGACGCCCGTCGATAGCACACAGTGGCACAACTACGCGGTGGAGTGGACCCCGGCCGGCATCACCGGATACGTCGACGGAGTAAAGACCTTCACTGACACGAACCCGGCGCACCAGCCCTCTGTCGCCATGAAGCAGACATTGCAGCTGGATTGGTTCCCGGACGGCTCCGCCACCAAGCCCTCGCAGATGCAGGTCGATTGGGTCCGCGTCTACCGGTAAGACAGGCCTTTCCGGCTGAGGGCTCGCCGGGGAACGGTTGGAATAGCCGCGGGGCCGACTCGCGGGGTGCCGCAAGTCTCTGAGCGGCAACGAAGTAAATGAGAAAGACCCACCGGGACCTGACGAGTTCCAGCGGTCGACTCTTCTATGTCTGTCAAGCCGCTGCCTGGACCTTTTTCGCCAGAGCCGCGGCATTCAAGATCCGGAACACACGACGGGCCTAGACCTCGGCCTTGCCCTGACGCCAGTACCCCATGAACGCAACCTGCTTGCGGTCGATCCCGACGTCGCGCACAAGGTACCGCCGCATGTCCTTGATAACGGCGGCCTCGCCGGCGATCCAGGCGTAGAACGGCATGGCGCCGGCAGGCATGGCGGGGTTCTTGGTGGCCTCGATTTCGGCTGTCTCCATCCGCGCCGGCGTCTCCCAGAGGATGTCCACGTCCACGTTGACGTCTTCGGGCTCCGGGCCCGCACCGGCGTCGGACGCTTTGATGCCCACCCAGCCGGGAACGGGAACTGCCGTGCGCACTGCCTGCTGCAGCAGCTCGCCGTGCGGGCGTGAGCGGCCAATGGCAGCACCGCGGGCAAGCCAGGTGATGTCGACGTCGGCGTCCGTCTTGAGATCCAGGAAGTCACCGGCCTCCGGTACTTCAAGGAAGGCGTGGCCGCTCATGTAGGACGGCAGGCTTTCGAGGATCGCGGAGATGGCCGGGATGGCGGTTTCGTCGCCGGCGAGCAGGACACGCTGGGCCATACCCGGCCGCCACTCGATGCCGGAGTAGATCTCGGCCGTGACGCAGTGGGCGGCGCGGTTGTTGGGGCCGATGAGGGTGATGGCGTCGCCCGGCTTGGCGTTCAGGGCCCAGTTCGCGGCGGGACCGCCGTGTCCCTCGGCGTCGAAATGCATTACGAAGTCAACGTCAATTTCCGGATAAACGGCATCAAGCCGGGATTGACGGACCGTGTAGGTGCGCATGGAGCCGCGCACGGCGGGGTCCATGGCCAGCCATTCCCGGTACCAGCCGGACTGCGCCATTTCGAAGACCGGCAGGGGCAGCTTCGTGCCGTCGGACGCCATGGACGGGATCATCAGCTTGATCCGCAGGTCCATGGTCTCGCCGTGAACGCCGAAGTCCCGCAGCGAGTAGCCGCCGAAGGTGATCCGTCGGAAGTTGGGGCTCAGCTCCTGCACCGAGGAAACGGTCACCTCGAAAGCCAGGGTCATGGGCTCGGTGGCGGCGATGTCGCGGGTCTTCATGAAACGAGCTCCAGTTCGGTTGCGGCGGTGTGGTGGCGGCCGATGGGGATAATCAGGGGCGTGCCCGAGACGGGATCGGGAATCACCCGGGACTCGAGGCCGAAAACGTCGCGGACCAGCTTTTCGGTGACAACAGTTATGGGGTCACCCAGGGCCACGATCTCGCCGCCCTTCATGGCGATGACGTGGTCCGCGTAGCGTGCCGCCAGGTTCAGGTCGTGCAGGACGATGGCCACGGTGGTGCCGCGCTTGCGGTTCAGATCCGTGACCAGGTCCAGGACTTCCACCTGGTGCGCCAGGTCCAGGTAAGTGGTGGGTTCGTCCAGCAGGAGCACGTCGGTTTCCTGGGAGAGCGCCATGGCGATCCAGACGCGCTGGCGCTGGCCCCCGGACAGTTCATCGACGTTCCGCTCAGCGAGTTCCAGCGTTTCCGTCGCTTCGAGCGCGCGCTGCACGGCGGCGTCGTCCTCCGTGCTCCAGCTGCGGAAGAAGCCCTGGTGCGGATACCGGCCGCGGCCCACGAGGTCGCGGACAGCGATGCCGTCCGGCGCCGTGGGGTGCTGCGGGAGGAGCCCCAGGGTGCGCGCCAGTTCACGGGCCGGGCGGGCGTGGATGTCCTTGCCGTCCAGGGTCACCGTGCCGGAGGCGGGTTTGAGGAGGCGGGACAGGCCGCGGAGCAGCGTGGACTTGCCGCAGGCGTTGGCGCCCACAATCATGGTCACCTTGCCCTCGGGGATTTCCGCCGTGAGGCCGTCCACCACGCAGCGCTGGTCGTATTTCAGGGTGAGGTCCTGGGCGCTAAGAACGGCGATGTCAGGCATCCTTTCGGTTGGCCGTGACCAGAAGCCACAGCAGGAACGGGGCACCGAGCGCGCCCGTGATAACACCGACGGGCAGCACGGTGCCGTCCAGCAGCAAGGGGGCGAGGTTGGCCGCGACGTAGTCGGCGGTGAGGACAATCAGGGCACCCACCAGGGCCGACGCCGGGAGGCTGGCCTTGCGGGTGAAGCGCCGGGCGATCGGGCCGGCCAGGAAGGCGACGAACGAGACCGGCCCGGCAGCCGCCGTCGCCACCGCGGCGAGTGCGACGGCGGTGACCACCACGGCGAGGCGGGTAAACCCGACGCGGATGCCCAGCCCGGCCGCGGCGTCGTCGCCGAGTTCCAGGATGCGCAGCGGCCCGGCAAGGGCGATTACGGCGGGGACCAGGATCAGCAGCGCCAGCGAGAGCATGCCCGCCCGGTCCCAGTTGGCGGAGTTGAGGGAGCCGTTGAGCCAGACGAGTGCGTCGGCTGCCGTGCGGATGTCCGCGCGGGTCATCATGAAGTTGACCACCGCATGCAGGGCGGCGGCGATGCCCACACCGGCCAGAATCAGCCGGTTGCCCGCGGCGTTCCCCCGGATGCCGCCGCCTGAGCCCAGTGCCGGTCCGCGGGAGATGGCGTAGATCAGCGCTGGGATGCCCAGCGCGCCGCCAAGCGCCGCTCCGGACACGGCCGGACCGGTGGCGCCGAAGATCACGATGGCGGTGACCGCGGCCGCGCTTGCACCGTAGCTGATGCCGATCACGTCCGGGCTGGCCAGCGGGTTGCGGAGCATGGTCTGGAAGAGGCCGCCGGAGAGTCCGAACGCGGCGCCGATCATCACGCCGATGACGGCCCGGGGCAGCTTGTTCTCCATGACAATGAAGCTTGCGCCCGGGATTCTTTCGCCGCCGGTCAGGTGTCCGATGAGGATCTTGAAAAAGTCCGGGATGGTCACGGTGTAGCTGCCCAGGAGCACGTACACGGCGAACATGATCACGACGCCGAGGGCCAGGGCGGCGGTCCGGTTCAGGATGGTCCGGCGCATCAGGGGTTCGCGAACTGGCAGATAATCCCCTCTTTTCGCGGTTTTGAGGGCGTTATCTGCCAGTTCGCGCCGGGTGGAGGTGGTCACAGCCCGGCCCCCTTGCCGCGGCGGATGAGCCACACGAAGACCGGCGCACCAACAAGTGCAGTCATGATCCCGGCCGGAATCTCGCCGGGAAGCAGCACAACGCGGCCGACAATGTCCGCGCCGAGCAAAAGTGCCGGAGCGAGGACCAGGGAGAACGGCAGGATCCAGCGGTAGTCCGGGCCGGTGAGTGACCGGACCGCATGCGGAATGACCAGGCCAACAAAGCCGATGGGCCCTGCCAATGCCGTCGCGGAACCGCACAGCAGTACGATGCCCAGGGCGGTGACTCCCCGGCTCAGGCCCACACGCTGGCCCAGGCCGCGGGCGATGTCGTCACCCAACGCGAGGCTGTTGAGGATGCGGCCGGTGCCAAGAATAATTAGTGCCCCGACGGCCAGGAACGGGAGGCCCGGGAGCACCACTGCCCAGTCGCGGCCGGAGATTCCGCCCACTTGCCAGAAACGGAAGCGGTCCAGGGTGTCCTGGCTGGAGACGAGAATGACGCTCATCAGGGAATAGAGTCCGGCGCTGAGCGCGGCGCCGGCGAGGGCGAGCTTGACCGGCGTCGCACCGTCCCTGCCCATGGACGCGACCAGGTAGACCACGACGGCGGCGGCTCCGGCGCCGATGAAAGCGAACCAGATGTAGCCGCTCAGGGAGGTGACGCCGAAAAGGTAGATGCCGGTGACCACGGCCAGCGCGGCTCCGGCATTTACGCCCATAATGCCCGGATCTGCCAGGGGGTTGCGGGCAACGCCCTGCATGGCGGCGCCGGCCAGGCCCAGGGCACCGCCGGCAAGTATGCCGAGGACGGTGCGGGGGATGCGCGCGTGGACCACGGCGTGGTCCCCGTTGGCGGCGTCGAACTGGGTGAGCGCCTGCCACACAGTGGCCAGGGAAAGGCCCCGGGCGCCGATGGCCAGGGAAGCGGCGGCTAATAAAGAAAGTACGACGACGGCGGCCAGCAGCCAGGCAGTCTGCCTGGTTCTGGCCTTCCCGCCGGCGCTAGCCAATCGACCGGCGCGAACGGACAGTTGGTGCCCTCGTTGCGACCCGATCGGGGTCCCAAGTGTCCGTTCGCGCTGTCCGGCGGGTGCCGCCGTCGTACTTTCCGTCATGGAGCGGTGCTTACTTCACTGCATCCGCGGCGGTGGCGAGCTGCGGGAGGAAGGTGTCCAGCGCCCACGGCAGGCTCAGCGGCGAGGAGGCCGAGATTGCCAGGACCAGGCTCTTGTCCGCATCTGCAACGAACGCGCCGTTCTTGACGGCCGGAATCTGGCCCAGCAGGGGGTCGCTCTTGACGGCCGCGGCGGTCGCGGTATCCTCAACCGAGCTCAGGAAGATATCGGCCTCAAGTTCGTTGGCTTTCTCGGCGGCCCACGGCACGAAGAAGTCCTTGGAGCCGGCTGAAGCCTTCTCGGCGACTGGGGCCAGCTTCATCCCGATAGCTGAGAGGAACTTCGGACGGTTGTCATTGGCGGTGTAGAAGCCCGTGGCAGTGAGGTCCGAGGGATCGGTGTAACCGTAGACGAAGCTCTTGCCGGCGATCTGCGGGTACTTGGCAGCTTCCGTCTTGACGGTGGCCTCAGTATCGGCGATGAGCTTGGTAGCCTCAGCCTCCTTGCCCAGTGCCTTGCCGATGATGGAGGTTGAATCCTGCCATGAGGTTCCGTAGGCAACCGCGGGGTGGGCCACCACCGGTGCGATCTCGGTGAGCTTCTTGTAGTCCTCTTCGGTCAGGCCGGAGTAGGCGGCCAGGATGACGTCCGGGGTCAGCTTGGCGATCTCAGTGAAGTTGATGCCGTCAGCTTCGGAGAACTGGACCGGAGCCTTGTCGGAACCGAAGCCGGCGCCGAGTTCCTTCAGCGCCGCATCCTTCCACGGGGTGGAGCCCTGCTCGTTGCCGCCCCATTCGTTCTTGGGGACGCCCACCGGAACTACGCCGAGGGCAAGGGCAACATCGTCGTTGACCCAGGAAACGGTGACTACGCGCTTGGGCTGTTCCTTGACGGTGGTTTCACCGAAGACGTGCTTGATGGTGACCGGGAACTGCGAGCTGCTGGAGCTGCTGGCGTCTGACGTCGAGGACGCGGGGCCGGTGGAGCAGGCGGACAGCGTGAGTGCCGCGGCAGCCAGAACGGCCGTTGCCTTGCCGGCGGACTTGAACAGCGTGCGGCGGGTGGCACTCGGGCCGGAGAAGAGGGGGGAAGTCACGGAACTCCTTAGGTGAATGATGCGAACCTAAGTAAGGGTAGCCTAGCCTGCTCATAATTAGAAAAGCTTTGTATTGCGTAATTGATTTATGTGACGCACCAAATAGCAGCAGGTCATTGCCGGCAGGGGGTGAACGGTGGTTCACTCTTTGGGGGGGTAAACGTGCGTTCACCGCGCCGAGCCCCTTCCCAGTCCACACCCGAAAGCACCTGATGCCGCGTTCCAACGCCCTGAACACCACCCGGGGCCCGTCCCCGTCCGCCATCACCGCCGTCCTGGCCCTTAGCGGCACGGTGGTGGCCCTCATGCAAACACTGGTGGTGCCGCTCCTTCCGGATTTCCCCCGGATCCTGGGTATCACCGCCGACGACGCCTCCTGGCTGGTGACCGCCACCCTGCTCGCCAGCGCCGTGGCAACGCCCATCGTGTCCCGCAGCGCGGACATGTACGGCAAGCGCAAGATGATGGTGGTTTGCCTGGCGATCATGGTGGCCGGTTCGGTCATTGCCGCGGTTGGCGGGTCCTTCCTGTGGCTGGTCATCGGCAGGACGCTCCAGGGCTTCGCTTCGGCCCTGATTCCGGTGGGCATCAGCATCATGCGCGATGAACTGCCCAAGGAGAAGATGGGCTCCGCGGTTGCCTTGATGAGCGCCACTCTGGGAATCGGCAGCGCCATGGGCCTGCCCTTGGCGGGAGTGCTGTACGAGAGCCTGGGGTGGGCTTCGATCTTCTGGGTGTCCGCTGCCGCCGGCGCACTGCTGCTTGTTGCCGTGGCGCTGGTGGTCCCGGAATCCAAGGTCCGGACGCCGGGGCGCTTCGATTACGCGGGGGCGTTGGTGCTCTCCGCAGCCCTGGCTGCCCTGCTGCTGGCGATCTCCAAAGGCGGCGCCTGGGGCTGGGGCTCGGAGCCGGTGCTGCTGCTGTTCCTCACGGCCGCAATACTCCTGGCTGCTTGGGTCCCGTACGAGCTGAAAGTCAGCCAGCCGATGGTTGACCTGCGGACATCGGGCCGCAGGCCGGTGCTCATGACCAACGTGGCCTCACTGCTCATCGGCTTCGCCATGTTCGCCAACATGCTCCTCACCACCCAGCAGCTCCAGCTGCCTACCGCCACGGGCTACGGTTTCGGGCTGAACGTCATCACCGCAGGGCTGTGCATGGTCCCGTCCGGGCTCGCGATGGTGATTTTCGCGCCTGTTTCCGGACGTATCATCCGCGTCTTCGGCGGCAAGTCTGCGCTGATCGCCGGAGCCATCGTGATGATTGTGGGCTACGTGAGCCGCGTCTTCTTCTACGACTCCATCGCGTGGGTCATCATCGGTTCAACCGTGGTCAGCGTCGGCACAGCCATCGCCTACGCCGCCATGCCCACACTGATCATGGGCGTGGTGCCGATCACCGAAACGGCCTCGGCCAATGGACTGAACAGCCTGGTCCGGTCCATCGGCACCTCGACGTCGAGCGCAGCGGTTGCCGCGGTCCTCACCTCGGTCAGCATGACGGTGGGGGCCGTGCAGCTCCCGTCCTTCGATGCGTTCAAGGACGCGTTCTGGCTGGCCGCGCTGGCAGCGGCAGCATCGGTAGTGGCCACGGTCTTCATTCCGAAGGCCACAGCAGCTCACCGGCTATCCGCAACTAACACCGCTGCCTCCGTCAATACGGCCGAAATCGTGGTGCAGGGGCGCGTCCTTGCACCTGACAACCGCCCCGTCACCCCCGCCGTCGTGACCGTACTCCAGACCGCCGGCGAGCCGGTGGACTGGAGCCGGGTGGATACGGAAGGCAACTATTCGGTGGCCCTCCCCGGTGCCGGGAAGTACCTCATGGTCACCAATGCAGCAGGCTGGGCGCCGATGGCAGAGGTCTTCGACTTCGACGGCCGCACGCGGCACCAGAACTTCCTGCTTCGGGACCGGCTCGAGATCAGCGGACTGGTCACGGCCGGAAGCGCGGCTGTGGCCGGCGCGGTGGTGACGCTCCTTGAGGCAAGCGGGGGTTACGTGGCCACCGCCGTTTCGGACGACGACGGCGCGTATGCGTTTCCGCTGCCCCTCGCCGGCCGCTACATCGTGACCATGGTTGATCCGGCGACGCATCAGGCTATGGCGCGGAAGCTCGCGGTGGACAACCGCTCTGTCACCGTTCATCTCGCCGCGCCGCGTGTGGAGGAAAAGTCCATGGAGCCGGTGGGCGCATGAGCAGCCGCAGCCACGACGCGATCTTCAGCGCCGCCGGGCGGCTTTTCGGGGAACGCGGCTACCGTGCCGTCACGGTGCGGGACATAGCCGCGGACGCTGGCGTTTCGGCGGCCCTGGTCATGAAACTGTTCGTCTCCAAGGAAAAGCTCTATGCCGCCGTCCGGCCCGACGAATCGCAGCTCGCCGAACTGGAGGTCCCGACGTCGGAACTCGGCAGGGCCCTCGTCTTCCGTGTGTTGATGCGCCGGGAACGCGGAATGCAGGAGCCTTGGGCCATCATCCCGTTCGCCGTTCTGGACTCTCCCGACCCCGAGACAGCTCGAACGGATGTCCGCGAAAGGTACCTCGCCGCCATCGCGAGCCTGATCGGGGACACAACACCGGAGCGGCGGTTCGCCTCCACCGTGGTGGCCCTGATGACCGGATTCGGTGAGGCCGTCCGCACCCTGGGCCTCTTCGACGGCTGGAACTTTGACGAGCTGGTGGGACACTACGGCGCAATCGTCCAGGCCCAGATCGACGCCTGCACCGCCGCCGAGTAGACGCTCTCTGACCGTTGGCCCGAAAACCACCAACGCTCTCTCACTTTCTTGAGGCAAGTGAGAGAGCGTTGGCGAAAAAGGCCCCAAAGGTGAGAGAGCGTCCGGGTCAGCGAAGCACGATGTCCACGGGGTTCGCCTCGGACCGCCACTGACCTTCCGCGCCGGGCCTGGGCCGGATCACCGGGGCGGTGAGCACGCCGGAGCGGTTGGTGCGCTTGTCCCGCAGGATCTCCGTCACGGAGCCCAGGTGCCGGGACAGGTCGATCACGTTCTCCGGAGCGGCCAGCAGCAGCTGGAATCCGAACTCGTGCAGCGCCTTGATCCCGGCGCCGGCGAACTCCTCCGAGGCCAGCACAAACGCCTCATCCATCATCACGGTGCCGTACGTGGTGAACCCCTGCTCGGCGATGCCCAGCTGGTAGCTCAGCGCCGCGGCCATGATGAACGCCGTGAAGCGCTGCCGCTCGCCGCCGGACATGGAGCCGGTGTCAGCATGCATGTAGACGTCCGTCCGCTTGCCGCCGCCCTTCTTGCCCGACGCCGGCCCGGTCACCTCCCGGTGCTCCTTGCACTGGATAAACAGGTGCCCGCGGACATCCAAGACTTCGGCACGCCAGCGCCGGTCCTCGGGGGTGGGCGAGCCGAGCCGCTTTACGAGCGTTTCGAGGGTCTTGTACCGGGCGGTGAGCTCGGCGTCGTCGCCTCCCCCGGTTTCCGGGCCGGAACCCGCGCGGGCGGGCCGCGTATGCCGTGCCTTCAGCGCGTTCTGGATAGCGTCCTTGAACTGCTTGGCCGTGGCTGGCAGGGTCTGCTTGATGTCCAGTTCCAGGAAGCTGCCCTCGTGGAAGTTGACCTCGGACAGGATGCCGTTGAGCGGCAGGATGCGGCTGGTGATGGACCGCCGCTCCTCGTCCAGCAGGTGCAGCAGCGTGCTGAACGATTCATGCGTGCGCTGGTTGAAGAACTGCCGGAACTCGGACTCCTGGGCGGGCAGGCCGTCGCTGATGATGGCGTGGTAGCGGCCTTCGAACTCCCCCGCGGCCCCGATGGAGGTGCCGTGGTCCGCGGAGATCGCGGAGCCCCACTCGCGCACAAAACCCTCGAAGATCCGGGTCAACCGCTCGGACGTTGCCTGCCCGCGCGTCTCGGCGGCGTGCAGCTCCCCGAGCAGCGCGGTCCGAACGCGGTTGGCCAGGTTGTCCAGCTCATGCATCTCGCCGACGTCGCCGAAATCGGTGAAGTACGGTTCAAGCGCGGTGACGGTGGCGGCCGACGGCGGCGCCTGCTCTAGGCGGGCACGCGCGGCTTCCAGCAGCGAATCGGCGGTGCTCAGCTGCCGGTCCAGTGCCTTGTATTCGCTCTGCAGGACGGCTGCGGCTTCGGTGCTGGCCTGGTGTTTCTGCCGCGCCGTTTCGATGTTGGCCCGCAGCGGTTCCAGGTCGGCCTGGGCCGCGAGGGCATCCTTGAGCCGCTGTTCAATCCTGGCGAGTTCATCGGCGGCGACGGCCGCGGACACCTGTTCCCAGGGCCGGTGGTCCTCCGCGATCCGGCGGAGGGCGTCGAGCTGCCGGCTCATGCCCTGGTGCGACTCTTCACGGCTCTGCGCCAGCTCGGCGGCCTTGGCCAGTTCCTGCTGCAGGTCCTCCACCTGGGCGGCCACGAGCTCCAGCTTGGCGGCGTTGTCGAACCCGAGTACGTAGTCCTGGCGGCTGGTGAACCGGTCGTCCTTCTCTACCGTGTGCCGGTTGCGTTTGACCACACCGCCCAAGCTCAGGCCCTTGTCCAGGGTGGCCAACTCATTCGGGTCCTCGACGCACGGGTAGGCGAAATCGAGGGCGATCCGCTCCCGGATCCATTCCCCGGCGTCCGCCACCGCGCCGCTGGCGAGGATGTCCAGCTTGGTGAGCAAGTCGCCGTCGTGCGCGTCCTCCACGGCGAGGGCGCCGCCCGCGAGCGGCTTGGACACGTCAACGGCGCGCAGGGCACCGCGTACCTTGTTGTCGTTCAGGTAGCGGGTCACCGCGGCGAAATGTTCGCCGGGGACCAGCAACGTGGTGGCGAGATTCCGGAGGGCGCGCTCCGCCGCCGGCCGCCACTGCTCCTCCCCCTCAGCGAGGTCCATCAGCTCGCCGCCGAACGGCATCCGGTCTTCAGGAACGCCGGTGGCCGCTGCGATGGCCGCACGGTTTTCAATGCTCGACGGCGGCAGCAGGGACTTGCGCGTCTTCAGGGACAGCAGCTCCTGCTGGGCCGCCGCCAGCTCACGCTTTTTGGTGGCGTGGCCGTCGAAGGCTTCGAAGCGGAGCTCCTGCAGGGCCTGGGAGTCATCCTTGAGCTCGGCCGACCTTGCGGCAGCCTGCTCGTGGGCCTGTTCCCAACCTACAGCGGTCCACTCCAGCTGCAGCCCGGCGTCGGACAGGGCCTTGCGGGCCGCTTCCTCCACCTGTTCGCGGAGCCGCAGACCCACCCTGGCGTTGTCCAGCGACTGCTCGATCGCGGAGATCGCGTTGCCGCCCTGGTTGTTGTAATCGGTCTCCAGCTGGCGCAGTTCCATGGCCAGCCCGTCGCGGACCGAGCGTTCCGCGCCCAGCTCCTTGGCTTTCGCCTGGGCCAGCTCCTTGAACCGGGCCAGCGTTTTCTGGTGCACCGTGACGGCGAGCTGCTGCTTGTAGGCTTCGAACTCCTCGCCCGACAGCTCACGGAGCCGGTTCGCATCCAGCAGCGACTGCGCGTATTCCTTGTTCAGGCCGGGCACGGGGGCCAGCTGGTCCCGCTGCTGCCGCACGTCCTCCAGCCGCTGCCGGATGGACATGAGGTTGCTGAATTCCTCCACCACGTCATCGGCCGCGGCGAGGGTGGCGGGGGCGTCCAGGACCTGGTCGCGGAAGAAGGTATTGACGCTGCCGCCCAGGCCCTTGCCGGCCTGGATCACACGCAGCAGCGGCAATGCCTGGTCCGAACTGATGCCCAGGAGGCGGCGGAAACGCTCCGCGAAGGCCTTGTGGACATCGAAGATCTGGGCGTCCGGGAAGATCGTCTCCAGCGCAGCCTTGGTGAAGCGCTTGTCGGCGATGTCCTCGATGGCCGGCAGGTCCAGCGGCTTGCTGTCGATCAGGTAGAAACGCCCAACGCTGGACTCCGTGCCGTTTTTGGGCAGGTCAAACAAGGCGGACACCGTGATGCGCGTGCCCGCCGCGTTATCGAATGTCAGGGCGACGGCGGACCAGGTGGCACCGGGGCGCTGGAACGCGCTGGCCGAGCCTTCGCCCACCGCTTTGTCGCCCACCTTGCCGCGCATGTACGTGAACGTGGTCCTCTTGTCCTCCACAGCACCGCCGGCACGCTGGGCCGCGGCCTCGTTGGAGCGCGGCCGGGCATCGAACACCCGCAGCATGGCATCAAACAGCGTGGACTTGCCCACGCCCGAGTTGCCCGTCAGCAGGGTTCCGTTCCGGTCCACGTGCATCGTGTGGGCTCCATGGAACGTGCCCCAGTTGACAACCTGCACCAAGGCGAGGCGCATCTGGCCGGGGTTCGTGAGCTCACCCATCGGCAGCATGGTTGCGATGCTCACTTGTCGTTCCCTTCCTCGTGGTCGCCAATCGCGCCACCACCGGACACATGCTCTGCATGCTCGCTCGCGCCTCGCTTAGACGCATGCTGCCGCATGTCCCCGGTGTCGTCGCTCGTGCCCGGAACCTGCGCACCCACGGACGACGACGCCGATGCCGCCCAGGGAGTGGCATCTGAGGAACTGGACGAGGGCCCCGATGCGAGCTTGCGAGCATCGGGTAGTTCTGGGCCGCTGTCGGAGCCGGGCGGCTCGCTGCTTGCAGCAGAGCCGCCCGGCGGAGGGGCGGGGGCGGCATCGGCGTCGTCGTCCTCACCGCCTGTGTCGACGTCGAGCTCTATCAGCGCTTCTGTGCCCGTCGGATCTGTCGTGGCTGCTACCAGGGCTTCGATTTGGGCGGGGATGTCGCCGATGTTTTCGAAGGGGAGGGCCAGCGGGAGGGCGTTGGAGATGGTGTAGACGTCGTCCAGGCTAGTAGTAAGGAGCAGTTGGCGGGCCAGGAGCTTGGTGATGGCACGGGTGACCACGTCCGAATCCCGCAGCGCGTCCTGCTGTCCGGCGGGCTGGTAGTGGGCCACGAGGTCAGCGATTTCCTCCCGGGTGATGGTGGCATCGGTCTGGGCCGTGACGTGGCGGTCCAGCAGCATCCGCAGGCGGAGCAGCACGATGGTCTCCACCCGGCTCAGTGCCCGCTGTTGGCGCAAGATGCTCGATCGGCTGCTGCCGCCGATGGTCTCCGGATCCACCGGGCGGAGGACGGCGATCTTGCGCTCGTGGTCCAGCTGCAGGGTCAGGAACAGCTCGGACAGGCGGCTGCGCAGGATGATCTGGTTATCCAGCAGCGTGGTCCACAATTTTTCGTCGCGTCCGCCGTCGACGTACGGACCCTTGAGCAGCTTGACCAGCGCCTGGCGCACCTTCATCGAGAGCACGCCGGTGTCGCCGGGAAACAGTGCGGCGCCGTCCACAAACGTGTCGCGGGGCGTGACTCCGCCGCTGCGCTGGACCACCGGAATTTCAGGCTCGCCCACCGCAGTTTCGGGGTCGACCGCCGGGGGCGCCGCCGTCGTAATTTCTTCAGTCATCGTCAATCCTTCTTGAGGGTGACCACCGGCAGGTACGCCGTGCGGGTGGTGCCGTCGATCTGTTCGTAGTCCAGGCCATCCCAGGCATCGCGGTCAAAGGCCGCGCCATCCTGGAGGGCGTGCGAGAGGAGTGCGCGGATGGAGTTGATGTGCTGTTCCTCCGGCGGGAGCTGCCCCCAGGCCTCGGCCAGGGTGGACGCACCGGCCACGGCGGCCCGGATGGCGTCGGGACGTGCTTTGCCCGTCCTCGGCGAACGCACGCGGTCCGAGTCGCTGAAGGCAATGGGATCCGCGAGCTTGGGCGGCACGGCGAACTCGTCCGGGTCGTACAGCTTGACCATGGCCAGCGATTCGAACCCGGCGTTGAACAGCACCGGACCGCGGACCAGTCCCGGCCGTTCGCGTTCATACGGCAGGGACCTGATGGCCTGCTCGGCCTCGCGCAGCACCTTCCGGAGACGGACGGACTGGCGGAAGTCGTCGCTCTGGACGTAGGTGTTCAGGCTTTCGCTGAGCTTGCCGTAAATCCGCTGGATCTGGCTGTGCTGGTGGCGGAGCTCGGCCACCAGGTTCTTGAGCGTCTCGCGGTCCTCCGGCGAAAGGTCGTCGGCGAACTGCCGGCTGAGGACCTCACCGATCGCCGACCGGAACCGGAGCTGCTGCTGCGGGTCTTCCAAGAATGCGGTGAAGGAGCGGAAGGTCCTGCCCTCGGGGCTCTGCCGCAGCCGCTTGTCCGCGTCGAGCACCTGCGCCATGGTGGCGCCTTTGCTCAGCGACTCCTCGATGATCTGGTTGCGCAGCTCGCCCACCAGTTCCTCGATGCGGTCGCGCATCTTTTTGTAGTCGGCGGGCAGGCCGGCAGCGAGGTCCAGGATGTTCCCGGCGGCTTCCACCGCTTCGTCGTCGTCCAGCAGGCCGTCAAAGTCGCCGGAGCTGATGTCCTGGATCAGCTGCTGCCGTTCGCCGATCTCGTCCTCAAGGGATTCCAGCCGGGCACTCTGGTCCGGATTGGTCTCGTTGGCCAGCTTCTCCACGTCGCCCAGGAGCGTGCCCAGCCGGGAACCGTTCAGCGTGGACCGCTCGCTGGAGAGGCTGTCCAGGAATGCAAGCACGCGGGCGGCCGGCTCGGTGACCTCGTACACGATCTGCCCCGACTGGTTGCGACGGGTCAGGAAATGCTTGCGTGTCCACTCGTCCGCATAGTTCCTGCCGGACGACGTGCCGATGGCGACACCACCCAGCCCGGGTTCCTGACGCCGGAGCTGCTCAAGGAAGGAGTCGACGTCGGCGTGGAACTCCTCGAGCGGCAGCTGCGGACGGGTGCGGGTAAAGGAGGCCTGCAGCACCGCGATCACCCACGGCGCCGAGCGCGTCAGGGCCCAGGCGGGTCCCTTTGTGAGGAGTTCGAGGTCCCGGAGCCGGGCACTGATCGCGTCAGCGGATGACCTGGCGGAGCGGGGCACGCGCTCTCCTTCAGCTGCTGGGGGATGGTTGGGCAGCGCGGATCGCGAAAACTGCCAACTACAAGGTTAACGCAGGCCCCGCGACCGAATAGTCGTTGTACCTTGCTGGCCGCGGGAGCACACTATTTAGATCACCTGAGAGGAGTTTGTCATGCGTGAAAAAGCTGTACTGATCACCGGCTTGGCGGCTGCGGCTGTCATTCTGGGTGGCGCGACAGTGGCGGTCGCCGCGAGCACCCGGACCAGCGGAGATCTGCCCTTGAGCATGATCGGGGTCAACGTCGACCGATCTTCGCATGTGTCCACCGCTACGGGCTCCAGCCAGGACGACGATGCCAATCTCGCACCACTTGACACTGCTGACCGGGACCAGGCCGCGAACGCCGCGCTGGCCAGGGTGGGCCAAGGCAGTGTCATCGAGGTGGAACGGGAAAGTGACGGGAACGTGGCCTACGAGGTTGAAGTCAGGCTGGATAACGGTTCCGAGGTTGAAGTGGGGCTCGGCGCCGACTTCGCGGTCCTGAACCAGGACGCCCCGGAGTTCGACGACGACTAAGGGCAAGCGCGGACAGTGACTTCCGCGACCGCTCCGTGACCTACGTCCCGGTAGCATTGCGATCCCGTATCAACCCGCCGTGACGGCTGGGCAGGTCTGGCTGGGACACCTAAGCACCCCCTACGCTCATGCTACTGATCTCAACCGAAGCAACGGCGCAGCAGGGGGAACAATGCAGTTCGACTTAAGTGCAGTGGAGACGGCCACCATGGTGTTCATCGGAACCCTGGTGTTTGCCCTGGTTCTGGTGGGCTTCGTCCTGACAGCGGGCTTCCTGGCCCTGGTTCTGGTGGGGGTAGGCAAGTTCGCCTGGTTCCTCGCCTCCACCACGCTGCTGACGGTGGTCCACGGGATCAACCACGGCTGGGACAGGTTGGTCCACCACGCCTCCACCGTGGAGATCCCCGGGGACTTCCAGGGTCAGCCATCCCCTAGCACTGGAAGCTACCCGCGGGTAATGTAAAGAGACAGCTGAAGGGTTCTCCAACCCGGCGGATCCATGGCTTGAACCGGACATCCCGGTCAGAGGAGATACCCTATGAGCTTCGCCACTGACAGTCCCGCCACGAACCCACCTGCCACCGATTTTCCTGCCACGGACGCCCCGGACGCCGAAGTCCCCGTCGCCGCGGCCAATATCGGGCCCGAAGCCACCGCAGCGGATGCCCGGGCACTTGCTGAAGCCTCCCGCGAGCTCGGCTGGGACCGGCCCAGCTTCGCCAAGGGACTCTACCTGGGGAATTTCGACCTCAGCCTCATCCACCCCTGGCCGAAAGCGAAAGCCGATGACGTGGAACGCGGTGAGGCCTTCATGGAGCGCCTCACCGAGTACGCCCGCACCATGTCCGGCCGCGTGATCGAACGCGAGGCCAGGATCCCGGACGAGTACCTCCAGGGCCTGGCGGGCCTTGGCGTCTTTGGCATGAAGATCCCGCAGGAGTACGGCGGACTCGGCTTGTCCCTGGTCTACTACGGCAGGGCCCTGGCGTTGCTCGGCAGTGTCCACCCGAGCATCGGCGCCCTGATCTCCGCGCACCAGTCAATCGGCGTTCCGGAGCCGGTGAAGGTCTTTGGCACGTCGGAGCAGAAACTCGAGTATCTTCCGCGCTGCGCCGCCGGGGCCATTACGGCGTTCCTCCTGACGGAACCGGACGTGGGCAGCGATCCTGCGCGGATGGGCAGCACTGCGGTTCCCACGGACGACGGCGGGACTTACGTCCTGGACGGCGTGAAGCTTTGGACCACCAACGGCGTGATTGCCGAACTTGTGGTGGTGATGGCCGTGGTGCCGGCCCACACCGATGCGGACGGCACCGAGCATAAGGGCGGCATCAGCGCCTTTGTGGTGGAAATGGACTCCCCCGGCATCACGGTGGAGAACCGCAACACCTTTATGGGACTGCGTGGCATCGAAAACGGCGTCACCCGGTTCCACCAGGTGCGCGTGCCCGCGGCCCACAGGCTGGGACGTGAGGGCCAGGGCCTGAAGATCGCGCTCACCACGCTCAATACGGGTCGGCTCGCCCTGCCGGCGTTGTGCGTCGCGTCCGGGCGCTGGAGCCTGAAGATCGCCCGGGAATGGTCCAACGCCCGCACCCAGTGGGGCCAGCCGGTGGGCAAGCATGAGGCAGTGGGCAAGAAGATCGCCTTCATCGCCGCGTCCGCCTTCGCCCTGGATGCCGTCTTCGAACTGTCCGCGGAACTCGCGGACGCCGGGCAGAAAGACGTGCGGATCGAGGCGGCCCTGGCCAAGCTGTGGTCCTCGGAGATCAGCTGCCGGATCGCCGACGAACTGGTCCAGATCCGCGGTGGCCGTGGCTTCGAGACGGCGGAGTCCCTGGAAGCCCGGGGCGAACGTGCGGTTCCGGCCGAGCAGCAGCTGCGCGACCTCCGGATCAACCGGATCTTCGAGGGTTCCTCGGAGATCATGAAACTGCTCATCGCCCGCGAAGCGGTGGATGCCCACCTTGCCGCCGCCGGCGACCTTGCGTCCGTGGACGCGAGCCTCCAGGACAAGGCGCGGGCCGCCGTCGGGGCTTCAGGTTTTTATGCCCGCTGGCTGCCCAAACTGGTGGCCGGCGCCGGAATGGACCCCCGGTCCTACAGCGACTTCGGCAGGCTGGCCAAGCAACTGCGCTTTGTGGAACGGTCCTCGCGCCGGCTGGCCCGCCAGACGTTCTACGGCATGGGGCGCTGGCAGGCGAAGCTGGAGTACAAGCAGGCGTTCCTGGGCCGGGTGGTGGATATCGGCGCCGAGCTGTTCGCCATGGCCGCCTGCTGTACCCGGGCAGAGATGATCCTTCGCACCACGCCCGAACGTGCCGCCAGTGCCTACGAACTTGCAGAGGCATATTGCGAGCAGGCCCGCGTCCGCATTGACGAGTACTTTGACCAGCTGTGGCGGAACACGGACGACGGCGACCACATCCTCTCGCGCAAGGTCCTGGCCGGGGATTACACCTGGCTTGAGGCGGGCGTACTGGATCAGTCGGAGGGCACCGGCCCGTGGATCGCCGATGCGACGCCGGGGGCATCCAGCAAGGAGAACCTGCACCGGAAGTACCGCTAGCAACTCATAAGCAGGCTTGTTATCGCTGGTCGCCAGTGGTTGAGTTGACCCATGAGCAACCAAACGGACCCCGAGGACAAATTTCCGCCAACGACGCGGAACGAGAATCTACGGAATGAAACTGCTCGTGACCAAGCCTTCGCCAATAGCGAGCCCACGCGCGCCTTCGATCAGACGCCGGCGCCGTATGCCGAGCGGGACTATGCGCCGGTGGCCGACGCTTCGGTGCTGGATCCACGCCTGACGGATCCGCGCCTGACCGACCAGCAGACGGCCGTGGCCAGGGAGAAGGAACAGTTCGGCGGCATCAAAGTGGGCTCGGCCTTTTTCGGCTGGCTCGCTGCCACCGGCATGGCCGTCCTGCTCACAGCCTTTGTGGCCGCAGCCGGAACCGCGGTAGGCCTGGCGAACAACACCGACGTGAACGAGGCCGTCAACCAGGTGACGACCAACGGCGCCGTCGGGCTGGTGGGCATCATTGTCCTGCTGGTGGTCCTGTTCGTCTCCTACTACTCCGGCGGCTACGTTGCCGGCCGGATGGCCCGGTTCAACGGCGCCCGGCAGGGTTTTATGGTGTGGATCTGGGCGCTTATTGCCGCGGTGGTGATTGCTCTGCTGGGCATCATCGCCGGCCAGCAGTTCAACGTCCTGGCCAACCTGAACAGCTTCCCCCGGATCCCCATCAACGAAGGCGAACTGACGCTCACCAGCATCATTGCCGCCGTTGTGGTGGCCCTGGTCGCGCTGGTGGGTGCCGTGCTCGGCGGCCTGGCGGGCATGCACTTCCACCGCAAGGTGGACCGGGCAGGCTTCACGCCGGACGAAACGTACAACGGGGGCTAGGCGAGCATCACGGCGTCGACGTAGTACCAGCGGCGGTTCTCGCGGACGAAGCGGCTGGTTTCGTGGTGGACTCCGCGTTCGCCGTTGTGCCGGAAGTGGGCTTTGAACTCCACGGTCCCCTCAGTATCCAATGGGCCGCCGCGGCTCGTGGACAGAACGTCCAGGCGGCGCCACTCCATGGCCGGGTCCAGGTCCAGGTCCGAAGGTGCAGTATCCGGGTGCCAGGTTTTCCGGAGGTATTCGGCGTCCAGCAGGACAAAGGCGCTGTAGCGGGAGCGCATCAGCTGCTCCGCCGTGGCGGCTTCGGCCCCGCCATTATGGAACCGCCCGCAGCAATCCGCGTAGGCCTCGCCGGACAGGCAAGCGCAGGGGCCGGCGTCGATCGGATTCTCGGGCATGGTGCTCCTGTCGCGGTTGTCCGGACCTTGTGGGTCCCTTCCGACTATAGGCCGCGGCCGGTGTGGTCATATCCGGTAACAGCTTCGAAACAACCTCGGACGAACCCCGCCCGGGAGCGGCAGGACCGAAAAATAGTCCGTAAGGTGGAGGAGGGCTGTTGCCCGTGGTGATGAGTGCCGGGACGGACTCCGCCGCCGGCAGAGAGGAGAGATGACGTGGGAGATTCAACGACGATCGCTCTCAACCTGACTTTTTTCGGCACGCTCGGCCTGGCGCTCCTGATGTTCCTGGGCCTGTTCCTGCTGGTGGTCATCACCTTGCTGCTTGCGGGCGCCGGGCGGCTGTTTGTGCTGACCGTAATGGCCCTCTTTGGGCGGCTCCCCAAACACGAAGCCCTCCCCCTGGTCCGCCTGACCGGGGAGTCCGTGCCGCCGTCGGGCGCCCCCGTTGAAACGCACGACGACGGCGCTGCCGCCCCGGCCGCAGTGAGCGCGCCGCGCGACTGGCGCAAAGCCCTTCAAGACGCCCGCACCTTCCTGAAACCCTCCGAACTCCGGCCCCGCTTCCACCATGCGGTGGAGCATCACCCGCTGCTCACCGCGGCCCGCAAGGAACCCCCGGTGCTCGCCGAGGACTGGGCTGCCGCGGTGGCCGAAGCGGATGCCCGGGCCATGGCGCGCGCCCGGGCCGCCGTCCCCGAAATCAAGATCTCGGTCCGCGATCTTCCCGGCCCCTCCGTTCCCGCAGCGAAGGTGGAAGCGGTGGCTCCGTTGGTGGAGTCGGCGCTGCACCAGGACAACCCTGCGCGGGACAATTCCAACCGCGACCCCAGCCGTGAGAGCGCCGGCCTTGGGGCCGCCCGCTCCTTCACGAAGCCGCCCGCCCCCGCGCCCCTGTCCCTGCTGGACACCGGCTCGCTGGTGTCGTTGTCCGGCCACGCGAACGTCCTCAAGGCCAAGCTGCCTGCCGACCGGAGCTGAGGACCGTGCGGCTCCCGGGCCGTCACAAACCGTCACTGCCCCGGCCCGCGTTACCCCGTGCTACGAAAAGCGAAGCACCATGGCGCTTTCCTGCAGCACACCGCCGAATTTGTGTAGCGTCGTGACGATCCACAGCAATCCGCGTGGGAAATCGATCGTGAGGAGCCGGGGAATGAGCCTCAGCGAACTTCGTGTGTTCGGGCGGTCCGGCACGCCCATCAGCCCGCTCACACTGGGCACCATGAACTTTGGCGAAGGGCCGGGCGGCGCAGCCGGCGGCCCCCAGGCCGGCGGGGCCCAGGCCGGCGGGGCCCCCACCGGCGCGGATGAAAGCATCCGCATCATCCAGACCGCCCTCGACTCCGGCATCACCGCGGTGGACACCGCCGACGTGTACTCCAAGGGAGAGTCCGAACAGGTGGTGGGCCGGGCGCTCCGCGGCCGCCGCGACGACGTCTTTCTCGCCACCAAGTTCCACGGCCAGATGAGCGCCAACCCGGCCCACTCGGGGAACTCCCGGCGCTGGATCATGCAGGCGGTGGAGGGCAGCCTCCGCCGGCTGCAGACAGACCGGATCGATCTGCACCAGGCGAACCGGCCCGACTACAACACCGACGTGCTCGAGACCATCACCGCCCTGAACGACCTCATCCGGCAGGGAAAGATCCTCTACTACGGCACCTCGGTGTTCACCCGGGCGCAGCTCGTGGAAGCCCAGTGGCTGGCCACCACGAACCACCTGATCCCGCCCGTTGCCAACCAGGTCCCCTATTCGATGCTGGTCCGCGGCAACGAGCGCGATGTCCTGCCCATCGCGCAGCAGTACGGCCTGGGCGTGCTGGCGTACGGTCCGCTGGCCGGGGGGTGGCTGTCCGGCGAGTTTGTCCTCGATGCCGGGAAACCGCCAACCCGCGTCCATTCACTCCCGGGACGCTACGACATTTCCGGGCCGTCCAGCGAACGGAAGCTGCATGCTGCGGACGCGCTGGCCCGGCTGGCCGACAAGCTGGAAATCTCGCTCGTGGAACTGTCCGTCGGGTTCGCGCTGAACCACCCCGCCGTCAGCAGTGTGATCATCGGCCCGCGCACCGAGGACCATCTCAAGGCCTATCTCAAGGCAGCGGACACCCTCCTGGGGGAGTCCGTGCTGGATGCAATCGACGAACTGGTGCCGCCCGGGACCAACTTCGTGGAGCGCGACGCCGGGGCGATAGTGCCCTCCCTGGAGTACGCGGAACTCCGCCGCCGCTGATCGCGGGGGCGGCCGCAACGCCGTCGTGCGTTTGCGGAAAGCCCTTTCCCTAAATAACTATCTCCGCTAGCGTGGAAACCATGGAATTCAGATACCTCGGAAACAGCGGCCTCAAAGTCTCGGAAATCACGTTCGGCAACTGGCTGACGCACGGCTCGCAGGTGGAGAACGACGTCGCCACCCAGTGCGTGCGGGCCGCGCTCGACGCCGGCATCAGCACGTTTGACACGGCGGACGTCTACGCCAACACGGCCGCGGAGACAGTCCTCGGTGAAGCGCTGAAGGGCGAGCGCCGCGAGTCCCTGGAGATCTTCACCAAGGTCTACGGCCCCACCGGCCCCAAGGGCAAAAACGATCTGGGCCTGTCCCGCAAGCACATCATGGAATCGATCAACGGTTCGCTCAGCCGGCTCCAGACGGACTACGTGGACCTCTACCAGGCCCACCGGTACGACTTCGAGACGCCACTGGAAGAGACCATGCAGGCGTTCGCGGACATCGTCCGGCAGGGCAAGGCGCTGTACATCGGCGTCAGCGAATGGACCGCAGACCAGCTCCGCGACGGCCACGCGCTGTCCAGGCAACTGGGTTTCCAGCTGATCTCCAACCAGCCGCAGTACTCCATGCTGTGGCGCGTCATCGAGGCTGAGGTTGTGCCGGCGTCGGAGGAGCTGGGCGTGTCCCAGATCGTCTGGTCCCCCATGGCGCAGGGCGTGCTGAGCGGCAAGTACCTCCCCGGCCGGCCTTCGCCTGCGGGCAGCCGCGCCACGGATGACAAGGGCGGGGCCAAGATGATCCAGCGCTGGATGCGTGACGACGTCCTCGCCGGTGTCCAGGACCTCAAGCCGATCGCCTCGGAAGCCGGGCTCACCATGCCGCAGCTTGCGGTGGCCTGGGTCCTGCAGAACCCGAACGTGGCCTCCGCCATCGTGGGCGCGTCACGCCCCGAGCAGATCGCTGACAGCGTGGGCGCCGCGGGTGTGGTCCTGGAGCCTGAGGTCCTGAAGAAGATCGACGACGCCATCGGCTCACTCGCGGAACGCGATCCGGCGCAGACCAAGTCCCCCGCCACCCGGGAAGCCTAGGAGCAGCCTTCGAAGTCCGTGAGCACTTTGACCTTGTCCGCCGAGGCCGAGGTGGGGTCGAACGTGTAGCCGATCCATTCGCGGGCCAGCCTGCTGGCCAGTTCCACTCCCACAACCCGCTGCCCCATGGTGAGGACCTGGCAGTCAGTGGACAGGACGGACCGCTCCACGGAGAACGAATCATGGGCCGTCGTGGCGCGGATTCCGTCCACCTTGTTGGCGGCAATCGCCACACCGATTCCCGTGCCGCAGAACAGAATGGCACGGTCGGCACGCCCGTCGCGGATCAGCTCTCCTGCCGCGATGCCCACGTACGGGTAGGGCCTGACGAAGTCCGCCGGGGCATCGCTCCGGTTGACCCCGATGTCGATGATTTCGCTGATCCTCGGGTCGTCCTGCAGGTCGGCCAGGATGCGGTTTTTGTAGTCGACGCCGGCCTCATCGGCGCCGAGGACCAGGCGCAGTCCCGGGGTTGCTGGAATGGGGGTTGCTGGGTCCATGGTCATGAAAGCGCCCTTGCGGTCTGGTTGGATGTGATGCGTGATTGGCTGGAGCCGGGCTGGCCCGAACCTGCCAGGAAGGGCCCCATGACGGTGAAAATCATGGCGAGGGACGTTGCTCCGGGGTCCGGCGTGCCCAGGCTCTTCTCCGCCAGTGGCCGCGCCCGTCCCTTCAGTGGGCGGAGTGCGGCCGTGGCCTCGGCCGCCGCCACAGCGTCAAGGGCCGCGGAGGCCCAGGCCTGACGCGGTTCTGCACCCTCCTGCACCAGCCGGGTGAAGGCTTCCGTGAACGGCAGGAGCGCATCCACCATGGTCTTGTCGCCCGGTCCGGCCTTCCCCAGGTCAGTGATTCTGGCAGCGAAGGCGCTCATTCCGGCCGCCAGTTCCTCGGCGCCAGGGACCCTGTGGTTCCCCAAGGATTCGCCCAATGCGCGGAGCCCCGCACCCCATAGAACCCCGGAGGTGCCGCCGGCCTTGTCTGCCCAGGCGTCACCGGCGGCGACCAGGACCGAGCCCGCCCCGGCACCTCGGGTACCGGCCGCGGCGCCTGCCGTGGCGGCGGCGTCGATCCCGCGGACCATTCCGCGGCCGTGGTCACCGTCGCCGGCCACGGCATCGAGGTCCCCCAGCCGTGATTCGGCCGCATGCAGCGATTGGCGGGCGGCTTCGAGCGCCGCAACGCACTGGACGGCGTAGGTGCGGGAGTCGGCGTCGGCCTCGAATGGCGCATCGGCCGTCCCGGCGTCGGACGTTTCCTCGCCGGAGGCGTCCCCTGACTGAACGGCGGCAGTTCCCCGGCGGTACGCAGGGGTTTCCGCCGGCGCCGTCCAGAGCGGTTCCAGCTCCGCATCCAGCCAGGTGATGGTGAGGGAGACGCCGGACATGTCGAGGCTGGTGACGAGCTCGCCCACCTCGGGCATCACCAGCGTGTAGCCGGCGTCCCGCAGGAGCGGGGCCACGGTCAGCCAGAGGACAAAGAGCTCCTCGTGCTTAGTGGACCCCAGCCCATTGAGGATCACCGCGAGCCGGTCGCCGGCGCCGGGCGGGGTTTCGGCCAGCAGCCGGGCCACAAATTCCTGCCCGAGTTCCTTGGCG
This sequence comes from Pseudarthrobacter cellobiosi, assembly GCF_023913755.1. Taxonomy (GTDB): domain Bacteria; phylum Actinomycetota; class Actinomycetes; order Actinomycetales; family Micrococcaceae; genus Arthrobacter; species Arthrobacter cellobiosi. The sequence continues at coordinate 31,914 of NZ_JAMXBJ010000025.1, forward strand.
GACGGCAAGTCAGTGTCGAACAGACCGGGTTCGCCGTGGATTCCCAAGCCGAGGCCCATCTGCTTGTCCTGAAGCGCAAACAGCGGGGCGTCGGCGCCGGGGAACGTGCAGCCGTGGAAGGCGCTGCCGATGGTCCTCGTCAGGCTGTTGGCCTTCCGGCCCAGGCGGACGACGTCGGCCAGGTCAGCGCCCGCCTCAGCTGCAGCGCCCATGATCTTGAAGACCGTGAAGTCACCGGCGATGCCGCGGCGTTTGTCGGATTCCGACGGCGGTGCGCTGGCGATGTCGTCGGTGACCAGGACGTTCTCGACCTGGATCCCTTCGGCGGCGAGGCGTTCGCTGGCCATGCCGAAGTTCATCACGTCCCCGGCGTAGTTGCCGTAGGTGAAGATGACGCCGGCGCCCGAATCCGCGGACTTGGCCACGGCGTAGGCCTGCTGCGCCGAAGGCGACGTGAAGATGTTGCCCACCACGGCCCCGTCGGCCAGTCCGGTGCCGATCAGCCCGGCGAACGCCGGGTAGTGTCCGGAACCGCCGCCGGCGAGGACCGCCACCTTGGGCTTGGCGGGGCGGTGGCGCCGCACGGCGCCGCCGGGGACCTGACGCACCAGCCCGGAATGGATGTCGCAGAATCCGGCCAGGGCCTCTTCTGCGAATTCGGAGGGATTGTTGAAAATCTTGGTCATGGTGGGCTCTCTGACGTGGACTTAGTCTTCTGGGTGGAGCGCTGTTAGTGGATGTGGCTTCCGCCGTTGATGTCGATGGTGGTTCCGGTGAGGTACGCGGATTCCTCGGAGGACAGGAACGTGATGACGGCCGCGATCTCTTCGGTGGTGGCGTTCCGGCCCAAGGGGATGCCGGCGTTGATGGCGGCTTCCTGCTCGTCGGTGCTGCCCACGCGGATGTTGGTATCCACGGCGCCGGGCGTGATGGCGTTCACGGTGACGCCGGTGGCGCCGATTTCGCGGGCCAGCGCCTTGGTCAGGCCCAGGATCGCGGCCTTCGCGGCGGAGTAAGGGACCTTTCCGAACACGCCGCCGCCGCGCTGGGCGGAGACCGAGGACATGTTGACGATCCGGCCCCAGCCGTTCTCGATCATGTCCGGCAGGAACGCCTTGGTGACCAGGTAGGTTCCGGTGGCGTTGACGTCCATCACCTTGTGCCAGAGGTCCAGAGTAGTTTCCAGGAACGGGACCGGGGAGGTGATGCCGGCGATGTTGGCCAGGGCGCCCACCGGGGGGAGGATCCCTGCGGTGATCTCCTTCTTTACGGCGGCATAGGCGGCGTTGACGGAGCCTTCGTTGGCGACGTCGATCTCGTGCCCGAATGCCGGCACGTTGAACTCATTGCCGATGTCGGCGGCGACCTTTGCGGACTTCTCGCCGTCCAGGTCCAGGATAACCACCGCCCAGCCCTGGCTGGCGTAGCGGCGGGCGGTGGTGATGCCGATGCCGCGGTCCGAGGTTGCCCCGGTGAGGACGGCGGTGCGCTGGATGGTGGTGTTCATGATGCTCCTTGGATGGTGTGTTGTGTCAGATGAGGTCGGTGATGTAGCTGGCAGCCTTGGCGGCGGCCGCGGGGCGTTCGTCGTGCGTGACGTCGCGGGTTTCGAGCTCGAGGGAGAAGTGGCCGGTGTAGCCGCTCGCCGCGAGGCCGCTGAGCCCGGCGGCGAAGTCTGCCTGGCCGTTGCCGATGCTGAGGTTGATGTTGCCGGGCACGGCATCGCGGAGGTGGACGTGGGAGATCCGGCCCTCGTGGCGGGAGAGGTACTCCAGCGGATCTTCGCCGGCGGCGACAATATGGCTGAAGTCCATAACAATTCCGACGCCGGTATCCGCCAGCCGCCCGGCCAGCAGTTCCGCGCGTTCCAGGTTCCAACAGAACCTCAGGAAGTGCAGGGATTCGGTCCAGAGCTCGACGCCGAACTCCGCCGCCCGCTGTCCGGCATGGATCAGTTGGGCGGCAATTTGGTCCAGGTCCTCGTCGACGCTCCGAACCGGTTCGTGGCTCAGCGCCCCGCACGGAAGGACCAGCGCCTTCGCCCCGGTGTTGGCGGCGAGCGTGAGCAGCGCCTCGAGGTGCCGTTCGCGGGAAACCTGCTGGCCGTCGTCGAGCACTGCGTTGAGATCGCCGATATCTCCGTTGACGGAACGGACGCGCAGGCCGGAGGCGGCAACTTCCGCAGTCACCGCAGTAACGGCAGCTGCATCCAGGTTGTACGGCACGTGATCGCATACTCCCGGGAGGGCGCCGAGATCGATTTCGTCGAATCCCAGGCCGCTGATGGTCCGCAGAGCGGCCGGCAGGTCTTGGTGCCTGAAGCTGATGGACGAGCAGCCGAGTCGGGAATTGAACATCGTCGTTGATCCTCTGAACGAGTGGGTGGTGATGTGAATCACTGTAGATGATTTCATTGTTGACAGTCAACCTCAAACATTGACTGTTGACATTGACGCATGATGCGGGTCACAATGGCATATCATTTGTTAACAGTCGACAGCGACGGTGCGGAAGCGTTCCTCGCTCTTCGAAAGGGATTCAGCAATGAGCAATGAGGCTCTCAAAATGCGCGGCCACGTGCATGGCACAAAGGACGCAAAGCGCGTCGCAATCGGGTCCGGCGTTGGCGCCGTAATCGAGACGTATGACTTCATCGGCTTTGGCACCGCGGCTGCACTGTACTTCGGCACGGCGTTCTTCCCCACCGGGGATCCGGTGACGGGCACGCTGGCAGCCTTCGCCACCCTCGGCGTCGGCTTCGCCGCCCGCCCCATCGGCGGCATCATCGGCGGCCACCTGGGCGACAAGGTAGGACGCAAGCCCGTCCTAGTGGCCTCCCTGATCCTCATGGGTGTGGCCACGTTCCTCATCGGGCTTCTGCCCACCTACGAGCAGGTCGGCCTGCTGGCCCCGGCTCTGCTGGTGTTCGTCCGAGTGGTCCAGGGCCTCGCCTTCGGCGCTGAGTGGGGCGGCGCCATCCTCATGAGCTACGAACACGCGCCTTGGAAGTCCAAGGGCAAGTACACGGGCATCGTCCAAGCCGGCTTCCCGGTTGGCCTCCTGCTTGCGAACCTCGTTTTCCTCGTCAGCGTGAACCTGGGCGGCGAACTCGCCTGGCGTGTCCCGTTCCTGGCCAGCATCGTGCTCGTCGCCGTCGGCCTGATCATCCGTTCGAAGGTCCCGGAATCACCGGTCTTCGACGAGGTCAAGGAAAGCGGCTCCATCGTCAAGTCCCCGATCATCGAGGTCATCAAGACTGACTGGCGCAACATCGTCAAGGGCATCGGCCTGCGCATCGCGGAGACCGCCGGCTATGCCGTGTCTATCACGTACATGATTTCCTACCTCCACACCCAGCACCTGGCCGACAAGACCCAGACCCTCGTGGCCCTCTGCATCGCCTCGGCCATCGGCATCTTCGCCACCATGGCCTGGGCCCGGCTCACGGACAGGATCGGCCGTCGGCCCCTGTACATCTGGTCCACCGCCTTCGCGTTGCTCTTCGGCATCCCCATGTTCCTGCTGGTCAACACCGGAATGTTCCTTGCCATTATCGCCACGGTCGCCATTTCCTACGCTGTCTGCCAGAACTCCCTGGCCGGCGCCCAGGGCGCGTGGTTCCCTGAACTGTTCCAGGCCAAGACCCGCTCCTCCGGCGCCTCGCTGGCCTACCAGATCTCGGCCATGGTTTCCGGGTTCACGCCCTTCGTCACCACCCTGCTCTTCGTTTCCCTGGGCTGGATGGGTCCTGCGATCCTCTTCAGCTTCTACGCGGCCATCGGCCTGTGGGCCGCCTTGGTCACCCGGGAGACCTGGGGCAAGCGCGAGCGCCAGCTCGCGGATGAGGCCACCAAAAGCACCCCCCAGTCGGTGAGCGTCTGATGACCGTGACTCACGAACTGCACACGCACGAACTCCCCCACACGGAACGAATGTCACACGAGACCGATTCAGAACGCCTCGAACGCGTCAGCGCCGCGGCGTACCGGATCCGGCACCATGCCCTGAACATGGGCGAGGTGCAGGGCCAGGGCTACGTGGGCCAGGCCCTCGGCGCCGCGGACATGCTGGCCGCTGTGTACTCGGACCAGCTCCGTTTCCGCGCCGAGGACCCCGAATGGGAGGCCCGGGACCGCTTCCTGCTCTCCACCGGCCACTATGCGATCGGGCACTACGCGGCGCTGGCAGAGGCCGGCATCATCCCCGTGGAAGAACTCGAAACTTACGGCTCGGACGATTCCCGGCTGCCGATGTCCGGGATGTCCACCTACACCCCCGGCATGGAAATCTCCGGCGGATCCCTGGGCCACGGCCTCCCCATCGCCGTCGGCATGGCCCTAGGCCTGCGCTACCAAGGCTCTTCGGCCAGGATCTACAATTTCCTCTCCGACGGCGAACTCGACGAAGGCTCCACCTGGGAAGCGGCCATGGGCGCCCACCACCACCAACTCGGCAACCTCACCGCCATGGTGGACATCAACGCCCTCCAGGCCGACGGCAAAACCGACACCGTCCTCCGCACCGAGCCCGTCACCGAAAAATGGGAAGCGTTCGGCTGGTACACCCAGCGTGTGGACGGCAACAATATGGCCGCGCTCCTCGCAGCGTTCGACAACGCGGCCGCCCAGGCCGCCGCCGTCGGACGTCCCTCCGTGATCCTCTGCGACACCAAAGTGGGCCGCGGCGTCCCTCTGCTGGAGGAGCGCGAAAAGGCGCACTTTATGCGCATCGAAGAACACGAATGGCAGACCTGCCGCGAACAGCTGACCGCAGGATACGAAGGAAAGGACGCCCGATGAGCACCGCAGCCGTTTCCACGGGACCCGCACCGAAGTTGAAGACGTCGGCAATGATCGCGTCCTTCGCCGACCCCGGCCAGAAAACTGCCTCCGCACCGTTCGGGCATGCGCTCGTCAAAGCCGCGCAGGAGAACGACAAAATTGTCGGCCTCACCGCGGACCTCGGCAAATACACCGACATGCACATCTTCGCCCAGGCGTACCCCGAACGATTCTTCCAGATGGGCATGGCCGAACAGCTCCTCTTCGGCGCCGCCGCAGGCATGGCCGAAACCGGGCTCATCCCGTTCGCCTCCACGTACTCCGTGTTCGCCGCACGCCGCGCCTACGACTTCCTCTGCCTCGACAGCGCCGAACCCAACCTGAATGTCAACATCGTCGGCGGGCTCCCGGGCCTTACCACCGGCTACGGACCCAGCCACCAGGCCACCGAGGACATGGCCATCTTCCGCGGCATGCCCAACCTGACCATCGTGGACCCCTGCGACTCGATCGACATCGAGCAGGCCGTCCCCCAACTCGCCGCCAGCGACGGACCCACCTACCTGCGCCTGCTCCGCGGCAACGTGCCCACGGTCCTGGACGAATACGACTACACCTTCGAGCTCGGCAAAGCCAAGGTTCTGCGCGGCGGCAACGACGTTGTCTTCATCTCCTCCGGGCTGATGACCATGCGCGCCCTGCAGGCAGCGAAAGCCCTCGCGGCACACAACGTGGACGTCGCCGTCGTCCACACACCCACCATCAAACCCTTCGACGCCGCCACCGTCCTGGCCGAAATCAACACCGACCGGCTCGCCATCACCCTGGAAAACCACAGCGTGATCGGCGGCCTCTTCGAAACGGTTGCGTCCGCCATCGTCACCGCCGGACTTGGCAAACGCGTGGTGCCGGTGGCGCTGCCGGACCAGTTCCTCGACGCCGGCGCGCTCCCGACGCTCCACGACCGCTACGGACTCACGGTCCAGAAGATCGTGGCAAAAGTGCTCGCCGAGCTGAAGTAGAAGCGTTTCGCCGGAAGCGCGGGGCCGTACCAGCTGGCGCCGCGCTTCTGGCGTACCATCGACAGTTAACACATCGACTGTAAACAGTTGACCACTGACATTGAGGAAGTACCACGATGGCCGGAGCAACGCTGCTGGGACTGCAAAAGAAGAGCCTTCGCGAGCAGGCCCTCTCGGCACTGCGCGCCGCCATCACCAGCGGCGAGCTGGAACCGGGGCGGCATCTGGTGGAAACCGAGCTGTCGGAAATGCTCCAGATCAGCCGCGGCACGTTGCGGGAAGCGCTGCGCCAACTCGAACAGGAAGGCCTCCTCTCCCCCGGGCCCCGGGGCCGGCTTTCCGTCCGGCACCTGGATGAGAAGGAAATCCGCGACATCTACTCCGTCCGGGCAGCCCTTGAATCCCTGGCGGCCCGCACCCTGTGCGAACTCCCGGACCGGGAGCACGTCATCACCTCGCTGCGGGCCGCCATTGAAGCCATGGCCGCCGCAGAGCAGGCCAGCCTGCAGGAACGCATCGAGTCGGATCTGGAATTCCATCGGACCCTGTGCCGCCTGACCGGCAACGAAACCCTGCTGCATTCCTGGGAGTCGCTGGAAGGGTCCATCCGCATGTCCATCATGTTCGCGGGCCGGGACAAGGGTGTGAAGAACATGAGCGTGGACCGGCACTACGACATCGTCACCGCCATCGAGACCGGAGACGCCTCGCTGGCCCGGAACACAATCCGCGAGCACATGGACACCGCTGCTGCGAACCTTGTGGCGTAGGGCAGCGGACTTAGAACAGCCCGGGCAGCCTGCCGCTCGCGGCCGTGTATTTTCCGGGAGGGACCGTAGGAGACCGACGCCGTATACTCGGTGCCAGCCATGACCATCCTTCCGTCCTCCCCCGCCAGCGTCCGCATTGATGCGTGGCTGTGGGCGATCCGCGCCTACAAGACGCGCTCTGCCGCCACCGCGTCGTGCCGGGCCGGGCACGTGCGGCTGAACGGAAGCCCGGCCAAAGCCTCGGCCACTCTGGTCACGGGCGACACCGTCACCGTGCGGATGTCCGGCTTCGAACGCACCCTCGAAGTCCGCCGCCTGATCGCCAAACGCGTCGGCGCAGAGGTGGCTTCGCACTGCTTCACCGACCACACGCCGCCAAGGTCGGTGGCGCCGGCACTGGGCCTCCCGCAGCGCGACCGTGGCGCGGGACGTCCCACCAAGAAGGACCGCCGCGAGATGGAACGGCTCAAGGGCCCCGCAACCTAGGCCCTCGAGGCCAGCAGCGTCGGTACGTGGGGACTGCTGTGAAACCCTTCATCAATGTTCCCGTCGGGTCAGAGTCCTGCTCCGCGACTGAGCTATCAGAATTGAAACTGTGAACAACATCGTCCTGACCTCCGTCCGACAGCCCGGCGAGGACACAGTCTCGGACCTTTACATCGTTGACGGCGTGGTGACCCGGATCAGTGCCGGCGCCGGGATCCCGGGCGACGCCCGCGTGGTCAGCCTGGACGGGCGCTACGTCATTCCGGGGCTCTGGGACGAGCACGTCCACATGACCCAGTGGGCGCTGCATTCAAGCAGGCTGGACCTGTCCGCCGCCGCATCCGCGCGAGAGGCGGCGGCCGACGTCGGACTTTCTGTTCGCGACACCGATCCTTCGGTCACCACGGTGGGGGTGGGCTTCCGCGACGCCCTGTGGGCGGACGTCCCCACCCTGGAAATGCTCGACGCCGCCACCGGCAGCCAGGCCACCGCCCTGATCAGCCACGACCTGCATTCTGTCTGGCTGAACAGCGCAGCCGCCCGGCGGTTTGGGGTGGAGGTTGACGCCGGCGGCCTGCTGCGGGAGGAACCTGCTTTTGCGCTGACCCGTGAGCTGGGCCAACTTCCGGACTCAGTGGTGGACGGCTGGGTCCGCGATGCCGCAGAAGCAGCATCCGCCCGGGGCATTGTGGGCGTCGTTGATTTTGAAATGACCTGGAACCGTGACGTCTGGCTGCGCCGCTTTGCCGGTGGACTCAACAGCCTGAGGGTGGACGCCGGTGTCTACCCGGAGGACCTGGAGCGGGCCCACCACGACGGCATGCGCACGGGCCTGGAGCTCGACGGCGGCAAGGGGCTCCTGAGCGCCGGCCCGCTGAAGGTGCTCATTGACGGTTCGCTGAACACGCGGACGGCGTTTTGTGTGGATCCCTACCCCGACGGCGGCTACGGGCTGCTGACTGTCAACGTTGATGACTTGTTGTCCCTGCTTAGCCGGGCGCGGGAGTACGGCTTTGTCCCGGCGGTCCATGCGATCGGGGATGGCGCCAACCAGGTGGCGCTGGATGCCTTCGAGCGAGCAGGGATCGGCGGCCGGATTGAACACGCGCAGTTTGTCCGGACGGAGGATTTGGCCCGCTTTGGGCGTCTGGGGGTTACGGCAAGCGTGCAGCCGGGGCATGCACTGGATGACCGCGACGCCGCGGAGGCCAACTGGGGCGGCCGCACGCAGCGGGCGTTTCCGCTGAGGTCGCTGCTCAACGCCGGAGCCACGTTGGCGCTGGGTTCGGACGCGCCGGTTGCGCCGCTGGATCCTTGGGCTGCGATGTCCGCGGCCAGCACCCGGTCCCGGCAGGACACCCGCGGGCCGTGGCATCCCCAGGAATGCATCAGCCGACGGCAGGCACTTGCCGCTTCAGCTAGGGGCCGGAGCCGGCTCCGGGCCGGGGACCCGGCGGACCTGGTGGTGCTCGACGCCGATCCGCTGGCCTCGCCGGACCCGGAATTCGCCGCCATGCCGGTTGCGGCAACGCTGGTGGCCGGCCGCTTCACGTACGACGGCGGCCTGGCTTAGTTCCGCACCTTGGCCTGCACGAGATTCGCGAACGGCAGCCGGCCATGCTCCGCAATAAAGGCTGCGTGATACGCGGCCTCGGCTTGGTTTACTTCTTCGGCGGGCACCTCTTTCCACGCCATGATGAGTTCATCCGTGTGGGTCAGCTGCCAGATGAGGCGGCCGTCCCAATGGCCCGGCGGCCTGCCCCGCCCAAAATCCAGGAACTCCTTGATCTGGTTCCGAAGGCCGCGGTTGCCCTTGCTTCCCGGCCCGGCTTTGCCAAGGTAGAGAATGTCGGCGCCGTCCACCCATTCCGCCCATATGGCGTCCGCCGGCAGAGTGGGATTCTTTTTCTTGAAGGTCCCGGCGGTGCTGATCTTCAGGAAGTGCGGCTCGAACTCATTCGGCCGAAGAACGGCGAACACCCCGGTGCCCTGCGGAACCCTGATGATCTCAAGGCTGTCGAAGCTCCGGAAGCCGGCAAAGCCGTCGGACTTGAGCGTTTTCCTGTTCATCATCATGACGTTACCCGGCCAGGCGCCGGTCCGGAGCAAACTTGCACTGCGCACCCATACGCCCAAAAGCGTAGAGTGGGTTAAGACGCCTGTTTCTGGACGCCGTGCTGCTGAGGGAGAGATCGTGACGATTGACTGGGACGAAAAAAAGGCCCTGCTACAGGAACCAAACATCGCGGCGGTAACGCAGCTCTGCGATGAACTGATGGAAAAGAAGCCAGGGTCCGTCGTCCCCTACATCGACCCCGTGCACGACGAGGACGAATGCCGGATCGTCAGCCTCCACGTCAGTCCGGGCAAGGGCACCGAATCCGGCTTCGTCTCCCATTTCAACGACGACGAAGCCGCCCGCCGCGCCACCCAGATTTACGAACTTGCCGAGCTTGATCCGCGCTATGTGATGCCGTGGAACGCGTACCCGTGGGTGCGGGATCCGGAGCTTCCGTCGGCGCTGAACGTGCAGGAGAAGACCGACGGCCTGCGGCCCTTCCGGCAGTTCCTGAAGATCAACCGCCGTGTCTCCGCAGTCATCGCCCACGGCACGGACGCTTCCACATTCCTCACCCTTTTCGAGAAGACCTACCATTCATCCCTGAAGAACAGCGGCATCAAGATCTACAAGGCCAGCGCGCTCGGCGGGCGGGCCTTTGCTGTTTCCGAAGCAAAACAGGAGGATCTCCTCGCCAAGAGCGTGGACGTCTACAAGGACGCCATGCAGCGGGCAGGCATCCAGCACCTTTAGCCACGCACGACGGCGGCAGTCACCGCGGTTGCCTCAGCCTTCCAGCAGCCTCCGCCGGTGTTTCAGCTCCTTCACCCACGCCCTGGTGACCATGTCCGGGAACGGCGAGCCGCCGTCGTCGTTCTTCGCCGGACCTCCGAGCCCCGCGAACGCTGCGCCTGACTCCAGGTCGGCGATCAGCGGACCTGACGCCTTCAGTGCAAGCTCCAGCACCTGGGCGGCCGTGCGGTCACTCAGTCCCAGGTCCTTGGCCCAGCCAAGAAAGTGGCGGCGCGAGATCCCGCTCCGCTTCCCGTTCAGGGTCAGCGCAAGGGTCTTGTCCCCGTAGACCACGGTGGAGGGAATGTCGTAGACCGGGGCGATGGTCCACTCGCCATGCGGCTGCTGGACCATGGAAACGTTCTTGGCGTGCAGGTCCCCGTTACCGCTCAGCCACGCAAACGCCCCCTGGACCGCCAGGTTCCGGAGAGCCGGGAGAGGCGCCGAGCAATAATCGGCCAGAGCATGGCAGACCTGCCCATAAGCCACGTTGTACTTGTCCGCCGGGTAGAGCTTCAGGACCTGCGCCCCATCCTCCACCGCCAGCCGCCGGACGTCGTCCGGCCCGCCGCCGGAGATGGGCACCCGGTCGAAGCGTTCCACCAGGAGCCCTGGCCGGCCCGCGACGTCCCGGATCAGCCGGACCCGGCTCAGCGGAATCCGCAGCCTGGCCGCATACCGGAACATCACCAGCTCGTTCTCCACCACATGCGGGAATTCGGGGGCGTTGAGCTTAAGGATGAACCGCCTGCCGGCGCTGGCCACAGGGAGCGAGATCATGCCGGCAGACAGCTTGTCCTGCACACCGGCCAGCGCCACTGGGTCGATCAGGTCCGGATCGCCGAGCAACTTGTCGAAGTCCACCGGCAGCTTGGGATCCAGCTGGACAGCGTGCTCGTCGGAATCCAGCGGCTCGCCGTGGCCTATGATCTGGACGTCGCCCACCGGGTTCCCGCCAGCGGCGATCAGCAGGGACAGGTCATCGTCGGCGCTGGTCTTGATGGACCGCCGCAGCGCGTTAAGCCGGCGGCCCTCCGGCAGGAGGCCGGTGAAATAGGGCGGCGCCGCCCCCGCCGCTGAATCGACGGGCGCGCCGGTGAGCGGCAAGGAACTGGCGACCGCGGCTCCCCCGGACGCGAGGTACGCCGGCACGTAGCTGAACCGGGTGCCGCCGTCGTGCCGTTCGAGCCGGGCTGCCAGCACCCCGGCCTTGTAGATGTCCGCGACGCGGTGCTTCATTGGTTTGTTTCTTGGGTCTTGCCGTGGCCAGCGAGGGCGCGGGCGGCGTGGCTGGTCCGGGCGGCCAGCCGGAGCTCAAGCCCCAATGTTTCCAGCACGGCGGTGAGTGAGTCCAGCTGGATGCTGGGCTTGCCCTGCTCGACGAAGCGGACAAAGCGCTCGGAGACTCCGGCCATGTCGGCTAGATCCTGCTGGGTGAGGCCTAAGGCTGCCCGGCGCGTCCGGACTTCACCCGCGAGCCGGTCCGCGAATGCATCCGCCATGGGCATCTCCAATAGGTACGATCGTGCCGTTTTAGCTGTATCCCTATTCTAGCCGGGCAACTCGCTCCAACCTAGAGAGATATCGGAACGAACGTGCCGTTCCGATTGCCACGAGGGAACCTTTCTCTGCCTCCGACGGCGTGGACTTTACGGTGTCGGCGGAAGTGCCTGGTTTAGCGCCGTCGGATCCACCGCTGGCGCTTCCCCCGCCAGCCGCGGGGCCGGCGGAACCCAGCGGTCGAGGGTCGCCTCCAGGGCGGCGGGGTCGACGGGTTTGGTGAGGTAGTCGTCCATGCCGGCAGCGAGGCACCGCTCACGGTCTTCGTCCAGGGCGCCTGCGGTCATAGCAATGATGGGCAGATGCCCCGTCACCTCGCCCTTGCGGATGGTCCTGGTGGCCTCAAAACCGTCCATCACCGGCATGTGGCAGTCCATGAGCACGGCCGCGTAGGAGACGGCTGCAATGGCCGAGACGGCTTCCGCCCCGTCGGGCACAACGTCAACCAGGTAGCCCAGTCTTTTCACCATCTCCCGGGCAACGAGCTGGTTCACCTCGTTGTCCTCCACTACCAGTACGCGTCCCCGGGAAGGGATGCTCTGCTTCTCCGGCACACCACGGGCCGAAAGCCGTTCGGCCACCTGCGTTCCTCCCCTCAGCCGCAGAAGACGGTCGTAGAGTTCAGAACTGCGCACCGGTTTCATCAACCATTCACGGACACCCGCAGCTGCCAGCTCAGCCGGATCCATCTGCGGCGTTGACGTCAGCATAATCAGGGAGGTAGGAGCCAGAACTCCGTCGGCGCTGATGGCCCGCGCCAGCTCCAGCCCGTCCATCTCCGGCATGCACATATCCAGTACGACGACGTCGAAGGGCCGTCCGGCGAAGGCCGCATCCCGGCACCGGTCCAGGGCAGCGCGCGCATCGCCGACGGTGTCCGGGTCCATGTTCCACGCCCTGAGCTGGGACTCCAGCACCAGCCTGTTGGTCGCGTTGTCATCCACAACCAGGACCCTGACTCCGGTCAGCAGATCCGGGAAGCGGACCGCCGCCTCGTCGATGCCCCCGGCGTCCACCGCGGGCTGCAACGGGAGCACAATCCAGAAGGTGCTGCCCTCACCTGGAGCGCTGGTCAGCCCGATTTCCCCGCCCATCATTTCGGTCAGCCGCCGCGAGATCGCCAGCCCCAAACCGGTCCCGCCGTACCGGCGCGTGGTGGAGGAATCGGCCTGGGAAAAGGACTCGAACAGGCGCAGATGATCTTCTGGCTCAACTCCGATCCCGGTGTCACGGACTTCAAACCGCACCGCAGGCCCACGGGGATGAAGGTCAACGGGCTGCACGCGAACGGACACTTCCCCGGTCGGCGTGAACTTTACGGCGTTGGAGGCAAGATTGAGCAGGACCTGCCGGATGCGTCCGACGTCTCCGGACAGCCGCGCCGGCACCTCCGGGCGGCAGTAGGCGATGAGTTCCAGTCCTTTGGCGCGGGCGGACTCGCTCACCAGGCCCGCCACCTCCTCCACCAGAAGCCGCGGATCAAAGGCTGCGATGTCCAGATCGACCTTCCCGGCCTCCAGCTTGGACAGATCCAAGATGTCGTTGATCAGGGCCAGCAGCACCTCGCCCGCGCCCCTCACCCCTTCGGCATACCGGCGCTGCGTCTCATCCAGCGGGGTCTCCAGCAACAAAGCGGTCAGGCCGATGACGCCGTTCATCGGTGTCCGGATCTCATGGCTCATCGTCGCCAGGAATTCGGACTTCAACCGGCTCGATTCAAGCGCCGCCTCCCGCGCAGCCAGGAGCTCTGCCGCTGCGAGCCGCTGTCCGGTGACGTCGCGGACAATCTGCGCCATCCCGCGCACGCCCCCGCCTTCGGCCCGGATGGGTGAAATAGTCACGGAAACGGGGACCGTCGTCCCGTCTTTGCGCACGCGCTCCGCCTCGAAACTCCGCGCTACACCGCGCTCCCGGACATCAGCGAGCAACGCCTCCTCGCTCAGGCGGAGATGATCCGGAATCAGGAACTGGACGTCCCGGCCTGCCACCTCGTCCGCACCATACCCGTACAGCCGTTCGGCGCCCTGATTCCAGCTGGTGATCACACCCTCCGGGGTGATGCCGATGATCGCGTCGACAGAGGAACTAACGATCGCGCCGAGACCCTCCAGCTCTGCGATGGCTTCACGGGCCCGGTCCTGTGCACGCCGGCGGGCCGTGATATCACGGAAGCTCCAGACCCGGCCGACAATGTCATCCCCCACCCGTTGGGGCCGGGAGTAGCGCTCAAACGTCCGGCCATCACGGAATTCCAGCACATCCAGGCTCTCCGCTCCCGGTTCGGCATACAGCTCTTGGACCTTGCGCATGAAGCTGCCCGGATCGGAGAGCTGGTCCAGGACGAAACCGATCAGTTTGCCGTCGTCATGGGAATCCAGCAGATCCGCCGGGATGCCCCACAACGCGGCGAACCGTTCATTGGAACCGGCAATCCTCCCGTCGGCAGTCACCACCAGGATGCCGTCGGCGGTGGATTCCAGGGTGGCGCCGAGCAGCGAAAGGGCATCCCGCAGCTCGCTGTCGGTGCGGCGGCGTTCGCTCACGTCCCGGACGGAGGCGACGATGTCCGCGCCCGGACCGTCCCCGAGAGCGGCGGCGCTGATTTCGATGGGGAACTCGGTCCCGTCGCGGTGCACGCCGAACAGGCCCAGGCCGGTCCCGATCCGGAGTATCCGCTGCCCGGACGCGAAATCATCACTGGTGCCGGCAAACTGGCCTTCGAACTGCTGGGGCAGGAGCATCCCGTAATGCCTGTCCAGCAACTCGTCCCGCCGGTAACCAAAGAGCTGTTCCGTCTGGTTATTGACGAAGACAATAGAACCGTCCGCACCGACCCTTAGCAGTGCATCCGGCGCCGCCTCGACCAGCTCCTGGTAGAAATCCGCATGATCGTTTCCCTTGACTGCCTGTTCCATTTCAGCCCCCAACAAACGTCGACGGCCTTCGCCGCCGCGCACCCGGTCGGCCGGACGGGCCTCCCCACACACAGCTTATCCGCCAGCCCCGGATGCGCCCTAGAGGCTGGACAGCGACGTCGCTCCCGCGGCCCCTGATCCTGGAGTCAGCCTGCGCCGGGAAACCCCGTCCCGGGCCCGATTGACAGCCCGTGTGACCCGTGCCATATTTTATATATGAACCTGTCAGACAGCCGGATAGCAGGACAGCCTGCGGAATCCCCCGGCGAGCTGTCCCTCCGAGCCCAGCCCTTGGCCCGGCTCAGCGCTGCCGAAGCGGTGTTCAACGCCATCCGCGCCGACATCGAGTCCGGCAGGGCGGCCGTGGGCGGCAAGCTCAGCTCCGAAGCCACCCTCGCCCATCAGTACGGGGTCAGCCGCTCCGTCATCCGCGAGGCCCTCCGTTCCTGCACCGCCCTGGGCCTCACCGTCACCAAAACCGGCAAGGGCACCTTCGTTGTGGCCGACAAGGTGGCCAATGACCTAACGCTGGGGCAATACTCGGCCCGGGAGCTCACCGAAGCCCGGCCGCACATCGAGGTACCCGCCGCCGGACTCGCCGCCCAGCGCCGCACCGACGAACAGCTGGAAACGCTCCGGCACATCGTGGACGCCATGACCGCGGAAACAGACCCCGAATCTTGGGTTTCCCTGGACTCCAGCTTCCACGCCGCCATCGCCCGCGCCAGCCGCAACAGGGTGTTCGCCAGCGTGGTCGGGGACATCCGGGGCGCCCTGGCGCACCAGTCCGAAACGCTCAACATGGTGGCGGACCGCCAGCACGCCTCGGACGTGGAACACCAGCGGATCCTCGCCGCCATCGAGGCCGGCTCCGCGGACGAAGCCAGCGCCGCCATGGCCGCGCACCTGCACGCCGTGGGCGTCGCGCTCGATTCCATCCTCAACCAGTAACCGCCACCCAAGGACCCCATGCCAGCCCCTGCCATTCCCGCTGCCCTGCCGGCTCCCTTCGACGCAATGGACGGCCAGTTATCCAGCGGTCTCCCGCAGCACGCCGCCCTGGCCGTGGCCACCCGCGACCGCCTGGTGGAGAGCATCCACTACGGCTCGGTCATCGCCACCGCGCCGGACGGCTCCACCCTGGCAGCGGCCGGCGATCCGCTGGCCCCCTTCTACCCGCGCTCCTCGCTCAAGCCGCTGCAGGCCGTGGCCCTGGTCCGTGCCGGCCTGGACCTCCCGGCCGGCCTCCTGGCGCTGACCGCGGCCAGCCACTCCGGCGCCGCCAGGCACCGCGACGGGGCCCTGCGCATCCTTGAACTCCACGGCCTGGCCCCCAGCGACCTGGAGAACAGCACCGACCTCCCGTACGGCGCCACCGAGCGCGAGGAATGGCTGCGTTCCGGCGGGCACGCCACCCGGCTCACGCAGAACTGCTCCGGCAAGCACGCCGCCATGGCCGCCACCTGCGTCATCAACGGCTGGCCGGTCAAGGGCTACCTGGACCCGTCCCATCCGCTGCAGCAGCTGATCGCCAGCACCGTCACCGAGCTGACCGGCGAGGCGCCGCTGGCCCTCAGCACGGACGGCTGCGGCACCCCGCTCTTCGCCCTGACCCTCCGGGGCATGGCCCGCGCATTCGGGCGCATCGCCGCCGCCAGCAACAGCGCCGCCGGCAACACCGCCAACAGCACCTCCGACGGCGGCGGGCACGCGCCACTGACCGCGGAAGCCGCCGTCGGCCTGGCCATGCAGCAGCACCCCGACATGGTGGCCGGTGAGCGCCGGGACGTCACCGAACTGATGCGCCTGTCCCCCGGCATAGTGGCGAAGGACGGCTTTGAAGGCGTGCAGCTGGTGGGCCTGCCGGACGGCCGCGCCATCGCGGTAAAGATCTCCGACGGCGGCGACCGCGCCAGGATGCCCGTCACCGTCCGCATGCTGGAGGCGCTCGGCGTGGACACCGCGCCGCTCGCAGGGATCGGCACCGCGCCCGTCCTGGGCGGCGGCCATCGGGTCGGCCTGCTGCAGGCCACCGATTTCCTGTCCACGCCCGTCAACGAAGCCCTGTGAGGACCCCCATGACCACTGCCAACAAGGCCACCACGTCAGCCGCCGGCACCAACGCGGCCGGCACCTCGGCCGCAACCCGCTCCGAGCATGACCTGCTGGGCGACCGTGACGTCCCCGCCGCAGCCTACTGGGGTGTCCACACGCTCCGCGCCGTGGAAAACTTCCCCATCACCGGGCAGCCGCTGTCCTCCAACATGCACCTGGTCCGGGGACTGGCCGCCGTGAAGCTTGCCGCCGCCCGTACCAACCGCGAACTGGGACTGCTGGACGCCGAACGCGGCCAGGCGATCGAACGGGCATGCAGCGACGTGATGAACGGCCAGCTCAGCGGCCAGTTCGTGGTGGACGTGATCCAGGGCGGCGCCGGGACGTCGTCGAATATGAACGCGAACGAGGTCATCGCCAACCGCGCCCTCGAAATCCTCGGCCACCCCAAAGGCGAATACGCCCGCCTGCACCCCAACGACCACGTCAACCTCAGCCAGTCCACCAACGACGTCTACCCCACCGCCGTGAAACTGGGCACCATCTTCGCCGGCCGGGAACTGCTGGACGCACTGGCCGAACTCGAAGAGGCCTTCGCCGCCAAAGCACTGGAATTCCGCACCGTGGTGAAGATGGGCCGCACCCAGCTGCAGGACGCCGTCCCCATGACGCTGGGCCAGGAGTTCGGCACCTACGCCATCACCATCGGCGAGGACCGGCTGCGCCTGGCCGAGGCGGAGCTGCTCATCCACGAAATCAACCTCGGCGCCACCGCCATCGGCACTGGCCTGAACGCCCCCGCCGGCTATGCCGAGGCAGCCTGCCGGCACCTGGCCGAGGTCACCGGCCTCCCCCTGGTCACCGCCGTCGACCTCATCGAAGCCACCCAGGACGTGGGCGCCTTCGTGCACCTCTCCGGCGTGCTCAAGCGCGTGGCCGTGAAACTCTCCAAGATCTGCAACGACCTCCGCCTGCTCTCCTCCGGCCCGCGCGCCGGCTTCGGCGAGATCAATTTGCCGGCCGTCCAGTCCGGCTCCTCCATCATGCCCGGCAAGATCAACCCGGTAATCCCCGAAGTGGTCAGCCAGGTGGCCTACGAGGTCATCGGCAACGACGTCACCATCACAATGGCCGCCGAAGCCGGGCAGCTCCAGCTCAACGCTTTCGAACCGATCATTGTCCACAGCCTCCACAAGAGCATCTCCCACCTCGAAGCAGCCTGCCGCACCCTCACCGCACGCTGCGTCCGGGGCATCACCGCCAACACCGAACACCTCCGCCTCACCGTGGAACAGTCCATCGGCCTGGTCACAGCCCTTAATCCCCACCTTGGCTACGCCACCGCCACCGCCATCGCCCAGGAGGCTCTCGCCACCGGCAAGGGTGTGGCCGAACTCGTGCTCGAACACGGCCTGCTCACCGCCACCCAGCTCCAGGAACTCCTCAGTCCTGAGCGCCTGGCGAATCTCAGCAAATAGTCCCTACCCGCCCGCCCAACCACCCCCAAAGGACACCGCATGACAACTCCCCAACAGGACACTGCCCAAAAGCAGGTCGTCACGGACCACACGGTGCCGCCCCAGGCGCACGCCTCTGAATCGGCCCTGCACGCGGAGGATAAGGGCTACCACAAGAACCTCAAGCCGCGGCAGATCCAGATGATTGCCATCGGCGGCGCGATCGGCACCGGCCTGTTCCTCGGCGCCGGCGGCCGGCTCAACGCCGCTGGCCCGTCACTCGTCATCGCCTACGCCGTCTGCGGCTTCTTCGCGTTCCTTATCCTGCGCGCCCTCGGCGAACTGGTCCTGCACCGCCCCTCGTCGGGCTCGTTCGTCTCCTACGCCCGCGAATTCTTCGGCGAGAAAGCCGCGTTCGTCTCCGGCTGGTTCTACTGGATCAACTGGGCCACCACCACCATCGTGGACATCACCGCCGCCGCACTCTACATGAACTTCTTCGGCAACTACATCCCCTGGATGGCCGAAGTACCGCAGTGGGCCTGGGCCCTCATCGCCCTGGTAGTGGTGCTCTGCCTGAACCTCGTCTCCGTAAAGGTGTTCGGCGAGATGGAATTCTGGTTCGCCCTGATCAAGGTCGCCGCACTGGTGGTCTTCCTCGTGGTGGGCACCTACTTCGTCATCTTCGGCACCCCCGTGGACGGCCAGCAGGTGGGCCTCAGCCTCCTCTCGGACAACGGCGGTATCTTCCCCAACGGCCTGCTCCCCATGATCATCCTGATGCAAGGCGTCCTGTTCGCCTACGCCTCCATTGAACTCGTGGGCACCGCCGCCGGCGAGACCGAAAACCCGGAAAAGATCATGCCCAAGGCCATCAACTCCGTAGTCTTCCGGATCGCGGTCTTCTACGTCGGCTCCGTCATCCTGCTCGCCCTCCTGCTGCCCTATACGTCCTACGAAAAGGGCGTCAGCCCGTTCGTGACATTCTTCGGCTCCATCGGCATCCAGGGCGTGGACGTCATCATGAACCTGGTGGTCCTCACCGCCGCGCTCTCCTCCCTCAACGCCGGCCTATACTCCACCGGCCGCATACTCCGGTCCATGTCCGTGAACGGCTCCGCCCCCAAGTTCGCGGGCCGCATGAACAAAGCCGGCGTCCCCTACGGCGGCATCGCCATCACCGCCGGAGTGTCCCTCCTCGGCGTCCCGCTGAACTACCTCGTACCCGCACAGGCCTTCGAAATCGTGCTGAACGTGGCATCCGTGGGCATCGTTATGACCTGGGCAACCATTGTGCTCTGCCAGATCCAGCTCCAACGCTGGGCGAACAAAGGCTGGCTCAAACGCCCCTCCTTCCGGATGTTCGGTGCCCCGCACACCGGCTACCTCTCACTGCTCTTCCTCGCGAGCGTCCTGGTGATGGTCTTCATCGACTCACCCCTCACCATGCTCGTCACCGCCATCGCCTCCGCACTCATGGTCGTCGGCTGGTACGCCTGCCGCCAACGAATCCGTGAGATCGCCGAAACCCGCGAAGGCTTCACCGGCACCGCCCCCGTCATCGCCAACCCGCCCGCGGAGTCCTTCAAGAAGTAACGCCCTGCCGGCCAGCTGGCCGTGACGTCCGACGGCGGCACCTGGGTTCTGTTTCCACGGAACCCGGGTGCCGCCGCCGTCGTCACTTCCGCAGTCCTCTTGACGCCTGACAGGCGCAGGTCTAACGTCGGCCGCATCCTGCTGTTTCAACGTCGAACCCAGTTAAGGAGCATCAGTATCATGCCGGAATTCATGGACGTTCATCGCAACATGGTCGGAATCACCCAGGAAGCTTTGCAAGCAGCCCACGACGCCGATCTCGCCATTCAAAGCGACGAGAGCGTTGACTTCAAATCTGCCTGGGCAGATCCCGAGTCAGGTTTGGTTTACTGCCTGTCCGAGGCCCCCTCAGAGGAAGCTGTACGGCGTATCCACGAGCGCGCGGGCCACCCCGCCGACGAGGTCCACCCCGTTCCGATCAAGGTCTGATCAGGCAGCAGAGTACGACGGCGGCACCTGGGTTCTGTGGACACGGAACCCAGGTGCCGCCGTCGTACTTTTTGTAATGCAACGCTCCCGCAACCCTTCGCCGAGGGCTGATCGCCTATGCTCAGCAGAGCGCCTCACAGCGCCTTTTGCAGTTCGACGACGAAGCTCAATGACCCGTTCAATGACGAACCACCCGGGAGACACGGCATGACCAACTGGCGCATCAGGGATTTCCATTCAGCAGACCTGGACGGGATCCTGCACCTCTGGGAGTCGCTCAAGGCCACTGATGTGGAGCCCGTCTATGCCCTCTCCGAGGTGCTGGCATCCTGCGAGAAAGACCACGCGGTGGTGGCGGTGCAGGGCGATCAGGTGGTGGGCGCCGCCGTCGGACGCGCCGCGCATGACCAGGGCTGGATCGTCTTCCTGGCCACGCTGCCTGAATACCGCGGGCGCGGGATCGGCACCTCACTGCTCGCCGCCGTCGAAAACCGCATGGCCCCGCACGGGCTCAACAAACTCTCCGCGCTGATGCCGGAAGCGGAAACCCGGGTGGAGGCGTTCCTCAGCCGCGGCTTCGCGCTCAAGAAGAACCTGCGCTATTTCGAGCGGACCATCCCCGTCCAGCGTCAGGAACTGGGGGCACTGGGCCAGCTGGGCGGCCGGATCCTCGCCCGCGACCTGTGGGAGAACGTGGCCGGCATGCGCAAGGAAAAGGAACTCCTGGAGCGCCGGCTGGTCCTGCCCCTCGCGGAGGCCGACCTTGCGGATGAATACGGTGTGGTGCCGCCCCGCGCCGTGGTCCTCTTTGGTCCTCCCGGGACCGGCAAAACCACGTTTGCGAAGGCCATCGCGTCCCGGCTCGAGTGGCCGTTTGTGGAGGTTTTCCCGTCCCGGCTGGCCTCCGACCCCAAGGGCCTCGCCGGGGCCCTGCGCGAAACGTTCCTCGAGATCGCGGAGCTGGAGCACTGCGTGGTGTTCATCGACGAGGTGGAGGAAATCGCCTCCCAACGTTCGGGTGAACCGCCGTCGCCCCTGCAGGGCGTCACCAACGAGCTCCTGAAGATCATCCCGGCGTTCCGCGAACAGCCCGGCCGCCTGCTGGTCTGCGCCACCAACTTCATCCGCGCGCTGGACACCGCCTTCCTGCGCCACGGCCGGTTCGACTACGTCATCCCCATCGGCCTGCCGGACCGCCAGGCCCGCGAAGCCATGTGGCAGCGCTTCATCCCGGCCACAGTTGTGGACGATGTGGACGTGGAGCTCCTGGTGGAACGGACCGAGGGCTTCTCCCCTGCGGACATTGAGTACGCCGCCCGCAGCGCCTCCCAGCGCGCGCTGGAAAAGGCAGTGTACGACGACGGCGGCGCGGCTTCCGCAGGCAGCGTTTCAGTCCGCGAGGCGGTCCGGAAGGGGCCGTGCACGGAGGACTACCTCGACGCGATCGGCGATACCCGGACCACCGTGAGCCAGGAAGTCCACGAGCTGTTCCTTGAGGACATCGACGCGCTGGGGCGGGTCTAAAACCTCCGGCCCAGGACGAACTGGAAGGAAGGCAACAGCGGTCTGGAGCCGGCCAGGCGCTGGCGGTAATCTTTGACGCATGTCCTCCAATCCCCTCCGGCATGCCTTCGCCGGCATGGGCGGCGGGGATCCGCATGAGAAGCACCGGGCCGCCACCCGCTGGAACTATTTTTCGACCTGACCTTCGTCATTGCCTTCGGTGGGGCTGGCAGCCAGTTCGCCAGCGCCTACGACACCGACGACTGGGTGTTCCGGCTGGTCACCATGGTCCGGATTATCGGCATCCTGATCCTGGCGATGGGCATCGAGCCGCTGTTTCACTCCATCGTCGAATGAGACCACGTCGACAACCGGGTGATCGTTGGAGGCTAGTGCTCATGCGTCTGGCCCTCATGACGCAGTGGGTGCGCGCGTCCAGGCAGGACCCAGCCCGCCGTGAAACCTGCCTGCGCTACGCCAAGTACCTCGCTGTGGTGCAGCTGGGGTGGATTGCGGTGTTGATCATCGAGGCCGACGTCGCCACCACCTTCCTTATGACGGCGCCCCTCATCATGCTTGAAATGGCCACGCCGTACGTCGCCGAACGGAAGGCGAAGACACCTTGGCACGCCCACCACATCGCCGAGCGCTACAGCCTCCTCGCCATCATCGCCCTGGGAGAATGCCCCATCGGCGCGATAGAAACCCTTCGTGCCATTGCCGCCAACCACGGCTGGAGCGTAGACGCGGCCCTGGTTGGCTTCGGTGGCAGGGCCCTGGCCTTCCGTATGTGGTGGATCTACTTCATGCTTCCGGCTGGCGGTGGCTGTGGCCAGCATCGCGGTACCGGTGGCGTTGTTCAAGCTCACCCTGACCTGGCTGTTCAGCATCATGATGGGCCGGGACCGGACGGTGCTGGCCGTCGCCGCCGGCATCATGGTGGCCCTTGCCGGGTCCATCGGCCTGGCGGCAGCCGGGGTTTCGGTCCCGGTATGCCTACTGGTCATCGTTTTGGCACTGGGCGCTTCGATTGTCATCGATGAGCGGCGCGGCGCAGAGCGCGTGAACGCTGCCTCGGCGAAACTCCAAGCCGAGGCTACTTCTCCTCGCCCGTAGTGGCGTCCGCCTTTTCCAAGGTATCGATGCTCCTATGGTTGTCAAGCGGCTTGTTGAAGGGTTTGGTGGCGTTGTTGGATCTTGATGAGGATGGGATGAATTTCGCGGCAGACGTAGCGTTT